>JAJPKQ010000015.1 GCA_021323635.1 bacterium | reverse complement strand
TGAGTCTTCAGCAGCGAGCGCAAGGTGTTGGGGTGCACTTGTTGGCGCTTGAGCACTCACGAGCTCGGAAAGGTTCATGCTGTGGGGTGCCGGCCAAGAGTGGTCATTTCCTTCGTCTCGTTTGACTTGATCTACGAAGGATCCCGCGATGGCCGCGCTACGTGCCGGGCCGCTGCGCGAGAGTGGGGTCGTACACCACGTGCGTGGACGCTACTAGTGCAAGCACACGTACAAACAAGCACAACGTGCAGTCATGGATGCATTCAGCACGCCCACCGTGAGCAAGGTGACGGCCTCGACCCAGAGACGGAAACTGCGATCGAGGCTTCGGCCCGCGTGCGGACGCCCGAAGTTGCCCCTCCTGTCGGTGCGTGGGCGCGCCACGTAGGCGCTCTTTGCGCGCGCTCTCCGCTCGCGAAGGCGGGTGGCACCGATGGCGCGTGCCACAAGCGGGCAGGTCGTGATCCGCAAGCGCAGGGCGACGTGCGTCTAGGGGCTCTGCTTGCGCGCCTGCCGCGCACGCCGCTATGGGACGCTCGGGTCGACTGTGGAGGGCTGGACCACCGTGAAGGCGCAGACCGAGCTTGAGAACGTGCTCGTCGAGGTCCGGTTGGGGACTTGGATGCCGCCGCAGCCGGAGCCGGAGGAGCCGCAGGCGCCACGGACGGTGCGGACCTTCCACGAGGTTGCAAGCGAGCGGCTCGCCGGCAGACGGACCGGCGCGACGGCGAGCGCGAGCGGCTAAGCGCGCTGATCGAGGGCCTTCAATGGGCGCCAATGGGCACCAGCGGCCCCGATGTCGCCTCCAAAAATGCTGCTGAGACGCTGCGCGCCGACCTCGAAAGTCGTGCGTTTGCGGTAGAGAATGAGCATGGGCGCGGCTGGGTTCGAACCAGCGACCTCTCGCGTGTGAAGCGAGCGCTCTCCCACTGAGCTACGCGCCCTTCAGGGGCAATTCTACGCGCTCCGCCTGCGAATAGTCATCGCGATCGCTCCTCCCGAGGCCGATCGCCACGGCACCGGGAGGCGAGTGCGCCCCGACTTGACTTGATGCGCCAACCGCCAGGCGCTCTCGGTCCTCTCGCCCTGCGCTGACTATTCGCAGAGCGGCCGCCGCTCTAAGCAGGCCTCCGGGCAGGAGCGGCGCTGTGGGGGACGAATAGGTGGCTTCCGAGGAGCGTGTGCGCCCGGGCGGCCGACCGGCGTCATCTCGACAGCCGGAGGCGGTATTGTTTTGCGCCTCGCGCCCACCGTCAACCACTAGCACCGATAGGAGGCTTTGATGCCACAGACGAAGAAAGCAGCATCGCGAGCAGCCAGGCCACTCCGCGCCTTCAAGGAGCCAGCCGCGCTCAAGCGGCTAACCAAGTCGCTGGAGACCGCGCAGGATGCATTGACCCAGCTCCAGGCGCATGCCGGCCGCGACGTCAGCAAGAGCGCTCGCGACCTCTACAAAGACGTCAAGACGTTCGTCAACTCCGCGCGCCGTGACACCACGAAGTTCGCTAAGGCCATCCAGCGTGACTTCGACGAGCTCCAGAAGAACGTCACGCAGGGCGCGCGGCAGACCGCGCGGCGCGCAGGCGCCGGCGCAGGCGCGTCGGCCACCAAGAGCTCCCGCTCGCGCGCTACCACCCGCTCGACCGCCAAGCGCGCCCCTGCCAAGCGCACGAGCACGCGCACGCGCGCTGCGAGCAAGCCCTGAGCGGCTGAGCACCGCCACGGGCCGAGCGCCACGGGCGGGCAATGCAGGAGCGTATGCGCCCGCCGCGGAGGACCGCGGCGGGCGCTCGCCCTCTACACGGTCTGTACGTTCACCGCCTTCGGGCCCTTTGGCCCGGATTCTGACTCGTAGGTGACGCGGGCGCCTTCATCCAGCGTTGCAAAGCCGCTGGCGATGATGCCCGTGTGGTGAACGAACAGGTCAGCCGACTTGTCGTCTGGCGTGATGAAGCCAAAGCCCTTGTCGTTGCTGAACCATTTAACGGTGCCTTCCGGCATGGAGATACCTCCGTTATCGATGTGCTGCGAACGCGGAGGCTGCTACTGCAACGACTACGAGCGCCCGCACTGATTGCTTCGTCGGGTTTGGGTCCGACCTCGTAGGTCGCACGCTAGCAGGCGCTCGCGCGCATGACCTCAGCCATCGCTGCTGGTGGCGGTGGTCGTAGTTTCATCGCCGCCTGCCGACTCCGCCGCGCTGGCGGTCGACACCGTGGTTTCTTCAGTGCGAGCCACTTCAGCTTCGCCACCTGCGGTCGGGCCTTCTTCGCTTCTGGCCTCGTGCTTGGGCGTGCTTGCCGAGCGCTGGTCGCCGCCGCCTTCCTGCTGCTCGCGCCCTCTGCGGCGGTCGCCTTCGGCGCTTTCGCGCGCGATCGGCACGCCTGGGCTCGGCAGGGTGCCCGCAGCAGGCGCCTGCGGCGCTGCTTGCAGCGGCGCCGGCGCCGGCGCAGGACCATGCGCTGCGGTCCGCCGATTGGCGGATCGCTGACGGCGTGGCGGCCTGCTCATCCTGCGCTGCCCGCCAGCTCGAGCTGCCCGGCTCCGCTGCACGCCCGCAGCTGAAGCGGCGCTCCTGCTCGCAAAGAGCCGATCAGCGCCCGGCGCCCTCGCCAGCAGCGCGCTTTGCCTCCCGGCGGAGAGCGTTCTGTGTCCTGCGCCGCCGCTGCCCACCCCGGCGCTGAGCGCTCCGCCCACTGCGGCTGCCACGCCGAGCAGCGCCACGGCGGCCTTCGCCGCGACGCCCGCCCCAAGCATCGATCCGCCGAGGCCGGTGCCCGCGCTGCCGCCGGCTGTGGCTGCAGCGCTTGCCGCTCCCGCCGATGCTGCCCCCGTCCGGGCGACGGCGTGGGCGCCCGCGCGCTCGGTCAGCTGCCCGACGCTTGCGGCCAGATGGCAGCGGGGGCGCGGCTGGGCGGCCCAGCGCAGGAGCAGCGCCGGCGTCAGCGCGGTCGCCAGCTGTCTCAGGGTGCTTCGAGCCCGGAACACGAGGCCGCGCACGGCGCTCTCGCTGATCTGGAGGCTGGCCGCTATCTCCTTGCGCGACATCGCCTCAAGCTCGGTCTGCATAAGCGCGAAGCGCTGCGCGGGCGGCAGCTGGGCGAGCGCCTCAAGCGCCCCTCTGATGCGCGCCTGCTCCTCGGCAATCGCGGCGGTCTCGCGCGGATCAGCGAGATCCTGCGCCGGCAGCGCCTCGTCCTGGCGCTGCTCGTGCGCCGCGGCGATCGCGTGACGCAGGATCTGATAGAGCCAGCCGCGCACCCGGCGCACCTCGGTGCCGCCGCTGAGAGCCTCCCAGGCAGCCAGCAGGCATTGCTGCACGGCGTCCTCAGCCTCCTCGCGGCGCAGATGTCTGCGCGCATAGCGGAGAAGCTCGGGGCGGTAGCGCTCGATCAACACGCCGAAGGCCCGCTCTCGGCCGTCGCGGGCCAGCGACGCAAGCCGCGAGTCGCTCTGCATGCGTAGGAGTGCATCTGGGAGCAGGGGGCTCATGCTTGAGTCATCGTCATCAGCCGCGGATGCGCTGAGCGATTTCGTTCAGGCCCGCCGCATGTGCGAGCGGCGGCGAGGTCGCAAACTCGCGCCTCTCGCTCGCCGCCCGCAGCTCTCATGCGCGCCTGGCCGATCGCCGGCTTGCCCTCAGGAGTCGCTGCCCCGTGTCGCTTCGCCTGATGCTTGCGCAGCGGCGCTGCCGGTGCTCCCAGTCGAGCCGCTCGATGGGGAGCCGCCTTCATCGCTATTGGTGCCGGACCCGGCAGAGTCGCCCTCTGCGGAGCCTTCGTGCTGATCCGAGGAGGAATGATCGCCCGAGGCTTCCTCTTCGCGATCTCCGGCGTTGGTCGTTTCGCCCTGCTGGTCGGCCGCGTCTTCTGCGCCGCGAACGCCTTCATCGGAGCTTGAGCCGGTCAGTTCATAGAGGTTGCCTGAGCGCAGCACGACCTGCAGCTCGACCTCTTGGCCGGGCGCAAACAGCGAGAGGTTGATTCCCGCAGGAACGGTGACGCTCAGGATCTGCCCGCTCTGGGCGTTGTCTTCAGCGCTGATCGTAAGCGTCGCGGTGCTGAGGTCGATCGCCATCACAACGCCCTCCAGGTCAAATGGCTTGTTCTGGGCTCCTTCGGCGCTGACGCTCTGTGCTTCCAGCGAGCCGCTTGATCCGAGGTCTGCGCTCACCGTCAGGCGAGTCCCGAGCGCCGGCAACGACGCGGCGCGGGGCCGCCTGGAGGTGCGGTATACCGTCATCGAGACGCCCTCCGCTGAGAGGACGAAGCTCTGATTGCGCGCGTCGACGAACGTCACGATCCCATGCGCGCGAACGTGCGTCCTGCGGCCTGTGCGGCGCAGGCGAAGGAGCGCATAGGTGCCGTTACGCAGGCGATGCACGCGCGCGACGACCGTGGTCCCAATGCGTGGGCTGGCGGCCGCATGCACCGCGGTGAGCTGTCCCTTCGGATTTGCAATCACGAAGGAATGGGCGCGGCTGTTGTGATGTACGACGGTGCCGCGAACGGTTGCTGCCGCGGCGCTGGAGGCGCAGGCGGCAGTTGCAAGGGCGACCGCAAGCGTGCCGGCGGCGCCACGTGCTGAGCGAGAGGAGGATTTCATCGCAGGAGTCCTTTTCTGATCGATTGATGTCAGGCGGCTCGCGGCCGCCGGGGGCTGTGAAGGTGCCCGATGATGTAGAGGGGCCAGCGCGCGAAAGGTCACGCGCAGGTGGACGAATGGCGGAGCGCTCACGCCAGCCGAGCGAGCGGGTTTATCCCGATGAGCGTCTGTGTGGGGACCTCTAGCCTGGTGCTGTGCCCGGCCGCAGCATTCGCATCGCCCGCATCGCGGGCATCCCTGTCGGCGTCAGCCCCTGGTGGCTTTTGATCGTCGCCCTCCTGACCTGGGTGCTCGGCGCGGAATACTTCCCGCAGGAAGTGCCCGGCGTGAGCCCGCTAGCGGCGTATGCGCTCGGGCTGGCAAGCGTGCTGCTGCTCTTCGCAAGCATTCTCGCGCACGAGCTTGGCCATGCGCTGGTGGCACGCGCGCACGGCATCGCGGTGGAGGAGATCGACCTCTGGCTGCTGGGGGGCGTAGCGAAGATGAGCGGCGAGGCAAAGGATCCGGGCGTGGAGCTGCGCTACGCGCTTGCGGGCCCGGCGGTCAGCGCGGTGGTCACGGCGTGCTTTGCGCTGCTTGACGTGCTCCTGCCGGAGCAGAGCACCGCGACCGGCATGGCACTGATCCGCTACGAGCTGCTGATCAATGGGCTGATCCTCGGCTTCAACCTGATTCCGGCCTTTCCACTGGACGGCGGGCGGGTTCTGCGCGCTCTCCTCTGGAGCAGAACCGGAAGGATCGAGCGCGCTACAGAGCTTGCCGCCTCGGTTGGCCGCCTGTGCGGGTTTGCGCTGATCGCGCTGGGGGTGCTCGCGCTCTTCAGCGCCTATGCCCTCGACGGCATCTGGTTCGCGCTGATCGGCTACTTCATCGTCACCGCCGCCCGCCAGGAAATGCTTGGCGTCGAGGTGAGGACGGCATTCGGCGGCGTGAGCGCAGGCGAGATCATGAGCCGACCGGCGATCGTGATCCCCGCCGGTGAAGACGCGCAGCACGCGCTGCGCGACTACTTCTCGCGCTTTCGCTACAGCTCATTTCCGGTTGTCGACGAGAGCGACCGAGTGCTCGGCCTGCTGACGATGCAGAGACTGGAGTCGCTGCCGGCCCGTGCTCTGGAGGAAATGAAGCTGACAGAGCTGATCGATCGGGATCCCGCGCTTCTGACAGGCCCGGAGACGGATGTCACAGCGCTGCTCTCACGTCCAGCCTTTCGCCGCGTGGGCCGAGCGGTCGTCGTCGATGAGCGCTCAGCGCCGCTCGGGCTGGTGTCGGTCACCGACATCGAACGCGCGTTGCGGGCGCAGCGCGTTCGGGCTAGCGCCTCCTAGCGAGGCTGCGCGCCGGACGGCCGAGGCTGCTCTTGGCAGCCGGCCGTCCGGCGCGCGCACGATGCGCGGGCGATGCTTGCGCAGCGCGAGGATCGCGAGCTGGAGGCGTCGATCACTGCAGGAGCGAGCTCTCCACTGGGCGCGGCTCGAGAGGTGATCCCTGCTGGCATGCTCTGGGAGAGAGCGCTCGCGCATCACCTGCTTTCTGACAGGCCTGTGCACCCCACCGATCCCGGGTGCGCCACGTTGCGAGTGCGGTCAACTACGCATTGAGGCCGATGGCGGCGGCCGCGTGGAGCCCGCAGCAGCCAGGCGCGCTCTCGGGAATGATCGATTCTTCTAGCATCTACCGAGACATCGGTCTCCGATGTCCCGAGACATCACAAGGCGGAGGGGGAGGGATTCGAACCCCCGGGCGACGTTGCCGCCGCCAACGGTTTTCAAGACCGCCGCATTCGACCGCTCTGCCACCCCTCCGCGGCAGGTGGCAGGAGGCAGTGTAGGCGCGTTGAGGCCGTTGTGCGCTCTCTTGCGCCGATCGGCGCGCCAGCGCGCGCCAGCAGTCATAAGCTGCCCTGCGCCCACCGTGCCGCCAGGCGCCGCCGGGTCGCGCTCCGCCGCAGGAGCTTGCCGATGGCATCCGGGGCAGTAGACTGCTGGTGCTCGGGAGAGGTGGCCGAGTGGCTGAAGGCACTCGCCTGCTAAGCGAGTATGGGGTTAACACTCCATCGCGGGTTCGAATCCCGCCCTCTCCGTTCCTGTGATGAGTCGGGACATATGTCCCACATGAGTCGGGACATATGTCTCAGCTTGAGGAGCCCGGCCAGCGGCCGGGTCGTTTGTTTTGGTTGCGCCAGTAGCTTTT
>JAJPKQ010000021.1 GCA_021323635.1 bacterium | reverse complement strand
TTGCCGAATGGAACGACGCCGGCGTGTGGGACCGCCTGCATCAAGTGCTCCTGGACGAGCTCGACAAGACCGGCCAGATCGACTGGTCAGGAGCGGTCATCGACAGCCCGCACGTGCGGGCAAAAGGGGGGCGAAGAAACCGACCCCTCGCCCGTGGACCGGCGGCGTAAAGGCTCAAAGCACCACCTGATCTGTGCGGGCAACGGCATCCCGCTCTTCGCCCGCCAGAGCCCCGGCTTCTACGACGATCTGGCGCTGGTGGACTCGACGCCCGTCGAGTGCGCCAGAAGTCGTGAGACCGTCAAGCGTGGCGGGGACTCGAGCCTCGCCGACGCGCTCACCGATGCCGCCGACTGCGGCTACTGCGCCAGCCATAGCCGCTACTTCTTTGGCTTTCGCCTGCATGCTCTATTTGCTCCCGACGGCACTCCGAGGGCGCTTCCCCTGACCTCTCCGGAGGTCGATGAGCGCGAGGTCTGCTTGAAGCTCACCGCGCGTTGCGAGCGAGCGCCCGGTCAGCTGCTGGTCGTGATCGGTGATAAGAACTTCCGCGGCAAGGACTTCGAGGGGCAGATGAGAGCGCTTGAGGCACAGTGATGCGCCCCCGGCGCAAGTACGAGCCTGGGCGCGGCCCGCACCTGGCTCCGATCCGTCAGCGCATTGAGTCGATCTTCTGGAGTGCCAAGGACATCCTCGCGCTTGAGCGTCACCGTGCTCGCACATTCAGGAACCTGCGCGTCCGTCTCTGTGCCCGCTTCGCTGCGCTTGCCGCGGCAGTTGCGCTCAATCATCGTCTTGGCCGTCCCAGCCGCTCGTTGGCCTGCTATGCGGCGTAACGCCGTGGCACTAGTCATCTAGCGCTCTCCGCTTCAACCACAGGTCGGCGCGATCGGCAGCGGCCTGCTGATCGCAGGCGAGCAGCGCATCCCATTGTCCGTGAAGGCGAGCCCCGCCGAGCACGAGATCCTCACCAGCGACCCTGGGACGCCACCCGGGAAGCGCTCGTCGACGTCATAGTCGATCGGCCAGCTGGAAGTCGGGGCGGGTGCCGGCATGCGGCGCGATTCGCCGGGCAGGCTGTCTGCTCGCTACAAGCGAGCAATATTGCTCTATATTCACGAGCATCAATCCCTTCCGCTACAGCGAGCCCGTCCCCGTCGAGGAGCTGATCGACCGCGACGCCGAGGCGAAGTCGCTGATGGCGCGCGCCGAGGAGGGCAACAACAGCCGTCTGGTGGCGCCGCGGCGGTTCGGGAAGACATCGCTGCTGCGGCGCGTGATCAGCGATGCCGATCGCGCCGGCTGGGCCACGGTCTACGTCGACTTCTTCGGCGTGCTCACGCTCGCCGACATCGCCCAGCGCATCGAGCGCGCATACGCCGAGCAGCTCCAGGGCCGCCTTGCCTCCTGGTTTGCCGGGGCGCGGCGGATGCTGCGCCCCACCTTCCGCGCCGGCGGCGGTCCGGTGCCGGCGGGCCTCGAGGTGGCCCTCGACCCGCAGGCCGAGCCGCCGCTCCTTGACCGCCTTGCCCTGCCGCGCCGCCTGCACGAGCGAGGCGGCACGCGCACGCTCGTCGTCTTCGACGAGTTCCAGGACGTGCTGGCCGCCAAGGACCGTCTCGACGCCGTGATCCGCTCGGAGATTCAGCACCACGGCGACGCCGCAAGCTACGTATTCGCCGGCTCGCACGTCGGCATGATGCGCGAGCTCTTCGCCGACCGCCGCCGGGCCTTCTATGGACAGGCCGCGCCGGTGGAGCTGCCGCCGCTCTCCCCCGAAGACGTCGCGGAGTACGTTGCAGGCCGCTTCGAGCAGAACGGACGCGACGTCGGCGAGGCGCTCGATCCGCTGCTCGAGCTGGGCGCCGGCCATCCGCAGCGCACGATGCTCCTGGCCCACGCTCTCTTCGAGCACACACCGCCCGACCATGCCGCCACCAACGAGACCTGGCAGGCGGCCTATGAGGACGCGATGCATCAGGTCCGCGACGAGCTGCGTGCGATCTGGAGCGCGCTGCCCACAAGCCAGCGGCGCGTGCTCACGGCGGTCGCCGAGAATGCCGACCCGCTGTATGCCACCGGGCGCAGCCACGGAGGCTCGCGCGGCGGTGCGGTGCGAGGGGCCATCCGCATGCTGGAGGACCGCGGCGAGATAGCCGCCGAGCGCGGTGCCCGCACGGGCTACCGGCTCACCGACCCGCTTCTGGCAGCCTGGATCAGAGAGGGGCGCGCAGGGACGTGACGGGGCGCTCCTCACGCGGAGGTGTGCGCCTGCTCCTGCGCGCCGGCCCGTAGCCGGATCGCCCACGCCACCTCCCGCACGGAGTGCAGGAGCTCGGTCGTGGGCCGGCGCTTCGGTGGCTGGCCTCCGCGGGCTCGCTCCTGGCCGATGAGATCGGCTTCGCGCATAGCGTCCTCGGCCACTGCACGGGCAACGGGTTCTGCAGCGCTGCGGAGAGGCGCCGGGCAAGGTGGCTCCGATCGCCTCCACGAGCCCCCGGTGGGCATCGGAGCTCACCAGACACACGCCCGAGAGGCCCCGGGCAACCAGGCTTCTGAAGAAGGAGATCAAGCCGGCGCCGGACTCCTCGCTGCAGATCTCTGTCTGAAGGATCTCCCGCTATCCGGTGCCGTTCACGCCGGTGGCTATCAGAACGTGGAGCTTCCTGACCTTCGCCCTCCTCGCGCACGCGGCAGACCGGCGCATCGGCCCAGCAGAAGCGGTATGGCCCTTGATCCAGCGGACGGTTGCGGAAGGCCTCCACCGCCTCCTCCAGGGCTTTGGCCATCTCGGAGACCTGGCTCTCCTGAGATCTGGTCGATGCCCATCGCGCAGCACAGGCGCTCGAGACGGCCGGTGGAGACGCCGAGCAGGTAGCTTTTGGCAATCACGCCTACCGGGGCCTGCTTTAGAGCGCCCGCGGCGCCCCGGGAGCCACTCGGGGAAGTAGCTGCCCTGGCGGAGCTTTGGCAGGCGCAGCTCGATGCTCGGGGCCCTGGTGTCCCAGAGGTGCTCACGGTAGCCGTTGCGCGAGCCCTTGCGCTCGGTGCTGACCTCTCCATATCCGGCGTGCCGTAGCGCTTGGGCCTCCGCGGACATGAGCGCTCAGCAGATGAGTCTTCAGCAGCGAGCGCAGGGCGTCGGGATCGGCCTGCTGGAGCTTGAGCGCTCACGAGCTCAGAAAGGTTCATGCTGTGGGGTGCGGTCATCGTGGTGATCTCCTTCGTTTGGTTGGACTTGATCTACGAAGGATCCCGCGATGGCCGCGCTACGTGCCGGGCCGCTGCGCGAGAGTCGGGCCTTACACCACGTGCGTGGACGCTACTGCACATCTATGCGCGGGGTGTCGGCCGATCCTGCCTCATGCGCCCGAGAGCCGACGCTCCATAGGGTCTAGATATTTATGGACACGACGACGAACAGCCGCGTATCAGCGCAGCGGGTCGTTCAACCGCCGCGTGCCTTGTGGCCGCGCGTCTCGCGGAGCCGCAGCGCGTCGTCGCGGATGAAAGGCTCGTGCGCCTCTGGACTGACCCACCCGGCCTCAGAGGAATACGCGAGGTCGCCGGGTTCAAGCGTCTTCCAGGTCAGACGGCAGTGGTCGTGGTCTGACCCCTCGTACGGTCGCAGCTCCCAGTGGAGAGCGGTATCCACCGCGACCTCGAACTGGTCTGGCGACCACCACGAGAAGAAGCTGTAGGGGCCGCCGGGCGCCGGGAGGTGGTCCTGCATCCCGTAGCTCTCGAAGATGGCCGTTGGCCCGCTGAGGTCGTCTAGGTGGTGCAGCTCGACGACTACGCCGTTCTCGGGCGCGTCGCGCCGGACCGACGCGGGCGCGACAGGCGGGGATGGCCACTGTCCTCCGGTCAGCCGAAGCTCCGTCGTGGTCACGTCGCCCGCCCGAGAAGCCCGGACAAGCATCACGCCCGTCTGGCGTTCGTTCATGGGCGGTTCAACTACTCCCGCTACGTGACTTTCTGCACAAGTACAATATGGCCGTGGGCCATCAATCGGGGCGCCCGGATTTGAACCGGGGACCTCACCGACCCGAACGGTGCGCGCTACCAGGCTGCGCCACGCCCCGAGCTAATACATCCAGGAGTATCACAGATGCCCGCGCCAGCCGTCCTTGGGGGACGCGTCCACGACGTCTCCGCCGACCGTCCGGCCGAACGCCAGCGTTGCGACGGCGCAGCGCCCCCGCTATCGTCGCGCTGCGATGGCCAGCCTCGCTGAGATCGTTGCCGCCTGCGATGCGCTGCTTGCGCCTGAGCGCTTTGCCGACTACTGCCCCAACGGGCTGCAGGTCGAGGGCAGGTCGGAGGTCCGCCGGATCGCAAGCGCCGTCAGCGCTCACGCCGAGCTCTTCGAGCGCGCGATCGCCTCCGGCGTCGACCTGCTGCTCACCCACCACGGGCTGCTGTGGGGATCGGCCCCGACCCCGCTCACCGGCGCCTTCAGACAGCGCCTCAAGCTGCTGCTTGAGGCAGACATCTCGCTGCTCGCCTACCACCTGCCCCTCGATGCCCACCCGGAGCTCGGCAACAACGCGCTGATCGCCCGCGCGCTCGGCGCGCAGTCGCTCACACCCTTCGCCGAGCACCGCGGCCAGCCGATCGGCTTCATCGCGCAGCTGCCCTCCCCCGGCAGCGAGCCCCGCGCTCTCCATGCCGCAATCGAGCGCCTCTGCGGACGAGAGCCGCTGCACTTCGACTTCGGCCCGACTCCCGTCCGCAGCATCGCGATCATCAGCGGCGCCGGCGCCTCCTATCTAGAGCAGGCGATCGCCGCCGGCGCGGATGCCTTCCTCACCGGCGAGCCCGCCGAGCGTGTGATGGCGATCGCCAAGGAGGCCGGCGTGCACTTCATTGCCGCCGGCCATTACGCGACCGAGACCTTCGGCATCAGGCAGCTCGGCGCCCATCTGGCTGAGCGCTTCGGCCTCGAGCACGTCTTCATCGACATCCCCAACCCGATCTGAGCAGGGCGCACGCGCACACGCGGCAGCCCGCACACGCGCGGTCGCAGCGGCCGCTCCAGCCACCGGTGCGGGCGCAATTTGCGACCGCGCGCAGACCCCCCAAACACCCTAGTCGTGTTCGTCCGCACTTGGGTGTATAAACTGAGGCCAAGAACGCTCAGAGAGCGCCTGCGGCGCTCCTTGCGGGGTTGTTCGCCGCGGGCAAGATTCCTAGACAAGGGGGTCATCCTTGGCCAACCACCTCACTCCCACCGAACTGGCTCGCGAAGCGGGTCTCGATCGCAGGGAAGTACTGAGCAAATGCCGCGAGATGGGCGTGCCCGTCTTTCGCGGCTGCATCGACCGGAGCCTCTTCCTCGCCAACCTGCGCGAGCAGGAACACGGCACCGAAGCGGAGCTCCGCGCTCCGATCATCGCGGGCACCTCGCCCGGGCGGGGTGCGCCCTCTCGGGCTGCCTGAAAGCAAACGCGCCAAAAATCACATAGCTGAGCGATGAGCGTGTGCGTCTGCGCGCTTTGCTGACCGCACAGCGATCCTGCACCGCGCTGTATCCTTCAGCTGTATGGGATTTGTGGATGTTTGCCCGCGCTGCGCTCGCATCGGAGGCTCCACCGATGCCACCCGCAGCCAGGGCGCTGAGCGGATCACCAGCTCAGCAACGACAGAGCGTCGTGCCGGTACCCTGCGCCGCGCGGAGCCACGCAGACTGAGCCGCAGATCATGATCGAAGGGACCGGGGCGCGCACGATCGCCGAGCTGACGCCGCGCGCAGCCGAGCGATACGGCGCGCGGACCGCGGTCTTGTGCAAACGCGACGGAGCCTGGCAGGAGCACACCTACGCCGAACTGGCGGGCATCGTGCAGGAGATCGCCCAGGGGCTGATCAGCTTAGGCGTTGACACAGGCGAGCGGCTCTCGATCCTCTCCGGCACGCGACCGGAGTGGTCCTACGTCGATCTTGCCGCAACCTCGGCGGGGATCATCGTCGTTCCGATCTACCAGACCAACTCGCCCGAGGAGTGCCATTGGGTGCTGCACGACTCGGGCGCCGCGGCTGTGGTCTGTGAGAACGCCCAGCAGCTGGCGAAGATCGAGGCAGTGCGCGATCGCCTGCCGAGCCTGCGGCTGATCATCGTCATCGACGAGCCGATCGGCGGCCTTGCCGCTCCCAGCGCCAACGGCCATGCAAACGGCGATGGCGAGGCTCCGCTGCTGCTCTCGCTCTCCGAGCTGCGCCTGCGCGGGCGCAGCGCCGGCAATGCCGCCGAGCTGGAGCGCCGGCGCAGCGCGGTGACCCCCGATGACGTCTTCACCTACATCTACACCTCCGGCACGACCGGGCCGCCGAAGGGCTGCATCCTCACCCACGGCAACTACCGGGCGATGATCGACCTTGTAGAGGGGGTGGCAGACCAGCGCGGCGTGAGCGAGGACGAGCTCGTCTACCTCTACCTGCCCCTCGCGCACTCCTATGCGCTGCTCGTGCAGCTGGCATCCTTCGACATGGGCCATACGCTTGCCTACTTCGGCGGCGACACCAAGCAGATCGTCGCGGAGCTGGCCGAAGTGCGGCCCACCTATCTGCCCTCCGTCCCGCGGGTGTTCGAAAAGATCTACACGCTCGTCTCAGGCACCCTCGACGCCGAGACGATCGCGGAGGCGACGCGCATCGGCATGGCGGTGCGCAGCGCACAGATCGCCGGGCAGCCGCTCGCCGATGATCTCAAGGCGCGCTACGCCGAGTACGACGAGCGGATCTTCAAGAACGTCCGCGCGGTCTTCGGCGGGCGCCTGCGCGAAGCGGTCTCAGGGGCCGCGCCGATCGCCAAGGAGATCCTTGAATTCTTCTTTGCCGCAGGGGTGCCGGTGCTCGAGGGCTACGGCATGACCGAGACCTCGACCGCCGCCACCTACTCGACGGTCTCC
This sequence comes from bacterium, assembly GCA_021323635.1. GTDB lineage: Bacteria > Actinomycetota > Thermoleophilia > Solirubrobacterales > Solirubrobacteraceae > Palsa-744. The sequence continues at coordinate 8,673 of JAJPKQ010000021.1, read as the reverse complement.
GACTACCGCTTCGGCTCGATCGGCAAGCCCTACCCAGGCGTGCAGATCAAGGTCGCCGCCGACGGCGAGCTGCTCATCAAGGGGCCGAACGTCTTCCAGGGCTACCACAACAACAGCGAGCAGTCCTTCGGCACGATCGTCGATGGCTGGCTGCACACAGGCGATCTGGGGCGCATCGACGAGGACGGCTTCGTCTACATCGTCGGTCGCAAGAAGGACCTCATCATCACCGCCGGCGGCAAGAACATCACACCGGCAAACCTCGAGAACGAGATGAAGCAGAGCCGCTGGATCTCGCAGGCGGTGATGTTCGGCGACCGGCGCCCATACCCGGTGATGCTGATCACGCTCGACGAGGAAGAGGTGATCCCCTGGGCGCAGTCGCAGGGGCTGCCGACGACGATGGGCGAGCTTTCGAATGATCCCAAGGTGCGCGAGCTGATCCAGGCGGAGCTTGACCGCGTCAACTCCCACTACGCCCAGGTCGAGCAGGTCAAGCGCTTTGCGATCCTCGATCACGACTTCACGCAGGAGGCGGGCGAGCTCACCCCCTCGCTGAAGGTCAAGCGCAACGTTGTGAGCGACCACTACGCCGATCTGATCGAGCAGATCTACTCCGGCCCCTACCCGCCCGGCGGCCAGCCGGTCGCGGCGGCGTCTGACTGAGCGATCCGCCGCGCAGCGCGGCGCCGACCGCCTGCCGCACGCGCGGAGCCCGCGAGCGCAAATGGCCACAGCGCCGCGGAGCTCACTCGCCGATCAGCCTGCGCAGGCCCTCTTCATCGATGACCTCGATCCCCAGCCGTCGCGCCTTCTGGAGCTTTGAGCCCGGAGCGGCGCCGGCCACGACGAGATCGGTCTTGGCGGAGACCGCGCTCGTCACCCGCCCTCCTGCCCCTTCGATCAGCTCCTGCGCCTGCTCGCGGGTCAGCTGCGGCAGCGTCCCGGTCAGAACCAGCGTCTTCCCCGCAAGCGGCCCGCCACGCCCCGCGCGCGCTTCGCGCAGGCGCAGGCCCAGAGCGCGCAGCTCCTCGATCAGCGCCCGCAGCTGCTCATCGTCGAGCGCCCTGCGAATGCCGCTGGCGACCTTCTCGCCGATCCCGGGCACCTCGGCGATCTGCTGGGGATCGGCGCTCAGCAGCGCATCGATGCTGCCGAAGCGCCGGGCGAGGTCACGGGCAGTCTTCTCCCCCACCTCGGGTATGCCAAGCGCGTTCAGCACCCGCGCGAAGGGCTGGCGCTTGGAGCGCTCGATCGCAGCGATCAGCTTGGCCGCAGAGAGGGCGCCGAAGCCCTCGAGCGGCTCCAGGTCCTCGGCGCGCAGACGATAGATGTCCGACGGGCTGCGCACGAGCGAGCGCTCCTGCAGCAGCGCCAGCTGCTTCTCGCCGAGGCCCTCGATGTCCATCGCGCCGCCAGAGACGAAGTGCTTGAGCAGCTGGTGGCGGCGCTCAGGGCAGTCGCGGTTGGGGCAGCGCGTGAAGACCGCTCCCTCCTCCTTGACAGTCGGCGTGCCGCAGTAGGGGCAGCGCGTCGGTGGCAGGGGAGGCTTCGGGCGGCGCTTGCGCTCGACGACGTGCGGGGCCGGCGAGATCACCTGCGGGATGACGTCGCCGGCGCGGATCACGATCACCTCCTCGCCCGCGCGGATGTCCTTGCGCAGCAGATCCTCCTCGTTGTGCAGCGTAGCCCTGCTGACCCTGACGCCGCCCACCGCCACCGGCTCGAGCAGCGCATAGGGATGAAGGTCGCCCGAGCGCCCTACGTTCCAGCGGATCTCAAGCAGCTTCGTCGCAGCGGTCGTGGGCGCGAACTTCCAGGCCACCGCCCAGCGCGGATCGCGGCCGGCTGCGCCCAGCCGCCGCTGCAGCTCCAGGTCAGACACCTTCACGACCGCGCCATCGATCTCGAAGTCAAGGCGGCCGCGCTCGCGCTCCCACCCTTCGCAGCGCTCGATCACCGCCTCGTCGTCGTCGATGAGAGCGATCTCCGGATTGACCGGGAAGCGGCGCTCGCGCAGCCAGGCAAGCGCCTGCCAGTGGCTGTCGATCGCCACTCCCTCGGCATGCGACAGCTGATAGGCCCAGAAGGAGAGCGGGCGCTGCGCGGCAAGCTGAGGGTCGAGCTGGCGGATCGTGCCCGCAGCGGCGTTGCGGGGGTTCATGAACGTCGATTCGCCCGCCGCCGCTCGGCGCTCGTTGAGCGCGGTGAAGTCCGACAGCGACATGTAGACCTCGCCGCGCACCTCCACGAGCGCCGGCGCGTCAGCGATCCGCATCGGGATTGAACGGATCGTGCGCAGGTTGTGGGTCACATCCTCCCCGGTCACGCCATCGCCTCTGGTCGCGCCCTGCACGAAGCGCCCGTGCTCGTAGGTGAGGCTGATCGCAAGCCCGTCGACCTTCGGCTCGACCACATACTCGAAGCGTGGATCCTCGATCCCTTCCCGCGCCAGATGCGCCCGCATGCGCTGTACCCAAGCGCGCAGCTCATCGGCGCTGCGCACGTTTGCAAGCGAGAGCATCGGCTCGCGGTGGGTGACCTTCGGCAGCGCCGAGACCGGCTCCCCGCCGACGCGGCGGGTGGGCGAGTCAGGGCGTGCAAGCTCGGGATGGGCGCTCTCCAGCTCACGCAGCTCGTCCATCAGAGCGTCAAACTGCGCATCGCCGATCTCCGGATCGTCGAGGACGTAGTAGCGCCAGTTGTGGTATTCGATCTGCTCGCGCAGCTCGCGTGCGCGCTTGGCGGGATCGGCGGCCTCAGTCGCCATCGCCGCTCGCGCTCCGCTGCCCCTGCGCGCCTGCGAGCGCTGAGCGCAGCAGCGAGCCCAGGTCGAAGGCGCGCAGGGCCTCAACCCCGGGCTCGTGCGTCAGGTCGAAATGCAGTGGCGTCAGGGCGATCCTGCCGGCGGCGACCGCCGCCAGATCGGTGCCCGGCTCCTCGTGGTAGCCGGGGTCATGACCGTAGACCCAGTAGCGTCGGCGGAAGGGCGGGCCCTCCTCCTCGCTCTCCATCCGCAGCTCATCGCGGTAGATGCGCTTGCCCAGCCGCGTGACCTCGACGGCGGAGGGCGTGCCCGCCGGCACATTGACGTTCAGCAGCGTGCGCTCAGGCAGGGGGATCTCAGCCAGGCGCCGCAGCAGCACCGAGATGAACGCAACCGCACAGCTGAAGTCATAGCCGCCACCGGCCCGGTAGTCGAGCGCGCCGCCGCGCTGCTGCTGGGAGACAGCGATCGCAGGGATGCCCAGCACAAGCCCCTCGAGCGCGGCTGCAACGGTGCCCGAATAGGTGATGTCATCGCCGAGGTTGGCACCGTGATTGACGCCCGAGATCACAAGCTCCGGCGCAAAGCCCTCGACGAGCCCGAGGCTTGCCAGCCGCACGCAGTCCACGGGGGTGCCATCCGTGGCATAGCCGGTGCTGCCATCCTCGAAGGCCACCTCTTCCACCCACAGCGGCCGGCGGGTGGTGATCGAGCGCGCCATCGCGGAGCGGTTGCCGTCGGGCGCGATCACGAGCACCCGCAGCTCGGCAACGTGCGCGAGCTCGCGATAGAGAGCACGCAGGCCCTCGGCTTCGATCCCGTCGTCATTGGTCAGGAGCACTGAGAGCACAGCTCCTGAGCATAACCGTGCCCGCTGCGGCAAATGCAGACGCTCGCCCTGATCGGGGCGCGCTGAGCGAGCGCCTTCAGCCTGCTGCGCGCCCCGCCACGTGGCCAAGCGGCAGCGGGCGCAGGCGCACAACGATGCGACCGCCGCCGTGGAGCGCCAGCAGCAGACGCCCCGCCAGGCGCACCCCTGCCAGAGTGCTGAGCAGCCGCCGATCGCGGCCGAGCTCGAGGCGGAGCGTGCGCAGGCCGGCGCGCACACGCTGCAAGCGGCGCAAGTCAAGCTGCGTGCTCTTGCAGCGCCCCGACCGGCGCCCGCGCGCCGCACTGCAGTCTCGGGGGGACCCTGAGAGCACAAGCTCAAGGTGGAGCACCCCGGGCGCGGGCACGCGCACGCGGAGCAAGAGGAGCCCGACGCGCAGGAGGCCTGCGTGCACAAGCGCCAGCGCGCCGCGGCGCGTGGCTTCACCGCCTCCGTGCGCGGCGCCTGACGTGCCCCCGGTGCTTGTTGCGGACACCGAAGTCGAAGCTGTGGCGCTCGGCGGCGCACCGCTCGAGCTGACGCTCGTCACCTCCGTGGTCGTTTCGGTGGTGATCGTCGCGGTTGTGCTGCTCTGCGTGGTCGTCGCCGTGCTGGTCGTCGCGCTCGTGTGCGTGGAGCTCGATCCGCTCAGGGTGCTGCTGCTGGTGGTGCTCGTTTCGCCGCCGCTACTCGTCGTGGCGCTTGAGCTGGTCGAGGTCCGGGAGCTGGATGTGGAGGAGGTGGTCGAGCTCGATGTGGAGGAGGTCGTGGAGCTGCTGCTGGAGAGGGTGGTCGACGACGTTGTCGAGCTGGATGTCGAGGAGGTCGTGGAGCCGGTGGTGGAGGAGGTGGTCGAGCTGGTCTGGGAGTAGATGGTGAACGACTGGCTCTTGCTAGCGGCCGCGTATTCACCATCCCCTTCCTGGAGTGCTTCAACGGTGCATGTCCCGGCTTCTATCATGCTCACCTGGTCTCCGCTCAGCGTGCAGGCGTGTTCGCTGCCCGGCGCGATCCGCAGCGTCAGCGGCAGGCCGGCGCTCGAGCTCGCCGCCACGGCGTAAGGGGCTTCGCCGACCGTCGCGTGCGCAGGAGGTGTGGTGCTGAAGGAGATCGCCTGCGCCTTCTTGACCGTGATCAGCTCAGTTGTGCTCGCGCGCTGAAAGCCGGCATCTTCGATGGTCAGAGTCACCCGATAGGCTCCGGGCGCCGAATAGGTGTGCGTTGTTTCCGGCCCCTGGCTGCTCTGCGTGCCGTCCCCGAACGACCACCGGTAGCTTTCAACGTTGCCGAACGCTTCCATGCCCAGGTCCGATTCGGAGCCGTTGAAGGTCAGCGGCACGCCTGCAGCCGGTGCCGAGCCGGTCTTGAAACGCGGCACCGGCCCGACTTCGCCGGCCTAGATCACACGGCTCGTCGCCGCGCTTTCTCCGTTTGCGCCGAAGATCGTCAGCGAGACGGTGTAGGACGTCCCCGAGCTTGCAAAAGTGTGCGTGATGCTCGCGCTTGTCGTCTCGGTCGGCTTTTCGTAGAGCGGGCTTGGCTGGACCCCCTTCATCGGTCCACTTGATCTGGCCCCAAACAATTGGACCAGTGATCTGGCCCCAAACAATTGGACCAGGCTGATCTGGCCCCAAACAATTGGACCAGGCATATGAGAGGGTTGGCGGCATGAACCAAAGGAGCGCTCATGCCCAAGTCCTACCCACCGGAGTTGCGCCATCGCGTCATCGAGCTTTGCCGGGCCGGCGGAAGACCACGCAAGCTCGCTGATGATCTCGGCGTCTCGGAAGCGACCATCTACCGCTGGATCGCCCAAGATGAAGTCGATCATGGTCTGCGGCCCGGTCTCCACAGCGCCGAACAGGCCGAGCTCTCGGCAGCGAAGGCACGCATGCGCGAGCTTGAAGCCGAGCTGGAGCTGACGCGCAAGGCATCCGCCCTCTTCAGTGAGGAGAAGGACCGCCCAGCCCCAAAAGGATCTACCCGGTGATCGAGGCCCTGGCCGGGCAGGGACACAGCGCCAAGGCCCTCTGCCGGATGCTCGGCGTGGCGCCCTCTGGCTACTTTCACTGGCGAGGCAAGCCACCCGGTGTCAGGGAGCTGCGCAGAGCCCAGCTCAGACCCTTGATCGCCGACATCCACCACGCCTCGATGGGCACCTACGGCGTGCGGCGCATCGTCGCCGAGCTGCGCTTCGATCACGAGATCGTCGCCAATCGCAAGGCCGTGCAAGCAATCATGCGCTCGCTGGGCCTCCAGGGCCTTCCAAAGCGCAAGGCGCACCGTCGCGGTCCCCCGACCGAAGGCGCCGCGGCCTGCGACTTGGTCCTGCGCAGCTTCGGCGCAGAGGCTCCAAATCGTCTTTGGCTCACAGACATCACCGAGCACCCCACCCGCGAGGGCAAGCTCTACTGCTGCGTGGTGCTCGACGCCTATTCGCGCAGCGTGGTCGGCTGGTCGATCGACAACTCCCAGCCGGCGTCGCTTGTGACCAGCGCCCTCGGCATGGCGATCGGCCGCCGCAAGCCGATCGCCGGTGGCATTGTCCATGCCGATCACGGCAGCCAGTTCACCTCCTGGGCCTTCAGCGAGCGGGTCAAGAGCGTCGGGCTTGAGCTCTCGATGGGGCGTGTTGGCGACGCCTACGACAACGCCATGATGGAGGCGTTCTGGGCGCGGATGCAGGTCGAGCTGCTCAATCGCAAGCGCTGGCGGACGCGTCTGGAGCTGGCCAACGCGATCTTCGAATATGTCGAGGTGTTCCACAACCGTCGGCGCCGACACAGCGCGCTGGGGATGCTCACGCCGAGTGAATATGACAATCTCTACACACCGACACTGGCCGCCTGACTCTCGCAAGCGTGGTCCAAGGAATGGGGTGCAGATCAGTGGTCCAAGGAATGGGGTGCAGATCACTGGTCCAATTGTTTGGGGCCAGATCAAGGCTGCCTTCGCCAAACTGCCAGACGTAATGCGTGACCCCGCCCGGCATGAAGGAGCCTTCGGCGTCAAAGCTCATCTCATCGCCCGAGACCGGCTTGCTGGTGAAGGTCGCTACCGCTTCCTGGCCTGTGGCCGGAATCCGCTGCATGCACTTTGAGCCGATGTTGCTCCACTCCTGCTGGAAGTAGTAGTAGTGGCCGTCGATCACCTGGTTGTAAGGGCTGCCGTCGGGCGCGGTGCCCAGCACGGTGCCAATTTCTTTTTCGAAGCTGCCTCCCCGACACTTGTCGCCGACCTCCGAGAGCGCGCCGCTTGAGAGGTCCGCCCAGCCGGTCGGTGGCCAGGGATCGCTCAGCGACTCGTCATGCTCGTGAACGAGCCCACCCTGCAGGATGCTTTCGGCGTAGGGATTGCCGCTCGGGTCATAGCTGCTCGCACAGGAGGAGTCACCGTAGACGTAGGGGTCCACGGCGTAGATGATCGGTTCGGCGGCGGTGCCCGTCGCCGAGTGGTACGCACAGAACACAGGCTTGGTCGAGCCGTATGAGCATTCCCCCTGCGCGCTGAAGCAGACTTCGACTCCCGGCGGCAGCAACACGAAGTACTCGCTTTCATAGCCACGCGGAAGGCTGTGCGCTTCCACGAGGCTCTTGACTGCCGTCGCCACCTGTTCATTGGTCAGGCAGACCGCTGCAAAGGCGCAGCCGTTTGCAGGATAGGGTTCGCTGTCAGCGATTTCGCCCGCGAACGTCGAGCGGTAGGAGGCATATTCGCCTTCGTAGTCCCCATACTGCGCGATCACCGAGTCGACGTTTTCATGGCCTCCGCTGTCGTGCGCAAGGTAGCTGAAGAAGTCGTTGACGCCTTCCTTGTATGTCGTCGGATAGCTCGCAGCGCCGGACGGGTCCCAGTAGAAGGCGTAGTTGTTGTTGGAGCGCATCACCATGCCGCCGTTGTATTCGACATTCGAGAGCGCTTCATCGAAGGCATATAGGGAAGCGACTGCGCGCGGGGGAAGATAGGAGATCGGCGCCCCGTGCGGCGGAAAGGCGATGATCGCCTGCGCAGATGGCGCCTGCAGCAGTAGCGTCCACGCACGTGGTGTAAGGCCCGGCCCTCGCGCAGCGGCCCGGCACGTAGCGCGGCCATCGCGGGATCCTTCGTAGATGAAGTCAAACCAAACGAAGGAGATCACCACGATGGCCGCACCCCACAGCATGAACCTTTCCGAGCTCGTGAGCGCCCAGCTCGAGCAGGCCGATCCCGACGCCCTGCGCTCGCTGCTGAAGACCTTCTGCGAGGCGCTCATGTCCGCGGAGGCCCAAGCCCTCTGCGGCGCCGGCTATGGAGAGGTCAGCACCGAGCGCACCAACTCCCGCAACGGCTACCGCTCTCGTGACTGGGACACCCGCGCCGGCTCGATCGAGCTGCGCGTCCCGAAGCTCCGCCAGGGCAGCTACTTCCCTGAGTGGCTCCTGGGGCGCCGCAGGCGCTCCGAGCAGGCCCTCATCAGCGTGATTGCCACCAGCTACCTGCTGGGCGTCTCCACCCGGCGCGTCGAGCGCCTGTGCTGCGCGATGGGCATCGACGCGATCTCAAAGAGCCAGGTCTCGGAGATGGCCAAAGCCCTGGACGAGGCGGTGGAGGTCTTCCGCAACCGCCCGCTGGACCAAGGTCCATACCGCTTTCTGTGGGCCGACGCGCTGGTCTGCCGCGTGCGCGAGGAGGGCGCGATCCGCAAGCTCCACGTGCTGATAGCCACCGGCGTGAACGCCTCCGGATACAGGGAGATCCTGGGGATGGAGATCTGCAGCGAGGAGTCCGGGGCCGGCTGGCTCTCCTTCTTCAGAAGCCTGGTTGCCCGGGGCCTCTCGGGCGTGTGTCTGGTCACCTCCGATGCCCACCGGGGGCTCGTGGAGGCGATCGGAGCCACCCTGCCGGGCGCCTCCTGGCAGCGCTGCAGAACCCATTACCTACGGGATCTGTTGGCCAAGGTGCCGAAGTCGACGCAGCCGTGGGTGGCCACGCTGGTGCGCACGATCTTCGATCAACCCGACGACACGGAGGTGCACGCGCAGTTCGCTCGTGTCGTGGA
>JAJPKQ010000034.1 GCA_021323635.1 bacterium | reverse complement strand
GAGGTGATCGTGATCCCGCGCTCCTGCTCCTGCTCCATCCAGTCCATCGTCGCCGCGCCCTCGTGCACCTCGCCGATCTTGTAGGTGCGGCCGGTGTAGTAGAGGATCCGCTCAGTGGTGGTTGTCTTGCCCGCATCGATGTGGGCCATGATCCCGATGTTGCGGGTCTTCTCAAGTGGGAACTTGCGGGGCATCTGCCTTGACCTTGCCTGATTTCGCGGTTGTGGTTGCTTGCTGCTGTCGATCTGCTCGCTGCCGGGTCCCGCTCGCCCCCTGCGCACCAGATCAGGGCGCCGGCGCGACCCGGGTGCGGCGAGGAGGGCAAAAAAATGGGCCCCCTCGGGCCCATGCACGCACTTGGCCTTGCCGGGACCGCCTACGTGTCTATGTGGCCGAGGTCTCCATTCTGCTGCTCATCGCCCGCCCGGTGGCGCCCCTCGTCCGGGGCGGCACATGCGGAACGGATCGACTATAGCAAAGGGATGCTGACGGGAGGATCAGAGCCCGGCGCCCTCCAGCGCCGCCTGCGGGTGCTGCTCGCCCGCGGAGCGCTCTCGCACATCGGCTCGCTCTGCGCGCAGCAGCAGCAGGGCGGGCAGAAGCGAGAGCGCCGCGATCGCGAGCGCGACCCAGTAGGTCTTGTCGTAGGCGTGAGCCAGCGCCGCCGGGGTGCGCGCCTGCCGCGAGGCGCCCGCAAGCACCGCCGCGACGATCGCCGTGCCCACCGCGCCGCCGATCCGCTGCAGGACGTTGAGCTGAGGGCTTGCGTCGGAGACCTGCTCGGGGCGCAGCGCGGCGAAGGCGGCGGTCATCGCGGGCATGAAGCACAGACCGATCGAGAGTCCGCGCACGAGGAGGATCGCTGAGATGTACACCAGCGAGGTGCGCGCGCCCAGGAAGGCGAGCGGCACCGTCGATATGGAGAGCAGGAGCACGCCTGCGACCGCCACCCTCCCGCCGCCGAGCCGTTCGGAGATCCTTCCGGCCAGCGGCATCGCCACCAGCGCGCCAAGGCCCTGGGGCACGGTGAGCAGCCCGGCGGCGATCACCGAGTCGCCGCGCACCACCTGGTAGTAGAGGGGGATCAGGATCATCGCGCCAAACAGCGCAGCGCTTGCCCCCAGTGTCGTGAAGGCCGCGCCGCTGTAGATGCGCGAGCGGTAGAGGCGAAGATCCAGCAGCGGTCGCGCCGCGCGCGAGGAGCTCGCCAGGAAGGCGCCCATCAGCGCCAGCCCCAGCAGCCCGCCGAGCAGCACCTTCAGCGAGCCGATCGGCGCGCCTGCGCCCAGTTCGCTGATGCCGAAGGTGAAGCCGACGAGGCCGCTGGATAGCAGCAGCAATCCTCTCAGATCGAGCGGCCCCGCCTCGCCGGAGTCGGTGTGGGGCAGCATCCGCGCCGCCATCGCCAGCGCGAGGACGCCGACCGGGACGTTGACGAAGAAGATCCAGGACCAGTGCAGGCTCTGGACGATCACGCCGCCGAGCACGGGCCCGAGAATCGGCGCGATCATCGCCGGCATCGAGACGACGCCCATCACGCGGCCCATCCGCTGCGGGCCGGCGACTTCCGCCATGATGATCATCGCCACCGGCATCAGCATCCCGCCGCCGACGCCCTGCAGCACGCGGAAGGCGATCAGGGGCCCGATCGCGCTCGAGAGGCCGCAGGCAGCAGATCCAACCGTGAAGAGCACCAGCGAGACCATGTAGGTGGGCTTGGCGCCGAAGCGCCGCGCCGCCCAGCCCGTCAGCGGGATCGTCGCGCCCAGCGCGAGCATGTAGCCGGTGATCACCCACTGCACAGCAGCCACGCCGCTGTGCAGATCGCGGGCCAGCGTCGCAAGCGCGACGTTGACGATCGTGGTGTCGAGAATCGACATGATCATCCCGAGGATGACCACGCCCGCGACGACCCAGACATGTCGCTCGATGGGGGTCTCGGCGCGGCGGCTGGGGGCCATCGGCCGAGCGTAGCAGCGGCTCTGCAGCTACCAGCGGTAGTGGGCGAAGGCCTTGTTGGCCTGCGCCATCCGGAAGATGTCTTCCTTGCGCTTGAGCGCGCCGCCCTGCCCGGCGAGGGCGTCTGTGATTTCGCCCGCCAGCCGCTGGGCGATCGTGCGCTCGCGCCGCGCTCGCGCGTTTGCGACCAGCCAGCGGATCGCAAGCGTGCGCCCGCGCCGTGCGGGCACCTCGACGGGCACCTGGTAGGTTGCGCCGCCGACCCGCCGCGAGCGCACCTCAAGCTGCGGCGTGAGCGCCTTGAGCGCCTCCTCGAGCACCTCCACCGGCGGGCGCTCGGAGCGCTCCCCGATCAACGCGAGCGCTTCGTGGACGATCCGCTCCGCAAGCGACTTCTTGCCGTCGAGCATGACCTTGTTGATCAGCTGCTGAACGGCCCGCGAGCGGTGGACGGGGTCGGGCTCGATCGGCCGGATCTGCGCTCTTGCACGTCGTGGCATCCGCTGTCGCTCCCGGCGCCCGCGGCGCTCAGCGCTTCTTCGCCCCGTACTGCGAGCGGGCCTTCTTGCGTTCTGAGACGCCTGCGGTGTCAAGCGCGCCGCGCACGATCTTGTAGCGCACGCCCGGCAGGTCCTTGACGCGACCGCCGCGCACGAGCACGACCGAGTGCTCCTGGAGGTTATGGCCCTCGCCGGGGATGTAGGCGGTGACCTCGGTCGATCCGGAGATGCGCACGCGCGCGACCTTGCGCAGCGCCGAGTTGGGCTTCTTGGGCGTGGTCGTGTAGACGCGCGTGCAGACTCCCCGCCGCTGGGGGGCGGCGACCCGCCGCTTGCGCCCCTTGCCCGACTTCAGGCCCGGCGTGGAGAGCTTCTTCTTGGGAGCTACGCGCCCCTTGTTGACGAGCTGGTTGGTCGTCGGCATCGGCGCCTGATCATAGCCGGTCGGCCGCTGCGCCGACGCCTGCCCTCACGCTCAGCGCCCGCTGCCCCGCTTGGGGCCCCTTGCTGCGATCAAGCTGCAGCGCCGCCCAGCGCGGGCCGGTGCTCGATGCCCGCCGAGCGCACCGGGGCCGGGATCAGGGCGCAGGCCACGACCACCCCCACGAAGCCGAGCGACTGGCCCAGGATGCCAAGCACGCTTGCCGGCAGCGGGTCGCGAAAGACGAGGATGCCGGAGGCGATGCCGGCGATGTTCATCGCCGTGCCCGTGATCGCGATCACGGGCACCGCCTCCCCCTCCTGAAGGCTCTTCGCAGAGGCGTAGAAGGCGACGATCGAGGCGGCGACCGCCATCGCCAGCCAGGGGCTTGCGATCAGCGCCAGTGGCCCATGCGCGAGCGAGATCCCCGAAAGCGCCTTGATGGCGGTGTCGGAGACGCCGAAGAGGACGCCTGCGGAGGCCGCGAGCATCAGCCCGCTGTGGCGGTGCGCGCCGAGCGCGCGCAGGCGCGGCCCGGCGATCAGCAGCCCGCCGATCCCAAACAGGGATCCCTCGAAGGCCACCATCGCAAGCGGCGAGAAGCGCGACTGGGAGCCGTGCATCGCCGGCTGCGTGAGCGCAAGCAGCGCAAGAGCGCCGGCGATCAGCCACAGGCCCGCCCACTGCCGGCGCCCGACCGGGTAGCCGAAGACGCGATCCGCGAGCACCGCGATCATGACTACGCCGCCTGCGAGCGTCACCTGCACCACCGACATCGGCGCCAGCGCCATCGCCGCGACATGGAGCGCCCAGCCGCCTGTCGCGACAAGCATGCCAACCGCAAACGCGCGCGAGGAGAAGAGCGCCCTGGCGCTTGCGATCGGATGGCGCACGCGCACCGGCGCGACAGCGTTGGCGCCGCGGTACTTGAAGAAGAAGCCGAGGTTCGCGGTCAGCGCGCAGAGGAACGCCAGCACCACGCCTGCACCGATCGTTGCTGTCATCAGGGCCTACCTCTCTCCTGCGCACTTGTCATTGGCATCCGGCACGATCGCCGCCTCGAGCACCCGCCGGTTCGGCGCTTGCTTGCCCAATCGGCGCATTTGCGCTGCCTGCTTAGCGGGAGCGGCACAGTTAGACAGATTGCAGCGGCCACCTCTAGCGAGCATAAAGATCCGGTGAGCTTCCGCAGTGCGCTGGGCGGTATCGATCAGGCGGGCGCTGCCCCGCGGCGCCCGCCTGATCGGCGCTCAGTCCTCGGGGACTTCAGTCTCCGGCGTGTTTTCGACGAAGCCCTCGTCCGGAGCGCTTGCGCTGATCTGCTCAAGGGCGCTCAGGTCCTCCTCAAGCGCGCTCACATGGCGGGAGAAGCCTTCGCCTTCGGCAAGCTCCAGTTCGGCCGCAAGCTCGGCGCGATCGAGCAGCCCGCTGTCCTCCTCGCCGCGCGGCAGGGGCTCCGTAGCTTCGATCTCGATGCGCCGGTAGCGCTTTAGCCCCGTTGCGGCTGGGATCAGCTTGCCGATGATCACGTTCTCCTTGAGGCCGTTGAGGCGGTCGACCTTGCCTTCCAGGGCCGCGTCTGTGAGCACCTTCGTGGTCTCCTGGAAGGAGGCCGCCGAGAGGAAGGAGTCGGTGTTGAGCGAGGCCTTCGTGATGCCCAGGATCACATCTTCGTAGCTGGCCTGCTCGCCGCCTGAGCGCTCGACCGCCTCGTTGGCCGCAAGCAGCTGGCCGCGGTCGATCAGCTGCCCGGGCAGCAGCTCGGTGTCGCCCTTCTGGTCGACCTGCACGCGCTTCATCATCTGGCGGACGATCAGCTCGATGTGCTTGTCGTTGATGTCGACCCCCTGAGACTTGTAGACCTCCTGAACCTCGCGCACGAGGTAGAGCTCGGTCTCGGTGCGCCCGCGGATCGCAAGCAGCTCCTTGGGGTCCAGTGAGCCCTCGTTGAGCTGCTGGCCGGCGCGCACCCGATCGCCCGCCGCGACGAACAGGCGCGTGCGGCGCGGGAACGCGGCGCGGTGCTCCTCGCCTGAGTCGTCGGTGATCACGACCGTCAGCGACTTCTCGGACTCCTCGAGCGAGACCACCCCGTCGTGCTCGGAGATCTTCGCCAGACCCTTCGGCTTGCGGGCCTCGAAGAGCTCGACCACGCGCGGCAGGCCGTGGGTGATGTCCGCGCCGGCCACACCGCCGGTGTGGAAGGTCCGCATCGTCAGCTGCGTGCCCGGCTCGCCGATCGACTGGGCCGCGATGATGCCGACCGCGTCGCCGATCTGAGCGCGCTGGCCGGTCGCCAGCGAGCGCCCGTAGCAGGCCTGGCAGACGCCGCTCTCAGCGGCGCACTTGAGCACGGAGCGCACAGGGATGCGCACCGGATGGCCCTTGCTGTGCTCCTCCTCGAAGACATGCGCGATCTCGGCGAGTGCGGCGCGGTCGATTTCCGCGCCCTCCTCCACCAGCACGCGCCCGCGCTTGGTCTTGATCGCCTCCGCGGCATTGCGCCCGACGAGGTTCTCGTTGGGCTCGCCAGCCGCGTCGAAGGCGTCCATCTCGATGTGCTCCTCGGTGCCGCAGTCGACCTCGCGCACGATCACGTCCTGGGCGACATCCACCAGCCGTCGCGTCAGGTAGCCGGAGTCTGCCGTGCGCAGCGCCGTGTCCGCCAGGCCCTTGCGCGCGCCGTGGGTGGATATGAAGTACTCGAGCACCGAGAGGCCCTCGATGAAGTTGGACTTGATCGGGCGCTCGATGATCTCCCCCTTCGGGTTTGCCATCAGCCCCCGCATCCCGCCCAGCTGGCGAATCTGCTTGAAGGAGCCGCGCGCGCCGGAGTTGGCCATCATGTGGATCGGGTTGAGCGTGTCCAGCCCCGTGACCATCGCCTCGGCAACCTCGTCGGTGGCCGCGTTCCAGCGCTCGACGACCGCCTCGTGGCGCTCCTCCTGGGTGATCAGTCCCATGTCGTACTGCTCGGAGATCTCAGCCACCTGGCGCTCGAAGCGATCGAGGATCTGCTCCTTCTCGGGCGGCACGACGACGTCGTTCTTGGAGAAGGTGACACCCGCCTGGGTGGCGTAGTGGAAGCCGAGATCCTTGAAGGCGTCGAGCACGAGCGCGATCGCTGAGGCGCCGTAGCGCTGGACGAGCGCTTCGATCAGGCGCGTCGTGTCGGACTTCTTCATCGACTGGTTGACGAAGTCGTAGCTGGCGGGGTTGAACTCCTCGCCGAGCGCCTCCGCCAGCGCGCGCTCGATGCGGTCGTTGTAGACGATGCGGCCGACCGTCGTCAGCACGTGCCCGCCGGCGCGCCGGAAGGGACGGAACTCGGCGAGGTCGTGCAGCCTGACGACGCCAGCCTCGTAGGAGAGCTCAGCCTCCTGGGCGGTGCGAAAGACGTGCGGGCGCGCCTCATCGGCGGGCCACTTGCCGCTGGCCAGCAGCTCGCGCTTGGCTGCCAGCTCCTCGGGGTCCGGCCCGTAGGTGAGGTAGTAGGCGCCGAGGATCATGTCCTGGGTGGGAGTCGCCAGCGGCGCGCCGTGCGCGGGCGAGAGAATGTTGTTGGAGGAGAGCATCAGGATGCGCGCCTCCGCCTGCGCCTCCGCGGAGAGCGGCAGGTGCACGGCCATCTGGTCGCCGTCGAAGTCAGCATTGAAGGCGTGGCATACAAGCGGGTGGACCTGGATCGCCTTGCCCTCGACCAGGATCGGTTCGAAGGCCTGGATGCCCAGCCGGTGCAGGGTGGGCGCGCGGTTGAGCAGCACCGGATGCTCGTGGATGACCTCCTCGAGCACATCCCACACCTCCGGGATCATCGCGTCCACCATCTTCTTGGCGGCCTTGATGTTCTGCGCCTGCTTGCGCTCAGCCAGCCGCGCCATGATGAAGGGCTTGAAGAGCTCCAGCGCCATCAGCTTCGGCAGCCCGCACTGGTGCAGCTTGAGGTAGGGGCCGGCGACGATCACCGAGCGCCCGGAGTAGTCGACGCGCTTGCCCAGCAGGTTCTGACGGAAGCGGCCCTGCTTGCCCTTGAGCATGTCCGAGAGGGACTTCAGCGGGCGGTTGCCGGGCCCGGTCACGGGGCGTCCGCGCCGGCCGTTGTCAAAGAGCGCGTCGACCGCCTCCTGGAGCATCCGCTTCTCGTTGTTGACGATGATCTCGGGCGCGCCCAGGTCGATCAGGCGCTTGAGGCGGTTGTTGCGGTTGATCACGCGCCGGTAGAGGTCGTTGAGGTCGGAGGTCGCGAAGCGCCCGCCGTCGAGCTGGACCATCGGACGCAGCTCGGGCGGAATCACGGGGATCGCGTCGAGGATCATCTGCTCGGGCTTGTTGCCTGAGGAGATGAACGCGCTGACCACCTTCAGGCGCTTGACGGCGCGCTGCTGCTTCTGGCCGCGCCCCGTGCGCACCTGCTCTTCCAGCTCCGTCCGTTCCGCCTCGAGGTCCACCTGCTCGAGCAGGTCGCGGATCGCCTCGGCGCCCATCCCGCCGCGGAAGTACTCGCCCAGCCCGTAGGGGGAGCCGAAGCGTTCCTTGAGCTCGCGGAAGAGCGTCTCGTCGTGCTCGATCTGCTTGACCTCCATCGTCTTGAACAGCTCGAAGGAGCGGCGCAGCCGCTCGGCGGAGTCATCGATGTAGGCTTCCGTATCGGCTATGTCCGCCTCGATCGACTTGCGGACGTCCTTGAGCAGCTTGTCGCGCTCCTCGGCGGAGAGCTTGGCGATGTTGACGTCCAGCGCGTCCGCCCACAGGTGGTCTTCGTCGTTGAAGCCGCTCTGCTTGCCGCCCGTCAGGTACGCCTCACGGCGCTGCAGCGACTCGCGCAGCTCCAGCACGCGCTGCTCGCGCTCGGCGGCGAGGCTGTCAAGCTCCTTGCCGATCTCCTTTTCAAGTCGGTCGAGGTCCTTGGCGCGCGCCTCCTCGTCGACCCAGGTGACGATCGAGGCGGCGAAGTAGAGCACCTTCTCGAGCTCCTTGGGCGCCATGTCGAGCAGGTAGCCGATGCGCGAGGGCACGCCCTTGAAGAACCAGATGTGGCTGACCGGTGCTGCAAGGTCGATGTGGCCCATGCGCTCGCGACGAACCTTCGAGCGGGTGACTTCAACCCCGCAGCGCTCGCAGACGATCCCCTTGTAGCGGACGCGCTTGTACTTCCCGCAGTAGCACTCCCAGTCCTTGGTCGGGCCGAAGATGCGCTCGCAGAAGAGCCCGTCCTTCTCGGGCTTGAGCGTGCGGTAGTTGATCGTCTCGGGCTTTGTGACCTCGCCGTGGCTCCAGCTCCTGATCTGCTTGGAGGAGGCGAGCGAGATCTCGATCGCGTCGAAGTTGTTGATGTCGATCATGAGTGCTCCTCGCTGAGCTCGCTCTCGTCGAGCTCGATGTCGCCGTTTTCTTCTGCCTGCCCCCGATCGGGCCCTTCAAGCACAGCTTCGGACTCGTCCTCCGCTGCGCCCTCCTCCTCGAGCGCCTCCTCGCCTTCGGTCAGCGCACGCACCCCGGAGAGGTCCAGACCGAGCTCCTCGGCGGCGCGCAGCAGGTCGTCGTCCTCTTCGCCCAGCTCCGCGCGCTCGCCCTCTTCGGAGACCACGTTGACATCGAGCGCCAGCGACTGCATCTCCTTGAGGAGCACCTTGAATGACTCCGGGATCGAAGGTTCGGCGATGTTCTCGCCCTTGACGATCGCCTCGTAGGCCTTCACCCGCCCGACCGTGTCGTCGGACTTGATCGTCAGCATCTCCTGGAGCGTGTAGGCGGCGCCGAAGGCCTCCAGCGCCCAGACCTCCATCTCGCCGAAGCGCTGCCCGCCGAACTGCGCCTTGCCGCCCAGCGGCTGCTGGGTGACCAGCGAGTAGGGGCCGGTCGAGCGAGCGTGGATCTTGTCGTCCACCAGGTGCAGGAGCTTGAGGATGTACATGTGCCCCACCGTCACCTGCTGCTCGAAGGGCTCGCCGGTGCGGCCGTTGTAGAGCGTGACCTTGCCCGAGGCGCGCGAGCCGGGGCGGCGCGAGCGGTCGATGTCCATGCGGATCGCTCCCTTGTGCTGCTCCTGCCAGCGCACGAGCGCCTCGTCGACATCCTCGACGGTCGCCCCGTCAAAGACGGGCGTGGCGACAAAGACCCGTCCCGGCGCGCCGTTGGCGCCCTTCTGCGCCTCCTGGTAGGCCTCCGAGCCGTCGTCATACCAGCCGTTGGCGGCCGCCCAGCCCAGGTGCGCCTCGAGGATCTGCCCGACGTTCATGCGGCTCGGCACGCCAAGCGGGTTGAGGATCACGTCGACGGGCGTCCCATCCTCGAGGAAGGGCATGTCCTCGATGTCGACGATCTTTGAGATCACGCCCTTGTTGCCGTGGCGCCCGGCGAGCTTGTCGCCCTCGGAGATCTTGCGCTTCTTTGCGACAAGCACCCGCACGAGGTCGTTGACGCCCGGCGGCAGGTCATCGCCCGAGGCGCGCGAGAAGGTCTTGACGTCGATCACGACGCCGCCCTCGCCGTGGGGCACCTTGAGCGAGGTGTCGCGGACCTCGCGCGCCTTCTCCTTGAAGATCGCTCGGATCAGCTTCTCCTCGGCGGTCAGCTCGGTCTCGCCCTTCGGCGTGACCTTGCCGACAAGCAGGTCGCCCGAGGCGACCTCGGCACCGACGCGCACGATGCCGCGATCGTCCAGGTTGCGCAGCGACTCCTCGGAGCGGTTGGGGATGTCGCGCGTGATCTCCTCGTCGCCGAGCTTGGTCTGGCGCGCGTCGATCTCGTACTCCTCGATGTGGATCGAGGTCAGCTCATCGTCGGAGACGAGCCGCCGCGAGACGACGATCGCATCCTCGAAGTTGTAGCCCTCCCAGGACATGAAGGCGACAAGCAGGTTCTTGCCCAGCGCCATCTCGCCCTGGTCGGTCGAGGAGCCGTCTGCAAGCACCTCGCCCGCCTTCACCCGCTGGCCGGAGCGCACGAGCGGCTTCTGGTGGATGAGCGTCCCCTGGTTGGAGCGCATGAACTTCTGCAGGCTGTACTCCTCCTTGCCCCCGGAGTGGCTGATCACGATCTGGTCGGCATCGACATAGGAGACCGTGCCGGCGTGGCGCGCGACCAGCACATCGCCGGAGTCGACCGCCGCTCGGCGCTCCATGCCCGTGCCCACCAGCGGCGCTTCGGCGCGCAGCAGCGGCACCGCCTGGCGCTGCATGTTCGATCCCATCAGCGCGCGGTTGGCGTCGTCATGCTCCAGGAAGGGGATCATCGCCGTGGCGACCGACCAGATCTGCTCCGGTGAGACGTCGAGGAGGTCGACCTCCTTGGGGGAGACCGTGACGTACTGGCCGGCCTGCGTACGGCAGAGGATTTCCGACCCCTTGAGCTTGCCCGTGCGCTCGTCGATCGGGGTGTTCGCCTGCGCGATCACCCGCTCCTCCTCCTGGGTGGCATCGAGGTGGACGATCTCATCGGTTACGACGCCGTCGCGCACGACTCTGTAGGGCGTCGTGACGAAGCCGTGCTCGGAGACCTCCGCGTAGGAGGAGAGCGAGCCGATCAGGCCGATGTTCGGGCCCTCAGGGGTCTCGATCGGGCACATCCGCCCGTAGTGGGTCGGGTGCACGTCGCGCACCTCGATCGGCGCGCGCTCGCGCGTGAGCCCGCCGGCGCCCAGCGCGGAGAGCCGGCGACGGTGGGTCAGCCCGGAGAGCGAGTTGGTCTGATCCATGAACTGCGAGAGCTGAGAGGAGCCGAAGAACTCCTTCAGCGCGGCGACGACCGGGCGGATGTTGACGATCGTCTGCGGCGTGATCGTGTCCGCGTCTTCGGTCGTCAGGCGCTCGCGCACAACCCGCTCCATCCGGTAGAGGCCGATCCGGAAGGCCTCCTGGATCAGCTCGCCGACCGTCCGCAGGCGGCGGTTGCCGAAGTGCTCGTACTCGTCCAGGTGCTTTGCGATCGGCTCGCGCGGGAGCGTCGCAGCCTCGGCGGCGTAGTCCTTGACCTCGGACTCGGGGTCCTCGGGCACGCCAAGCAGCCGCGGCAGCCCCACCAGCTCGCGCACCAGCGCGATGATGTCCTCGTGGGTGAGGGTGCGTGTTTCAAGGTCGATCTCGAGGCCCAGACGGGCGTTGAGCTTGTAGCGCCCCACGCGCGTGAGGTCGTAGCGCTTGGGGTCGAAGAAGAGCTGCTGGAGCAGCGCGCGCGCGCCGTCCACGCTCGGCGGCTCGCCGGGGCGCTGCTTCTTGAAGAGCTCGATCAGCGCGCCCTCCTCGCTGCGCGTCGCCTCGGTGTCGGCTTCAAGCGTGTTGCGGATGTAGATCGACCCGTCGAAGAGCGCCAGGATCTGCTCGTCGGCGGTGTAGCCCATCGCGCGCAAGAGGACCGTCACGGGCAGCTTGCGCTTGCGGTCGATGCGCACGTACACGCGCCCCTTCTTGTCGATCTCAAGCTCCAGCCAGGAGCCGCGCGCGGGCATCAGGTTGGCGACGAAGACCTGCTTCTCTGGGTCCTTGGGCTCCATCAGGTAGGCGCCCGGGGAGCGCACGAGCTGGGTCACCACAACGCGCTCGGTGCCGTTGATGATGAAGGTGCCGCGCTCGGTCATCCACGGGAAGTCCCCCATGAAGACCGACTGCTCGCGGATCTCGCCGGTCTCGCGGTTGATGAAGGCAACCGTGATCGTCAGCGGCCGGGCGTAGGTCATGTCCTTCTCCCGGCACTGCGCGATCGAGGCGGGGGGCTCATCGAAGTTGAGCTCGCCGAACTGGACCGCGAGATTGCCCGTGTAGTCCTCGATCGGCGAGACGTCGTCGATCGTCTCGCGCAGGCCGCCGCGCTTGGCGTCGGTCAGCCATTCGAAGGAGCGGCGCTGAATGTCGATCAGGTTGGGGACTTCGAGGGGCTTGTGCAGGCGCGCAAAGCTACGGCGCGTCCGAAGAGCGTCGGCTGGTGCCAAGGTTGACTCCTTCAACAGGAAGAGATTTCAGAGAGATGAGCGAAACGGGCGGAACTGGGAGGCACGGCGGCGACGCGACATGGGGCCGGTCGGCTCTCGCCGTTCCCGGTCTCCGCCACGCACGCGCACGTGACCCATGAATATAGCACACGCCACCGTCACCCGGCGACGGGCCTGTCGGCGTCACGGACCCCGCCCCGACCGCGCGTATGCGGCGCGCGATCGCTTCTGCGGACGGCTGCGGCTATAGGCCGACCGCCTGATTGTAGCGCAGGTGTGCGCCTGCGCGCGAAAGCGCGCCCGAGCGAGCCGGCGGGCGGCGGCCGCCGCCCGCCGCAGCCCGGCCCTACTTCAGCTCGACGGTTGCGCCGGCCTCCTCAAGCTCCTGCTT
>JAJPKQ010000012.1 GCA_021323635.1 bacterium | reverse complement strand
TCGCCTCCACGACCAGTGCCCAGCGAGATCCCTGTCCAGGGTGAGACGCATGTCTCGACTCACCAGAGACCTATCACCTGGGACATATGTCTTGAACCCACACACCTTCAGCCGCTTTCAGCGCCTCCTGGGAAATTCCTGCGAGCCGTCGCGCTGCGCGGCAGCGGAGTCGCTGTCAGCATCCGACCCCTTTCGAGCGCGAGCGGCGACGGTAGCCCGTACAGCGGCGCTGCGCCGCAGCCGCTGATGCTGTGAGCGGCAGGACAGCGCCGCTGCCGTCGCGCGGCTCTGCCTGGCGCCCCTGCAGCGGTCTCTTCCGCAGCCCCACGCCGGCGGAGGTCGATCGCGCTCCGTGGGCGGCCACCAAGCGTTACCAGCGCAGCGGTCGAGTCGAAGCGCCCCTCCTATGGAGCCCGCAACGAGCCAGCGCGGTCTCTATCGGTCGCCGCGCGCGGCCGCCATCGGCGCGCTCGCCCTGAGCCTTGCCGTTGCGAGCGCCCAGAACGCAACCGCGCAGCAGGCGCCCGCCGCGGTGCCGGGCACCTCGCCAGCCGCCGCGAGCGAGCTCCTCGCAACGACGCTGCCGAAGACCGCTGCGCAGATCACCGGGGTCGGTGGGGTCTCATGCATCTCGGCGACGCTCTGCTTCGCTGTCGGGGACGCGACGGTCACTCACGGTCGCACTCAGCTGACCTCGAACACCGCCCTGATCTGGCGCTACAACGGTCACGCCTGGAGGCTGAGCGACCGCCTGCGCATGCGCCAGAGCGCCCTCGTCTCGATCTCGTGCAGCTCAGCGTCGTTCTGCCTTGCCGTCGGCCGGGTCGGCAACCCCAGCGGCCACGCGCTCGCCCTGCGCTGGAACGGGCGCTCCTGGTCGCCGATCGGCGCCCCGAGCCCTCCTTCCTCGGGCAATGGCGACGCCCTCGGGTCCGGCGCCTGCCTCTCGCACGCCGACTGCTGGGCGGTCGGCGGCAAGAATCTCGGTGAGAGCGCCGCAGGCACGCACAACACGCTGCTTGAGCATCGGAACGGGCGTCGGCTCGTGCTCGTGTCAGCTACAGGCACGGGCGGCTCGCTTGTGGATGTCGCATGTGCCGGCGCCGATGCCTGCTGGGCGACCGAGCGCCCGATCGGCAGGAGCAGCGCAACCTACGAGATCGCCAACTTCAACGGACGACGGTGGGCGCCGGAGAGGCTGCCGATAGCGATGAGCGGCGGTGAGGGCGCGATCAGCTGCGCAACGCTCACGACTTGCTGGATCGTCGGTGATCGCAACAGCGGCGGCCTGCGACCGGCCGCCGTCCACCTGATCGACGGCACCTGGCAGAGCGTCCCGATGGCAAGCCCGCAACACCCCGATGTCACGCTGCAGGGGATCGCTTGCGTCTCGGAACGCGACTGCTGGGCGGTCGGCTCAAACGAGCTTGTCGGGCCCGGCATCGCCAATCCCTCCGAAGCTGCTCCCTTCGCCGAGGAATGGGACGGCACCTCGTGGCGGATGGCGAAGATCGCCGGAGCAGCCAGAGGCTTCCTTGTCGCGGTCTCCTGCACCTCAGCAGGCCTCTGTGCGGCGGGTGGGCAGAGCCTGGCTGGCGATCCGCTGGCGGCGATCGCCACGCCGCTTGGCTGAGGATCGCCCACAGCCGGCCACCGGGCGCCCTAGCGGAGCAGCCCGATCGGCTTTGAGCGAGCGAGCGCTTCGCCCCTGGGACCGAGCGCCTGCACGGCGTAGAAGGGGCCCTGGTCGCTGGTGGCGATGGTGGTCTGGAAGCCCTGCCGCGGAGCCGGTCTGCCGACCGCTGCGAGCCTGGCGGCGCTTGCCCCCGCCAGCAGCTGCCAGGAGGCGACCTGCGTGGCCCCATTCCAGCTTGCGTACACGTTCACACGGCCGCTCACGCCCAGGCGCCTGGCGAACGCTGAGGGGCGAGCGAGCGGCAGACCCACCCAGGGCGCGCGAAAGGCGCGGTAGGAGCCGTCCGGCCCCGGCAGCACCCCCTCATAGAGCAGGGTGCCCGAGGCGCTGTATTCGCTGAAGCAAGGCAGCTGCCCCCAGCCCACAAAGACGTTCCCATCCCCCTCCACCTCGACGTTGCCCTGGCTGCCGGCAAGCTGCGGGCGCGGCAGCAGATACTGGTGAAGCACAGTTGCGGTATGCTGCGTCCAGTCAAGTGAGAGGATCAGCCCGCGCGACTGCCTGCCCTCGACCGGAGCGGCCTCGTCGTCAAACAGCGACACCTCATCGCTGCCGTGCGGGCGCACGTCGTGCTGCCAGGCAAAGCGCGCGCCCGGCCCAAGCTTGAAGGTCGAGCGCTTGCCGCCAAGCGTCGCAAGCACGGCTCCATCATCCCTGCGCCCCGCGCGCTTGACCCAGTAAGCAGCCCAGGTGTTGCGGGCCGAGACGATCAGGTTGCCCGAGGGCCCGATCGCGATCGCGTTGAGGTGGTAGGGAAACCACGGCCGGTTGCGCGGGATCGGCTCGTAGGACTCGCTCAGCGGGATGTGCGCGAGCGCATCCCAGGACCAGACAACCCTGCCGGTCCTGATCTCGATCTCAAGGATCTCCTGGTCGTAGATCTCCCCGTGCACGGGCCCCCCGCAGCAGCCCCTGAGGTTGATCGAGACCGTTCTGCTCGCAATCACGTAGGCCATCCCATTTGGCGTGATCTCGATGTCGTGCAGGTCCAGCTGCAGGCCGCGCGGCGGGCGAATGGTCGCGATGCGCTGGTAGTGCTGGTTTGCGATCACCCACACGCCGCCGGTCGTCGCTTCCGGGGTCATGTAGCCTTCCCACCAAACCAGCACCGGCTTTCCTTCGTAGGTTGCCGTGGTGAAGTCGTTGGCCGAGAGCTGCGCCGGCCGGCCGCCGATCGTCCGCTCCCCGCGCATCGGCAGCTGCCAGACGAGCCTGCCGTCGGGTTCGACGATCTCCGGGCCGGCCGCGCCGATGAAGGGTTCGTGATCTGCGAAGTCGATGTGCGGGGCAAGGAAGATGTATTCCGGCGCAGCTGCGATCTGCCCTCTGCCTGCGCCGGCAGCGCTTCCGCTCGGCCCCTTGCGGTCGATCGGAATCGCGAGCCGCGGCGGGTCAAGCACAGGCGCGGATATGAACGGCCCTGCCCCGTGCGCGCCCGCCGCCCCGCCTTCCTCGCCGGGCGCCGATCCGCTCCCAGCAGCGTGGCGGAGCGCGTGCCCTTCGAGGGGCCCGACCACAGGCGCCCTCAGCGGCGCGGCAAGCGCCGTGCCGGTGAGTCCGGCAAGCGCAGCCGTCACGGCGCTCAGCGCCAGGCGCCGGCCAGCCGTGCGCAGACGCAGGCAGATCACGCTCGGAGCCATCGCATGGGCGTCGCTCACACTGCGCCTAAGGTGTCGTGGCCACCGCCCGCCACAGGTAGACCGTCGCGATCGAGCGGTATGGCATCCAGCGCTTGCCGAGCTCCCGCACCGCCGCCGCGGAGGGGGTCTCCGGATAGCCATAATGCAACCCCACCGAGCGGCGCAGGCCAAGGTCCTCGCAGGGCAGCACATCGAGACGGCCGAGGTGGAAGATAAGGAACATCTGCGCCGTCCAGCGCCCTATGCCCGGCACCGCTTCGAGCGCCGCCGCAACCGTCTGGTCATCGGCGCCCTCAAAGCGCGCCCGATCGAGCATCCCCTGGCGCGCGCGCAGCGCAAGCTCGCGCGCGTAGCGCACCTTGGAGGCAGAGAGCCCGGCGCTGCGCAACAGACCCGGGTCGGCCTCAAGCAGCTGCACAGGGGTGGGCAGGCTGTTGCCGAAGCTCGCTTCCAGACGCCCGAAGATCGTGCGCGCTGCGGCCACTGAGACCTGCTGGCCGACGATCGCGCGCAGCAGCGCCGCAAAGGGCTCGCGCGGCCGCTCTGCTATCCGCTGCTGCCAGACGCGCTTGCCGTAACGGTCGATCAGCTCCGCAAGCGTCGCATCCGCGCGCGCAAGCGCCGCAAGCGCCGGCGCAATGCCTGGGCGCCGCGCGGCAACGCCGCCACGAGCGGGAGCGCTTGCCCGCCCGCGTCTCTCGCTGCCGCCTAGCGCCGCCACCCCCACTACCCGTGCAGCGCTCGAACGCGCTCCTCCTCGCCCGGCGGCGTGCGCCCATCGCGGCCCACGTAGCCGCCCTTGGCGCCGACGCATACGTAGATTGCCTCCTGCGGGCCGCGGTTCCTGATCCGGCGCACCGTCGGCGCATCGACGCGCGCAAAGCCGCCCTCGCGCAGCTCGTGCACGCTGCCGTCGCCGAATTCGATCTCGATCGCTCCGCGATGGACGAAGTAGAGCTCCTCCTGCTGGTCGTGATAGTGGGCGCCGCTCTCGATCCCCGCCGGCATCACGATCGCGTTGACGCCGAGCTCCTGCACGCCAAGCGCGCGGCGCACCTTGCGAAAGCCGGGCCCCTGCCCGAGATCGTCTAGGTTGCCAACTGCGTATCCATCTCCGACGGTCACGCCCGGATACTGCTCCTCTGCCGCCATCTGCCGCTCCTTTGATCTGGACCGCGCCGCTGCTGCCTGTCGCGCTCGGACCATACCAAGCGGGCTCCTGCGCATGATCAGCGCACGGGCACAAACACGGTAGAGTGGCGCAAGCTGCGCGATGAGCGACTCGCGAACCCCACGTCAGCGCATCGAATACGCCCTGCTGCGTGCGGTCATGTCGCTGCCCGAGCGAGCTGCGCTGGCGCTGGCAGGCGGCTCCCCAATCGAGCGCGACGGCGAACGGCTGGCGCCGGAGATCCAGCTGCTGCTGAAGCTCTTCGCCCTGCAGCGGGAGCCCAGGGTCGGCGCGATGACGCCCGCGCAGATGCGGCGCCTGCGCCGCCACGGCGCTGCCGTCGCCGGCGGCCCGGTCGATCGCTCGATCGCAGCGAGCGACCTGCTGATAGACAACGGCGACGGGCTCCCCGCCCGCCTCTATCACGCCACCGAGGGGCGCTGCGAGCGAGCGCTGATCGTCTACTACCACGGCGGGGGCTTCGTATTCGGCGACCTTGACACCCACGATGCCTTCTGTCGCCTGCTAGCCCGCCACAGCGGCGCGCGAGTGCTCGCGATCGACTATCGCCTGGCGCCCGAGCATCCCTTCCCCGCCGCGGTGGAAGACGCGCAGGCAGCCTTCGAATGGGCGCTCGCGAGCGCCGAGCGCCTGGGCGCTGATCGCGACCGCATCGGGGTCGCGGGCGACAGCGCCGGCGCCAACCTCGCCGCGGTTGTCTCCCAGCTGCTCGCGCGCGAGGGGGGCCCGACGCCTGCTGCCCAGGTGCTGATCTACCCCGCCACCGACATCGCCTACAAGCATCCCTCCCGCAGCATCTTCGCAGAGGGCTTCTTCCTGACCGCTGAGGACATGGACTGGTTCGATCGCCACTACGTCGGCGATGAGAGCGTGGACCGCAGCGACCCACGGATCTCGCCCCTGCGCGCGCCCGACCTCTCGGGGCTGCCGCCAGCGCTGGTCGTGACAGCCGGCTTTGACCCGCTGCGCGACGAGGGCGAGGCCTACGCGCACGCGCTCAGCGAGGCCGGAACGCCCGTCATCCTACGCCGCTGCGAGGGGCTGATCCACGGCTTCATCAACATGACCGGAGCGAGCCGCCGCTCGCGCGAGGCGGCGATCGAGATCGCCGGCGCCACGCGTGCCCTGCTCGCGAGCGCTCCGGAGCGCCGCAGCGCAGAGCGGCCTGCGGCGCAGCCGGCCGGCGCAGGCACGCGGCAGCCGCCCGTCTGAGCGCGCCGCTGCTAGACCTACGTCGATGCCCCAGGCAAGCAGCACGCGCACGCTCTCGGTCAGCGAGTACGCTGCGCTGATCGGGCGTGCACTGCGCGCCGTGGGCCCCGCTGCGCTGGAGGGCGAGGTGCAGCGGCCCAGCCGCTCAAGCTCGGGGATGCTGTGGTTCTCGCTGACCGACGGCGAGGCGGTTCTGCCATGCAAGGTCTTTCGCTCCCAGGTGGCTGCGCTCGAGCACGAGCCAAAGGAGGGCGATCTCGTCGTGGTGGCGGTGGATCGACCTGACCTCTGGTCGCAGGCGGGAAAGCTCGACCTGATCGTCTCGCAGGTGCGCCTTGCCGGCGAGGGCGAGCTGCTGCGCCGCCGTGAAGAGCTGATCGCGCGCCTGCGCGCAGAGGGCCTCTGCGACCCCGAGCGACGGCGCGCCCTGCCCCGCTTCCCGCGCGCTGTCGGCGTGATCGCAGGAGCGGGCTCCGACGCGCTCGCGGATGTGATCCGCGCGCTGCGTGACCGCTGGCCGGCGGCGGACATCCTCACCTGCCCCTCGCTCGTTCAGGGCAAGGCCGCTCCGCTTGCCCTGATCGACGCCCTCGCGCGTCTGCAGGAGCACCCGCGCGTTGATGTCGTGATCATCGCCCGCGGCGGCGGCTCGGTGGCGGATCTCGCCTGCTTTGACGACGAGCGTCTTGCCCGCGCGATCTTCGCCAGCGCGCTGCCGGTCGTCTGCGCGGTGGGCCACACCGAAAACAACCCGGTCTGCAACCACGTCGCCTGGGCCGCCTACACCCCCTCGCGCTCGGCGGAGCTTGTGGTCCCAGCGCGGGAGGAGATTCTGCGCGAGATCGCGCACATGGGCGCCAGCCTGCGCAGCGCCGCCGGCCGGGTACCGCTGCTTGCAGAGCGCGTGGAGTCGCTGCGGCGCCAGGTCGCGGCAGGCGCCGCGCTCGGGCACCGCCTTGCGCTCCTGCGTGAGTCGGCAGCGCCCCTGCGCACAGCACAGGAGCACCTGGCGCGCCTGCGTGAGACCACCGTCCGGGAGGGAGAGCGCCTTGCCCGCGCCTGCCGTCGTCAGCTTGCCGACCACGAGCGCGACTACGGGCAGGCGCTGGCGCGCCTGCTGCGCGAGTCCTCGCGTGACCTGCGCCGGCGACTGCGCGCTGCCGGCGAGGAGCTTGCCGAATGGGGTCAGGCGCTGCCCGTGCGCACGCGCCGGGCGCTCGCGCGCTCCGGTAGCGAGGCGCTCGCGCTGGCGCGGCTGATCAGCGCCCAGGACTTCCGCCGCCGCGGCTGGGTGCTCGCGCACCGCGCCGATCGACCGCTGCGCTCCGCGTGCGAGCTTCATCGCGGCGAGGAGATCGACCTGACGTTTCGCGATGGCAGCGCGAGCGCGGCTGTACGTAAAGTCAATGTGCAGGAGGGACAGCGCGGCGAGGGCGAGGGCCGAGCGCCTGGCGACCTGCAAACATGAGCTCTCAGCAGGAGCGATCAGCACCCACGCAGGGCGAGCAAAGGACGGTCAAGATGAGCAGAAGCGTCAAAGCAGGTCAGGATCCCCGGCCGATCACCTTCGAGCAGGGCTATGAGCGCCTGAAGGAGATCGCCGCGCGCATCGACGAGGAGGAGGTTCCCGTCTCTGAGCTCTGCGAGCTCTTTGCGGAGGGCAAGGGGCTCGAGCGCGCGCTCTCCGAGTATCTCGAGAGCCAGCAGGGTCGCCTCGAAGAGATCGAGCGCGGCGAGGGGGTTGCAAGCTTCGAGATCGTCAGCGCGAGCACGCCGACTGCCCAGCGCGTGACAGGCGCCAAAGAGACGGCCGCAGATGAGGGGCGGCTGCCGATCGGCGATGAGGAGGTTCCCTTCTAGGCGACGCTCGGCGCCGGCACCGCCAACAGGGCTGCGCCGATCGCTCCGCCGAGGTCGCCGAGGGCGGTGCGCACGAGCAGCGGGGCGCGCTCAGGCGCGAGCAGGTGCCTGCCCATCTCCTTGCGTGCGCGCTCGAGCACCCCGGCGGGCAGCTTCTCGCCGAGCCCGCCGCCGATCAGGATCGCCTCGCAGTCGAGCAGGTTCTGGGCGGATGCCATCGCGACGCCAAGTGCCCGCCCGCCGCCGCGCAGCAGGCTGCGCGCAAGCTGATCGTGACGCTTGTAGGCGCGTTGCCAGATGCCCGCGGTGAGGCGATCGCGCCCGCGCTCGCGCATCAGCTCAAAGAGCGCGCTCTGCTCCCCCGCCGCCAGGCGCTTGCGCGCCGTCGCTTCCATGCAGGCGCGGCCGATGTAGGCCTCCAGGCAGCCACGGCGCCCGCACGTGCAGCGCCGGCCGCCCGGCTTGACGACCAAGTGGCCGATCTCACCGGCGCCGCCCGCGCCGACGTGCAGCGCACCTGCGCAAACGACAGCACCGCCCACACCGGTGCCAAGCCAGATCGCAAGCAGGCTCTGAAACGCTCCCGCCGTCCCCAGGCGCAGCTCTCCAAGCACCGCTGCGCGGACGTCGTTTTCAACCCGCAGCGCCACCGCAGACCCGAGCCGCGGCGCGATTGCGCCCTCCAGCAGGCGCGCAAGCTCAAGCGGCTTGCCGAAGCCACTCACGTTAGAGCCCCCCTTGACGATGCCCAGCTTTGAATCGACTTGGCCGGGAACGCCGACGCCGACGCCCAGGAGATTGTGATCCGCCGCCCCCGCGGCGGCGCCGACATCGGCGACCGCATCGACGATCGCAGCAACCACGCTCTGGGGGCCGCCCTCTGCGGGAGTCGCGCCCCGCGCCTGCGCAATCACCTCCGCCGAGGGTGCGCGAACGGCAACGGTCTCGATCTTCGTGCCTCCCAGATCAACGCCGATCGCTATCTCGCGCGCGCGCCGGAGCGCGCTGGAGGGAGGCCGACGGGGGCGCTGGGCTTCAGAGCCCGCTGCCACGCCGCTGCCGGCCGGGTGCGCGTCTTCGCCTTCCACGGCTATGAGCATAGGCTCACGCGGCTACGCTTGAAGCGTGTTCCCAACGCGCAGCCGCAAGAGCGCTCTGATCGAGCCCGAGCGGGCGCTGCCGGGGCGCAGCGAGGCGCTGGGGGCGCCCGCGCCCCACGCGGTGCTCGGCACCTCGATCCTGCCCCCATTCCCGCCCGGCGTAGAGCTTGCGATCTTCGGCATGGGCTGCTTCTGGGGCGCGGAGCGCCTCTTCTGGCAGACGCCCGGCGTCCATGCGACCGCGGTCGGCTACGCCGGCGGCCACACCCCTAACCCCACCTACGAGGAAGTCTGCAGCGGCGCCACCGCGCATGCGGAGGTGGTGCTGGTCGCCTTTCGCAGCCGCAGCAATGTCGCGACGAGCGGCGCCCCGGCCACCTCCTACCAAGAGCTGCTGCGGATCTTTTGGCAGGGCCATGACCCGACGCAGGGCATGCGCCAGGGAAACGACGTCGGCAGCCAGTACCGCTCGCTGATCGTCGCCCTCGGCGATCAGCAGCTCGAGCAGGCGCGCAGCTCGCTTGCCGCCTACCAACAGGCGCTGCACCGCGCCGGGCACGGGACGATCACTACCGAGGTGCGCGCGCTGCGCTGCTCGCCCGACGCGCTGCCCGCGGGCGTCTTCTTTGCCGCGGAGGGCTACCACCAGCAGTACCTGGCAAAGAACCCGCTCGGGTACTGCGGCCTTGGCGGCACGGGGGTCACCTGCCCGATAGGCGCAGCCTGAGACGCGCCACAGCTTCTCGGCCGCTTCCCACCGAGCGGGCACGCTCGCTCTGCGAAAGGCTGCGCCGGCGGGGCCCACGCGGGCCCCGCCGGCGCGCCACCGCCTAGGTCGCCCCGGCGGCGGCGCCGCCGCCTGGCATCAGCGTCGTCTCTGCGCCACTGCCATAGAGCGCGCTTGCGCTGGCCGCCGCGCCGCCCGCCGCCGGCACCGGGATCCAGCCCGGGGTGTGCGGGCCGCCGAGCGTCGGTATGTCCGCCGGGTAGACCTCGTGCCCGTGGATCGCGTGATCGCCGATCTGCAGCTCCTCGTCGGAGACGCGCAGGGGCATGAAGATCCCGATCACCTTGAGGATCAGGAAGGTCGCCACGGCGGTGAATCCGATCACCCAGAGGCCGGCCTCCAGCTGGTGGAGCAACAGCGTGCCGGAGCCGCCGTAGAGGACGCTCTTGAAGCCCGGCAGGCTTTCCGCCCCGCCCTTGCCGATGTACTCGATGATCGCCGGATCGGCGAGGAGGCCCACGAGCAGGCCCCCCACCAGGCCGGCGATCCCGTGCGTGTAGATCACCCCCAGCGTGTCGTCGACGTGCCTGAAGATCGACACCCGCGAGAGGTAGCGGATCGCCATCCAGACGACCGTCGAGGCGACGACGCCGACCGCGATCGCACCGTAGCCGTTGATGAAGCCAGCCGACGGCGTGATCGCCACAAGTCCCGTGATCATGCCGTTGACGGTGCCGATCAGCGAGGGCTTGTCGCGGAAGATGTAGTCCCACGCGATCCAGACCATCATCGCCACCGCGGTCGCCAGGTTGGTGTTCAGCACCGCGCTTGCGGCGTCCTGGCTTGCGTAGTAGGGGTCCCCGCCGTTGAAGCCGTTCCACCCCAGCCACAGGAGCCCCGCGCCGGTTGCGACCATCAACAGGTTGTTGGGCGCATCGACCTCGCGGTCGCGCTGCAGCCGCGGTCCGATCACCGCCGCAAAGACAAACCCCGAGACACCCGCCGCCAGGTGGATGACGTAGCCGCCTGAGAAATCAAGCGCGCCGTGGGCGGCAAAGTAGCCGCCGCCCCAGATCAGGAAGGCATTGACGGTGTAGACGACCGTGATCCAGATCGGGACGTAGACCATCCACGCCTTGAAGTTCACGCGCCCGAGCACCGAGCCGAGCGCGAGGATCGGGGTGATCGCGGCGAACACGAACTGGAAGTAGGCGAGCGTCGAGGTCGGGAAGTGGAAGGACGGCCCGGTGGTGATCGAGGGGATCGACGCCTGGTGCTGCTCGCCGATGTGCCCGAGGATGCTTGCCGGTTCGCCGAGCATCGTGCCCAGGAAGCTGCCCCTGCCGAAGATCCCGCTTCCGGCGGTCTCGATCGCGTGGCCGAAGCCCATTTCAAAGGCGAACAGCACCCACACGATCAGCGTGAGCGCGAACGCGACGAAGGTCAGCATCATGCTGTTCACCGACCAGCGCTTCTGCATGACGCCGCCGTAGAGGACGGCAAGGCCGGGCACGCTCATCAACCCCACGAAGGTCGCGGCCGTGAGCTGCCAGGCGTTGTCGCCCGGGTTCAACCAGGTGTTATATGGGAGCCAGCCCGCTGTGGCAAGCATCGTTGACATCTGCCTCCATCTTTCTCTGAGTTTGCAATGGCTGTTACACACAGCGCGTGGAGGCCGCACTGCGCCCACACGCGCCCTACAGCAATCAAAGGGGGCGCGCGTCGCCGCGCACAGGGACAGATATCCGAAGATCAGGCGGGCGCTTTCGACAACCGGATAGGCCAGAGCGCGCTCGCGGCGCTCGCTTCAGGCCGCTGAGGCAGCGCCGGCGCTCGCCCCTTGCCTCAGCCGCGAGGAGCGCCGAAGGGCAGCCCGGCGGCCCGGCAGGAGCGGGCAAGCTCCTCGTTGCCGGCGAGCTGGCCGGGCGCTGCGCAGAGGCTGCGGGCTCCCTCCCCACAGGCGTGCACCTGGGCGCCGCCGGTGGTGCTGGCAACGGTCGCCGCCACGCACATGCCCCCCGCCGCGCGCCCGCCGCCGCCCTCAAGGGCGATCCCGAGGCCAAGCCCGATCACGGCCAGCAGCGCTGCGGCGCTCACCATCAGGCGCGCTGCCGGCGGCGTCGGCAGCGGCTCGCGCAGCCGCCGCTGCTGGTCGATCATCACCATCGCCTAATCTGCGCCTTGATCCTGCGCTGCGCAGAAGGAGAGGGCCGCCGAGTTGATGCAGAAGCGCTTGCCCGTCGGCGCGGGCCCATCGTCGAAGACGTGGCCGAGGTGACCACCGCAGCGCCGGCAGCGCACCTCGGTGCGGACCATGTTGTGCGAGCGGTCCTCGCGCAGCTCGAGCGCCTCGGCGATCTCCGGCTCGCTGAAGCTCGGCCAGCCGCTGCCGGAGTCGAACTTCGCCTGCGAGGAGAAGAGCTCGGCGCCGCACCCCGCGCAGCGGTAGGCGCCGCGCTCCTTGTTGTATGTGTAGGCACCCGTGAAGGGCGGCTCGGTGCCGGCCTCGCGCAGGATCGCGTACTGCTGCGGCGTCAGCGCCAGGCGCCACTCCTGCTCGCTCTTCTCAATGCGCTCCATCGCACCGTTCTAGCAGTGCGGCGCATCTGCTAGCCTCAAGCTTACGTTCACGTAAGGTTTAGATTGCGGATGGCATCACAGGCTAACGCCCGCAAGGGCTCCGGCAGGCACGCGAGCGCGCCCGCGCCCGATGAGGGGACGGCGATGCGCATCGGCGACCTCGCGCGCCTGGTCGGCACGACGCCGCGAACGATCCGCTACTACGAGGAGATCGGGCTGCTTCCGGCCGCAGCCGAGCGGCACGCAGGCGTTCACCGGCTCTATGGCGCCTCCGACGTCGAGCGCCTGCGCGAGATCATGAGCCTACGGCAGCTGCTCGGCGTCTCACTGGAGGAGCTCAAGGAGCTGCTCAGCGCCCAGGAGGCGCGGGCGGCGCTGAAGGCCGAATACCACCGCGAGGACCTCTCCCCTGCGCGTCGTCGCGAGGTGCTTGCGGAGAGCCTCGTGCACATCGAGCGCCAGCTTGCGCTCGTGGAGCGCCGCGTGCGCGAGCTATCCGGGCTGCGCGACGAGCTGCGCGGGCGCGCAAAGCGCATCCGTGCGCTGCTGGCCGAGGGAAAGCAGGGTGCCGCACAGCGGCGCAAGGCCGCCGCCGGAGGACGCGCGTGAGCGCCCCCTTCTGCATTGCCGATGGCGAGCTGGCCGTGGCAGCAAGCCCGCAGGGCGTGCCCGGCGCGCTCACAGACCCCGATCGGGTGAGCGCAAGCGCGCTTCGCTACCGCAGCGCCGACGGCGAGCTGATCGGCGCCTATCTCGCCGAGCCCCGAGCGCCCGGCAGGCGCCCCGGGCTGATCGTGATCCACGAGGCGGGCGGGCTGGGCGAGCACATTCGCGACGTGGCAAACCGCTTTGCGAATCTCGGCTACAGCGTGCTTGCCCCCGATCTCTTCACGCGCGAAGGTGGGCCGCCCGATCGCGACAACGCAGCCGAGCTGATCGCCCGCCTTGCCGCGATGCCGGATCAGCGCGCGCTTGCTGACCTCAGCGCCGCCGCGGCGCTGCTGCGCGCCCGTGCGGATGCAAGCGGCGCTGTCGGCTGCATCGGCTTCTGCATGGGCGGCCGCTACGCGCTGCTCTTTGCCTGCGCCCGCGCTGAGGTGCAGGCCGCGGTCGACTGCTGGGGCGGCTTCATCGACGAAGCCGCGCCGGGCGCGCGCGTCAGCAGCGAGCGTCCGACACCGCCGCTTGAGCTTGCCGGCGCGCTCTCCTGCCCGCTGATGGCTGCATTCGGCGCCGAGGATCAGAACCCCTCGCCGGCGGTTGCAGCAAGGCTGCGGGATGCCGTCGCCGCCAGCCCCCACGAGACCCAGATCGACATCTACGAGGGCGCCGGCCACGCCTTCTTCGCCGACTACAGGCCAAGCTATCGCCCACAGCCTGCGGCGGCGCTGTGGCAGCGCGTCGTCCCGTTTCTGGACCGCCACCTCGCCCTTGCCGGGTGAGTCTCACCGGTGGCAGGCGACAGGACGCCGGACGGCGCTCCCTAGAGTGGACTGATCCCCGTGCAGGGGGCGCACAACCGGAAAGGAGCAGCATGATGGAGCGAAAATGGTGGACATTGGCGGTGATCTCGGTCGCGCTCTTCATGCTGCTGCTGGACATCACCGTCGTCAACGTCGCCCTGCCCTCGATCCAGCGCGACCTGCACGCAAGCTTTGAAGACCTGCAGTGGGTGGTCGACGCCTACTCGCTCACGCTCGCTGCCTTCCTCTTGATGGCTGGGGCCCTCGCGGACCTGCGCGGACGCCGGCTGATCTTCGCGACGGGCCTCGTCACCTTCACCGCCTCCTCGGCGATCTGCGGGGTCTCGGTCGACCCGCTGATGCTCAACCTCGCGCGCGGCGCGCAGGGGGTCGGCGGAGCAATGATGTTCTCGACCTCGCTCGCCCTGCTCGGGCATGCCTTCCACGGGCGCGAGCGTGGCGTCGCCTTCGGCATCTTCGGCGCGGTGACCGGGATCGCGGTTGCGATCGGCCCACTGCTCGGCGGCATCGTCACCAGCGGCATCGGCTGGCGCTGGGTGTTCTTCATCAATGTGCCGCTTGGCGTGCTAGCGCTGATCGGCGCAACCCGCCAGGTCGAGGAGTCGCGCGACCCGGAGGCTGCAGGCGCCGACTGGCTGGGGCTGATCACCTTCTCGGCCTCGCTCTTCCTGCTGGTCTTCGCGCTGGTGCAGGGCAACGAACGCGGCTGGGGCTCGACCGTGATCCTTGCCAGCCTGATCGGCGCCGCGCTGCTGCTCGGCGCCTTCCTCGTGGCCGAGCTGCGGCAGCGTCGGCCGATGCTTGACCTCTCGCTCTTTCGCCTCCCCACCTTCCTCGGCGCCTCCCTCGTCGCCTTCTGCCTTTCGGCGGCGGTCTTCGCCCTCTTCCTCTACCTGACGCTCTATCTGCAGACCGTGCTTGGCTACTCGGCGCTGCAGGCGGGCATCCGCTTCCTCCC
Organism: bacterium; assembly: GCA_021323635.1. Taxonomy (GTDB): domain Bacteria; phylum Actinomycetota; class Thermoleophilia; order Solirubrobacterales; family Solirubrobacteraceae; genus Palsa-744. The sequence goes on along the minus strand of JAJPKQ010000012.1, from coordinate 83,827 downwards.
CAACACGCTTGCGATGTTCGCGATCGCGCCGCTCGCCGGGCGGCTCAGCGTGCGTGTACCCGTGCGGCTGCTGCTCGGTAGTGGGCTGATCCTCTGCGGCGGCGGCCTGATCGCGATGACCGTGCTTGACGCCTCCTCCCCCTGGACGGCGCTGATCCCCGGCTTCCTGCTCCAGGGCGTGGGCGTGGGCCTGATCAACCCGCCGCTGGCATCGACCGCGATCGGCGTCGTGACGCCGGCACGCGGCGGCATGGCATCCGGCATCAACTCCACCTTCCGCCAGGTCGGCATCGCCACCGGCGTGGCCGGGTTTGGAGCGATCTTCCAGCACGACCTGCTCAGCCGCACCAAGTCTTTCCTTGCCGTCCACCATGCACTGCACGCGACGCAGAGCGCGCTGCACGGCTCGCTCTCAAGCCTGTTGGTATCAGGCCAGGTCGCAGGCGCTGCCGGAAGGCTTCCCGCAGGAACGCGCGGGCTGCTCCTGCACGCCTACCGCAGCAGCTTCACAGGCGCGCTCGACACCATCTTCTGGATCGCCGCGGGGCTTGCGCTCGCCGGGGCGGTGGCCGCGCTCCTGCTCGTGCGTCGTCGCGACTTCGTGGCCGCGGCCGGCCATCACGAGCCCGCGGTGGCAAGCGCGACGGCATGAGAACCTTCACGCGACTGCTCTCCTTCCTTGCGCCCTACCGGCGCGGGGTGATCGGCTCGGCGCTGCTGGCGAGCGCGGCGATGGCGATGACCGTGCTGCTGCCCTACCTCACCGGCCTTGCGGTGAACGCGATCACCGCCGGCGTCAGGGCGCACGCCGCCCACAGCGCCGCGCGAGCGTCCCACGAGCGCCATGTGCTGGCGCTGATCGCGCTGGCGATTCTGATCGCCGTGCTCGCACGTTGGGGGCTCACGCTCGGCCGGCGCCTGATCGCCGGGCGCGTCTCGCTGGGGGTCGAGTACGACCTGCGTCGCCTGCTCTACGCCCACCTCCAGCGTCTCGAGCTTGGCTTCTTCGACGGCCAACAGACCGGCCAGCTGATGTCGCGCGTGACCGTCGACCTGCAGGCCGTGCGCTTCTTCCTCGGCTACGGGCTCGTCTTCATCCTGCAGTCGGCGCTCACGATCCTCCTCGCTGCGGCGGCGATGATCGCCATCGACCCGCTGCTGGGCGTGATCGCGATCGCGCCGACCCCCTTTGTCGTGGTGATCGCAGAGCGCTACGGCAAGCGCGCACGCCCGGCCGTGCAGGAGGTCCAGCAGCGCATCGCGGAGCTGACCGCAGAGGCAGAGGAGAGCATCACCGGGGTGCGAATCGTGAAGGCGTTCGCGCGCGAGGGCGAGCGTGAGCGCAGCTTCCGTCACCGCGTCGGGCGGGTGTTCGAGCAGGCGATGGTCGCCACGCGCCTTGAGGCTCGCTACAACCCGATGATCGCCTTTCTGCCCCAACTCGGGCTGAGCGCCGTGCTGCTGGTGGGAGGTGACGCCGTGATCGGCTCGCAACTCTCGATCGGCTCCTTCAGCGCCCTTTATTTCTACCTCAACATGCTCGTCTCACCGATGCGCACGCTGGGCGTGACGCTCGGGTTGGCGCAGCGTGCGACCGCCTCGGGCGCGCGCATCTTCGAGCTGCTCGAGCGCGGGCCCCAGCTGCGCGAGATCGCGAGCCCGCGCCCGCTGCCGCCCGGCCGAGGGGCGCTTGAGCTTTGCTCGGTGACGCTCCGCTACAGCCCGGCGCCGGCGCTCGGCGCAAGCTCCGCTTCGGCGGTCGCGAGGCGATCGCCCGCGGAGGGCGATCACGTGGCGGGCGCGTGGGCGGCGCTGCGCGATGTGAGCATGCGCATCCCCGCCGGATCGACGCTTGCGCTGATCGGCCCGACCGGTGCTGGCAAGAGCTCTCTGGCTGCGCTGCTCGGGCGCCTCTATGACCCCAGCGCCGGAGCGGTGAGGCTCGACGGCGCAGATCTGCGCGAGCTGCCCCTTGAGGAGCTGCGGCGCAGCGTCGCCTACGTCACCGCTGAGCCGTTCCTGTTCTCGACGACGATCGCGCAGAACATCGCCTACGGCAGGCCCGAGGCCTCAGAGCGGGAGATCGCCTCAGCCGCGCGCGCCGCCCGTGCGCATGAGTTCATCGTGGCGCTGCCTGAGGGCTACGCGACGCGCGTGGGCGAGCGCGGCCTGACGCTCTCCGGCGGCCAGCGCCAGCGCATCGCCATCGCGCGGGCGCTCCTGGCCGCGCCGCGGGTGCTGATCCTCGACGATGCGACCTCCGCGCTCGACGCGACCACCGAGCGGGCGATCGTCGCGCAGCTGCGCGCGCTCGCCGGGCAGCGCACGACGATCGTGATCGCCCACCGCGCGCCGACCGTGGCGATCGCGCAGCTTGTCGCGGTGCTCGAGGCCGGCCGTCTGGTCGCCTTCGGAGACCATGCGCAGGTGCGCGCCGCCTCCTCCTTCTACCGCGAGCTCTTTGCCGCCGGGCAGGCCATCAAGGCACGTGCGCACGCGCGCGAGGGGTCCCGCACGCGACGGCGGAGGCAGCCGGCATGAGGACTCCCTTCAGCGGCGCGCGCCGCAGCTCTCGGATGCGCAACCTGCGCGGCCTGCTTGTGCTCCTCGCTCCCTACCGGGCCAGAGCGCTGCTGACCCTCGGCGCGCTCCTGCTCGGCACCGCCGCGACGGTGGCGCCCCCGCTGGTCGCCAAGCTCGCGATCGACCGCGGGATCGAGCGAGCCGACATGACGGTGCTGCTGGCCTGCGTGCTCGCCTTCCTCGCCGTCGCGCTGCTCGCCTGGGCGATGACCTATCTGCAGACTTACCTCGTCGGCTGGATCGGCCAGCGCGTCCTTGCGGACCTGCGCATCGAGATCTTCGCCCACCTGCAGTCGATGCCGCTGCGCTTCTACGAGAGCCGCCCGGCGGGCGTCCTGATCTCGCGCATCACCAACGACGTCGAGGCGCTGGACACGCTCGTCACCGACTCGGTCGTGACGCTGTTTGGCGCCGGGCTGACGCTGATCGGGACGATCGTGGTGCTGCTGGTGCTCGATCTGCGCCTCGCGCTGCTCACCTTCCTCGCGCTGGCGCCGATGGCCGCGGGCAGCGTCTGGTTCCGCCTCGCCTCCACAGGCGCCTTCCGTCGCACGCGCGAGACGATCGGGGCGCTCACCGCCTACCTCCAGGAGACGCTCTCGGGCGTCATCGTGGTGCGCGCGTTCGCCGCTGAGCGCCGCCACGAAGCGCGCTTTGCGCAGCTCAACGCCGCCAACCGTGACGCGAACATGGCAACCGTCTACCTCAACGCGGCCTACTTCCCCGCCGTCGAGCTGCTCTCCGGGCTCGCGATCGCCGGAATCGTCCTCTACGGCGGCGATCAGGCGATCGCCGGCGCGATCTCGCTGGGGACGATCGTCGCCTTCGTGGCGGCGCTCTCCAACCTCTTTGAACCGGTCCAGCAGCTCTCCCAGCTCTACACCACCTACCAGTCCGGCATGGCCGCGCTCGAGAAGATCTTCACCCTGCTTGACGAGCGCCCGCATCCCGCAGATCGCGACGGCAGCGCGTCACTGCGACCGGTCCGCGGCGAGGTGCGCTTTGAGGGCGTCTCCTTCGCCTACGGCGCGCGGGCGGGCGAGCAGGAGGGCGCGCAGCCCGACTACGCCCTGCGCGAGATCGACCTCGTCGTGCCCGCCGGGCAGACGGTTGCGCTGGTCGGGGCGACCGGTGCGGGCAAGTCGACGCTCGTGAAGCTGCTCTGCCGCTTCTACAACCCGACCGCCGGGCGCATCCTGCTCGACGGCGTCGACCTGCGCACGGTGCGCGCACGCTCGCTGCGCAGCCAGCTTGGGATCGTCCCGCAGGAGGCCTTCCTGTTCTCCGGGACGATTGCCCAGAACATCGCCTTCGGCCGCCCGCAGGCAAGCGAGCGCGAGATCCGCGCCGCCGCCTCCGCGTTGGGCGCGCTCGAGCTGATCGAGGCGCTCCCGCAGGGGATGGAGACTGAGATCGGCGAGCGCGGCGTGCAGCTCTCTGCCGGCCAGCGCCAGCTGATCGCCTTCGCCCGCGCGCTGATCGCCGACCCGCGCATCCTGATCCTCGACGAGGCGACATCGAGCGTCGATCTGCACACCGAGGCGCGCCTCCAGCGCGCGCTGCGCCGGCTGCTTGCGGGGCGCACCGCCTTCGTCATCGCCCATCGCCTCTCGACGATCCGCGACGCCGCCCAGATCGTCGTGCTCGAGCACGGGCGGATCGTCGAGCGCGGCAGCCACGAGCAGCTGCTCGACGCCGGCGGCCCCTACGCGCGCATGCATGCCGACTGGTCGGTGGCGGCATAGCGGCGGCGCAGGGGGCGAGCGCGAGAGGCTCCGGGACAGGGACTCGAACCCCAAATTCGACATCCAGAGTGTCGCGTGTTACCGATTACACCATCCCGGAACGCGGCTAGAAGGATAGCGCCGGCGCCAGCGCGCGCTGCTCAGGCCGGAGCCTGGCTGATGTCGGGCGCGAGCATGCTCATGATCTCCGCTTCGCGCCCGGGCTCGATCACCGCGAGCACGCGGTCGCCGCTCTCAAGCACGGTGTCGGCGCGGGGGACGAAGCCCGCGCCGTTGCGCAGCACCGAGATGAAGAGGCTGCCGTCCGGCATCGAGATGTCCGCAAGCGGGCGGCCCAGCAGCGGCGCGCTGGCGGAGACCTCGACCTCGATTATCTGCAGCGCCTCGTCTTCGAGCGCAAGCAGATGCACGAGCCCGTAGCGGGGGACCTCGTGCTCGATCAGGCGCAGGATCAGGTCGGTGGCGGAGACCACCGGCTGGATCCCCAGCAGCTTGAAGTGGCTGTAGTTGCGCGGGTTGTTCACGCGCGCGATGATGTGCTCACAGCCGTACTTGTCCTTGGCCACCTGCGAGACGAGCATGTTGTCCTCATCGTCGCCGGTGACCGCGACAACCAGGTCGGCGCGCTCGACGCCGGCGCGCTCGAGCACCCACAGCTCGGTCCCGTCGCCGTACTGCACCGAGTGCTCCAGCTCGCGCTCGACCGTGACGTAGCGGGTGCGCGAGCTCTCGATCAGCGTCACCTCGTGGCCGCGACGGAGCATCTCGCGGCTCAGGTTGAAGCCGACCTTGCCGCCGCCGACGACTATCGCATACACCGCAGCATCCCCTTACAGCGCCTGCGCGTGCTCATGCAGCGCCTCCTTGAACATCTCGATCGCCTCCTGTGCGGGCGAGATCGTGTGCAGGCCCTGCTCCCGATACCACGCCGCGCGCGCGGGGTCCATCACGCGCGCGATCACCTTGCGCACGCCGAACTGGCGCTGGGCGATCTGAGCGATGATCAGGTTGGTGTTGTCCCCGTCGGTGGAGGCGATGAAGAGGTCGGTGTGCTCGATCCCCGCCTCGCGCAGGGCGTCGAGCTCGAGCGCGGTGCCGACGGTGAAGCGTCCGCCCGCCTCCTCCCAGGTGGTCGCCTGGCCGGCGTCGAGGCGCTCGTGCGAGAGCGGGTCCTCATCCATGACCGAGACCTCATGGCCGCTGGCCAGGGCGTACTTGGCGACCGCGGCGCCCACGCGCCCGGCGCCGACGATCAGCACGAACATGGGCCTCTGACCTCTCCGCTCATTTCATCTCCAGCTTAGAGCGCCTCGTCGCTCCCTGCCCGTGGCTTGCCACGAGCGACGCCCGCCATCCTTGGTCTCGGCGGCACGCTCGCGCCCGGCACAGACAACCGGGCTCGAGCATAGCCGATCGCGCTCCTAGGTGATGATCGGGATGATCAGGATCGCGACGATGTTGGCGACCTTGATCATCGGGTTGATCGCCGGTCCGGCGGTGTCCTTGAAGGGATCGCCGACCGTGTCGCCGGTGACCCCCGCCGCGTGCGCCTCCGATCCCTTGCCGCCGAAGGCGCCGTCCTCGATCAGCTTCTTGGCGTTGTCCCAGGCGCCACCGCCGGCGGTCATCAGCACGGCCATGAAGAAGCCCACCACGATCACCCCGATCAGGAGGCCGCCGAGCACCTTTTCGTCGATCAGCCCGATGATCAGCGTCAAGAGGATCGGCAGCAGCGCGGGCAGGATCATCTCACGCTGAGCGGTGCGCGTGACGATGCCCACACAGCGGCCGTAGTCGGGCTCTTCGGTGCCCTCCATGATCCCGGGGTGCTCGCGGAACTGGCGGCGAACCTCCTCGACGACCGACCCGCCCGCGCGCCCGACCGCCTCGATCGCCAGCGAGGCAAAGAGGGTCACCATCAGCCCGCCCAGCAGCAGGCCGATCAGCACCGCCGGTTCGTTGATGCCGAAGCTCAGCGATGCGCCCACCGGCAGGTGCTTGTGTGAATCCAGTTCAAGGCGGAAGGCCGCGAAGAGCACGACCGCCGCGAGCGCTGCGGACCCGATCGCGTACCCCTTCGTGACCGCCTTGGTCGTGTTGCCGACCGCGTCGAGGGGATCGGTGATGTTGCGCACCTCCTCGGGCAGGTCCGCCATCTCGGCGATGCCGCCGGCGTTGTCCGTGATCGGCCCGAAGGCATCGAGCGCCACGATCAGCCCGGTCATCGAGAGCTGACCCATCACCGCCACGGCGACGCCGTAGATGCCGACCGTGCCGCCGCCCGCGAGCTTCCAGGAGCCGAAGATGCCAAGCACGATCACCAGCGCGGGGAGCGCGGTCGCCTGCAGCCCCGATGCGAACCCCTGGATGATGTTGGTCGCGTGGCCGGTCTGCGAGGCGCTCGCGGTCTTGCGCACGGGCGAGAAGCGCGTCGAGGTGTAGTAGTCGGTCAGCACGAACAGCGCCGCGGTGACCGCGATCCCGATCAGCGAGCAGGCATAGAGGTGCAGAACCCCCGGCGCGCCGTGCCCGGGCGCTCCGGAGGAGGCGCTGTAGGAGATCCCGCTCATCAACCAGCGGGTGACCGGGTAGAAGAGGCCGGCGGCAAGCAGCCCCGAGAGCGCAAGGCCCTGATAGAGGGCGCGCTCGACATTGCCGCTCTTGGTGCGCACCGCGAAGGCGCCGATGATCGAGGCGATCACAGCGACCGCGCCAAGCACGAGCGGGTAGAGGGCAGCCTGCGTCGCCTGGCTGAAGGTCAGCACCCCCAGCAGCATCGTCGCCACCGCGGTGACCGCGTAGGTCTCGAAGAGATCCGCGGCCATGCCCGCACAGTCGCCCACGTTGTCGCCGACGTTGTCGGCGATCACCGCCGGGTTGCGCGGGTCGTCCTCGGGGATGCCCGCCTCGACCTTGCCGACCAGGTCCGCGCCCACATCGGCGGCCTTCGTGTAGATGCCGCCGCCCAGACGGGCAAAGACAGAGATCAGCGAGCCGCCGAAGCCGAGCCCCACGAGCGCATCGACCGCGGTCTTCTGTGAGTCGCCAAATACCGCCGTCAGCAGCCCGTAGTAGCCCGCCAGGCCGATCAGCGCAAGGCCGGCGACAAGCAACCCCGTGATCGACCCGCCGCGGAAGGCGGCGGAGAGCGCCTTGCCGATGCCCCCACGCGCTGCCTCGGCGACGCGCGCGTTGGCGCGCACCGACACGTTCATGCCGACGTAGCCGGCCGCGCCAGAGAGCACTCCGCCGATCGCAAAGCCGCACGCTACAGCGATGTCCTGGATGAAGATCAGCGCGATGAAGATCAGCACGCCGACGGCCGCGATCGTCGTGTACTGGCGGTTGAGGTAGGCGCGCGCGCCCTGCTGGACGGCGCGCGAGATGGCCTGCATGCGCTCGTTGCCGGGCGATAGCGCAAGCAGCGAGCGCGTGGTGAGGATGCCGTAGATGAGCGCACACCCCGCGCAGACGAGCGCGACAACGACACCGTGATCTCTCAGAAAACTGCTCAAATGAAACCTCCGCTACGGGTTCTGTATTTGACGGCGCGCCGGTCGGCGCACGCAGATGACCGCCCCACCGGCCCTCTCTACGGCCCGCATGACGGCAAGGCGGGCGCAGTGTATCGAGCGGGCGCGCGGAAGGGCGCCCGCCGGCACTAGGAGCTCCCCGGCACCCACAGCCTCCCCGAGCGCTCGGCCGGCCCCCGCTCCCGCTCGCCACCGCGTCCGGGCGCCTGCGCATCGGGCCCAGCGCCCGGGGCTCCCTTCGTCCTCCCTGCCTCGCTCGCGGTGCCGGCGCCGGCGCCTGCACCGGCCTGCGCGCCGGCGGAGGCATCCCTCTTCGCGCCCTTCTCCGCGCCTCCCTTCACAGCGCCCGCAAACGCCAGCTGCAGCTGGGAGAGCGCCTCGCGCAGCGCCTGCGCCTGCTGGGTGGGACAGGCGCGCTCGATCACCGGCATCAGGGCGCGCACGCCGTCGATCGCATCGCGCGCTTGGCCATGGTCGGTGGCCCCACCACCGCCGGCCAGACCCAGGCGCCTGGCGGCATGGTTGAGCAGCGCCGCAGCCGACTGCAGCAGCAGCTCGGCGCTTGTGATCCGCGCAAGCTCCGCCTCGTAGGCGGCACGCAAGCGCTGCTCCTCGCCGCCGCTCCCGGACGCCGCGCCCTGCGCACCTGCCGCGCTCGCCTCGCCCGCGCTCATGCGCGCACCCCTGCGGTCAAGCCCGCACCCCTTCGGCGTAGGTGCGCTGGGTCTCCCTGACGACCTCCGCAAAGGCCTCTGCCGGGGTAGCGCCCGCCTCGATCAGCGCCCGCTGGCGCTGGGCGCCGTTGCGCTCCGGGAAGGACGGGTGGATGTCAAGCTCGCTGCGCACCGGCTCGCTCCAGGCGAGCAGGCGCTCGATCGCCTCACGCGCCGGGTACTCGCTCGCACGCTCCAGATCGATCATCTTGCCATCGAGACCGTAGCGAATTGCGCGCCAGAGGTTCTCCTCGATCAGCCTCCCGGGCGGAGCGGCGAGGGGCACGCCTTCATCGTGGTCGCGCGCGGCCTGCGCGACGCAGGCTAAGATCAGCGCCGCCAGCGCCTCGGACTCGCCCGCGGTGCACTGCGCGTCGCAGATGCGCACCTCCACCGTGCCGAAGTCAAGGTGCGGGCGCACCGACCACCAGACCTGGGTGAACTCGATGATCGAGGAGGTGCGCAGCAGGAACTGAAGATAGGAGCGGTAGGCCGCCCACGACCCGAAGGCCTCAGGGATGCCGCAGCGCGGAAAGCTGCGCGTGAAGGACTGGGTTCGCGCCGAGTGCAGCCCCGAGTCGCGCCCGTCCAGAAAGGGCGAGCTGGCGGAGACCGCCAGCAGCAGCGGCAGCACCGGCCGCAGGCGATCGCAGACTGCGATCGCACGCTCCAGCGAGCGCACGCCCACGTGGACATGCAGGCTGAAGGTGTTGTTGCGCCAGGCGACGTACTTGAGATCCGCCTCGACGCGCCGGTAGTGGGGGGTGTCGATGATGCGCTGGGCGCGGTAGTCCGCCCAGGGGTGCGTGCCGGAGGCGCCAAGCGCGGTCTCGTGCGCCTCGCAGAGCGCAAACAGGCGCCGGCGACGGTCGCGCTGGCGCGCGAGCGCATCAGCGAGGCTCTCTGAGCGTCCCGAGACGATCTCGATCTCAGAGGAGATCAGCTCACCGGTGATGTGCTCATGGAGCACCGGGTCCCCCTCGCGGGCGGCGGCGCGCAGCTCCTCGAAGCGCGGCACCAGATCGAGGCTGAGGGGATCCAGTAGCGCGAACTCCTCCTCGATCCCCACCGTCAGGTCGCGCGAGCGCTCGAAGCGCTCTTCTGCCTGCTCGAAGTCAATTGCGCTCATCGCTTCGGAGTCCTGCGCGTCGGGCGCGCCGTGACCGGGATCGGCCTTGGCCCCCGCGCCTGCGCGCCTAGCTTATCCGTAGATGTCTAGGTCAGATAGAAGTAAAGGGCGTAGAGCAGATCCACGGCCGGGCTGGAGGTGTGGACCGTGACATCCGCCGGCACGCTCAGCAGCGAGCCTGAGTAGTTGAAGATGATGCGGACGCCTGCGCTTACCAGCTCGTCCGCGAGCTGCTGGGAGGCTGCGGGCGGCACCGCGAGCACGCCGACGACGATCTTCTGCTCCGCGACTGCAGCGCGCAGCTCCGAGATGCTGCGCACCGGAAGCTCGCCGATGCGCGTCCCCACCTTCTGGGGGTCGTTGTCGAAGATCGCGACGATCTGGAAGCCGTGATCCGCAAAGACGTCTGAGGAGGCGATCGCGGTGCCAAGCCGTCCCGCCCCGATCAGGGCGATGTTGTGCTGGCCGGCGGTCTTGAGGATCTTGCGGATCTCCTCGATCAGCGACTCGACATTGTAACCTACGCCACGCTTGCCGAACTTTCCGAAGCCGGAGAGGTCGCGGCGGATCTGCGTGGGGTTGACGTGCGTGTATTCCGAGAGCTCCTGCGAGGAGATCGTCTGCTTGGCGATCTTCTTCGCCTCGGTGAGCACCTGCAGATAACGGGAGAGGCGCGCGGCGACGCCGAGCGAGAGGCGCTCTGGAGTCGCTGGCCGCGGAGCCGTCTCGTTCATGTCGCCTCCTTGCAGTCGGTTGCCATTGACCCTGACTCTAGTAGATGAGCGACCGCTGCGTGCTCAGCTCTCAGGAGCTGCCCGAGCTGCCCCGGCGGCGATCAGCGCCTCCCGCAGCAGCGGATTGTCTACGTGCAGGTCGCAGAGCTCGCGTCCCTGCAGCGCAACCACGGGCACGCGCTCGCAGTAGGCGCGCAGGAGTGCCTCATCGCTGTGAATGTCAACCTCGCGCAGGTCGAAGTCAAGCTCGCGCTGCAGCATTTCAATGTCCGCGCGAGCCTCCACGCAGAGGTGGCAGTCGCGGTGCATGTAGAGGGTGAGAGCCGGCCTCGCGTCGCTCATCGCCCAGGCTCTCAGCGCGTCCCTTCGCCGGCGGCATACGCGTCAAGGTGCAGGTAGCGCGGGTACTCGAGCGCCGGCGCAAAGCGCGCCGCGGAGGCGATCATCGCGGCGTTGTCCGTGCACAGCTCGCGTGGCGGTATGTGCACGCTCACTGCCAGCGCCTGCAGACGCTCGCGCAGCGCCCCGTTCGCGGCCACGCCGCCGCCAACCGCAAGGCGATCCAGCCCGGTCTGCTCAAGCGCCTGCGTCACGCGATCGAGCAGGCTCTCGACGATCGCATGCTGGAAGGAGGCGGCAAGGTCCGCCCGTCGGCGCTCGCGCTCGGCCTCGGGCAGCCCGCGCAGCTGCTGGGCAAGCGCGGTCTTGACGCCCGCGAATGAGAAGTCGAGGCTGCGCGCGAAGCTGCGCGCCGGGGTGCCCCCGCCCGCACCGCCACCACGGGCCTTTGCGCGCCGACCGGCGATCGGCAGCTCAAAGGCGCGAGGGTCGCCCTCGCGCGCCAAGCGCTCGAGGGCGGGGCCTCCGGGAAAGCCCAGTCCCAGCAGCCGCGCGCCCTTGTCAAAGGCCTCGCCGGCGGCATCGTCGAGCGTCCGGCCGAGAACTTCGAAGCGATCGCGGCGGCGCACCTCGGCAAGCAGCGTGTGGCCGCCGCTTGCGATCAGACACAGAAAGGGCGGGTCGAAGGGCTCAAGCTCAGGCAGCACGAGGAAGTTTGCAGCCACGTGTCCCTGGAGATGGTCGACCGCCGCAAAGGGCAGCGCGCGGGCGGCGGCAAGCGCCTTGCCCGTCGAGAGGCCGATCAGCAGCGCGCCGATCAGACCGGGGCCCTGGGTCGCTGCGACCAGGTCGATCTCCTCAAGCTGCAGGCCGGCGCGCTCCAGCGCCGCAGCGACGATCGCGTTGACCTGCGTGAGATGGTGGCGGGAGGCGATCTCCGGCACGACGCCGCCGAAGCGGTCGTGGACGTGCTGGGAGGAGATCACGTTCGCGAGCATCCTCCCCTCGCCGTCGACCACAGCGGCGCAGGTGTCGTCGCAGGAGGTCTCGATCGCGAGGATGTGCCTGTTTGCGCTCACGGCAGCAGGTCTTCGCGCGCGTTTGGCACGTCTGCAAGCGACCCTTCAAGCGTGGCAGGCGTGCGCCACATCACGTAGGCGTCCTCGCCGTTGTCCTGGTAGTAGCGACGCCGCAGCCCCGCGATGCGGAACCCCTCGCGTTCGTAGAGGTCGATCGCGCCCGCGTTGGAGCGGCGCACCTCGAGCGTGATCCGCGCCTGCGGGCTGCCGGTGCGCGCGATCAGCTCGCGCAGCAGCGCCTGGGCGATCCCCAGCCTTCGCCACTCCGGCGCGACGGCGACGTTCATGAGATGAAAGACGGTGTCATAGCGCGCGCAGATCAGATAGCCCAAGAGCACGCCCTTGCGCTCGGCCGCCAGGCAGATCCCATCCGGCTTTGAGAGCTCGAGCACGAACATCGCAAGCGACCATGGCGAGGGGAAGGAGCGCCGCTCGATGGCGAGCACCGCGGGCAGGTCGGGGTAGGTGAGCCTGCGGATCGCAAGCCAGTCCTGAGCGCGGCCGTGCGGATGCGCGGCGGTCGCGCTCACGCCGGCACCCCGGCTCGCACGCCGCCGCGAGGCCCTGCCGTCGCCTCTGCGTCCGGCGCGCGGCAGTAGTCGGGCGCGACGGCCACGATCGCCTCCGGCTCTCCGAGCGCGCCCAGCCGTGCCAGCGCGCCGCCGTCGATCAGATGCGCAGCGCTTGTCGATGGCGGAACGCTCACTCCCCCATGCGCCAGCTCGGCAGCGACGATCCCCGCGCCGTCGCCGACCGCGACCAGCGCCGCGGAGCCGGCTTGCGCCCGCGCCTGCGCGATCATCGCAGCGATAGCGCCAGGTGCGATCGCGCGCGGCGCCAGCAGCTCGCGCGGGGTCTGCCCCAGCGCTGCGTCCGCACAGAGGTAGGCGGCCGCGAAGAGCTCGCCGCGGCGGGCGTCGGTGAGCGTCAGAGCGACCAGGCCCTCCGCGCCGGCGCTCTCGCGCAGCTCGACCGCCGCGCTGAGCGCGAGCGCCCTCAGGCTGCCGACCGGAACGATCGCGCAGCCGAGCGCCTGCGCCAGCGCTCGCGCAGTGGCGATGCCCACGCGCAGGCCCGTGAAGGTGCCCGGGCCGATGCCCACGGCGATGCTGTCGATCGCCGCAAGCTCAAGCTGGGCGCGCTCAAGCAGCTCTGCGGCAAGCGGCAGCATGCGCTCCTGGTGGCCGGCGCGCTCGCCGGGTCCACGCCGGTCAGCGGCAGCAAAGAGCGCCCCGTCGGAGCGCAGCAGCCCGACCACGGTCGAGGTGCTGGAGGTGTCAAGCGCGAGGACGCTCATTGGCGCTCCTGGCAGCGAAGCAGGCGACGCTGGCTGCCCAGATCCTCGATTGTGACGGTGAAGCGCGCCTGCTCGCCGAACAAGAGCGCCGACTCCTCAGGCCACTCGATCACCACCGCAGTGCGCCGATCGCGATAGTCGGCAAGCAGATCGGGCTCCTCGGCCTCGGGCTCGGCCAGCCGGTAGAGGTCGATGTGCGCGAGGTCGAGGCGCTCGCCGCGGTAGCGCTGGGCGATCACGAAGGTCGGCGAGCTGACCGTCGCCCGCACGCCGAGCGCCCTCGCCATGCCGCGCACGAAGGTCGTCTTGCCCGCGCCGATCTCACCGCGCAGGTGCACGACATCGCCGCCGGCCAGGCGGCGCGCAAGCTCGCCGCCGAGCGCTTCGGTCTGGGCGGCGCTCACGCTCTCCGTCGCCTCGCCGGCCCGCTCGCCTGCGCAGTCATCGCCAGAGGAGCGTCGCAGAAGCTCAGCCGCTGAAGGCTTCTCACCCATTCTGCAAAACCTTAGAAGGGAGCGACGCCAGGCAGGAGAGCGCCACCGACTCAGAAGAGGCCGAGCTGAGCGCCACCCTCGCCCTGCCGGTCCTGGTCGCCGCCCTCTGCCGGGGCCTGCTCGTCGCCGAGCGCAAGCAGCTCGGCGATCCGCGGCTCCTGCGTCTCGGCGGGCTGCTCCGGCGGCGCCATCGCCAGCAACGCCGGTATGCGCCTGAAATCCTCGCGCAGCGCCTCCAGCATCACCGGCGAGCGCAGCGCAGCGGCCGGATGGTAGAGCGGGTAAAGGCGGAGCGTGCGCGGACCGATAGTTGCGACCTCCGGGCGCCCGTGCACGCGCGTGATGCCGAGATCGCTCTCGCGCAGGAGCTTGGTCGCGAAGTTGCCGAGCGTGCAGAGGACACGCGGCCGGATCAGCTCGAGCTGGCGGTACAGGTAGCCTCGACAGCTCTCGATCTCCGTGGGCCTGGGATCGCGATTGCCCGGCGGTCGGCACTTGAGCACGTTGGCGATGAAGACCTCCCGGCGGCTCATGCCGATCGCGCCGAGCAGCTCCTCGAGCAAGCGCCCGGCACGACCGACAAACGGCAGCCCCTGCTCATCCTCGCTGGCGCCGGGGGCCTCGCCGACGAACATCAGCTCCGCGTCGGCGTTGCCGGCGCCAAAGACCACGTTGGTGCGCGTGCGCGCAAGCTCCGGGCAGCGCACGCAGCCGCGCACCTCGTGGAATAGCTCCTTGAGCTGCTCGCGCCGTTGCGCCGCGTGGCTCCCGGCATCCTCACCCTGCGTCTGGCGCTCACCGCTGTGCGACACCGCACGCTGATGGTATACTTTTTCGGTCGGCCGTCACCGCGCGGCAGCACACTTGCCGCAGGGATGGACCCAAGAGGCTTGCTCAATGCTGAAACCGGTATCCGACGCAGGAACTGGAATGACGCTCGCCCGCGATGTCGCGGGTCTGCGGGCGCAGCTTGCACAGCTGCGAGCCGGTGGCGCGCGCGTCGGGCTGGTGCCGACGATGGGCGCGATCCACGAGGGGCATCTGGCGCTCGTCGCCACAGCACGCGCTCATTGCGACGTGGTGGTCGCCTCGATCTTCGTCAACCCGCGCCAGTTCGACGAGGCGGCCGACCTGCTTGCCTATCCGCGCTGCGAGGAGCGCGACGCGGAGCTGCTGGCGGCGGCGGGCGTCGACATCCTCTTTGCGCCGGACAGCGAGGAGGTCTACCCGCACGGCTTCGCCACCACCGTCGAGGTTGGCCCGCTCGGCGAGCGCTTCGAGGGGGCGGTGCGCGGGCGCTCCCACTTTGCCGGCGTCGCGACGATCGTGCTGAAGCTGCTGCACATGTGCAGCCCTGACGTGCTCTACCTGGGGCGCAAGGACGCCCAGCAGGTCGCTGTGATCAGGCGCATGGTCCAAGACCTCGACCTGCCGGTGGAGCTGGTGGCCTGCCCGACCGTCCGCGAGGCGGACGGCCTTGCCCGCTCCTCGCGCAACGCTCGCCTGAGCGCAGCCGAGCGCGCCCGCGCCGCTGCCCTCTACGCCTCCCTGCGGCAGGCGCAAGCGCTCGTCCAGAGCGGTGAGACCGACGCTCGCGCGCTGACGGAGGCGGTGCGCGAGCGGCTATCCCGGGAGGGCATCACGCCGGAGTACTGCGCGCTTGTCTGTCCCGATGAGCTGCGCGAGCTGCCAAAGCTTGAGGAGGAGGCGCTGCTGATTCTCGCCGCCCGTATCGGCCAGACGCGCCTGATCGACAACATCGCGCTTGCACCCGCGTGGCGCAGCCAGTCTGCCCCCGCAGAGCAGGAGGCCCTGTGCAGCGCGTGATGCTCAAATCGAAGATTCACCGCGCGACGGTGACCGACTGCGACCTCAACTACGTCGGCTCGCTCACGGTCGACCCGGAGCTGCTCGAGGCCGCGGACATCCTCGAGCACGAGCAGATCCACGTCGTCGACATCAACAACGGCGCGCGCTTTGAGACCTACACGATCGCGGGCGAGCGGGGCTCGCGCGAGCTGAAGGTCAACGGCGCCGCCGCGCGGCTCGTCGAACGCGGGGACATCGTGATCGTGATCTCCTACGCCCACTACACCGCGGAGGAGCTGCGCGGCTATGAGCCGCGCGTGGTCCATGTGGACCACGAGAACCAGATCGTGCAGGTGGACAGCAGCGTGGGGGTGCTGCTCGCCTGACCGCCGGGCCCGCCGCGAGCGCTTGCGCCGTGGACGGGCAGAGCACAACAGCAAGGAGAAGCACATGTCGACGACAGCCCCCATTCAGAGCCCGCCGGTGCCCGAGCGCCTGCCGGTCACACTCCCTGCGCTGGCCGAGCGCAAGGAGCGTGGCGAGGCGATCGTGATGGTCACCGCCTACGACTACCCGAGCGCCCAGGTCGCCGAGGAGGCGGGCGTGGACATCGTGCTGGTGGGCGACTCGGGCGCGATGACGGTGCTCGGCTACCCCTCCACCGTACCTGTGAGCATCGAGGAGATGCTGATGCTCACCGCGGCCACGCGCCGCGGCCTGCGCACGCCGCTGCTCGTGGCCGACCTGCCCTTTGGGACATATGAGCAATCCGATGAGCAGGCGATCGCCAGCGCCCAGCGCTTTGTCAAGGAGGGAGGCGCAGACGCGGTCAAGATCGAGGGCGGCGGCCGCTCGGTGGCGCGCGCTCAGGCGATCGTCGAGGCCGGCGTGCCGGTGATGGGCCATGTCGGCCTGACCCCGCAGACCGCAACCGCACTTGGCGGCTACCGCGCACAGGGCCGCACCGCGCAGCGGGCGCTCGCACTTGCCCAGGACGCGCTTGCGCTGCAGCAGGCGGGCGTCTTTGCGATCGTCTTCGAGGCGATTCCGGCGGCGGTCGCCGCCGAGGTTATGCCCCTTCTGCGCATCCCCGTGATCGGCATCGGCGCCGGCCCGGCGACGGACGGCCAGGTGCTCGTCTTCCACGACCTGCTCGGCATCTACGACGGCCACGCGCCACGCTTTGCCAAGCGCTACGCCAACCTGCGCGCGGAGATGGCGCGGGCGCTCGCATGCTATGCCGACGAGGTGCGCGCGCGCGCCTTCCCGGCACCCGAGCACAGCTACTCGATCGACCCCGGCGAGCTGGAGGCGCTACGCAAGGAGCTTGCCCGCGGCGCCGATGAGCGCGGCGCGGGCTCAGCTGCTCGGTAGGCGCAGGCCTTCGGCGATCGGCCCGCCTAGCGATACGACTGCCTACCCGTCGGGGCCAAGCGGGGCGCCATAGCGCTCCGCGAAGGCGACCTCCGCCAGCGGCCGGCGCCAGAGACGCTGTGGCCAGGGGTCAGCGCGCTGTCCGACCAGGACGTAGGCGGCAAGCGCGAGCCCGTCGGGAACGCCAAGCAGCTCTTTGACCGCGGCCTCAGCTGGCGCAAGCAGCGTGGTGAGCGCGGCGCCCAGGCCCTCCGCGCGCAGGCCGAGCAGCAGATTCTGGACGAACGGGTAGATCGAGGCGCCGCCGACGATCGAGGGCCGGTCGAGCCCACGGTCGACGATCGCGATCGAGGAGAGCTCCGCCCAGACCACGAGGTGCAGCGGGATGCGATCGAGAGCGGCTGCGAACTGGTCGGCGGCGCGCAGGGCGCGCAGGCGCCGGTCCGCGGCCAGGCTCGGGTCGGCAAGCGCCGCCGCGCCGCCCGTCGCCTCCATGTAGGTGCGCCAGTGGGGCTGATAGAGGTCGCGCAGCGACCTGCGGGTCTCCTGATCCTCGACCACGATCACCCGCCAGGGCTGGCGGTTGCCGCCCGAGGGCGCAAAGCGCGCCGCATCGAGAGCGCGGATCACGGCGGCGCGCGGCACCGGCTCGGCGCCGAAGTGCCTGGTCGTCGGCGCGCAGCGGATTGCCTCGTAGAGCTCCACGGGCGCAGGCTAGCGCTCCGCGCGCGCGCCCACCTCGCCGACGACGCGCGCGGGCACGCCGACGGCGATCGAGCGCGGCGGGATGTCATGGGTGACGACCGCGTTTGCGCCGATCACGCAGCGCTCGCCGATCCGCACGCCGCCGCTTACCACCACATGCGCCCCCAGCCAGCAGTTGTCGCCGATCACCGTCGGGCCGTCGCTCCTGAAGCCCTGCCAGGTCAGCGGCCGGGTGAGGTCCTCGAAGCGGTGCTCGGCGTCGCTCACGAAGCAGCCGTTGGCAAGCATGCTGTGGGCGCCGATGCTGACGTGCTCCAGCGCAGCGACCATCACCGACTGATTGAGGAAGGTGCCCTCGCCGATCGTGATCTCGGCGCCCTCGGGCGCCGCCAGCCAGACATGCGGCTCCATGTGCACCCAGGCTCCGAGGCGCAGGCGACCCTCGCGCAGCGCCTCGAGCACGTTGCCGTGCAGCGGAAAGCGGGCAAAGGCGCCACGGCGCATCAGCTCGTAGTGCAGCCGTGCGCGATTCCAGGGCAGCGAGGCACCCTGGTAATGGCGCCACTTGGCCAGGTACAGGCGCGCGTCCGCAATCAGCCTGCCGCCTGCCTGGCGCGCTCCCCCCTGAGCGCCGCCGCCGATCCGATCCGACCCCACGGCCGACCTCAGGCCAGCGCCGGTGCCCGCGGCGATCTGCGCGCGGCTGCCCGGCGCCTGCTGGGCGCGTGATCTGCCCCGGCGCCGGCAAGCGCCTCGGCAAGGAAGGCACCGGTGTGCGAGCCGGTCTCTTCAGCGCTGCGCGCAAGCTCCTCAGGCGTTCCCTGCGCGATCACTCGGCCGCCCTCCTCGCCCCCCTCCGGGCCGAGGTCGATCAGCCAGTCCGCGGACTTGATCACATCGAGATTGTGCTCGATCAGCACCACGGAGTTGCCCGCGTCGACCAAGCGCTGCAGCACCGACAGCAGACGGTCGACGTCGGCGAAGTGCAGCCCCGTGGTCGGCTCGTCGAGGATGTAGAGGGTGCGGCCGGTCGAGATCTTGGAGAGCTCGGTCGCGAGCTTGACGCGCTGGGCCTCGCCGCCGGAGAGGGTCGTCGCGGGCTGGCCGAGCCTGATGTAGCCGAGGCCGACCGCCGCAAGCGTCTCCAGCCGCCTGCGCACCTTGGGGATGTTCGCGAAGTGCTCGAGCGCCGACTCGACGGAGAGATCGAGCACATCGGCGATCGAGCGCCCCTTGAAGCGGACCTCGAGCGTCTCGCGGTTGTAGCGGCGTCCGTGGCACTGCTCACAGGGCACGTAGACGTCGGGGAGGAAGTGCATCTCGATCTTGATCTGGCCATCGCCGCGGCAGACCTCGCAGCGCCCGCCCTTGACGTTGAAGGAGAAGCGACCGGGCCGGTAGCCGCGGGCGCGCGCCTCGGGCGTGCGCGCAAAGAGCTCGCGGATGACGTCGAAGAGGCCGGTGTAGGTGGCGGGGTTGGAGCGCGGCGTCCTGCCGATCGGCGACTGGTCCACCACGATCACCTTGTCAAGCGCCTCCAGCCCGTGGATCGCGCGGTGGGCGCCGGGCCGCAGCCGCGCGCGCGCCAGGCGCTGCGCGGCGGCGCGCTGGAGGATGTCGTTGACGAGCGTCGACTTGCCCGAGCCCGAGACGCCGGTGACGCAGGTGAAGACGCCGAGCGGGAAGTCGACGTCGATGTCGCGCAGGTTGTGCTCGCAGGCGCCCTCGATCCGCACCGACGCCTGCGCCTTGCGCCGCTGCGCCGGCAGGCCGATCCTGCGGGCGCCGGAGAGGAACTGCCCGGTGGGGGAGTCCGCGACCGCTTCCACCTCGGCCGCGGTGCCCTGCGCGATCACCGCCCCCCCGTGCTCGCCCGCTCCCGGGCCCAGGTCGATCAGGTGATCGGCCGCGCGCATCGTCTGCTCGTCGTGCTCGACGACGAGCACCGTGTTGCCGAGGTCGCGCAGGCGCTGCAGCGTTGCGATCAGCTTGGAGTGGTCGCGCTGGTGCAGCCCGATCGATGGCTCATCGAGTATGTAGAGAACGCCCACGAGCGAGGAGCCGATCTGGGTGGCGAGGCGAATGCGCTGCGCCTCCCCGCCCGAGAGCGTGGTCGCTGAGCGGCCCATCGAGAGGTAGCCGATGCCGACGTTCTCGAGGAAGCGCAGTCGCTCCGCGATCTCGCGCAGGATCATCCGCGCGATGTGGCGCTCCGTCGCCGAGAGGTCCACCTCCTCGATCCAGCGCAGCGCCGAGCGGGCAGAGAGCGCGCAGAACTCCTCGATCCGCATGCCGCCGACGAGCACCGCACGCGACTCCGGGCGCAGGCGCGCGCCTTCGCAGGCCGGGCAGGGGCGCAGCGACATGTACTGCTCGATGCGTTCGCGGGTGTGCTCGGAGTCGGTCTCGCGATAGCGCCGCTGCAGGTTTGAGACGATCCCCTCAAAGCGGGTCGTGTAGGAGCGCCGACGGCCGAAGCGATTGCGGTAGCTGATCTGCAGCCGCTCGCCACCGGTGCCGTAGAGAAAGAAATCGCGGTGGGCCTGGGGCAGGCGCTCCCAGGGCGTCTCGAGGTCCACGCCATAGCTCTCCGAGATCGCGTTTGCAACCTGGTCGTAGTAGTTGGAGAGCGAGCTTGACCAGGGCAGGATCGCGCCCTGCGCGATCGAGAGCTTGGGGTCGCCGATCAGCAGCTCCGGGTCGATCTCCATCTGCGCGCCCAGACCGGTGCACTGGGGGCAGGCGCCGTGAGGCGAGTTGAAGGAGAAGATCCGCGGCTCGAGCTCGACCAGCGAGGGGCCGTGGACCGGGCAGGCAAAGCGCTCAGAGAAGGAGAAGACGGTCCCGGCGGCGGGCATCACGCCGGGCTCGATCGCGGCCGCCTGATCGCGCGCGCCGCGCGCGCCGCGCACCCCGCGCCTGCCCTCGGCGGCCTGCTCGGGCTGCGCCTCCTCCCCGGTAGGCGCGACGATCTCGACCTCGACGAGGCCCTCAGCGAGCGCGGCCGCAGCCTCGACCGAGTCGGCGACCCGCTTGCGCAGGCCGGTCGCCTGATCGCCCGCGCGCATCACAAGGCGGTCGATCACGACGGTGATGTCGTGCTTGTAGCGCTTGTCGAGGGTGATCTCCTCCTCGAGCAGCCGCAGCTGCCCGTCCACCTTCACGCGCGCGTAGCCTTCTGAGCGCAGCTGCTCGAAGAGGCGTCCGTACTCGCCCTTGCGCCCGCGCACGACCGGCGCGAGCACCATGAAGCGCGCGCCCTCGGGCAGCTCCATCACCTGATCGATGATCTGCTCCACGGACTGCCCGACGATCGGGCGCCCGCAGATGTGGCAGTGGGGCTTGCCGATGCGCGCCCACAGCAGCCGCAGGTAGTCGTAGATCTCCGTGACCGTCCCGACCGTCGAGCGGGGGTTGCGCGAGGTCGTCTTCTGGTCGATCGAGATCGCCGGCGAGAGCCCCTCGATCGAGTCCACGTCGGGCTTGTCCATCTGGCCGAGGAACTGGCGGGCGTAGGCGGAGAGGGACTCGACATAGCGGCGCTGGCCCTCGGCGTAGATGGTGTCGAAGGCGAGCGAGGACTTGCCGGAGCCCGAGAGTCCGGTGATCACGACCAGCGCATCGCGCGGGATCGCAAGCGAGATGTCCTTGAGGTTGTGCTCGCGCGCGCCCGCGATCACGATCGCGCCCTTGCCCGAGCGCTGCGCGGCGCGGGCGGCGGAGGCTGCTCTGAGACGGGCGGGCGAGGATGCCATCTTTCAAAAGCCATAGTAATCTGGTGGCTACGCGACCCCCGCGCGCGGGCGTGTGGGGGGAGCGGACATGCGCCCGTAGCTCAGTGGTCAAATCCAACCTTCGGGGTGGAGAAGAGCGGCGGTCTTTCAAACCGCAGGCCGCGGGTTCGATTCCCGCCGGGCGCATCACGCGAATGTCCTGCCGCAAGGCGGGATGGCGGGGCTCGTGGGGATCAGAGGGCTTCGCAGGAGCTTCGCCGCCTTTGCCCGGGGCCGGCGCCCGCTGGCAGCGCTTGCACCAGCACAGACCGGCCGTATCAGCAGTCAGTCTCAGGCGGTGATCAGGCGTAGGCCTGCGATTGCCGTGAAATCCCGCGCGTTCAGCGTGGCAAGGGGCAGCCCGTAGAGTAGCGTCCGTCTCTGTGCCAGCTTCGCTGCGCTTGCCGCGGCAGTTGCGCTCAATCATCGTCCTGGCCGTCCCAGCCGCTCGTTGGCCTGCTACGCGGCGTGACGCCGTGGCACTGGTCATCTAGTGTGCGGTGGGCTGCTGGCACGCTTGCGGGCAGACCTGCAGGCCCGCGTGTCTGCCAGCAGGCTGACGTCTGTCCCGACTAGTGCCCGGCGCGCGAATTCAGCGCGCCGTAGCTGCTTCCCGGTCGCGTGCCTGCGCGACGTCCCGCAATGCCAAGGCACGTATGGCCATGCGGGTGTTCTCCGGCGTATCGGGGATGCTGCCGGACCGCCACTCCTCGATCCATACCTCCGGGTCGCGCCCCGTAGTCTCGCGAAAGCTCTCGCGGCCGCCCTGGGCGTCGGTCACGTTCGGATTCGGTGGCTCGGGCCCACCACCTTCCAGCTGCTCCAGATAGCGCTCGTAGGCCAGGCGTGGAATGCGCACCGACTTGCCGAAGCGGACAGACGGCAGCTCGTGCGCCTTGCACATCTTGTAGACCGCTGAGACGTCCATCTGCAGCTCCCGAGCCACCTGGGGAACGGTGAGGTATCGGCTGTCGAGATCGCTCATGCCCACACCCAGGCTACCACGCTAAGGCACGTAATCAGCCAAATCCAGACTATCCACTATATCGACTGTAGCGTCAAGGCCTTGAGCCTGCAGCCGCTCGATGTCGGCCGCAAGCTGGAGGGCGGCGCGCAACGCGCGCGCAGGCTCCACCGTGCCGCAGGGCCGGCGCACCACCGCCATCGCCGGTGGATGCCAATGGCACGGCATCTCGGGATGGCGCAGGGGGTCGAGGTCGTAGTGCAGGTCGATGGCGGGGTTCGCGCAACCGACCCAGTAGGTGTAGGCAGCCACGCTCAGGCCGTGCCGCGGATGCGCTCCACCGCTGCCGCGTCGCCAATGCTCGGCCAGCACGACGCGCACGTCGAGCGGGCTGTCCTCGAGGCCCGCCGCAATCTCCACCAGCCCCGTTGCAGGATCGGCTATGTACGTGGGGTTTACGAACGAGGCGCCGGGCCGAGGATCAAGCGCGAAGCCGTAGCAATAGAGCTCGTCGACGATCTCGCCGAGGCGATCGAATACGAACTGGATGCCCTGGCCATTCATGCGCGCAACCTACGGCGCGCACCGGCTGCGACAACCTCGACTCCCGGGCAGCCGCGAGCACGCAGTGCCCTCCCCCGCTCCATGCGCCAGTCCCAGCTCGCCCGCCTGCGCTCACGGCGGCCCGGCGCCCACCCGCGGTCGAGGCAACCTCCTGCGGGCCCGCCGACGCCACCTCAAACGCCCGTTTGAACACTTGCGCCTGCTCGACGGCCGGGCGCGCGTGTAGGTAGCGGGCTGTCGTGGCAAGTGCGCTGTGCCCCATCGCGGCCTAGATGTAAGACCCGACCACGTTGCTCAGCTCGGCCGGGCGAGCTCCTTGCGGCAGGCAGCTGAGGGCGCCGTGTGGTCTTCGCCGGTCACGGGGCTCCATCCAGCCAGATATCGCCGCGGTGCGCTCCGCCGCTCGCAGATCGCGGCGCCGGCCCGCTCACACCTATGCGCTATCATGTGTACACATGGCTCAGCAGATCGGAATCAGGGAGCTTCGCGAGACCCTCGCGGCAACCATCCGCCGCGTGCGCAACGGCGAGACGATCGAGATCACCCACCGCCAGCGCCCCGTGGCCGTGCTTGTCCCCGCGCAGGCCGGCCGGCTCGAGCGCCTGCTGCAGGATGCCGACATCACGCCCCCCGAGCCGCTCGGGCGACCCCTGCGCCGCTTTCCCGTCACAGGAGCGCTGAGCGCAAGCCAAGCGCTCGAGGAAGACCGCGCTGAGCGCTGAGCCGCGCCTGATCTACGCGGACTCCTCCGCGCTCGTGAAGCTCATCATCGAAGAGAGCGAGAGCGAAGCGCTGGCGCTGCGCCTGGCCGGCGCACATCTGCTGGCGACCAGTCGAATCGCGACTGTAGAGGTCTCGCGCGCCACGGCGCTCGCGAACGACAGCGCAGAGGTCGCCGCGGAGGTTGACGCTCTGCTCGCCTCCTGCATGCTGATCGACGTCAGCGCGCAGCTGCTTGCCAGCGCGCGCCGGCTGACCTCGGCGTCGGTGCGCACGCTCGACGCCATCCACCTCGCAAGCGCTCTGCGCATCGGCGCCGACGAGCTCCTCGCCTACGATCGCAGGCTGCTCGCCGCTGCCGCCGAGCAGGGTCTCGCGACCGCGTCTCCCGGTGCCTAGCCAGAGCGCAAGGCAATCGACAGCGGGTTGCGGCCTTGCCGTCGAGACGCCCTGCTCGGGCCACGGCAGCTGCGTGGAGGCGACAGGCAACGCTTGCGACTCCTGCCGAATGCACGCCAGGTAGTAGGGCCAGCTCGCGATCCTGTTGGCGGTGCGGCGCGCGCTGGCATCCAGCCGACAGCGACGTCGCCATCAGGCGCAAACGCACAGTACTGTGCATTAGTGCTAGGCTCTCGCGATGGCCGAGGCGATCCTGCCGCTGACCGGGCGCCCGCCGCGCTTTGCCG
The DNA here is from genome assembly GCA_021323635.1 of bacterium. GTDB lineage: Bacteria > Actinomycetota > Thermoleophilia > Solirubrobacterales > Solirubrobacteraceae > Palsa-744. The sequence continues at coordinate 59,586 of JAJPKQ010000012.1, read as the reverse complement.
GCGGTCTGCGCGAGCTTGCCCCCGGCACCTTCGCCTGGCTGCAGCCAAACGGCGCCTGGGGCGAGGCCAACGCCGGGCTCGTTGCAGGCGCAGGCGAGTCGCTGCTGATCGACACCCTCTGGGACCAGCGGCTGGCCGATCAGATGCTGGCGGCGATGGCGCCGGTGCTCGCGAGCGCGCCATTGCGACGGGCGCTCAACACGCATCAGGACGGCGATCACTGGTGGGGCAACGGCTCGCTGCCGGCGGAGGTCGAGATCCTGACCGCCGCGGCCAGCCGCAGCGGGATGGAAGGCGAGTCCTCGCCCGCAGAGCTTGCGCGCCTGGCGCGTCTGACGGCGGCAGGCAGAGCGCTGCCCGGGTCGATCGGAGGGCTCTGCCGACTCGTGCACGGGATGCTCGCCCCCTTTGACTTCCGCGGTGTTGCGCTGCGCGCACCCGACAATGCCTTCGATCAGCAAGAGCTTGAGATCGATGTCGGCGGGCGCGCCTGCACGCTGCTGATGCTCGGCCCGGCCCACACCGCCGGCGACACGATCGTCCACGTAGCGGACGTCGGCGTCGTCTTTGCCGCGGACCTGCTCTTCGTCGGCGCCATCCCGGTCATGTGGCACGGCCCCTCGAGCGGCTGGGTGCGCGCGCTTGAGCGCATGCTCGCGCTTGACGCCGAGATCTACGTGCCGGGCCATGGCGATGTCGGCGACCGAGCAGCGGTCGAGTCGATGCAGCGCTTCTGGAGCTGGCTGCGTGCCGGTGTTGCCACAGAGGCCAAAGGAGGCACAGACGCGCTCTCGATCAGCGAGTCGCTGATCCGCTCTGAGGGCTTTGAGGAGTGGCGCAGCTGGGAATGCCCGGAGCGGCTCTTGATCACGGTCACGGCGCTCATGCGCGAGCTTGACGGCAAGCCGCCGCTGCGCGTCACCCCGGCGGTGCGCGCCCGCCTCTTCCGCCAGGTGGCGATGCTCAGCAAGCGGATCGGCGGCGATCGATGAGGCTGCGGCGGGTGCTGCTTGCAGACGGCGCAAGCGCGCTTGCGATCCGCGATCCGATCGCCGAGCGCTGGGTGCCGATCGCCCAGGCCCTCGCGGCGATCGGCGAGGAGCTCGACATCGCGCCCTCGCTCGGCGTGCAGCCTCCCGCCGAGGACCTGATCGCGCTGCTGGCGGGTGGCGAGACGGTGCGCGCGCAGCTTGAGGGGCTCTGCGAGGCGACCCGCCGGCGCGGAGTCACGATCGAGTGCAGGGAGGCGCCCCTGCTCCCCTTCCAGCCGCTGCTGCTGCGCGCCTTTGCAAGCTCCGAGCGCCACTGGGTCCAGAGCGCGCGCGGCCATGTTGCGCGCAACATGCCCAGAGCGATGCCCCTTATCGCAGCCTACGAGCGCCTCCTGCGCCGACCCTTCCCGCCCTTCCGCCCCCGCCGCCTCTTCTACGAGCAGCCCTCCTACTACATCGGCAACGCCCTCACCGTCCTGCCCGACGGCGCGCAGGCGCCCTGGCCCGCGTACACCCGCGCGCTCGACTTCGAGATCGAGCTGGGAGCGATCGTTGTGGCAAGCGTGCGCGACGCCACCCCCGCGCAGGCACGCGCGGCGATCGGCGGCTTCCTGGTCGTCAACGACCTCAGCGCGCGCGACACCCAGTGGCAGGAGGTCCGCCACGGCATCTTCGGCCCGCTCGCCAAGACCAAGACCTTTGCCAGCACGATCAGCGCCGAGGTGGTGAGCGCCGATCAGATCATCGACCGTGCGCGCAGCCTGCGCGCCGAGGTCCGCGTCAACGGCGAGCGCTGGAGTGAGACCGACACCTCAGACCAGCGCTGGAGCTTCGAGGAGATGCTCGCCTTCGCCTCGCGCGGCGAGAGCGTGCACGCTGGCGAGCTGCTCTGCTCCGGAACGCTGCACGACGGCTGCTCGCTTGAGATCGGTCGCTGGCTTGCGCCCGGCGACCTGCTCGAGCTCACGATCGAGGGCGTCGGGACGCTGCGCAACCGCATCGGCGAGCCCGCTTGAGCGCCTCGCGCCGACCGGGCGGTCGCAGCGAGCGGGTGCGGCGCGCCGTGCTCTCCGCCACCGCCGAGGAGGTGCTCGCACACGGCCTCGAGGGGCTCTCGGTGACGGCGATCGCGCGCCGCGCGCAGGTGCACCACACCACCATCTACCGGCGCTGGCCGGACATCTCAGCGCTGCTGCTTGAGACGGCGATCGAGATCACGCGGGCGCGCATGCCCGCGCCGGACCTGGGCGCGCTGCGCGCGGACCTCGCAGCGTATTTTGGCGCGTTGATACAGCTGCTCTCAGACGGGCGCGTGGTGGCGGTGGTGCGCTCGCTTCTGGCCACCTCCGAGCCGGCGCTGGAGGAGCTGCGCCACCGCTACTGGCAGGAGCGCTTCGGCGTCGTGGAGACGATCATCGCGCGCGCTGTGGCGCGCGGCGAGCTGCCCCAGGAGACCGAGCCCTGGCGTCTGATCGAGCTGATCGCCGGGCCGATCTGGATGCGCACGCTGCTCACCGGCCTGCCCTGCGATGCGGAGCTGCTGGCGCGCGCGATCGACGATGCGCTGCGCGCCCTTGTGGCGCTCTGAGGTGGCCACGCTCAGTAGAGCGCTGCGGCCAGCCGCCGGCGCGTGCTCTGGGCCAGCGGATGCTCGGGGCCAAGCGCGTCAAGCTCCCCCACGATCACACGGCGAATCTGGTCGCGCCGTCCATCCGCGCTCGGGAGCGCCGCCAGCAGCTGCTCGAGCCCCTGCTCGAGCTCGCCGGCATCCAGCGCGGCAAAGGCCTCAGCAAGCTCGCCATCGGCTTCCAGCTGCAGGCGCGCCGCCAGGCCGTCGGCCTGGAAGCTGCCGCTGACGGGCTCCAGCAGCTGGGACGCCGCCTCGCGCTCGCCCCGCGCGATCAGCATCCGTGCCAGCTGGAGCGCCGCGTCCGCGCGCCCAGGCTGAAGCTCGAGCGCACGGCGCAGGTCCTCCTCGCTGCCGCTCGCCACGAGCTGATCGGCCTCGGAGGGTACGAGCGCATCGAAGAAGCGCTCGACCGCCTCCCGCCCCTGCGCGCCGACGAACTCGCTGACCACGCGCCCGTCCTTGAAGGCCTTCACCGCGGGAATGCCGCGGATGCCGAAGGCCTGGGCAAGCGCCGGGTTGGCATCCGTTTCAAGCTTCGCAAGCGTGACCTTGCCCTCGCGCTCGGCCGCGGCGCGCTCAAGCAGCGGGCCAAGCGCGCGGCAGGGCCCGCACCACTGCGCCCAGAAGTCGACGACGACCGGCTGGCTCGCGGAGCGCTCGATCACCTCGCGCTCGAAGGTGGCTTCGCTGACGTCGATCACGCTCATGGCGCCATTATAGTCGCTGTCGTCTATTGTGCGTTAGTCGCGCTCAGCCGCTCTCGCCCGCGCCGGCATCCTCCTCTGCGCCCGCCGCAACCGCCGCAGATGCCGGCCGGCCGGGCTCGCCGATGCGCGCAGGCAGACCCGGCGCAAGCTGCGCAAGGGCTGCCTCAACGGGCTCCCGCCAGCCGTCGATCAGCCCCGCGCGCGTGCGCCGCGCAAGCACATCCTCCGCGCACAGGGCGCCCTCGCGCTGGAGCGAGGCAATCAGCTCCACCGCCATGATTGGGATGCCTGGCGCAAGCGGGCGCAGCAGCTGCGCGCGGCCCTGCGCGAGCGCCGCGATCTCCTCCGCCTCAGAGCCGTAGCGCTCAAGCAGGCGTCGTGCCGCGGCGGCACCCTGATCCTCAAGAGCGCTCCCCGGCGCGCGCTGACCCACCACGGCAGGGTGAGCGCCGCTGCCCGGCTGCATCGCGCCGACCAGCGGGATGCGTGCGGTGCGCGAGGGCACCGCCGCCACGCCTGGGCGTCCGCAGATCACATCGAGCGCCTCCTCGGCCATCCGCCTGTAGGTGGTCAGCTTGCCGCCCAGCACCGACAGCGCGCCGGTTGCGGGGTCCTCGAGCAGCCTGTGGCGGCGGGAGATGTCAGCGCTCTCGGCCGCGCCGGAGTCCAGCAGCGGCCGCAGGCCGGCGTAGCGGCCGCGCAGCGCCGAGCGCTCCAGGGGCCGCGCAAGCGCCTGCGAGATCGTCTCGATCAGGTAGTCCTCCTCGGCGCGCTCGACGGGCACATGGTCGAGGGAGCCGCTGTAGGGCTGATCGGTCGTGCCCAGCAGCAGCGGCCCCTCCGGGCGCGGCACCGCGAAGACGACGCGCCCGAAGTGCTCGGCGGCAGGCACGGTCAGCATCGCGCGCGGGTGGCCCAGCGCGCCCGCATCGACCAGCAGGTGAGAGCCCTTGGAGGGGCACAGCGGCGCGGTGGCAGCAAGCGCGCTCGCCCACACGCCGGTCGCGTTCACGACGTGGGCCGCGCGCAGCTGCAGCAGATCGCCGCTGATGCGCTCGCGCACCAGCGCGCCGGAGCCGGTGAGGCGCTCAGCTGAGCAGTAGGTCAGGATGCGCGCCCCGTATGCGGCGGCGGTGCGGGCGATCGCCACCACGAGCCGCGCGTCGTCGAGCAGGCGGGCGTCGTAGGAGAGCAGCGCGCCGCGCAGGCGCCCGATCGCGAGGGCGGGAATGAGCGCTTGCGCCTGGAGCGGCGCGATGCGTCGCGCGGCGGGCAGCAGCCGTCCGCTGGTGCGCGCCCAGATCCGCAGCAGGTCGCCGATCCGCAGGCCGAGCGCAAGCGCGGCTGCGCCGGCCTTGGAGGAGCCCTTCAGCAGCGGCAGCACCTGGGGCAGCGGCTCGAGCAGGTGCGGCGCGATGACGCTCATCAGCAGGGCGCGCTCGCGCGCGCACTCCGCAGCGACCGCCAGGTCGCCCTGGGCGAGGTAGCGCAACCCGCCGTGGATCAGCTTCGAGCTTGCGCCGCTGGTACCCGCGGCAAGGTCGCCACGCTCCACGAGCGCGACGGAGAGCCCGCGCGTGGCCGCATCGAGCGCAACGCCGACGCCGCTCGCCCCACCGCCGACCACCAGCACGTCCACAGCGCCCCCTGCTGCAAGCTCGGCAAGCTCGCGCTCCCGTCGCGCCGCGTTCAGAAAGGTCGCCTCACCGGCGGGCGCGCGCGCAGCGACAACGGCCGACGCGCCGCCGCCGATACGCCGCAGCCGGCCGCTCAAGGGATCAGGACCCCCGGGCTCATGATGCCCTGCGGGTCAAGCGAAGACTTCATCGCCCGCAGCAGCTGCACGCCAAGGGGGCCGATCTCATCCGCGAGAGCGGCGCGATGGTAGGTGCCGATGCCGTGGTGGTGGCTGATCGTCCCGCCTACCGCAGCGATCGCTGCGCCCGCGGCCCGCCTGGCGGCCTGCCAGCGCTGCAGCGTCCCCTCCTCCACCCTGCAGATGGCTGTGAAGTAGAGGGAGGCGCCCGCCGGGTACAGATGCGAGACGTGGCACATGACCAGCGCGCGGGCGCCCCCCTGCGTGAGCGCCTCTACGAGCGCGCTGCGCACACGCTCGTAGAGGCCCTCGGGCCCCGCCAGATCCGACCAGAAGGCGGCGGTCTCGAGCGTCTCGGCAAAGTAGCCGGCGTCAAGGAGCGCATCGCGCAGGTGCGGCGCCATGTAGCGCTCGGCCCGCCAGCGCTCGCCCGCCCCCGGCAGCGCGCGCCCGCCCAGGGTCTGCGTCAGCTTCGCGGCCGCCGCCGCGCCCGCGCGCACCTGCGCCCGGTCGCCAGCATGGCCGATGATCGCAAGCGACCCGCCCCCACCATGCACCTCCGTGCCCGGCAGCGGTCCGCTGCCGGCAAGCGTCTCGAGCTGATCGGACACGCGCACCAGCATCGGCGGCGCGCCGCTCTGGGAGAGCTCGCGCGCGAGCTCAAGCCCGGTGTCGAAGTCCGGCAGCAGGTAGCCCTCGTAGCGCTCCTGCGCTGGGGCGCGGCGCACCCCCAGCCGCACCGCGGTGATCACGCCGAGCGCGCCTTCCGAGCCCAGGAAGAGCTCGCGCAGGTCGGGGCCTGCGGAGGAGCGCGGGGCACGGCCGATCGCAAGCTCCCCGCGCGGCGTGGCGATGCGCAGCGAAAGCACGTTCTGATCGAAGCGGCCGTAGCCGGTCGAGGCCTGGCCTGCTGAGCGCGTCGCCGCGAAGCCGCCGATCGTCGCGCGCGCAAGAGACTGCGGGAAGTGCCCGAGCGTGTAGCCGCGCCTCCCCAGCGCCGCCTCCGCGGCGGCACCGACCACGCCAGGCTCGAAGGTCGCGCTGGCGCTTTGCTCATCGATCTGGAGCAGCGCGTCCATCGCGCGCAGGTCAAGCGCGATCAGGCCGCTGAAGCCCGCCCTCCTCGCCGCCAGAGCGCCCACCACCGAGGTGCGCCCGCCGCTGGGGACAACCGCGATGCGCTCCTGCGCGCAGAGCGAGAGCACGCTCAGCACCTGCTCGTGGCTGCGCGGCGCAAGCACCGCGTCGGGAGCATCTACCGCAGCGCCATAGCGCGCGAGCAGCAGATCCTCGCTTGACATGCCGCGTGCGTGCGCAAGACGGCTGGCAGGGTCGCAGTCGACTCCCTCCTTGCCGAGCGCGGCGCGCAGCGCCTCGAGCGCCCCCCCGGCAAGCGCCTCCTCCGAGATCGCAGCCGCAGCGACGGGGAGCGGCGGCGGCAGGCGCTCTCCGCGGCCCAGAAGGCGGCGCAGAAGCGCTAATGTCGCCTGCGGCAATGTGATTGCATCCTCGAGCGCTCCCCAGCGGTAGGGCGGGAGGCGATCGGCGTCTGCGGCGAGCCGCTGCACAGCTTTGAGGCTACCACTATCCGATACACATCAACAAACAATGTCACTTAATATCAGCGCCACCGAAGCGGGTCAGCCGCTACAGCGCGCAGCGCCAGAGCCCGCGCAGCCCGGCGGCGGCCCCGGCGACCCGCTGCTTGACGCAACCTACGCCACGATCCTCGACTTCGGCCTCAGCAAGGCGACCGTCTCCGAGGTCGCAAAGCGCGCCGGGCTCAGCAGAATGACCGTCTACCGCCGCTACCGCGACGGCAAGGGGCTGATCAGGGCGCTGATGACGCGCCAGTTCACGGGCCTGCTGATGGGCGCAGGCAACGAGGCGCAGCAGGCGCCCGACAGCCTGCAGCGTGCTGTGACGCTGGTCGTGCGAACGGTCGAGCTGCTGAGCGAGGATCCACTGCTGCTGCGGCTGCTCGAGCTCGAGCCCGAGCTGCTGCTGCCATACACCACCGCACGCACCGGGCACTTCCAGGAGATCGCGCGCGAGCAGCTGGCGTCAGAGATCGCGCGCGGGCAGCAGGAGGGCTCGATCCGCCCGGGTGACCCAAGCGAGCTTGCCGCAACGATCGAGCTTGCCTGCCGCGGGCTCGTCTACAGCACCCGTGCCCTCTCCAGCGCGGAGCGCAAGCGCGCGCTCCAGGAGCTGAGGGCGCTGATCGAGGGCTACCTGCGCGCGCAGGGCTGACCGGCCGGCGCCGATCACCGCGGCCTCCCCGCCGGCCGCCGTGCTCGGGCGTAGACTGGCCTGCGCCATGCGGTAGGCCCGCATGCCGTCAACGCGCACAGAAAGGGAGCACGGGCAATGAAGCTGATCTCTGAGTTCAAGCGATTCCTGCTGCGGGGAAACGTCGTCGATCTGGCCGTCGCGGTCGTGGTCGGCACGGCGTTCGCCGCGCTCGTCAAGGCGCTGGTTGCCGATTTTCTCACGCCGCTGATCGCGGCGATCATCGGCAAGCCGAGCTTTGAGGCCCTGACCTTCACAGTTCACGGCAGCCACTTCCTGTACGGCGACTTCATCAACGCCCTGATCACGTTCATCGCGATCGCCGCGGCGGTCTTCTTCCTCGTCGTGGCGCCGATCAACGCGCTGATCGCGCGTCGCGCCAAGGAGGATCCCGACACCAAGGAATGCCCCGAGTGCACGAGCGCCATCCCCGCAGCGGCAAGGCGCTGCCCGCACTGCACAGCGGTGCTCAGCAGCGCGTGAGGCTGAGCGCCCGCGCCGGAGATCGGCGCCAGCGCGGTCGCTGGGACGCCGGGCGCCGGCGGCTGCCCGGGGAGGCGCCGCGGGGGCTCAGCCGCCCGCCACCGCGGGCAGGATCGTAAGCTCCGCCCCGTCTGCGATCGGCGTGCTCGTGCCCTCCAGGTAGCGGATGTCTTCGCCGCCGACGTAGACGTTGACGAAGCGCCGCAGGCTGCCATCGCCGTCGGCGATCCGCTCGCGCAGCTCAGGATGGGCGGCAAAGAGGCTCTCAAGCGCCTCCCCCACCGTCGCACCCTGCACCTTTGCCTCCGCGGCGCCTCCGGCCGCCGGGCGCAGCTGCACGGGCAGCTTGACCGTCACCGCCATCCTCACGCCACCCCTGCCGCCAGGGCGCGATCGAGCGCTTGCACGCTCGGCTCGATCGCTACCGCGCTGAAGGTGTCGCGCGCAGCCTCCAGCGTCTTCAGGCCATCGCCGGTGATCAGCAGCACCACGCGCTCGTCGCGATCGATCGCGCCGCTTCTGGCGAGCTTCGCCAACACCGCGGTCGCGACGCCGCCCGCGGTCTCGGTGAAGATGCCCGTGGTCCTCGCGAGCAGCGAGATCCCCGCGACGATCTCCTCGTCGCTGACCGCCTCGACCTGGCCGCCGCTGGCGCGCGCAAGCTCAAGCGCATAAGGGCCGTCTGCCGGATCGCCGATCGCCAGCGACTTGGCGATCGTGTTCGGCTTCACCGGCGTGCAGAACTCCTGCCCGGCCGCAAACGCGGTTGCCACCGGCGCGCAGCCCTCAGCCTGGGCGCCGCTCATGATCGGCTCGCTCCCGCTCACCAGCTGCAGCTGCCGCCACTCCGAGAAGCCCTTCGCCAGCTTCGTGAACAGCGACCCGGATGCGATCGGGACCACGCAGCGGTCGGGCAGCTCGAAGCCCAGCTGCTCGGCGATCTCGTAGGCGAGCGTCTTGGAGCCCTCGGCGTAGTAGGGGCGCAGGTTGACGTTCACGAACGCCCAGTCGCGCTCTCCGGAGAGCTCGGCGCAGAGACGGTTGACGTCGTCGTAGCTGCCCTTGACCGCGATCAGGTTGGTGCCGCAGACGCCGGCGGCAAGCACCTTCTGCTCCTCAAGGTCGGCCGGGATGAAGACGTAGGTCTCCATCCCCAGCGCGGCGCCGTAGGCTGCGACCGCGCCCGCCAGATTGCCCGTGGAGGCGCATGCCAGCACCTGATAGCCGAGCTCCCGGGCGCGTGCCGCCGCAACGGAGACGACCCGGTCCTTGAAGGAGTGGGTCGGGTTGGCGGCGTCGTTCTTTACCCACACCTCGCGCAGCCCAAGCTCGCCGGCCAGGCGGTCGGCCCTGATCAGCGGCGTGCAGCCGGCCGGCAGCCCGACGCGCGAGGCCAGCCGCGCCGAGGGGCCGGGTGGGCCTTCGGCAAGCGGCAGGAAGTCGGCATAGCGCCAGATGTTCTGCGGGCCGGCCTGGATCCGCCGCCGCAGCTCAGCGACGTCCCCGCCGGCGAGGTGGGAGTGGTCGTAGACGGCCTCAAGCGGGCCGAAGCAGCGCTCGCACGCGTAGCGCGCATCGAGCGGATAGGTTGCACCGCACTCTCTGCATCTCAGGTTCGTGACAGCCATCGGGTTCCTTTGCTCTTCGCCGGTTGTACCGTGTGGCGAAGATCTGAGGCCCGCCACACATCTCTCTGGAATTGGCACCTTCCCGCACTGCGGTGGTTGCCGGGGCTTCGTCGGGCCAGTCCCTCCACCCCTCTGGATGTGTCCAGCTATGTTCCTGGCGGGGCATTGTAGCAGCCGACGGACGCGGAGCGCTGCGCGCGCCATATCTCTGCCGCTGCGGTAACGCGCTGCGCACGGCGGTGTAGGCGGCTGCATGGAGCGCCTGCTCATGATCGATAACCCGCACGCCACCGGCGTGGACGCCCGTCTGCGCGAGCGTGTGCTGCGGGCGCTGGCTGCAGGCTTCGTGGTCGAGCATGTGCGCACCGAGGCGCCTGGCCACGCACGCGAGCTTGCAGCCACAGCGACGGCCGAGGGCTATCGCGTCCTGGGCGCGCTCGGCGGCGATGGCACCGCCAACGAGATCGCCAACGGCATCGCCGATGAGGGCGGCAGCGACTGTGCGCTTGCGCTGCTCCCGGCCGGGCAGGCAAACGTGCTCGCCCGCATGCTGGGCCTGCCCGGTCGCGCAGATGCCGCTGCTGCGCACTTCGCCGAGGCGCGCGGCCGCCGCGAGCGGATCGACCTGGGCGCGATCGGGGAGCGGCGCTTCACCTTTGCGGCCGGCCTCGGCATCGATGCCGCGGTCACACGCCGCGTCGATGCCCGCCCCGACCTGAAGGCTCGCTTCGGGCCGTGGTTCTACACCGCAGCCGCGCTTGCAACGCTGTATCGCGAGTATCGCTCAGGCGCCCCACGCATGCGCGTCCAGCTGCGCAGGGACCACCAACCACTGGGACCGGCGCTGGAGGGCGTGACCACGATCATCCAGAACGGCAGCCCCTACACCTACTTCCGCCGCCTGCCGGTCGCGCTCGCGCCCGGAGGCAGCCTGCGCTCGGGCACGCTCGCCGGCTGCGTACTGCGCGCCGCGCGCCTGCGCGACGTGCCCTCGCTTGCGCTTCGCGCCCTGCTGCCGAGCGCGGAGGTCGCCCGCCACCCGCGCGTCGCCGCCTTCGGCGACATCGCAACGCTCACCATCGAGAGCGCGGAGGGCGTGCCGCTGCCCGCGCACGTCGACGGCGACTTCATCGGTCGCTTTGCGCGCATCGATCTCTCGGTCACCCCGGGCGCGCTTGCCGTGCTGACCTAGCTGTTGTGCCCAAAGACCTCCCGAACGCGTTCGGAAGGTCTTTGGGCGTGTCACCTAGCTTGCCGCGCGGCGCAGCCGATGCTCACGCCACGCCGGGGGTCACGCGGTAGGCGTCGAAGACCGAGTCGGTGTTGCGCAGGCGCGTGATTGCGCCCTTGAGCGTCTGCGTGTCCGCGACTTCGACCACGAAGCGGTTCTTGACCATCGGCGGACGCGAGAGACAGCGTGCCTCGACGATGTTCGCGCCCGACTCCGAGAAGACCCGCGAGAGGTCCTCGAGCAGGCGGTGGCGATCCCAGGCGTCGACCTGGATCTCGACCACCAGCGCCGCCGACTGGTCGCCTTCCCAGGCGACCGGCGTGAAGCGCTCCGGGCTGCGGCGCAGCACGTTGACGTTCGGGCAATCCTCGCGGTGGATCGTGATCCCCCGGCCGAGCGAGATGTAGCCGACGATCGCATCGCCGGGAACCGGGCGGCAGCACTTGCCCATCCTCAGCATCACATCCTCGACGCCCTGCACGCGGATCCCGTACTGCCCCGAGGGGCGCGTCGCCCGTCGCCGCGGCGTGCCGGAGCGCAGCAGCTGGGTGGGCGCTGGCACGTTGCCCTCGGCGGACTCGCCGCGCTTGAGCCGCTGGATGACCTTGTTGACCGCGATCTTTGGCGAGACCTTCGCCGAGCCGAGGGCCATGTAGAAGTCCTCCGCCTTGCGATAGCCCATCTCGCGGATGACGTCCGCAAGCAGCGGCGAGCCGGTGAGCCGTTGCGCGGGAAGCCCCTGCTTGCGCAGGTGCTCCTGAAGCAGCTCACGGCCCTGGTGCTCGGTGTCCTGGCGCGACTCGGCGCGGAACCACTGGGCGATCTTCTTGCGCGCTCGCGTGGTCTTGGCGACCGCCAGCCAGTCGCGCGAGGGGCCCCGCTCGCGCTTGGCGGTGAGGATCTCGACGATGTCGCCGCTGCGCAGCTCGTAGTGGAGCGGCACGATCTTGCCGTTGACGCGCGCCCCGACGCAGCGGTGGCCGATTTCAGTGTGCACCTCGTAGGCGAAGTCGAGCGGCGTCGCGCCGGCCGCAAGCGCCTTCACGTCGCCCTTGGGCGTGAAGACATAGACCTCGTCCTCGAAGAGGCCGACGCGCAGGCGCTCCATGAACTCGCGCGGGTCCGTCAGCTCGCGCTGCCAGTCGAGCACCGAGTCCATCCAGCCCGGGCGATCGCGCGTGGCAGCCTGCCGGCGCTCCGCGCGCGCCCCACCCTGGAGGGCCCCATCGCCCCCCTTCGCCGGCGTCGCCGTGGCCTTCTGCGCGCGCCGCTCGCCCTGCTTGTAGATCCAGTGGGCGGCGATCCCGAACTCCGCCATCGCGTGCATCTCCTGCGTACGAATCTGGATCTCCAGCGGCTGCCCCTGAGGGCCGATGACGGTCGTGTGCAGCGACTGGTACATGTTGAACTTGGGCATCGCGATGAAGTCCTTGAAGCGCCCGGGCAGGGGCTTCCAGAGCGAGTGGATGACCCCCACGGCGCCATAGCAGTCGTTGACCGAGCCCACGATCACGCGCATCGCCGTGAGGTCGTAGATCTCGTTGAACTCGCGCCCCTTCTTGGTCATCTTGGAGTAGATCGAGTAGAAGTGCTTCGCGCGCCCTGAGATCTCCGCCTCGATGCCGATCTCCCGCAGCGCGTGCGCCAGCTGCTGACCGGCTTCGCTGACGTAGCGCTCGCGCTCCGCCCGCTGCTGGGCGACCAGCTCCTTGATCTCCTGATAGCGACGTGGCTGCAGCACGCCGAAGGAGAGATCCTCGAGCTCCCACTTGATCGCGTGGATGCCCAGCCGGTGCGCCAGCGGCGCGAAGATGTCAAGCGTCTCGCGCGCCTTTTCCATCTGCTTCTGCTTGGGCAGGGCGCCGATCGTGCGCATGTTGTGCAAGCGGTCGGCGAGCTTGATGAAGATGACGCGGACGTCCGCGGCCATCGCGACCAGCATCTTGCGGTAGTTCTCCGCCTGCGCCTCGTCGCGGGACTGGAAGGTGAGGCCGGTGAGCTTCGTGACGCCGTCGACGATCGTCGCGATGTCCTCGCCGAAGCGCGCGCGGACCTCCTGCAGCGAGGCGCTCGTGTCCTCGACGGTGTCGTGCAGCAGCGCGGCGCACAGCGACTCGGTGTCCAGCCGCAGGCCCGCGCAGATGCGCGCGACGCCGGCAGGGTGGACGATGAAGTCCTCGCCCGATCGCCGGCGCTGATCGGCGTGGTGCTCGCAGGCGAAGATGAAGGCATCTTCGACGCGGGCGCGGTTGATCTCAGGGGCCCCCTCAGAGCCTTCCGCGGCGTGCTCGGCAACGATCGCAAAGAGGTCTTCGAGCAACCCCGCCTCGAAGGCGTTGAGCTCGCCACGGCGGCGAATCGCGTTCGCCGGCGGAGTGGTGCTCGCCGTTGCGCTGCCGGCGCCGCTCGCTGCGAGCGTCGCGTCGTGATCTGCGCTTGGGGTGCCATCGGCAGCCGCGCGCGCCAGCGCGCGCTCCGGCGTGGCCAGAGCGTCTACAGGCAAGCGTCCGATCTCAGCGTCCATCTCCTACAGAGTAGGCCGCTCAGCCGGCGCTCACCGCCGCGCAAGCGTGATCGCCCTCCGCTGCCGCCGCGATCCTCGCCGCGGCTGCGTGCTGCGCGCGCTGCGTGCCGATGAGGTGGCGCAGGCAGAGGCGCGCTTCGCTGCGACCGCGCCACTCGTTGAGCTCAAGCTCGAAGAGGCCGTCAAAGTGCTCGCCCCGGCGCAGCAGCTCTCGCTCCTGCGCCCCGGGGCCGCTGAAGGCAACCGCGTTCATCCGCGTCCCCTGGGCATCGACGCAGAAGCGCAGGTGGCGCCCGCCGCCCATCGTGCGCACGCGGTCGGCGCGCAGCTGGCGCAGCAGCAGCGCGACGGGCGGGTTGCCGACGCCGAAAGGAGCCAGCAGGCGCAGCTCCTCGGCGAGCTCATGGGAGAGCTCGGGGCCCTCAAGCAGCGCATCGGCGCGCAACTTGGCCACCGGCAGCCCGGCGGCAAAGGCGCCTCCGGCATGGGCGATCATCGCCGCGCCGAAGCTCTGCAGGCGATCGCGCGAGACCTCGAAGCCCGCTGCTGCGCGATGGCCGCCGTAGCGGCGCAGATGCTCGGCGCTGGCGCGCAGCCCCTCGAGCAGGTCGTAGCCGACGATGCTGCGCGCAGAGCCGCGTCCAAGCTCGCCCGCAAGCGAGACGAGCGCGAAGGGTCGGTGGTGGCGTTCGGCCAGGCGCGAGGCGACGATCCCGATCACGCCCGGGTGCCAGCCCTCGCCTGCCAGCACGTAGGCCGGGCGGGACCCGAGCGCCGCGACCTGCGCTTCCGCCTGGAGGAGCACCCGCTGCTCGCGTGCCCGACGCTCCTCGTTTGCCCGCTGCAGCTCATCGGCGATCGCGCGCGCCCGAGCCGGCTCGCTGCAGAGCAGCAGCTCGAGCGCGGCGTCAGCGCGATGGACGCGACCGGCAGCGTTCAGCCGCGGCGCAAGAGCAAAGGCGATCGTGCGCTCGTCAAGGCGCGTGGCGTCCACGCCTGCGCGCGCGTAGAGCGCGCGCAGGCCGCTCTTCTGCGTGCAGGCCAGCGCACGCAGCCCCTCGCGCACGAGCGACCGGTTCTCGCCCAGCAGCGGGACGCTGTCGGCGACCGTCGCAAGCGCCACCAGATCCAGGTCCGAGGCGACGATCGCGCCGGCCGGCGTGCCGGCGGCGAGCACCTGCGCGAGCTTGTGCGCAACGGCTGCGCCGCACAGATGCGCCCACGGATAGGAGCCGAGCTGGGGATGGACGATCAGCGCCTGCGGCAGCGCCTCGGGCAGCGCGTGGTGATCGGTGATGATCACCTCGATCCCCGCCGCGCGCGCCTGTGCCACCTCCGCCGCCGCCGTGATGCCGCAGTCGCAGGTGATGATCAGCCCGACGCCGCGCGCAGCAAAGCGCGCGACCGCGGCGGCGCCGAGCCCATAGCCCTCACCGATGCGGTCGGGGATGTAGGAGATCGCCCGCCCGCCGAGCGCGCGCAGCGCGCGCAGCAGGATCGCACTCGCGCAGACGCCATCGACGTCGTAGTCGCCGTGGACGGCGATCAGCGAGCCGGCGCGAATATGCGCCCTGATGCGCGCTGCAGCCTCCTCGCTGCCGGCCAGGGCGCCGGGATCGTGGCGCTCCTGCGCGGCCAGGAAGCGCCGTGCGGACTCAAGCTCGCAGTAGCCGCGCTGGCAGAGCGCTTCCGCTGTGCCACGCGCCACTCCGAGCGCGCTCGCAAGCGCGCTGACGCGCTCGGGCGCGAGCGGTCTGTGCTCGATCACTGCCTGCTCCATGCGCGCGCAGCCTACGCGCCGCCCCCGACGGAATGGCTGCCCCGCGCGTGCGCGGAAGCTGCGCTAGGCCTGATCGGAGGCCGCCGGGCTCGCCTCCCGGCGCATGCCGAGCACGTAGACCACCGCCATGCCGAGCAGGGCGCCGGGCACCGAGTAGAGCACGACGCCGACGTTGGTGGCCTTTTCGCCGGGGATGCCAAAGCTCCCGGATGCGATCAGAAAGATGATCAGGCCGATGATGACCGACCCGATGATCGCGCCGATCAGGGCGCCCACGATCCCGCCCCAGAATCGATCCGGCAGCCAGATCGTGAAATGCCAGAGGGCGAGGCCCATGATCACCCAGCCGAGCAGCCCCATCAGCGCCTCCTTCCACGGCGGCGGCCGCCCTTGGTCCTGCGCTGCGGCTTGCGGGCCTCCTTCATCACGACATCCTCAGGGGCCGCGTCGGGGGCCGGAGCGGGCGGCTCCTGGCTGCTTGGGGCTGCGGGTGCGGGTGCTACCGTGCCCGCTGCCGCCGGCGCGCTCGCGGCAACCCCCCGCTCAACCCCCTCGCCGGGCGTGCGCTCCTCGGATGGAACGCCCGCAGCCGCCGGGCGGCTCGTGCCCTCTGCGCCCTGCTCCCGGCCGCCGCCGTTGCCCGCATCCACGCCCTCGACATCGAGGTCGCGGACGAGATCGGCAAGCTCGGCGTTGCTGATCTGCTGGCCAGGCGCCTCGGCGGGAACCAGGCGGCCGCGGCGAGTGCGCTTGGGCGTCGCCGGCAGCGGTCTCGCCGCCGCTGCGCCGGCATAGGCGGGCACGTGGCCCAGCTCGCGCAGCAGGCGGATACGGCGGTTGCGGTAGCCGGACTCGCGTTCCTTCCAATGCGTCAGCACCGGCGAGGCGATGAAGATCGAGGAGTAGGCGCCCGAGGCGATGCCGACCAGCAGCGCGAAGGCGAAGTCCTGCAGCGTTGCGCCGCCAAAGAGCAGGAGCGCGATCACCGGCAGCAGCGTGCAGAAGCTTGTCGCCAGCGACCGTGTCAGCACCTCCGCCATCGAGCGGTTGACGATCTGCGAGAAGGCCGCGCGCGGCATGCGTGGCACGTTCTCGCGTATTCGATCGAAGACGATGATCGTGTCATACATCGAGTAGCCCAAGATCGTCAGCAGCGCCGCGACGGTCGCGGCGGTGACTTCGCGACCGGTCAGCGCATAGACGCCGGTCGTGATCAGGAGGTCGTGGGCGAGCGCGATCAGCACCGGCACCGAATACTTGCCCTCAAAGCGCAGCGCGATGTAGATCGAGATCACGATCAGCGAGGCGATGATCGCGATCACCGCCTCGTTGGCGACTGTCGAGCCGAAGGTCGGGCCGATCGAGGTCGAGGAGAAGGTGCCGGGACGGATGCCGAAGTGGTCTTCAAGCGCGATCTTCACGCGCGTGATCTTTTCCGGCCCCAGGCGCTTGACCGAGATCTGAAAGCCCGAGCCGCCGACCCCCTTGCTCGTGAAGCCCTGGATCACGGCATTGCCGTAGCCAAGCGAGGAGAGCGCCGAGCGCACCTGCGCCTGGCTCGGATGCTTGACGAACGCCGTCTCGATGCGCGTGCCCGACTTGAAGTCGATCCCGAAGTTCAGTCCCTTGGCGCCGATCGCCAGCGCGCCTACCAGCAGAATCGTTCCCGAGAGGGTGAAGAACCAGCGCGATGAGCCCATGAAGTCGTAGCTCCAGCGCCGGTGGCGCGCGCGCGCGCCAAGCGCCCCCGGGCTCAGGATCCCGCGCCGGCGACCGAGCGTGCCGAGCGCAGCCTGGGTGGCGAGCACCGCCGTGAAGAGCGAGACGAGCACGCCCAGGCCGAGCATGAAGGCAAAGCCCTGGACTTCCGCCGTCGCGAGCGCGAAGAGGATGAAGGCGGTCATGAAGGTGACGACGTTGGCGTCGATGATCGCGGCAAAGCCGTGCTTGTAGCCGTTGGCGATGCCCGCCGCGATCGAGCGCCCGCCGCGGATCTCCTCCTTGATGCGCTCGAAGATCACGATGTTCGCGTCCGCGGCGACGCCGATCGTCAGGATCACGCCCGCGATGCCCGGCAGCGTCAGCGTGACCGGGATCAGCTTGACCAGCGCGAAGAGGTAGGCGCCGTAGATCGCAAGGCCGCCGACCGCGACCAGACCAAGCAGCCGGTAGAAGAGGATCAGGAAGACGCAGACGATCAGCAGGCCCACGAGGCCGGCGGTCACGCCCTGTTCAAGCGCCTGCTTGCCGAGCGTCGCCGAGACCTGCGATTCGGAGATCAGCTTGAGCTTGACCGGAAGCGCGCCGGCCTGCAGCTCGTTGGCGAGGTTCTGAGCGGAGGTGGTGGTGAAGTTGCCGGTGATTTCCGAGCCCGTGGAGGCGTCGATCCCTTCCGGGTTCTGGCGGTAGTTGATGTAGGGCACCGTGATCAGCTGGTTTTCAAGCACGATCGCAAAGTGTTGGTAGGTGCCCGCCGGCGCCACGCCCGGCGTCGCCAGCCGTTCGCCGCGCCGCGCGATTTCTCTTGTCACGCGTTCGAAGGTCTTCTTGCCGTGGGTGGTGAAGCCGAAGCGGACGCTTGGCGCGCCCGTCCCGCCTTCCTGGTAGCCGGCGGTCGGGTTGGTTATTTCCGACCCCTTGATTTCGGCGTTGTCATTGAGCACATACCAGCTTTCCGGATAGCGGTTCGTGACCTTCGTGCCTTCGGCGTTCTGCACGGGCGTCGCCTCCACCACGATCGTCCCCGGGTTGACGTGGACCGCTTCGACCTTCTCCCCCTTGGGCGCCGTGAAGTCCGAGTAGAGGTCCGCGCGCGTCGGTTCGGGGCCGCGCAGGACCTTCTGCGCCTTCGGCGCAACCAGGTACCAGTTGCCGTAGATGCACCCCGCGTATGGCGAGCTGCCGGGCTTGGCTTCGTTGTAGGCGAGCGTGCACCCGCGCTGGTAGCTCAGGTAGTCGGTGTCCTTCGGCGGCAGGATCGGCGCACGCTTGGCGGCGCGCACGACCGCCTCGTAGTAGGGCAGGCCTGCAACCGTCGAGCCGGCGTTCTCGCCCCCCGTCACGGTGGCGTTCGAAGGCTCGGGCTTGCCTTCAGGGCCGATCACGTTCGTCTCCCAGTCGTAGAAGAACAGCTGCGCGGTCTTGCCCACCTCTTCACGCGCGCGGCTGGCGTTGGAGACATCGGGCAGCGCCACGCTGATTTCGCTTGCGCCGGAGCGCTGGATTTCAGGCTGCGCGACGCCGAGCTGGTCGACGCGCTTGCGGATCACTTCAAGCGCGCGGTCGATCGATTCGCTTGTGACCTTGGCAACGGAGGTCGGCAGCGCCTGATAGGTCAGCTGAACGCCGCCCTTCAGTTCCAGCCCCAGGCGCGTCGGCTTGCGCTTGACGACGCCAGGGATCCCCACGATCACCACCAGCGAGAGCAGCACAAGCGCGGCGACAAGCGCCAGAACAAAGGCATTGCGCGCACGAGACTGCATCGCTCCCCTTTCGAGACTAGCGCCTATCGACCTGCGCAGGCACCTAGCTGCGCTCCGGGGTGAGCACGATCAGCAGCCCGCCCTCCTCGTCATAGGCGGGAAAGAGGTCCGCGCGCGCGCGCTGGGGACGGTCGCGCTCGCCGGAGACCACCACCGGCTTCTCCAGCGCCCGCACGCCCCACTCCAGGACCGTCGCGACCGGATCACCATCGGCAAACTCGAGCCCGAGCGCCTCGGCGACCGGGCGCCCGACCACCTGCTCCTCCTCGAGCCCGGTCAGCTCGAAGGCGTTGCGACCACAGCCGATCACCCGTCCCTCGCGGTCGCAGACGAAGAAGGCGGCGTCCGGAGCCGGATAGTAGTCGTCAAGCAGCTCGAACAGGAAGGCAAAGCCGCACTTCTCGCAGCCCTTGCTGCGACCGGCAAAGGTCGAGTTGCCGTCGGCCGAGCTGCTGCGGTGGCCGCAGTTGGGGCAGATGAAGGGATGGGGACGGGCCATTGCCTTGCCTATTTTTGCTTCCTTCTCAGCGTTGCAGAGATCTTGGTGAGCGTGTCGTCGCCTTGGGGCGGCCGCCGGACATCACAGGGTAGGGCAGCCCCGCCAGCGACGGTGCATCCATCGTTAGAAGAGCGCCGGCGCGGAGGGGGCGACCGCGGGCGCCTGCAGGCCCAGATGGCTGAACGCCGCCGCCGTCGCCACGCGCCCGCGCGGGGTGCGCTTGATCAGGCCCTCGCGCAGCAGGTAGGGCTCGTAGACGTCTTCGATCGTTTCCTGCTCCTCGCCGACTGCGATCGCCAGCGTCGAGAGGCCGACCGGGCCGCCGCCGAACTTGGCGCAGAGCGCCTGCAGGATCTCGCGGTCGAGGCGATCCAGGCCGCGCTGATCCACTTCCAGGAAGTCCAGCGCCGCAGCTGCGGTCTGCGCGCCGATCACTCCGGGGCAGCGCACCTCCGCGAAGTCACGCACGCGCTTGAGCAGGCGGTTGGCCACACGTGGTGTCCCCCGCGCGCGCGCCGCGATGCCGGCGGCTCCGGCGCCATCGATCTGCACGCCCAGAATCCCTGCCGAGCGCAGCACGATCTGCGCCAGCTCCTCCGCAGGGTAGGCCTCCAGGCGCGCCTGGATCCCAAAGCGCTCCCGCAGCGGGGTTGTGAGCAGTCCCGCGCGCGTGGTCGCGCCGACCAGCGTGAAGGGCGGCAGCTCGAGCGTGACCACGCGCGCGCCCGCGCCCTGGCCGACGGTGATCGGCAGCCTGCGATCCTCCATCGCCGGGTAGAAGGTCTCCTCCAGCGCGCGCGGCAGGCGGTGGATCTCATCGACGAAGAACACCGAGCGCGGCTCGAGCGCGGTCAGGAAGGCGGCAACGTCGGCCTTGCGCTCAAGCGCCGGACCGGCAGTCTGAACGAAGGGAACCTCAAGCTCCGCGGCCACGATCTGCGCGAGCGAGGTCTTGCCGAGGCCGGGAGGCCCCGCCAGCAGCAGATGGTCGAGCGCCTCGCCCCTGGCGATCGCAGCCTCGATCGCCAGTCCGAGCTGCGCGCGTGTGCCCTCCTGGCCGATGAACTCCGCAAGGCGCCCCGGTCGCAACGAGCGCTCGAGCTCGTCCTCGCCGGTCAGGTAGGGCGTCTGAATGCGCGAGCGCCCGCTCTGCTCAGCGGCGCGGAGCTCCGCAGGCTCATTGCGCGCGGCCATGCCCTAGACGACCCCCCGCGCGCGCTTGAGCGCACCTGCGATCAGCTCCTCGGCGCTCTCGCCGGCGCACTCTCCCAGCAGCGCTTCGGCCTCTCCGAGCGAGTAGCCGAGCTCGACCAGACCCTCGCGCGCAAGTATGCGCGGGGCCGCCGCGGTCAGCGCCGGCGCCCCGGCCTCTGCGCCCGCGGGCGCCGCCATCGAGCCGACCAGAGCGCTCTCGCCCGCGACGCGCTCGCGCAGCTCGACGACCAGGCGCTCTGCGGTGCGCTTGCCCACGCCCGGCGCGCAGAGGAAGCGGCGCGAGTCCCCGGCGGCGATCGCGCCCGCCAGCTCGCGCACCGGGCCCTGCGAGAGGATCGCAAGCGCAACCTTCGGCCCGATCGCCTGCACGGAGAGGAGCATCAGAAAGAGGTCGCGCTCCTCCTCGCAGTGGAAGCCGTAGAGGGTGAGCGCATCCTCGCGCGCAAGCAGGTGGGTATGCAGGCTCACCTCCCGCCCGCAGGCGGGCACGTGGCCCAGCGTCTGCGCAGAGACCGCCGCCCGATAGCCGACACCGCCACAGAGGATCACAACGTGGTCGGCGCGTCGCACGAGCACCTCCCCGCGCAGCAGCGAGATCACCGCACGCCTCCGAGGCTCGGCGCGGAGCTCCGCGCGGATGTCCCCGCCAGAGCGCTGCGCAGCGGCGCGGCGTTGCTGTGGCAGATCGCCACCGCAAGCGCATCCGCGGCATGATCGGGCCGCGGCGGCTCGGGCAGCGCCAGCAGCTGCGCGACCATCCGCGCGACCTGGTCCTTGCCCGCCGCTCCCCTGCCGCAGACCGCGGCCTTGACCTGCTGGGGGGTGTAGGAGAAGCAGGGCAGCCCGTGCTCGCCGGCCAAGAGCATCAGGACGCCGCGCGCGTGCCCGACCGCAAAGGCGCTGACGATGTTCTGGCCGAAGTAGAGATCCTCGAAGGCGATCGCATCGGGCCTGTGCTCGGCGATCAGCTCGCGCGCACGCGCAGCGATCTCGGTCAGGCGCCGCTCGGTGGCGGTGCTCGCGCGGGTCTCGATCACGCCGCCATCGAGGGCGAGCAGGCGCCCTGAGCGCGTCGCGACGACGCCGTAGCCGGTGCTGGCAAGACCGGGGTCGATGCCAAGGACGATCATGGTCAGACATTCTGCGCCCCGCCGCGGACGCCTTCCCCGACTGCGGGCGCCGAGCGCGCGTGCGCCTCAGCTGGCGACGCGCTCGAGCACCTCGGCGGGCACGTCGAAGTTGGCGAAGACCGCGTTGACGTCGTCATTGTCTTCAAGCGCCTCGATCAACCGCATCAGCTTTCCCGCCTGGGCCTCGTCGACGGGGACGAGGCTGGTCGGGCGGTAGCTGAGCTCAGCCGACTCAAGCTGCACGCCGGCGTGCTCGAGCGCCTGGCGCACGGCGGTGAAGGAGGAGGGATCGGCGATCACCTCGAAGACATCCTCGTCGATCGTGATGTCCTCAGCGCCGGCCTCGACCGCCGCCAGCAGCTCCTCTTCGCTGTAGCGCGTGGCGTCGACCACGATCGACCCCTTCTTCTCAAAGAGATAGGACACCGACCCGGGCTCTCCGAGCGAGCCGCCATGCTTGGTGAACAGCAGCCGCACATCCGCCGAGGTGCGGTTGCGGTTGTCGGTCAGCGCTTCGACCAGGATCGCAACACCGCCGGGCCCGTAGCCCTCGTAGAGGATGGTCTCGATCGCATCCGCCTCCCCGCCGGCGCCCGTTCCCTTGGCGATCGCCCGTTCGATGTTGTCCTTGGGCATCGAGGCCGCGCGCGCCTTCTCGATCGCGTTCTCAAGCGCGGCGTTGCCGGCGGGATCGCCGCCGCCTTCCCGCGCCGCGACCGTGATCGCGCGGGCGAGCTTTGCAAACTGGACGCCCCGGCGCGCATCGACGACGGCCTTCTTGTGCTTGATCGATGACCATTTCGAGTGTCCGGACATCGGGCGAGATTCTAGGGCCTCGCTGGCGTGCAGGAGCGCCGCGCGCGATGCCGCTATGGTCGCGACGTGGCAGCAGGCGATCAGACCTCGCAGCGGGTGGGCGGCGCCGAGCGCGCACGCGCTCAGCGCACGCCGGTAAGGATGGAGGCCTGGCAGCTGGAGCTGCACGGGCACCGCGTCATCTACCGCAGCGCCGGCTCGCCGGAGAACGTCAGCGCAAAGCGCGGCCCGATCGTGCTGATCCACGGCATGGTCAACTCCTCGCGCCACTGGCGAGCGGTCGCCGAGGACCTCGGTCGCGACCATTACGTCATCGCCCCGGACCTGATCGGCCACGGCGACTCTGCAACGCCGCGCGGCGACTACTCGCTGGGCGCGCACGCGGCCTACATACGCGATTTGCTGGCGGTGCTCGGAGTCGATCAGGCGACGATCGTCGGACACTCGCTCGGCGGGGGTGTCGCGATGCAGTTCTTCTACCAGTTCCCGGCACGGGTACAGCGACTGGCGCTGGTCTCCAGCGGCGGCCTCGGCCATGAGGTCAGCCCGCTGCTGCGCTCGGCGACGCTGCCGGGCATCGACCCGCTGCTCGCGGTGGCGACCAACGAGCATGTGCTCGCCGCGCTCTGGCGCGCCGGCGAGCGCCTGCAGGAGCGGGGCGTGCAGAAGGGCGTCTACCTTCAGGCGATCGCGCGCGCCCTGCTGCCACTGCGTGGTGCCGGCGCGCGCGCCGCCTTCCTGCACACCCTGCGCTCGGTGATCGACGTGCGTGGCCAGCGCGTCGCGGCGACCGACCGCCTGCACCTGCTTGCGGGGATGCCGACGTTGATCGTGTGGGGGAGGCGCGACCGCACAATCCCGCCTGAGCACGGCAGGCGGATGCACGAGGCTGTGCCCCACAGCCATTTCGTGGAGCTTGCGCGCGCCGCCCACTTCCCGCACCTTGAAGATCCCGCCGGGCTGGCCGCCGCGCTGCGCAGCTTCGTGGCCGAGAGCGATCCCGGCAGCTCCCGCGACAGCGACTGGGCGGGCCTGATCTCACCGCACCCGGCGCGGCGGCGGGTGGGGTGAGTCAGGCCTTCAGCGCAACGAGCGAGAGATAGATGCGGAAGTCATCTTGTTTCACCCGCGCTGAGCTGAATAGCTTGACGATCCAGCGCGCGTCGGCCACAAGCGCTCGCCCTGTGGCGGGCGAGAGCTTGTTGATGCGATCGTAGTCGGCGCGCTCGCGTTCGGCCTTCAGCGCTCGCAGGACTTCCACTGCCTCGAGCAGCTCATCTGAGGCTCCGCCGATCGCCTGGAACATGGTCCAGAGGCCGTGCACGCGCGCCACTTCCGGGCCGTGGCCGGGATCTGCCGCCTTCTTTGGACCGTGCTGGGTGACGAGGCGACCCGCCCCATCGACAGCGGAGTGCGTAAGCCAGCGTACGCCATGGAGCGCATTTGCGTCGAATAGCAGCTTTGCGGCAGCGCCGGTAACGCAATGGTATGCGCCGTAATAGGCCGCTGAGATGGCGCGCCGGGTGTCGCTCGTAGGTCGTCTCCCCGATCCCTGCGGACGCAGCAGCCTGCTCGCGTGATCGAGCAGTCGACCTGGGTCGGCGTGATCTTGCGTCACGCCCTGCGGCAACTAGCCTCCAACCGGGACAAAGCGCGGCGTGGATACCGCCCAGGGCATGTATTCGGCCGTCGCGGTGCGGATCGCTCTGCGCATTTCGCTCACGAGCTCCGGCTTCCACGTCCCCCTCTGGCCCCACTGCTTCTCCTTCTCGGGGTCGGGGAGCACGACCTCGACCAGCAGCTCTGCAGCCGCTGGGTCGCTGTTGATCCAGCTCACGCTCACCCGGCGCACCGGCGCGCCTGCCTCACGGAGACGACTCTTGATCAGCTCGCCGAGGCGGGCTAGATCATCGGCGTGGGCGGCGGCAGCCATCGAATTCGATCATATCTACGGCTCTGCGCCCCGGTGCTCGTCGGCCATAGTCGAACCCGGCGCGCGCACCTGGAGCCTGCGTCGTAGGATGCCCTGATCATGGCCGTTGCGGCGCCCGCAGAGATCTTCAAGGCATACGACATCCGCGGCATCTACGGCGAGCAGATCGACGGCGACCTGGCCGAGGCGATCGGCGCGGCCTTCGTGGCGGTGCTCGCAGAGCTTCACGGCCGGCCGAGCTCGCAGCTGAGCATCGGGCTCGGGCGCGACATGCGCCTCTCGGCGCCTGAGCTCTCCGCGCGCTACCGCGAGGGGATGCTCGGCGCGGGCGCAAGCGTGATCGACATTGGGATGGTCGGCACGGAGATGCTCTACTACCTGGTCGGTTCGCGCTCGCTTGACGGTGGGCTGATGTGCACCGCCTCCCACAACCCCAAGGCCTACACCGGCGCCAAGCTGATCCGCGAGGGCGCGCTGGCGCTCTCCGGCGAGACCGGCATCCAGGAGATCCGCAGGCGCGTCGAAGCGGGCGTCGTGACCGGCGGATCCGAGCAACGCGGCTCGCTGCAGGAGATCGACATCTACGGCGAGTTCCAGCGCGCGGCGCTCGGCTTCATCGACCCCCAGGCGGTGCGCCCGCTGAGCGTGGTGGCCGACGGCGGCAACGGCATGGCCGGGCCGATGGTCGGGCCGCTGCTCGAGCTGCTCCCGATCGAGCTGATCGAGACCTACTGGACGCCCGACGGGGAGTTTCCCGACCATGAGCCCAACCCGCTGCTGGAGGAGAACCGCCAGGCGATCATCGCGCGCGTGCGCGAAACCGGCGCCGACCTCGGCATCGCCTGGGACGGCGATGCGGACCGCTGCTTCTTCATCGACGAGCAGGGGTCCTTTGTTGATGGCGACTTCATGACCGCGCTGCTTGCGCGGGCGCTCCTCGCCAAGCATCCGGGCGCAACCGTGCTCTACGACGTGCGCGCCTCCCGCGCCGTGCCCGACACGGTTGCGGCGGCGGGCGGCACGGCACTTGCAGGGCGCGTCGGCCATGCCTACTTCAAGCGACGGATGCGCGAGGAGGGCGCGATCTTCGGCGGCGAGGTCTCCGGCCACTACTACTTCCGCGACTTCTACTGCGCCGACTCCGGGACGATCCCGGCGTTGCTGGTGCTCGAGCTCCTCGGTCGTGAGCGCAAGCCGCTCTCGCAGCTGCTTGCTCCGCTGCGCGAGCGCTACTTCATCTCCGGCGAGATCAACTCGCAGGTCTCCGACCCGCAGGCGAAGATGCGCGAGATCGCTGAGCGCTACTCCGACGCGCAGATCAGCGAGATCGACGGCATCTCGGTTGACTACGAGGACTGGCACTTCAACGTTCGCCCGTCGAACACCGAGCCCCTGCTGCGGCTCTGCCTCGAGTCGCTGCGCTCGCGCCAGGACATGGAAGAGCGGCGCGAGGAGGTGCTTGCGCTGATCCGCTCGTGAGCGCGCCACAGCGGCCGCACGACGCGCAGCGGGCGCGCGATCGCGAGCTTGCAGGGGCAGGCATCCACCGCCTCGCGATCCCCACGCCCTTCCCGGTCGGACGGGTGAACCTCTATCTGATCAGGGATCGCCCGATCACGCTGGTCGACTGCGGACCGGCCTCGGCCAAGGCGCTTGACGCCCTCGAATGCGCGCTCGCTGGCCACTCGCTCGCGATCGAGCAGATCGAGCTGCTGCTGATCACCCTCCAGCACGCCGACCACGTCGGGCTCGCCGGCCTGATCGCACGGCGCTCCGGCGCGCAGGTGGCAGCAATCGCGCCGCTCGCCCCCTACCTGGAGGGCTTCCGTGAGCAGGCGCGCGCCGATCAGGCCTTTGCCGAAGAGATGATGACCCTGCACGGCGTGCCGCGCGAGATCGTGCTTGCCGGACGCGCCGGCTCGGCGAGCCTGCGTGCCTGGAGCGATCCGGTGACCGTGACGCGCCCGCTTGCAGAGGGCGAGCGCATCGAGCTTGCCGAGCGGCGCCTGCGCGTCATGCTGCGCCCCGGCCACAGCCCCTCGGACACGATCTTCCTGGACGAGGAGCGGCAGATCGCGTTTGGCGGCGACCACCTGCTTGCGGAGATCTCCTCCAACCCCACCCTCTCGCGGCCTCTGGGCGCCCCCGCACAGGGGCCTCACGCTCGCGAGCGCTCGCTGCCCGCCTATCTGCGCTCGCTTGCCGCCACGCGCTCGCTGCCCGCACGCATGATCCTGCCTGGGCACGGCGAGCCGATAACCGAGCACGAGGAGCTGATCGAGTCGCGGCTGCGCCTGCACGAGCGCCGGGCCCGCAAGATCCTCTCGCTGCTGGGCGCCGAGGAGACGACCGCGCACGAGCTTGCCAGGCGGATGTGGAAGGAGCTTGCGATCACCCAGACCTACCTGACGCTCTCGGAGCTGATCGGCCATCTAGATCTGCTCGAGGAATCGGGCCAGGTCGCAGCAGTGGAGCGCGCGGGGGTGATCCGCTATCGCTCCGCCTCGATCTCGGAGAGGTGAGCGATGTTCGCCTGATCCTCTGGCGCGGTGCTTGCCGGCGTCGAGAGGAAGGCATCAAGGATCTCCTCCAGCAGCGCCTCCGAGGTGCTGCGCAGGCTGAGCGCCAGCGCGTTGGCGTCGTTCCAGCGCCGTGCGCCTGTCGCAGTCTGCGCATCGGTGCAGAGCGCGGCGCGTACGCCCGCCACCTTGTTGGCCGCGATCGCAGCGCCGGTTCCCGTCCAGCAGCAGACCACCGCAAGCTCGGCCCTGCCCGAGGCGACCTCGCGTGCCGCCGCCTCGCTTGCATAGGCCCACTGCTGCTCGCGCGCCGCCGCCTCGCCGCCCGCCGCGGCCTCCCCGTCCGCGAGCGCGCCACGGGCGATCACCGTGTGACCGCGACGGCGCAGCTGCTCGGGCAGGCGCTCGGCGACGCCCACCCGCTCATCGCTTGAGACCGCGATCCGCACGAGGCGATTATTGCGCGCGCGCCAGCAGCCACTGGTGCAGGCGCGCGTCGCCCGCAAGCTCGCTGTGAAACGCCACGGCCAGCATCTCTCCCTGCCGCGCCGCCACCACGTGGCCATCGATCTCCGCCAGCACCTCGACGTTCACCCCGTGCTCTGCGATCCAGGGCGCACGGATGAACACGGCGCGCATCGGTGGACCTGCGAAGCCCCGCAGCTTGATGTCGGCCTCAAAGCTGCGCACCTGGCGACCGAAGGCGTTGCGCTGCGCACGGATGTCCATCACGCCCAGGTGGTCGCGGTCGAGCAGGATCAGCCCCGCGCAGGAGCCGAGCACCGGGAGGCCCGCTGCGATGCGCTCGCGCAGCGGCTCGGCCATCGCCTCGCGCTCGACGCCGTGCATGATCGCCGTCGACTCGCCCCCTGGCAGCACGAGGGCGCAGATCCCATCCAGATCGCTGCGGCTGCGCACCTCGCGCACGGTTGCGCCAAGGCCTTCGAGCATCCGCTCGTGGGCCTCGAAGCCGCCCTGGATCGCAAGGACGCCGACGGGGCGTCCGCCGCTACCAGCCACGTCCTGCCAGCAGCTCGCCCTCCGCGAGCTTGGCAGCCTCAAGCCCCGACATCGGCTGTCCTATGCCGCGCGATGCCGCCGCCACACGTGCAGCGTCCTGCCAGTGCGTGGTTGCCTCGACGATCGCACGTGCACGGGCAGGCGGGTCCTCGGACTTGAAGATGCCCGAGCCGACAAAGATCCCTTCGGCGCCCAGCGCCATCATCAGCGCAGCGTCCGCCGGCGTGGCGATGCCGCCCGCGCAGAAGAGCACGACGGGCAGCCGGCCGCGCTCGGCCACCTCGCGCACCAGCTCCAGCGGCGCGCGCAGCTCCTTGGCGGCGCTTGGCAGCTCTGACTCCTCAGCGCCCTGGAGGCGGCGCAGCTCAGAGGTGATCAGGCGGATGTGCCGCACCGCCTCGACGATGTCGCCGGTGCCGGCCTCGCCCTTGGAGCGGATCATCGCCGCACCCTCGCCGATCCGCCGCAGCGCCTCGCCGAGGTTGGTGGCGCCGCACACGAAGGGCACCTTGAAGCGCCACTTGTCGATGTGGTTTGCCTCGTCGGCCGGGGTCAACACCTCGGACTCATCGACGTAGTCGACCTCGAGCGCCTCGAGCACCCGTGCCTCCATGAAGTGCCCGATCCGCGCCTTGGCCATAACCGGAATGCTCACCGCCTCCTTGATCGCCTCGATCACGGTCGGATCGGACATCCGCGCCACGCCGCCCTCGCGCCGGATGTCCGCAGGCACGCGCTCCAGCGCCATCACCGCCGCTGCGCCGGCATCCTCGGCGATCTTGGCCTGCTCGGCGGTGACGACATCCATGATCACCCCGCCCTTGAGCATCTCCGCCAGCCCGGCCTTAACGCGAAATGTCGCCTCGTCACGCATACGCTCGCAGGATAGCCTCCCTCGCTTCGGCGCTGCTCTCTTGCGCAGCCGGCACAGGTGCGGGAGCCTCAGCGCTGGCGCTGCCAGTCGCCCCGGCCGGTCAGCCTGTGCACCCAGTGGTGCCAGCCGGCGGGAGCGGAGGGATCCTCGCTGTAGACGGGCGCGCCCCCGCCCGGCTCAGGCAGCGACAGCGCCGCAACGGAGTCGATCTTCAGGTCGACGCCGAGCTCGTGCAGCGCGGCGATCTGCTCGGCGGCGACGAAGCGCCCGCCGCCGGCGCTGCGAAAGACGATCCCGTGGAATATGTCCTGCGCAGGGGCGGCGACGACGTGATCGACGCTTCCAACGGTCTGGCCGTCGCTTGCAAGCACCGGGACGCCGCGCTCGAGCACGGTGTAGGCGATCGGCGCACCCTCGCAGGGTCCCTCTGGCATGGCGCAGGCCACGTTACCGCACGCTGTGACCGCGAGCGCCGGATGCCCCGCAGGCGCCCGCGATCGGCCGCGCCGCGCTCGCGCCCTGCTGTCGCGCTATTTGAGACGGAAGGCCTTGATCCGCTCCTCATACTGCGAGGCGTCACGCGCGTAGACGCCGTAGGCGAGCGCCTGGATGAGCGCCAGCAGCGCGGTGTGCGAGCGGACGTAGGCAGGGCTGTTGGAGGAGTAGTAGAGGCGGATCTCCGCAAGCTGCGCCACCTCCGAGAGCGTCGCATCGGTGATCGCAGCGGCGTGCCCGCCGCGGTGGCGGGCGAGCTTCATCGCCCGCACAACGAGCGGATGCGGGCGCCCGGCGGAGAAGCCGATCACAAGCGTCTGAGCGTTGATCCGCCCCAGTCGCGAGAGCGCCTCCTGGGAGGGCGTCGTGACGACATCGACACGGAGGTCGAGCAGCATCAGCAGATGACGCAGGTAGCTGGCGAAGAAGGCCATCTGGTCGGTCCCCGCCAGCAGCACCTTCTCAGCGGAGACGATCGCGACGATCATGTCCTCGACCGCTTCGCGCGAGACCTTGCGCGCGGTTTCGCCGACATTTGCGTGATCGGCCGAGAGCGCCGCCTCGAACTCGCTCTGGTCGAGCGCGAACAGGGGCGTGATCGCTGCTGCGCTCGTGGACTGCGCTTCGGCGTTGCGCCTGCGGTACTCCTCACGCGCGGCTGCCTGCAGCTCCGGGTAGCCCTCGAAGCCGAGCGCCTGCGAGAAGCGCACGACCGTCGAGGAGGAGGTGTTGGCGCGCTTGGCAAGCTCCTCCGCGGTCTGGAAGGCGGCCTCATCGATGTGGTCGACGATGTACTGCGCAACATCCTTCTGCGAGCGCGAGCAGCGTTCAAACTGCGACTGGATGTAGCGCGAAAGGCTCTGGAATTCCTGCAGCCCGGGTGGATCGCTGTGCTCGCGCACGGCGCGCCCATTGCGGCGGGTGGTGGCTGGTGTGCTCATCGATCGCTCCATCGGCGAACAGTTTCGACGCCTGCGGCACGCACTCCTTCAATTCTTGCTCGCAAGCGCGCACGGATGCTCGGCGAGGCCATCTCTACCTCTCCGCCGTCCCCACCCCGGCCGCGCGCGCCGCCGCCAGCAGCTGCTCGAGCGCGCTCGGGTCCGCAAGCGAGCCGGCGCTGATCACAGCCTCCGGCGCCTCCCCGCAGAGCATGCGCTTGACGGGAAGCTCGATCAGCTTGCCCGAGAGCGTGCGCGGCAGCGCGCCGGTCGCGATCACCCGGTCGGGCACATGCCTGGGCGAGCAGCCGGAGCGAATCGCGCTTTTGATCGCCTCGACAGCATGCGCATCGATCTCGCTGCCCTCGGCGGGCACCACGAAGAGCACCAGCTGCAGCTCCGCGCCCAGCTCCGCTACTGCGCCACCGCGCGGCAGGTCCACCAGCAGCGCCTCGCTGACCATCGGCAGGCGCTCAAGCGCACGATAGATCTCCGCGGTTCCCATACGCACGCCACCGCGGTTTATCGTCGCATCCGAGCGCCCGTAGATGACGGCGCTCCCGCGCTCGGTGATCTTGATCCAGTCGCCGTGGCGCCAGATGCCCGGATATTTCGAGAAGTAGCTCTCCCGGTAGCGGCTGCCATCGGCGTCGCCCCAGAGATAGAGCGGCATCGAGGGCATCGGCTTGGTGATCACCAGCTCGCCAACGGCATCCCGCAGCGGCCTCCCTGCCTCATCGAAGGCCTCCACCGCGCAGCCCAGCGCCCGGCATTGGATCTCGCCCGCGCGCACGGGCAGCAGCGGGCAGCCTGAGACAAAGGCCGTGCATACGTCCGTCCCCCCGGAGGTCGAGAAGAGCCAGAGCTCGGGGCCCAGCTGCTCATAGCCCCATTCGAAGCCCGCCGGGGAGAGCGGCGAGCCGGTCGAGCCCAGCGCGCGCAGGGCGGAGAGGTCAAAGCGCTCGGACAGCGCCGCCCCCCGCGCGGCTCGCTCCTGCTCCTTCATCGCAGCGGCGATGAAGCCCGCGCTGGTGCCCAGAGTGCTCAGGCGCGTCTCTGCCGCCAGCTCGAAGAGCGTCTCCGCGCGCGGGTTGGCGGGCGCACCGTCATAGAGGACGATCGCAGCATCGGAGAGCAGGCAGCCGATCAGGAAGTTCCACATCATCCAGCCTGTGGTCGTGTGCCAGAACATCCGCTCGCCGCGATGCAGATCAAGGTGCAGATGGCTCTTCTTGAGCCCCTCCACCAGGATCCCGCCGTGACCATGGACGATCGCCTTGGGCAGTCCGGTGGTCCCGGAGGAGTAGAGCACCCAGAGCGGATGGTCGGCGGGCAGCTGCTCGAACTCCGGCGCGGCGCCGCCGCCAAGCCGCTCAAGCTCCGCCCAACTGAGCGCGCGGACGCCCTCGCCTGCGAGCTGATGCGGGCGGGCGGAGGCGTCAAGGTAGGGCAGCAGCACAAGCGCCTGCAGCGAGGGGAGCGCGGATGCGATCTCCTGCAGCTGAGAGCGCCGATCGAAGTCGCGAGCACCGTAGCGGTAGCCGTCGACCGCCAGCAGCACCTTGGGCTCGATCTGGGAGAAGCGGTCGATCACCGCCTGGCTGCCAAACTCGGGAGCCGCCGAGGACCACACCGCGCCGATCGACGCGCAGGCCAGGAAGGCCACCAGGGTCTCGGCGATGTTCGGCATGTACGCGCAGACGCGATCGCCGCGGGTGACGCCGAGCGCACGCAGCGCTGCGGCAATCTGCGCGCTCCAGGCGAGCAGCTCGCTGCGCGAGAGGCTCTCCAGAGGGCGCAGCTCTGAGCGATGCAGCACTGCGATCTCCTGCTCGAAGCGCGAGGGCGCAAGCGCCGCGGCGGAGCCGGCCTGCAGCGCCTCCGCCGCAAATCCACGCGCGTCGGCACGGGGCTCGCGCGGGCGATGCGCCAGCAGGTTCTCCGCAAAGTTCAGCCGCGCCCCCTCGAACCAGCGCACGCCGGGCATCTGCCCGCCGCTGCACACACGCTCGTAAGGGGCTGACGACCGCACCTCGTAGCGATCCCAGATCGAGGCCCAGAAGCGCTCGGGCTCCTGCACCGAGAAGCGCCAGAGCGCATCGTAGTCGGGAAGCTCAATGCCCTCGCGCCCCTCCATGTAGCGCATGTACGCGTGCAGGTGGGTTGCCTGACACCACTGCTCCGAAGGCGCCCAGAGCAGCTTTCCCTCTGCGCCGCTTGCGCCTGGACCCGTCTGCGTGCCCTGCAATGCCTCGCTCATATCGGCTCCTGCCATGCTCGCCGCCAGGCCGCTCACAGCGCCGCGAGCGGCCCAGCACGCACATTCATTATCCTCGCTCGTGCAGATGGCAGGCGCGCAGGCAGACCGGAGCGTTGCGCAGGCACTGCTCCGTGCCCACTTTCCGGTCTGCGCGGAGCATGCCTATCTGAACGCCGGCACCAACGGCCCGCTCGCAGACGCGACCGTGGCGGCGATGAGCCAAGAGCTGGAGCGCGAGCTCTCTGAAGGTCGCACTGCGGGGGGATTTGCGCGTCGCAGCGAGCTTGCGCAGCAGCTGCGGGCCCGCTATGGCGAGCTGCTCGGCTGCGCCGCCGCCGACGTCGCGCTGACAACGTGCACCAGCGACGGTCTCTTCATCGTGCTCAGCGGGCTCGAGCTGCGGGCGGGCGATGAGATCCTGACCTCCGATCAAGAGCACCCTGGGCTGCTCGGTGCGCTGCAGGCGCTGCGCGATCTGCGCGACGTCAGGATCCGAACAGCGCCCTTCGCGCACCTCGCCGAGGCAGTTGACGCAAAGACGCGCGCGGTGGCCTGCTCGCACGTCAGCTGGATCACCGGCGAGCTTGCGCCGAGAGAGCTTGCGGAGGTCGGAGCGCGCCTGCCGCTGGTCTTAGACGGCGCGCAGGGGATCGGAGCGGTGGCGACCGACGTGCAGGAGCTGCAGGCGGCCGCCTACGCAGGCGCCGGGCAGAAGTGGCTGTGCGGCCCGGACGGGATCGGCATGCTCTACGTACGGGAGGACCTGCGCGAGCGCCTTGCGGTGCTGCGCCGCGGCTACACGAACTTCAGCGATGCAGACCTCGGCCTGCATGCCACCCTGCACGAGGACGCAAGGCGCTTTGACTCCTTCGCGCTCTCGGCGCCGCTGCTCGCCGGCGCGATCGCCGCGCTGGATGTGCTCGAGCAGGGCGACCTGAGCGCTGCCCAGGCGAGCGCGATCGCCCTTGCAGGAGAGCTTGCCGAGGCGCTGGCGCAGCGCGGGCGCGAGCCTGCCGCCCGCCACGCAGGAACGCTGGTCTCCTTTCCAAGCCAAGATGCGGCCGCCGAGCGCGAGCGCCTTGCCGATGCAGGGGTGATCGTGCGCGAGATCCCAGGCCATGAGCTGCTGCGCGCATCGGTCGGGGCGTGGAACAATCCTGCCGACATCGAGCGGCTCTTGGGGGCGCTGCTCTGAGCTGCTACCGCCAGCGGCAGCGACGCTCGGGCGCCGCGCACGGCGCGCTGCGCTTGATATCGAGCGCACCCAGCGCGAGCAGGCTGTCGTCCAAACCTACGGAGGTGAGATGAGATGAGATCGCAAGAGAGACGTACCCGGCGCCCGGCCGCCGCAAGCACACCCCTCCTGCGCAGAGCGCTTCCGGCGCTTGGAGCCCCCCTGCTCTGCCTCGCGCTTGCAGCATGCGGCTCCTCGGCAAAGCGGGCTGCCACCACCTCCAGCTCGGCCACCGCACCCGCCACGACACGCACGTCGGCGTCAAGATCGACAGCGCGCCCCACCGCGAGCATCGCTGTGCGCCTGCAGGCACCGAAAAGCGAACCGAAGGCGAGCGGCAAGTGGCCGATCACGGTCAGCGCAACCAGCGCCTCGGGCAAGCCGGTCAACGGGACCGTCTCCTACGCCTTCCTCTTCGGCGGCGCTGTGGTTGCGCGCAGGCCCGGCGGCCACATGAGCGGCGGCGTCTACCACGATCAGCTCGAATTCCCCGCTCAGGCGCTCGGCTACCCGCTCACGCTCGAGGTCATCGTCGAAGGCGAAGGGGCGCGCGGCACGACGACACGAGCGGTGAAGGTAGAACGCTGAGCGCGGCAAGCCATCCGACCCTGCGCACGCCGCCAGAGCGCAGCGGGCGATGGCGGGCCGGCGCTCCTGCGCCCGAGGGCGCGCCGACCGGCCGCCGCCTGGATCGGGACGACCTGCCCGTGCTTGCCCCGGTTGCCCTCTCCCTCCTCTTCAACGCCTACGCGCTGGGACAGAACGGCTATGCGAACACCTTCTACTCGGCGGCGGTGCGCTCGATGCTCGGATCGCTGCACAACTTCCTCTTCGTCTCCTTTGACCCAGGCGGGCTGATCACGGTCGACAAGCCGCCGCTTGCGCTCTGGCTGCAGGCCATAAGCGCAAGGCTCTTCGGCTTCACGCCGCTGGCGCTGCTGCTGCCGGAGGCGCTTGCAGGCGCGCTGACGGTGCTTCTCGTCTACCTCGCCCTGCGCGGCGTCGTCGGGCGCTTCGGCGCCCTTGCGGGCGCGCTTGCGCTTGCTCCCTTTCCAGCTTTTGTCGCGGTCAGCCGTGACAACCTCCCCGACCCGCTGATGCTCCTGCTGCTGAGCGGCGCGTGCGCACTCACCCTCCGCGCCTGCCTCCACGGGCGCCTGGGGGCGCTGCTCTCCGCGGCGCTGCTGGTCGGCCTTGCCTTCAACACCAAGACGCTTGCCGCCTACGTCGTGCTTCCCGCCCTTGCGCTCGCCTATCTTCTCTCTGCGCCGCTGCCCCTGGGCAGGCGGCTGCTGCAGCTGCTTGCCGCGGGGCTGCTGCTGGCGGCAGCATCGCTCGCCTGGCTCTCATTTGTGGATCTGACGCCGGCCCACGAGCGCCCATATGTCGGCGGCTCTCGCAGCAACTCCGAGCTTGGTCTGACCTTCGACTACAACGGCTTTGGCCGCATCGATGGCCAGGAAGGCGGCCCTGGGCAGATCCCCTACCGCGCCGGCGCAGCCACGCTCAGCCTTGCCCACGCGCCCGCCAAGCCGCCCAAGCTCGACATCTACCGAGCGCTTGACTCAGGTCATCTGGTGGCGATCAGAAGCGAACCTGGCGCCGCTGGGCCGCTGCGCCTCTTTGACAGCGAGCTGGGCGGCCAGGATGGATGGCTGCTGGCACCCGCGCTGATCGCCCTGATTGCGCTGGCGCTCGCATGGCGAGGGGGCGCCAGGCAGCAGCGTGCCGCCCGCAGCCGTGGGCGCCGGGCGGCACTGATCATCTTCGGCGGCTGGTTTCTGACCGAGGCGCTCATCCTCTCGGCGGCCAAGGGGATCGTCCACCCCTACTACACCTCCGCGCTCGGTCCGCCCACCGCGGCGCTGATCGGAATGGGGGCAGCGCTCGCCCGCGAGCGAGCCGCCGAGCGCACAGGCTGGCTGGCGCTCGCCCTCGCAAGCGCCCTGACGCTTGCTGTGCAGGGCTACCTGCTCGCACGTGCCGACTACCTGCCCTGGCTGATCGCCCCGGTGGCGCTGATGGCTGCGATCCTCTGCCTGCTGGCGCTGCCCGGCCTCCGAGCGCCCCTGTGGGGGCCCCTCAGCGGGCGCCCGCGGGCGCCCGTGCCGCTGGGCGCGCTGCTGCTCACGCTGCTGATCGCACCGGCGGCATATGCCGCAACGACATGGCTTGCGCCAGTGCAGGGAACCTTTCCCGCCGCCGGACCGCACGCCGCCGCCGGCCCTGGCGGAGTGGGGCTGGAAGGCGAAGACCGCCGCATCTACCCGCGCCTTGCGCGCTACATCGCTCTCCACGCCGCGCACGAGCGCTTTGCCCTGCTGACGGTCTCCTCGGTTGCCGCCGCGCCGCTGATCCTGATGGGCATCCACGCCGCCGCTCTGGGCGGCTACTCGGGCGTCGACCGGGCGCTTGACGGCCGGCAGCTCGCTTGGCTTGTCGCCCACGACGAGGCTCGCTACGTGCTGCTCGGCGGCCCCTACTCCGAACGCGGCGGCAACGGCGCCTCCAAGGCGGTCCTCGCAGCCTGCCGGCTGCTGCCGCAGAGCGCCTGGGGCGGCCCTGCGCTGACCCCCTACAGCTTCACCCTCTACGACTGCAGCGGAAAGGCCGCGGCGCTGGCGGCCGCATAGTCGTGCTCAGGCGCGCTCGAGCGCACGGGAGGGCGCGCTTGCGACGATCAGCTTCTGGCCGAACGCGCGCGCAAAGAGCCTGCTCTCGCGCGCGGCAGCCCAGCGCTGCAGCGCCAGCGTCCCCTCCCCGTGCAGCTCGAGCACGATTCCCTCGGACGATGAGCGGAGCGTCAGCTCCCCAACGGCCTGGTCGCGCGCGCGCTCGAGATCCTCTGCAAGCCGAAGCAGCGCGACCAGACGCAGCAGCAGAGCGCGCTCACGCTTGCCGAGCAGCGAGCGGAAGGGCCCCGGCGTGGGAATGTCCTTGCGGTGGTAGCGCACGCACTGCGCGATCAGCGCGAGCTCACGCTGATCAAAGCCGGGCAGCCCTGCGTGCAGGATCAGATAGCGCGAGTGGCGATGGTGGTCGTCGTAGTCGACAGCCATGCCGATGTCGTGGAGCATCGCCGCCGCCCACAGCAGCTCCCCCTCCTGCGCATCTGCGGCGTGCACGCCCAGCGCGCGCAGCTGCTCGAGCGCCGAGAGCGCCAGGCGCGCCACGTGCTCCGCATGGCGACCATCGGCGCCGTAGCGCGCCGCCAGGTTCAGGACCGCGCTGCGGCGCACATCCTCAAGCAGCGGCTCGCCGCCCGCCAGCATGCGCTCAAAGAAGATCCCCTCGCGCAGGCCCGCCTCGGTGGCTTCGATCGCATCTGCCTGCGAGCACTCCAGCGCGACCTCCAGCGCGATCGCGCCGGCGAGGATCACATCGCCGCGCGCGGGCTTGATGCCCGGCAGCGAGCGCTCAGACGCCGGCAGCCCGGCAAGGTCATCGATCAGCGCAGCAAGCGCCTCGCGGCCGATCGGCGCCCCCTGCACCGAGCCGATCGCAGCCTGCGCACGGCGCGAGAGCGCATCGGCGATGTTTCTGACCGTTCCCCCCAGCCCGACCATGCGCCCGCCGCCGCACCCGCCAAGCTCGCCGCCAAGCTCGCTGCGCAGCATGCCCCGCAGCCGCTCCAGGTCACCGGCTGCCGCCGGCCCGCGATCCGCCAGGAAGCGTTCTGTCAGGTTGACCGTGCCAAGCGGCCACGAGCGCACACGCTCCAGTCGCCGCCCGCTGACCCGTGCCACCTGCATCGAGCCGCCGCCCAGCTCAAGCACGCAGCCATCGGCAAGCGTCGTCGTGTTCACCGCCGCGAGGTAGCCGTAGCGGGCCTCCTCAGCGCCTGAGAGCACGCGCACCGACAGGCCCGCGCGCTCGCTTGCGAGGGCCAGGAAGCGCTCGCGGTTTGACGCCTCGCGGATCGCTGCGGTCGCCACCGCATCGATCTCTCCGCCCTCCAGCCCGCTGGCGGCGCAGAAGTGCGCAAAGACGTCAAGCGCGGCCAGCGCCCGATCGATCGGCCGCTCCTGCAGCTCGCCGGTCTTGCTCATCCCTTCGGCGATCCGCACCGGCTCGTAGATCTCGTCGGTGCGGTGCCAGAAGCTCATCCCCGCCCCCGAGCGCTCGAGCGCGTATACGACCAGCCGGAAGCTGCCCGAGCCGAGGTCGATCACCGCAGTGCGCGCACCGTCTTTCATCCTCATCAAAGGCTAGATCGGCTCTCGGCGCCTCTCCCGTTAGGCTCATCGGCGATGGCCGGCCGGGGCTTGATCCTCACGCATCCGAGCTCTCTGGCGCACGACCCGGGAGCACTGATCCCAGGGCACCCCGAGCGCCCGCAGCGGCTGAGGGCGATCGAGCAGGCGCTTACGGCGCGCTCCTGGCTCGGCTGTCGGCGGATGCAGGCGCCCGCGGCCACCCATGCGCAGCTTGAGCTCGTTCACTCGCGAGAGCTGATCGCGCAGATCGAGCGCCTGCAGCGCGCGGGAGGCGGCCTGATCGACCCTGACACCGCCCTCAGCGAGGGCTCTCTCCCCGCCGCGCTGCACGCGGCCGGCGGCGCCTGCGAGCTTGTGCGCGCGCTGCTTGCGGGCGAGGCCGAATTTGGCTTTTCGCTCTGCCGCCCTCCCGGCCACCACGCCGAGCGGGCCCGCGCGATGGGGTTTTGCCTCTTCAACAACATCGCGATCGCCGCCGAGCACGCGATCCGCGAGCTTGGGTGCCGGCGTGTGGCGATCATCGACTGGGACGTGCACCACGGCAACGGGACGCAGGAGATCTTCTACGAGCGCGCAGATGTCCTCTACATCTCGATCCACCGCCGGCCCTTCTACCCGGGCACTGGCGCCGCCGAGGAGGCGGGCGCCGGCGCGGGAGCGGGCTGCACGCTCAACCTGCCCGTTCCCGCCGGCTCCGACGGCTGCCTCTGGCTGGATCTGATCGAGCGCCGCGCGATCCCGGCCGCGGAGGCCTTCGCGCCCGGCCTGATCCTGATCTCGGCGGGGTACGACGCGCACGCACGCGACCCGCTTGGCGGCTGCCTGCTTGAGAGCTCCGACTACGCGGCGATGGCAAAAGCGCTGCGCGCTTTAGGCGAGCGCACGGGCGCGCCGATCGGCGCGGTGCTCGAGGGCGGCTACGACCTCCAGGCGCTGGCCGAGTCGGTGCCTGCGACGCTCTCAGCGCTTGCCGACTGACGGCGCTGACCCGCGCTGCGACGCACGCTCGCGCACCGCTGCCGCCATTCAGACATTGACGCGCGACATGTCCGCGTAGCGCTCCCCTGCGGTCGCGCCGATCGGCGCCGCCTGATCGAGCCGCGCGATCTCCTCCTCGCTGAGCTCGATCTCGGCGGCTGCGACGTTCTCCTCGAGGTAGGAGACGCGCTTGGTGCCCGGGATCGGGACAATGTCCTCGCCGCGCTGGAGCACCCACGCTAGCGCGATCTGCCCGGGCTTGACGCCCTTCTCCTTTGCGACCTCCTCGACGCGCTCGAGGATCCCAAGGTTGCGCTCTATGTTCTGCGGCTGAAAGCGCGGCTGGTGGCGGCGGAAGTCATCCTCAGGGATGTCCTCAGCGCGCCGGAAGCGCCCGGACAGAAACCCGCGCCCCAGCGGCGAGTAGGCGACGAAGCCGATCTCCAGCTCGCGCACGGTCGGCAGGATCTCCTCCTCGACTTCGCGCGCCCACAGCGAGTACTCGGTCTGCAGCGCGGAGATCGGGTGGGTTGAGTGCGCGCGGCGTATCGTCGGCGCAGCGGCCTCCGACAGGCCAAGGTAGCGGACCTTGCCCTCGGCCACCAGCTCGGCCATCGCGCCGACGGTCTCCTCGATCGGCACCGAGGTGTCGACGCGGTGCTGGTAGTAGAGGTCGATGTGCTCGACGCCGAGGCGCTTGAGCGATGCCTCGCAGGCGCTGCGCACGTACTCGGGCCTGCCGTTGATGCCCACCCAGGAGCCGTCCTCGCGGCGCTCGTTGCCGAACTTCGTCGCCAGCACCACCTGCTCGCGCCGATGTGCGATCGCCCTCCCCACCAGTCGCTCGTTGGTGAAGGGCCCGTACATGTCGGCGGTGTCGAGGAAGTCCACGCCGAGCTCAAGCGCACGATGGATCGTGGCAATCGCCTCCGCCTCGTCCGCGCGGCCGTAGAACTCCGACATCCCCATGCAGCCGAGGCCCTGAGCCGATACCTCAAGCCCCTGGCTGCCAAGCTTGCGCGTCTGCATCTGCTACCTCCGTTCGATTTTGCGTTTGCCGCCCGCGCGCGTCAGTGCTCGCGCCGAAGCGCTCCCGCGAGCCTCGCTACGCGCCCGCGAGCGCCAGGCGCAGCAGGTTGCCCGCGGGGTCGATCACGCGCGGCTGGCGCGGATCGCCGCTGAGCGAACCTCCGGCGTCCTCCACGGCGCCGATCATATCCGCAAGCTCGCGCTCCTCCGCCACCAGCAGAGTCGTCTCCAGCAGCCTGATCGACTCGGGCGCCGGAGGCGCGCCGCCGGCGCTCTCCCAGGTGTTGGCGCCGATGTGGTGGTGGTAGCCGCCCGCTGAGAAGAAGGCCGCCTGGGAGCCGAGCTGCGCGGTCAGCTCGAGGCCGAGCACATCGCGATAGAAGGCGACCGTGGCGGCGATGTCGGCGACCTTGAGGTGCACGTGGCCGATCACCGTGCCTGCCGGCAGGCGGTCGAAGCTCGCTGCCTGGTGATCTGCAAGCTCGCCCAGGAGCGACTCAAAGTCAAGCGGCTGCGTGGTCATGCGTCGTGCGACCGCGCCCTCCCAGAGGGCGCGCGGGCGGTCGGCGTAGATCTCGATCCCGTGACCGTCGGGATCTGTCAGATAGAGCGCCTCGCTGACAAAGTGATCGGCGAAGCCGACGAACGGCAGGCGCGCGCGCAAGGAGCGCGACAGAAAGCGCGCGAGGTCCGCGCGCGTCGGCAGCAGGATCGCAAAGTGATAGAGCCCCGTGCTGCCGCGCGCGGCGCGTGGCGCTTCGGGCGCTCCCTCCAGCTCGAGCAGCACGCGCTCTGAGCTGCCAAGCCGCGCACGGCCAGGGGCCCCCTCTCCTTCGCGCTCGATCAGCATCAAGCCGATTCGCTGGGTGTAGAAGGCAAGCGACCGCTCCAGGTCTGAGACGCGCAGCCTCAGAGTTCCGATCGCAAGTTCCGCTAGGGTTGGCGCTGTGTCCATCGCATCCCCAAGGTTAGGCGCAGGCGCGGGTCTGCTGGCGGCGCTTGCGGCCCTCGGCGGCTGCGGCTCCTCCGGCCATACCCCGCCAGCATCGACCCACCGGGCCGCCGCCGCCAACGGCGCCGGTGCGACGCTGCTGGCGATCCAGCGCGCCGCCTACGCCACGCAGGCAAGCGAAGGGCTGAGGCTCTCGCTGAGCTCGACCGTGCAGGTCGCCGGTCGCACGATCACCGCGACGGGCAGCGGCTACGTGGTCTCAGCCTCGAGATCCGGCCGCATCACGATCAGCGCGGCCGGCACGAGCGTCGAAGAGATCATCGAGCTCCCCGACGTCTACGCTCGGCTGCCCGAGCAGCTGCCCGGCGGCAAGCGCTGGGTGAGGCTGAATGCGGGCAGCCTCATCTCCTCGCTGGGCATCCCTTCCAGCGGCGCCTCGGCATCTGACCCGACCGAACAGCTTTCGCTGCTCAAGGCGGCCGGAAGCGTCAAGGCGCTCGGCAGCCAGACGCTGCGCGGCACGCCGACGACGCGCTATGCGGCAACAATCCAGCTGCACAGGCTGGTTGAAGTTTCGCCGCCGAGCCAGCGCGCAGGCGCACAGGCATCGGCAAAGCTGCTGGAAGCGATCACCGGGCTCAGCGCGATCAACATGGAAGTCTGGATCGACCAGCAGGGGCGCGCGCGACGCCTCCAGATGACGCTTCCAATCTGCACGCCGAGCGGTCGCCTGAGCGCCACGAGCACAGTTGAATTCTATGACTTTGGGCCACAGCCGCCTGTCACGCCGCCGCCGGCAGGCGAAGTGAGCGAAGCCGGCGCTGCCCTTGAAAGCGCCGCCAAGCGCGCTCTCTCGACCCTGCACTGCGGCTCCTGAGAAGCCCCGCGCGAGGCTCGCCGCAGGCGCGCCGACGGGGTCCGGTCCTGCGAGCAGCCTGCCAAGTGCGATCGCGCCCTCTGGCCTGACGCCGGCGACCCGCCACAGGCGCGGCGCGCGCACGAGCGCAGGCCACACAGGTATAAGTCCAACTTATTGTGCATATCGCGATTATGAATCGAGATTATCGCCATCGGGCGCGATAATCGGCATCAAGAGTTCACCACCGCCAACCGAAGGAAGTCCGAGATGCAACCGATACTGATCGCCTACGACGCAAGCCCCAACGCACAGGACGCACTGGCGCTCGCGCGCCTGCTGCACGAGCGCACCGGCGCCCCGCTCGCGCTTGCGACCGTGCACCGCGCCGACCCTCGGGTCAGCAGGCCCAGCGCAGCCGTCCACGGCCGCGAGGAGTTTCTGCGCCGTGAGTCCCTGCGCCTGCTCGCCCACGCCCAGCAGAGCCTCGGCGTAGAGGGCGTGACGATCCACGCCCTTGCGGGTGCCACCACCGCAAGCGCCCTGCGCGAGCTTGCGGAGCGGATGCGACCGCTGATGATCGTCTTCGGCTCGGCGTACAACGCAACTCCCGGCCACGTGCATCCGGGCAGCGCGGCGCGCCGCCTGCTGCAGAGCGCGCCATGCCCGATCGCGTTCGCGCCGGCCGGCTACCGCGTCCACGCCCCTGCGCGCATCGCCACGGTCGCCTTCGCCGAAGACGACGAGGAGCGGAGCGCGCAGCGCAGCGCCGAGGCACTGGCAGCGCGCGCGGGCACGAGCACCGTCGCGGAGGACGCCGACCTGCTTCTTCTGGGCTCGCGCCCAAAGGGCATCCACGGCCTCCTCCAGCTCGCCGGGGCGCCGCAGCGGGCGCTGCAGAGCGCGCGCGTGCCGGTGGTCGTGCTCCCCTACGCCGCCCCCCTCGCGCTCGCCCAGGAGCAGCAGCTCACCGAGGCCGCCTGAGCGGGGAGCGGGCGGGTAGCATCCCACCCGTGTCAGAGACCGAGAGAGCCCTCGCACATGCTGGGGCCAGCGCCAGCGAGCTGGCGGCGCCGGAGATGAGCTCAAAGCCCCGGCGCCGCCTCGCGGTGCTCGCGTGCATGGACACGCGCCTTGACCTCTACGCGATCCTCGGCCTCAAGCGCGGCGACGCCCACTTCATCCGCAACGCCGGCGGCCTGGCAAGCGAGGATGCGATCCGCTCGCTTGCGGCCTCACAGCGCCTGCTCGGGACCGAGGAGGTGATCGTGCTCATGCACGACCAATGCGGGCTCTGCGGCGCCTCGGAGGATCAGTTCGCCATGGCGCTGGCGGCCGACAACGCGCTGCCACCCTGGCGCCTCGGCGCCTTTGAGAGCGTCGAGCAGGCGCTTGCAGCAAGCCTTGCGCGGCTGCGCAGCGCACCGGAGCTGACCCACCGCGATCAGATCCGGGGGCTCGTCTTTAACCCCGCCGACGGGTCGCTGCGCGAGCCGCAGAGGGTCGCGCACGCGTAGGGTCAGGGATCTGAGACGATCACCGCGATCGGCCGCCGCGCCGCTGACTATGCTCTGACACAAGCAGAAGCTACGTCGCCCTCGGGTCTCGGTCACTGAGCTGGGCGCCGAGCAGGCGCAAAGGCCGATCGCGATGTTCGCTGTAGTCGATCTCGAGACCAATGGGCTTCGACCCAGAAGCGACCGCATAGTGGAGGTTGCCGTCTGCCAGCTGGACGCCCAAGCGGTGCTCGAGCGCAGCTACGCAACGCTTGTCAACCCCGGCGGCGAGGTGGGCCGCACCGACATCCACGGGATCCGCCCCGAGGACGTGCGCGGTGCACCCAACTTCGCCGAGGTGGCGCCGCAGCTGTGGGAGCTGCTGCGCGGCCGCGTCCTGGTGGCGCACCCGGCGAGCTTCGACATCCCCTTCCTCGCCAGCGAGCTTCGCCGCTGCGGCGCAATGCTGCCAACTGAGGCGGTGCTCTGCACCGGCGAGCTTGCGCGCGCATACATGCTTGGCGGCCAGAGTCGCTACCAGCGGGGCTGGAGGCTTCAGGACTGCTGCCGGATGGCGGGAATCCGCATCGAGGGCGCACACCATGCGCTCGGAGACGCCACCGCCACCGCCAAGCTGCTCCATTACATGGGGCAGCGCTATGGCGCGCAGATCTGGAGCGCAGAGGTCGAGCTGGCCGGCTTGCAGCGCTGGGCACCCGCTCCGCCGGGGCCCTCAGCAGATCCATGGACGCGTGAGCAGGCCGCTGCGCCGGCCACCAGACGCCGGCCTCGCTGGCTGCGCCTGGGCTTTTGAGCGCGCCAGCGGAGGACACGGGCTTGCGGCTGGCTTCGAGCAGTGGCTTCAACCTGATCTCGCCGCGACGTCAGGCGATGACCGCAGGGGCCGTGCTCGCCCAGGCAAGGAGGCGGCCGCAACTGGCGGTGAGGCAGGTCATCCCGGCGTTCTGCCGCTGACCGGCAGGGGCGCGCTGAGCGGCGGCGGCACCGTATGCCTTGGTCTACGCTGCTTCGTGGCAAAGGTGATGGTGTCTCTCCCGGATGATCTTCTCGGCGAGGTCGACGCGCAGGCAAACCGCATGGGCGCCTCCCGCAGCGCGGTTCTACGGGACTTCGCCGATGCGGCGCTGCGCCGACGCCGCTCAGATCGCGCCGCAGCCATGGGAGCGCTCCTTCACCACACGGGCCGACACGGGGGCCGATCCGCCGAGCGCGTGAAGGCGACCAGGCCGTAGCGTGGCGACGCTGTTCCTGGACGCGAGCGCAATTCTGGCTGCACTCGACTTGGACGACGAGCTCCACGAGGCGGCGAAGGCCCTCCTCGCCAATCCGGACGTCACCCTCGCCACGCTCGACCTCGCCCGCTACGAGGTCGCAAACGTGGCGGTGCGCGCATGGCGGAGTCCTGACCGGCTCCTGCCACTGCTCGAAGCGATCGACCGCATCGCAGACGACGGTGGCATCACGCTCTGCACGAGCACTCTGCTCACACGCGCTGCGGAGCTGGCCGAACAGCACGCGATCTCCGTCTACCACGCAGCATACGCTGCCGCATCCTTGAAGGCCGGCGCAAGGCTCGTCAGCTGCGACGCTCGCGATCTCATCGGCAAGGGCCTCGCGAGCAGCCCCGCCGATCTGCCCGCACCCGGATCGCCGTCTTGCTCGCACGGCAGCCGTGGCCACGTGGCAAGGCAGCAGTGAATCGCCACCAGTCATCATCGCCGGTGGCTGCGCTTCGGTGATTGAGCGCGTCGGAGCCTGAGGACCTTTCAAGGCCGCGGCCCCGGGGGAGGTCAAATCGAGGCCGTCGGCTCCGACCGCTCGCCCCAGCGGCGGAT
This sequence comes from bacterium, assembly GCA_021323635.1. Classification (GTDB taxonomy): domain Bacteria; phylum Actinomycetota; class Thermoleophilia; order Solirubrobacterales; family Solirubrobacteraceae; genus Palsa-744. Next base: position 14,701 of record JAJPKQ010000012.1, on the reverse strand, counting down.
GTCCGGCTCACTCCACGCGCATTCGCCTGCGCAGCGCAGCGCTCGCCGATCGAGAATCCGGGCATCGAGAGGCTCAATCATCCGCTCGGTGACCGGCCTCGTGGCGCCTCCGAGCCGCCGCGCTGACCGCTGTGCCCGTGGCACCGGCGGCGTGGCGAAGACGGCTGAGCACATCGGTGGTCGGAGCGACCCTCGCGTTCTCGTACGCAGAGAGGCGCGAGGCCGAGGTGCCGGCGGCCGCAGCGAGCTCGCGCAGCGTCATCCCTGCTTGAGCTCGCCACGAGCGGATCTGCGCGGCATATTCCTCGCGGCCCCGCTGCGTCACCCGCACACGCGCGCCTCTGACGATGCGCGCGATGAGCGCATCGACTCCGTAGTGATCCCCCCACTGCGCCACCTCCTCGGCGGTACGTGCCGCCGGGCCCCACGGGTTTCGTCGAATGGCGTCGGCGAGGCGGCGCCAGTCGGAGATGGTGCCTCGATCAATGATTGTCTCTATCGCCTCGGCCAGCCAGCGGTCGAGCGGCGCGGCCGGATCGAAGGCGAGATGCCGAAACTGAGCCGTCACGAGACGATCGCCTCCGCCAGTTCCGCCAGCACCCCGCAGACCGCCGACCAGTCATGCCAGCGCTCGGCCAGCCCCTTGTAGCTTCCAAGCTCCCTCGTCACGCGCCCGTCGCGTGGACGTGGATCAGCCAGCTGTCGGACGAGCTGCGTGACGACAGCCTCCGGCCGCTGGTTGATGTCCGCGTAATAGTCGTCCATGCCCCGCAGGACTGCCGCCGCATGGTCGACTCCCAGGCGATCGGCGAGAGCCGCGATGGCGAGGTAGTCGCGCGTCTGGTTGCGCGTGAGCGCCAGCCAGGCCTTGATGCGGAGGATCTCCTCTGGCGTCGGCACTGCCAGCTTGCGTCCGCGGACCTCGACATTGGTCGTCTCAAGCGCTCGACTGCGCTGCAGCTGACGAATTCCGGTCTCGATCCCGCCAAGCTCACCGAGGATGATCTTCCCCGGCTGCGCTCTGCTCATCGACCAGTCCCCCAGCGCCTCCAGGTTCTCGAGGATCGAGTCGAAGCGCTCAGCCAGATCGGCCAGCACGTGGTCATTGTCGACCGATTCCCTGTGGCCTGCATGGACTGCCGCTGCGGTTCCACCTACGAGCACCGCCCCGGGGACCAGCTCCTGGAGCTCAGCCGCCTTGCTCAGGACATCTTCGAGCGAGGGATCTACCGCACCGACATATTATCAGATCAGATAAGTCCCAAAGGAGCGGCTCGCGGTCGACGTAGCAGCGCCGCTCGCCGAGGTCGACTGCTGCTCCACGGAGTTTGCAGGAGCTGAGACTGGCGTCTGCCGCAGCTGGCTCCTCGCGGATCGGAGGTGAAGGCGTGTCTTGGCTCGCTTGCGGGCATTGCCCAGGAGGTGTCTTGCGCATTGGGCCCGGCTGGACTCGAACCAGCGACCTACCGATTATGAGTCGGCAGCTCTGACCAACTGAGCTACGGGCCCGGACCGGCGAGCAGCCATTCGGCGCGCCGGAGGCTCATATGATGGCGCGCCCGACCTCCGGGGGCCGAGCGCCGATCGGCGCGGGATGATTTGATACGCCCCAGGGCGCAGGCGAGCGCCTGCTTGCAAACGATCGGCAGGAGGTCAGCGATGGCAGAACGCGCAGCACTCATCACCGGCGCATCGAGCGGGATCGGGCTTGCGATCGCCGAGATGCTCTGCTCGGAGGGCTATGCGATCACGATGTCCTCGCGCCGCCCCGAGAAGCTCGAGCAGGCGGCGGCGCCGCTGCGCGAGCGCGGCCATCAGGTTCACACCGTCGCCGGCAACATGGCGCTCGAGGAGGACATCAAGCGCGTCGTTGCCGAGCACCGCGAGCGCTTCGTGCGCCTTGACGTGCTCGTGAACAACGCCGGCGTCGGCGTCGGCGCCCCGGTCGGCGAGATCGAGACCAAGCGCCTGGACCTCCAGCTTGAGGTCAACCTGCGCTCGGTGATCATCTTCTACCGCGAGTGCCTGGAGCTGCTGAAGGCAGCAGGCGCCGAGCACGGGCAGGCGCTCGTCGTCAACACCTCCTCGATCTCCGGCAAGCGCGGCCAGCCCTGGCTCTCGGTCTACTCGGCCACCAAGCACGGCGTTGTCGGCTTCACCGAAGCGATGAACAAGGAGCTGGGGACACTCGGCATCAAGTCGACCGCGCTCTGCCCGGCCTTCGTGGACACCGCGATGACCGACTTCGTCAAGGGCTCGGTGCCGCCGGAGAAGATGATCCGCCCCCAGGACATCGCCGAGTCGGTGCGCTTCCTGCTTCGAACCTCTCCCAACTGCGTCGTGCCGGAGATCATCTTCGCGCGGCCCGACGAGACCTTCTAGGGGCACGGGATGAAGCTTGGCGTGCACATCGGCTACTGGGGCCTCGGCCTCAGCTCGGCAGACCAGCTTGAGATCGTCCAGGAAGCCGAGCGACTGGGATATGACTCGGTTTGGAGCGCCGAGGCCTACGGCTCGGACGCTGCAACCGTCCTCGGCTGGCTTGCCGGGCAGACGAGCAGGATCCGCTTGGGCTCGGGGATCTTCCAGATGCCAGCGCGCAGCCCTGCGATGACCGCGATGACGGCAGCCACGATCGACCAGCTCTCAGGCGGACGCATGCTGCTGGGCATCGGCTCCTCCGGCCCGCAGGTAGCAGAAGGCTGGCACGGACAGCCCTTCGCCCGCCAGCTGCAGCGCACGCGCGAGTACATCGCGGTGGTGCGCATGGCGCTCGCCCGCGAACGGGTGCAGTACGAGGGCGAGACCCTCACCCTGCCCCTGCCCGGAGGCCAGGGCAAGGCGCTGAAGCTGACGATCGCGCCCCTCCAGGAGCGCATCCCGATCTACCTGGCGGCGATTGGCCCCAAGAACACGGCGCTTGCCGGCGAGATCGCAGACGGCTGGATGCCGACCCTCTTCTCGCCTGAGCACGCCAAGCAGCTGCGCTCGGCGCTCGAGGAGGGCGCGGCGCGCTCGGGCCGCTCGCTCGAGCATTTCGACATCGCTCCGACCGTCAACGTCTGCATCGACGCAGACGAGGATCGCGCGCGCGACCTGGCCCGACCGTTCATCGCCCTCTACGTCGGCGGCATGGGCTCACGCGAGCGCAACTTCTACAACGCCCTCGTCTGCCGCTACGGCTTCGAGCAGGCGGCAGCGGAGATCCAGGACCTCTTCTTGGCGGGCAAGCGCGAGCAGGCGATGGCCGCGATCCCGACTGAGCTGATCGACATGGTCTCGCTCTGCGGCTCGCCTGAGCGGGTGCGCGAGCGCCTTGCCGCCTACCGTGAGGCGGGCGTGGGCACGCTCGGCGTCACGCCCCTTGCCTTCACCCGCGAGGAGCGCGTCAGCCAGCTGCGCGCGCTGGCGCAGCTGGCCGAGCAAGCCCTCTAGCGATGGGAGAGGGCGCGGTCGGCACCTGCGCCAAGGTGGGAGAGCGCCCCCCCTCCCCCGGCGCCGAAGCGCCCCCTCACCGCTCGCTGCGCCTCTTCCTCGGCGCCTTCGGCGACGCGGGCCACACCTTCCCGATGATCGCCTTGGCGCGCGCGCTGCGCGCACGCGGGCACACCGTCTTCCTGCAGACCTGGCGGCGCTGGGAGCGCGTGGTGCGCGCGGAGGGCCTGCGCTTTCTTCCCGCCCCCGAGTACGCCGACCTTGCGGGCGCCCCGCTGGCGCTTGGCTTCTATGCCGCCGCTCAGCGCGCGGCCCGTGACACCATTCCCCAGATCGAGGAGAGCGCCCCGCACGCGGTGCTTGCGGACATCCTCACGCTCGGCCCCGCGCTTGCCGCCGAGGTCGCGGGTCTCCCCTTCGGAACGCTGATCCCCCACGTCTACCCGCCCGACGCGCCCGGGCTGCCGATCTACTCGATCGGCGCGCGGGCGCCCAGGACGCGCGCTGGCCGGCTCCTGTGGGATGCGCTCAAGGGGCCGATGCGCGCCGGTCTGGAGCAAGGACGCGAGGATCTAAACGCGGTGCGCATCTCGCTCGGCCTGCCGCCGACCGCACGCCAACATGGCGGCCTCAGCGAGCAGCTCGTGCTCGTGGCAACCTTTCCCGCGCTTGAGTACCCCCGCGCATGGCCGGCGAGCGTGCATGTCGTCGGCCCGCTGCTGTGGGAGCCCCCGAGCGCGGATGTCGAGCCGCCCCCCGGCGAGCGCCCGCTTGTGCTCGTGGCCCCCTCGACCTCCCAGGACCGCGACCACGTGCTCCTGCGCGCCGCGCTGCGCGGCCTCGAGCATGCGCCGGTGCGCGTGATCGCCACCTGGAACGACCAGCGCCCCCAGCGCCCGCTGCCCGCTGCCTCAAACGCCCACGTCGTGCCCTGGCTCTCATACGCCCGCACGATGCCACGCTGCGCGCTGGTCATATGCCACGGCGGTCACGGCACGCTCGTGCGCGCGCTCTCTCTGGGCGTGCCCGTGCTCGCCTGCCCGGTTGCCGGCGACATGTACGAGAACGCCGCACGCCTTGACTGGTCGGGCGCGGGCGTGCGCCTGCCCAGGCGCCTGCTCTGCGCGCGCTCCCTGCGCGCGGCGGTCGCGCTGGCGCTAGGCAACCATCGCATCCATGAGCGCGCCCTTGCCTTCGCCCGCTGGCAGCAGCAGGCCGACCCGCCGCTGCGGGCGGCGCTCGCGCTCGAGCGCCTTGCGATCGGCGCGCCGATCGGCGAGGCTTGACGCGCAAGCATGCTGCAAGCACACGGCGGGACTCAGGCCATCGCCACCCCGTCCCGACAGCTCAGGAAGCTCCGGGGGTGGGACTCGAACCCACAACCTCTCGGTTAACAGCCGAGCGCGTCTACCAATTGAGCTACCCCGGAAGGTGCGCCTCCGCCGCAGGCGAGGTGCTGCGCCCGCGGGCGGGCCGGCACGCTCGCTGCGAGCAGAGAGCCTGCCACAGCATAACGCCAAGGATGCGCGCACTGTGGGCGCGCGCCGCCGCCACGCCCCTACACCGACAGCGCGAGGTCGCCCTCGAGCGCTCGCTCCTGCGCCTCGTCGAAGGCGCGCTTTAGCTCAAGGCGGCGCGCCGCCAGCTGCGCGATCCCGGCGCGATGAGAGCGCGCAGCGTGGATCGCGCGGTCGAGCGCCGCCAGCTCGAGCTGCAGTCGCTGGACCTCGAGCTGGGCGCAGAGCAGCGTGCGCCCGCTGGAGGCCTCCTGCTGCGCGCACCCCGCCGCCGCCGCCAGCGCTGAGCCCTCGGCAAGCAGCGCCGCGATCAGCGCCTCCTGCTCACGATCGAGCGGCGGGCTCATGTGCAGGGGATCGGCGAGGTCGGCGGCCTGCAGCCGCCGCGCCGCCGCACGCAGATCAGCATCCGTGAACGCCTCCTCGACCGCCAGCGAGCGCAGTGCCTCGCCGCCCTCCGGCGGCAGCGCCAGGCAGAGCGCCAGAAAGGCGCGCTCAGCGCGCTCGGCCCTGCGCGCAGCCGGCAGGGGCGCCCGCCCGCCGGCCTCGGTGCCCGCGGGCTCCCGGCGGCCGGCACCGCTGCCCGCAGGCGCCTGCGCACGCCGAGCCCGCGCCGCCCGGTCGCCGCCGCGCTCCCCCGCGAGCAGGTGCTCGACGAGCGCGCCGCTGAGCTGCAGCCGGCTTGCGATCAACCCGACCAGCTCGATGCGCAGCGCGCTGGCGGGGAGCGCTGCGATCAGCGGCCGCAGCGCCTCGAGCACCCGGTCGCGTCCGGATGCGCTGCTCAGGTCCCCGCGCTCGAGCACCGTCTCGACGCGAAAGCGCATGAAGGGGATCGCGGCGGCGAGCGCCTGGCTCATCGCCTGCGCACCGCCGCTCCTCAGCACATCCGCGGGGTCCTCCGAGGCCTCCTGCCCGCCGCCCCCGAGGCGGATGACGTCAAGCTGCAGCCGCGCCGCGCCCGCGACCTTGGCGGCGCGCAGCATCGCGCCCTGACCGGCGCTGTCGGCGTCCAGCGCCATCAGCACCCGCGGCGCCAGGCGCCCCAGGGCGCGCACCTGGGGCTCGGTCAGCGCCGTCCCCATCAGCCCGACCGTGTTCGCAAAGCCGGCCTGATGCATGGCGATCACGTCCGTGTAGCCCTCGCAGAGGATGACGCTGCCCTCACGAGCAGCGGCAACGCGCGCCAAGTGCGCGCCGTAGAGGTGAGCGCCCTTGTGGTAGATCTCGCTCTCTGAGCTGTTGAGGTACTTCGGCCCCTGACCGCCCGGCAGGATGCGCGCGCCGAAGCCGATCACGCGCCCACGCTCATCCGCCAGCGGGAAGGTGATGCGCGCCCGGAAGCGGTCCTGCAGCGCCCCGCCCGGCCCGGCGCTCGCAAGCCCGACCGCACGCAGCTCCTGAGCGCTGAAGCCCTCCCGGCTTGCCGCGCGCACGATCGCATCGCCGCCCTCAGGCGCAAGCCCCACCCGGAAGCTTGCGAGGATCTCCTCCCCCAGCCCGCGCTCGCGCAGGTAGGCGCGCGCGCTCGCGCCGACCTGCGGATGGCGCAGGCAGCGCTCATAGAAGGCGCACGCGCGCTCAAGCAGCGCGTAGAGGCGCTCGCGGCGGCGGCGGAGCTCGAGCGCGCGCGGATCGTCGGCCTCGCGCTCGAGGTCGATCCCGTAGCGCTCGGCAAGCAGCTCGAGCGCCTCCCTGAAGCCGATCTTCTCGGTCTCCTGAACGAAGGTGAAGAGGTCGCCCGAGGCGCCGCAGCCAAAGCAGTGGTAGAGCTTGCGCTGGGGGTCGATCCCAAAGGAGGGGGTGCGCTCCTCATGGAAGGGGCAGAGCCCCTCGTAGCGGGTCGGGCCCGCGCGGCGCAGGTCCGTGTGCGATGAGACAAGCTCCACGAAGTCAGCTGCCTCGCGCACGCGCTCGCGCGACTCGGATGTGTAGATCGCCATCTGCGCAAACGCTAGAGACAGAGGCGGCGGCAGCGCTCCGCCGACCTCTGCAATATGCGCCGATATCGCGCCTCGCGCATCATGCCCCAAGCGCCGGCGCTCGCCGCCGGCCGGAGGGCAGCGGACCGGAGCAGCTAGGGCTGGCGAGCGAACGCGCGCGGAATCTCGAGCTCCTCGAAGGTCGCGATGCAGAAGCGGTCTGTCATGCCAGCCACATAGTCGATCACCGCCTGGGCAAGCTCAGCGCTCTCGCGCGGCGGATCACCCCAGCGAGCGCCGATCTGCTCAGGGTGCTCGACGTAGTGGGCGAAGAGGCGCCGCAGCACACGCTCGATGCGCGCGCGCTCGCCCGTCACGACCGGCCCGTGGTAGACGCGCTCGAACATGAACGCGCGCAGCGCCGCCATCGCCTGCCCGGCGCGCTGGCCCTGGACGATGTCTCCGGCGCGCTCGGAATGCTCGACCATGTCATGCACCAGCGCGTCGATGCGCTCCGACCCGCTTGTGCCTAAGATCGCGATCGGCTCGGCGGGCAGATCGGCCTCGCTCAGAATTCCTGCTCGCAGCGCGTCGTCGATGTCATGGTTGATGTAGGCGACGCGGTCGATGATGCGCACGATCCGCCCCTCGAGCGTCGCCGGCAGCGGCGCGCGGCTGGAGTGGCCGATGATGCCGTCGCGCACCTGCTCGGTGAGGTTCAGCCCCGCCCCGTCGCGCTCCAGGTGCTCGAGCACGCGCAGCGAGTGCTCGTTGTGGTGAAAGTGGTAGCGCTCGCCGAAGCGCTCGCGCAGGCAAGCGTCGAGGACCTCCTCGCCGATGTGCGCGAAGGGCGGGTGGCCGATGTCGTGCCCAACCCCGATCGCCTCCGTCAGATCCTCGTTCAGGCGCAGCGCGCGCGCGACGGTGCGCGAGATCGCGGTCACCTCGAGGGTGTGGGTCATGCGCGTGCGGTAGTGGTCGCCCGCGGGCGCGATGAAGACCTGCGTCTTGTGCACCAGGCGGCGGAAGGCCTTGGAGTGCACGATCCGGTCGCGGTCGCGCTGGAAGGGCGTGCGCAGGCTGCAGTCATCCTCAGCCCGGCTGCGCCGCGCCGGATAGGAGCGGGCGGCAAGCGGGGAGAGCAGGCGCTCCTCTGCCTCGGCGATGCGCTCCGCAAAGCGCTGCGCGACGGCCCCGGCGGGCGCCTCGGCGCGGGCGCCCGCGGAACGCCCGCCGCCCTCTGCCAGATCCTGCCGACGGCCCATCAGGCGACCTCCGCCGCGACCGCCAGGCGTGCTGCCGGCGCTCGCTGCTCGCCCAGCGCAGGCAGCAGGCGCAGATGGGCATGATGGGCAAGGATCGCGCCAAGGGCGCGCTCCGCCTGCGCGAGCGCCCGCTCCTCCGCTGCGGGCGCAAGGGCGAGCGGGCGGGCGAGCGCGCCCACCATGAACTCGCGCGCAGCGGGCGCCAGCGCAAATCCCTCCCCGCCGGCGCGTGTAGCGCAGCGGGCACAGAGCACGCCGCCGGCGGCGCCAGAGAAGCGCACCAGCGCCGCACGCTCCGAGCAGTTGGCGCAGGCGGCCAGCCGCGGCGCCAGCCCGGCCGCGTGCAGCAGCTTGAGCCGGAAGGAGAGCGCGCGCTCGAGCGTCGCGCCCGCGGGCTCGCGGTGCAGCAGCGCCAGCGCGTTGCAGAGCAGGTTGAAGACCGCCGGATGCGCCTCGCCGGTGTCGAAGAGGCGCCCCACCGCATCGCATGCGCGGGCGGCAAAGTCAAGCGCACGTGCGCTGCGGCGCAGGTGCGCGTGGGCTGCGACCACCGCCACCCCGGTCACCGTCAGCAGCTCCGAGCGTCCTTCGTGGAGGTCGATCCGCACCCGCACGAAGGGCTCGAGGCGACCACCGAAGCGGCTGGTGGTCTTGCGCGCCCCCTTGGCGATCGCTGCCAGCCGACCGCGGTCGACGCTGTAGAGGTGCAGAATGCGATCCGCCTCGCTGTAGCGGATCGACCGCAGGATTATCGCCTCTGTGCTGAGTGGGCCCACCAGCTGCGAGTCTACGGCGCTCGCATGCGGCAGCCAGTGGCGCTCCCGGCGCCTGCGCGCTCGCTATACTTTCTGAAGCAATGGCGCGGATCACCGTCTACACCACCGAGCCCTGCCGCTACTGCAGCGCGGTCAAGACGCTTCTGGGCCAGCGTGGGCTGACCTTCAAGGAGATCAACATCGCCCGCGACGCGCAGGGCAGAGCGGAGCTTGCGAGCAGAACCGGCATGTTGACCTTCCCCCAGGTGTTGATCGACGACACGCTGATCGGCGGCTTTGAAGAGACGCGCGCCGCGCTTGCGGACGGCCGCTTGGCGGCGCTGCTCGGCGACTAGCGCTCAGGCGCCGGTCTCGCCGCACGCGCACCGGCGCTGCGCCGGCGCGGCGGCGGCTGGCAGCGCGCGCAGACATAGGTGCCCCGCCCGGCCACGCGCAGCTTCTCGATCTGCCCGCCACAGGCCGGGCAGGGCTGCCCGGCGCGCCGATGCACCAGAAAGCGATCCTGAAAGGATCCGCGCACGCCGTCGATGTGCCGGAAGTCATCGATCGAGGCGCCGCGCGCGGAGACCCCCGCGAGCAACGCCTCCCGCAGCGCCTGCAGCAGCGCCTCGCACTGCGCGAGCGTCAGCGACCCAGCCGCTCGCGCCGGGTGGATGCCAGCACGAAAGAGCGCCTCATCGGCATAGATGTTGCCGACGCCCGCGACCAGCCGCTGATCGAGCAGCAGTGCCTTCACCGGCGCCCGGCGTCCGCGCAGCGCAGCTTTGAGCCCCGCTGCGCTGAAGGAGCCCTCGAGCGGCTCCGGGCCAAGGCGCCAGGCGAGATGGCGCTCGAGCGCACGCGGGTCATCGAAGATCTCTGCGGTCCCAAAGCGTCGCGCGTCGCTGACGGCAAGCCTCAGGCGGCGACGCGCGCCGGCGCCGCGCGCATCAGGCCAAGAGAGCTCAAGCACCGCGACCAGATGCGCGGGCAGCTGCGGGGGGTCATAGAGGATCACGCCGGTCATGCGCAGGTGCTGAAGCAGGCAGCGCCCACCCTCCAGGCGCCAGATCAGGTACTTCCCGCGCCGCGAGAGCTCCTCGATGCGCAGACCGGTGAGCGCCGCCGCCACAGCTGCGGGCTGCTGCGGCGCACACCAGCGCGGATCGATGATCGAGGCGCGCTCGATACGCGCGCCGCGCACCAGCGGCCGCAGCTGGCGCACCAGCGTCTCGACCTCGGGCAGCTCAGGCATGGCCCTCTCCTGTGCGCGTGCGCCGGCGCGCGCGCGGGTGGGCGGCGAAGTAGCTCTCCTTGAGCGCCTCCGCGGAGAGATGCGTGTATAGCTCGGTAGTGGCCAGGTCGGCGTGGCCGAGCATCTCCTGCAGCGAGCGCAGGTCACAGCCCCCCGCAAGCAGATGCGTGGCGAAGGTATGCCGCAGCGTGTGCGGGCTCAAGGCTCCCGTCAGCCCTGCCGCGCGGGCGTGCCGACGCACGATCAGGTAGAGGCCCTGACGGCTGAGCGCCGCCCCGCGCGCGCTCAGGAAGAGCTCTGCGGGCGCCCCTGCGCGCGCCCCTCGCTCGATCAGCTGCGGTCGACCACGCTGCACGTAGCGGCCCAGCGCCGATAGCGCCGCTGTGCCGATCGGGATGACGCGCTCCTTCGACCCCTTGCCGCGCACGCGCAACAGCTGCTCGCCGGCATGCAGCGCGCCGAGCGTGAGCGCGCACAGCTCCGAGGCGCGCAGCCCGCACGCATACATCAGCTCCAGCACGGCACGGTCGCGCAACGCCAGCGCATCCTCGCCGCGCGGCGCGCCGAGCAGGCGTGCGACCTGCTCGTGGGTGAGCACGGCGGGCAGGCGGCGCGTCGCCCTCGGCCCCTTGACGCCCGCCGTGGGATCGTGTGCGATCAGCTCCTCGCGGCGCGCGTAGCGGTAGAAACTGCGCACCGCAGAGAGCTTGCGTGCGAGCGTCCGCTGCGCGCCGCCAGCGACCCCCTGCACGCCTGCGGACTGCGCATCCAGGTAGCTGCGGATGTGCTCCGGCCCGGCCGCCTCAAGCGAGACGCCACGCGCGCGCAGGTGGGAGAGCAGCTGTAGCAGGTCGGTCCGATATGCGATCAGGGTGTTGCGCGAGAGGCTTCGCTCGAGCTCGAGATGGGCGAGGAAGTCGAGGATCAGGAGCTCGGAGCGGGAGCCCGCCTCGCCATGCTGATCGAGCGTCCTGCCACTAGACGCCGAGCGGGGCCGGGTGCTCGCGGAGGTGGCCATGGTCGATCTTGATCTCAAGCTCGCAGGGTGGCTGCAGGAGGCTCGCAAGCTCCTGAAGGCGATCGATCAGGAGCTGGAGATGGTCGCACTGCGCCCGCTCGTCTCCTGCCGGCAGCCGGAAGCAGGCGTGCAGATGCGGGGCGCTCATTCGAGCACGCCACCAGTGGAGCCAGCGATCGCGCCCGGCGCATGAGCATGCGCCAACGCCGCCGCCTTCGCCCGCACGCGATCCTCCGCGCCGCCCGGCTGCATGGCGGCGCCACGCTCGGACGCGCGCTCGAGCGCCGCGGCGATCAATCCCGCAAAGAGGGGCGCAGGCCGCTCGGGCCGCGACTTCAGCTCCGGGTGAAACTGGCAGGCGACGAAGTAGGGATGGTCGAGCACCTCGACGGCCTCGACCAGCCGCTCGTCGGGGGTGGTCGCAGAGATGCGCAGGCCGCGCTCTCCGTTCTGCGGCCGCGTCAGCCGCTGGCGCAGACGGTTGTTGACCTCGTAGCGGTGACGGTGGCGCTCGTAGACGACGGCTTCGCCGCCGTAGGCGGCGCGCACGCGGGTGCCCTCGTGCAGCTTCACCGGTTCTGCCCCCAGGCGCATCGTCCCGCCCATCCCCGCAACCTCCTTCTGCTCCGGCAGCAGGTCGATCACCGGATAGGGGGTCTCGTGGTCAAGCTCCGTCGAGTTGGCGCCCTCCATGCCCGCCACATTGCGGGCAAACTCCGCCACCGCCACATGCATCCCCAGGCAGATGCCAAGGAAGGGTATGCGGGCCTCGCGCGCCACCTGCGCGGCCCTGATCTTGCCCTCCACGCCGCGACCGCCGAATCCTCCCGGTATCAGAACGCCATCGACGCCGGCGAGGATCTGCGCCGCAGCGTCGCCCTCCTGGCCGCTCGGCTCGCCCCCGCCCGCTTCCAGGCGCTCGGCGTCGACCCAGACGATCTCAACGCGCGCGTCCTGGGCGTAGCCGGCGTGGCGCAGCGCTTCGCAGACCGAGAGATAAGCGTCCTCGAGCTGGACGTACTTGCCCACAAGCGCGATGCGCACCTCACGGCGGGCACGCTTGGCCCGCTCCAGGGAGGCCTCATAGCGCGCCAGGTCCGCCGGCGGCGCATCGATGCCGAAATGCTCGAGGATGAAGCGATCGACCCCCTGGTCGCGGAAGCGCAGCGGCACTTCGTAGATGTTCGGGACGTCCGCGGCCGAGATGATCGCCTGCTCCGGAAGGCTTGCAAAGAGCGCGATCTTGCGCCTGATCTCCTCGGAGAGCGGGTCCTTGGAGCGGCACATCAGCATGTCCGGAGCGATCCCGATGCGGCGCAGCTCGTTGACGGAGTGCTGGGTCGGCTTGGTCTTCAGCTCACCGGCGTGCTCGACATAGGGAACAAGCGTCAGGTGGATGAACATGCAGCGCCTGCGCCCCGTCTCCACCGGGAACTGGCGGATCGCCTCCAGGAAGGGAAGCGACTCGATGTCGCCGACGGTGCCGCCGATCTCGGTGATGATCACCTCGGCGTCGCTGGACTCGGCAATCAGCGCGACTCGCTGCTTGATCTCATCGGTGATGTGCGGAACCACCTGCACGGTCGAGCCCAGGTAGTCGCCGCGGCGCTCGCGGCGGATGACGGTGTCGTAGATGCCGCCCGCTGTGACATTTGCGATGCGGCTCGTGTTGACGTCGGTGAAGCGCTCGTAGTGACCGAGGTCCAGGTCGGTCTCCGCCCCGTCCTCGGTGACGAAGACCTCGCCGTGCTGGTAGGGGGACATCGTGCCCGGGTCGACGTTGATGTAGGGGTCGAACTTCTGCAACGCCACCGAGAGGCCGCGCGCTACGAGCAGTCGTCCGATCGAGGCCGCAGCGATGCCCTTCCCCAGCGAGGAGACGACGCCGCCGGTGACGAAGATGAAGTGCGCCCGCTCGGGCACCCGCGCGCGCTGCTCGCCCGCAGGCGGCCTCAACGCCGCCTCCCGCCACGCCGGAGCGCCTCCGGAGCCTTGCGCGGCGCCACCGCCGGTGCCCGCCCCCGGGCCCGGCGGCCCAAAGCTGAGGCGCCTGGGAGGTTCGTGCCGAAGCTGCAGCTCATGCGCTCACGGTAGCGGTTCGAGCGGACGGGCCGCGTTGAAGCTCACGGCGCGCGCGCCCGTGCGCCCAAAGCGGCCGGAGGCAGGACAACCGCGACGGCGGGCCGAGCGCCCTGGCGCCCGGCCCGCCTACTGGAGGAGACGCGACCTGCCCGTGGGCTGCCGGCTGGCCGCCGGCGGGAGCGACTCACTCCGGGAGGACGGCTGGAGTCGTCTCCGGGCCAACGGGCCAGATGTCGCGCTCTGCGTATTTATAACACCTTCGAGCGGGCGGCGAACAGATCTAGGAATAAAATTGCAGCCACCGCAGATGGCGCCCAGAGCGTGCCCGCAGAGCGCCATCGGGCCGCCGCGTGGCAGCGACGGTCACAGCGACGCCGCGCAGCGGCGCGCGCGGGCACCTGCGCAGAGGCGCCCGTGCGCAGGTCAGCTTCCCTCTGTGCGCAGGCGCCGGCGAGCGGAGATCCCGATCGGGTCCTCCATCAGCCCCTCGCGGCGCGCGTAGGCGATCAGCTCCGAGCGGCGTGAGATCCCAAGCTTTTCAAGCGCCCTGGCGCGATAGGTCTTGACGGTGCGCTCGCCGATGTGCAGGCGCTCGCCGATCTCGACGTTCGTGTATCCGAGCGCCGCAAGTCGCACCACCTCGCGCTCGCGCTCGGAGAGCTCGCTGTCGTCGCGGGGCGCGCTCGGGCGGGCGATCATCGCGGCGCCAAGCTCGGGGTGCAGGTACTGCCCCCCGTCGACGACCACGCGGAAGGCGTGCAGCAGCTCTTCTGGCTCGGCCTCCTTGAGCACGAAGCCGCGCGCTCCGGCGCGCAGCGCTTGGCGCGCATAGCCGGGGTCGTCGCGCATCGTCACGACCACGACCGCAAGCTCCGGGTGCACGACGAAGCACTGTGGCAGCGCCCCCAGGCTCGAGCCTCCGGGCATCGTAAGGTCAAGGGTCAGCAGGTCCGGGCGCAGCTCCTTGACCGCGCGGATCACCTCCGGCACGCTTGCCGCTTCGCCGACCACTCGAAAGGCCTCCGGCTCGCGCTGCAGCACCGCGCGCAAGCCGTCGCGCACAACAGCGTGGTCGTCGGCTATCACCACCTCGATCGGACGGTCGATGCCAGCCCGGCCCTCGCTTCGAGGTCGCATGGAGGAGGCGTCTGTCTCCATGCCGTGCCACGTTAGCGGCTTGGCTCCGCAAGCTCGCATTGTGCGGAAAATCGGCCCCAAAAGGGCGACACGATCGGCCCCCCCAAGCCGTCAGGCAAGCTGGCGCGAATGCGCCACCATGTCTGCAGTGGCAAGAGCAACCAGGACAACCCGGGTGCGGCTGAGATGATCATCGTGGAAGTGGCGCTGGTCTGGCTCATCCTGACGGCCTTCAGCGTCGTCGTCACAGCGGCCCTGGGTAGAGCAGCTGCGCGCGGGGACTCACACTCTCCTGCGCGCCTGTGGGCGCGGCTC
>JAJPKQ010000011.1 GCA_021323635.1 bacterium | reverse complement strand
GGTGAAAAGGGTGCAACTGGAATGACGGGTGCCTCGGGGCCGACCGGTGCCACGGGGGCGACGGGCGCAACGGGCGTGACCGGCGCGACGGGGGCGAGCGGCGCCACGGGCATTACCGGTACCACGGGCCCAACTGGCGAATTAGGCACCACCGGAGCAACTGGCGCAACTGGCAGCGGCGCAACGGGCGTGACAGGCGCGACGGGCCCAACTGGCGCCACCGGGCCGACCGGGTCTAGTGGCCCAACCGGCGCCGCCGGGCCAAGCGGGCAGAGCGGGGCGACCGGCGCGACCGGCGAGAGGGGAGAAGCAGGTGCAACTGGAATGACGGGTGCCTCGGGGCCGACCGGTGCCACGGGGGCGACGGGCGCCGGATTGAGCGAGGTTGCGGTAGTGGCGGCTGACGGCACCTACAACCAGCTTGTCGGCGATTACCTGACCGGCGACACTCACACGCACGGCTCGGGTGCTTACGAATTTGCCACCAGCATCAACTTCGCTCGGTGTGGACCTGGCGCCACACCAGCAGCTGTCATCGTTACTCCGAACAACACAGAAGGACCTCTTAGATCCGCTACCGCGCGGGTTACGGAAAGCATGATAATCGTCGCAACATTCCTCGACGGAACATTCTCCGAAGTGCCATTCTCGGTCATGGTCACGTGCTGAGCTAACCCGACCCTGTCCACGGCCGATCCGCACGGCTGCCCACACGCTGCGCTACTGGAAGACCCTGGCACGTCCCAGCAGTGCGGCGTTGAGCAAGCTCAGATTGATGCGCTCGCCCGCACGCACAAGGGCAATCGCCTTGCTAGTCACCGGGCTGCGCGGGTAGAGCTCATATGCACGCTCTAGCAGCCTCAGCGCTCGCTCTCGCTCGCCTCGCGCCGAGGCCAGCGCGCCCAGCTCGAGTGTCGCGTACTGTTCGTTTCTGGTGCGGCTGAGAGCGCGTTCGAAGTAGCTGGACGCAAGCGCGTATTCGCCGCGCCGCTCAGCGATTGTGCCCCCTACCACATCAGCTTCGCTGCTCCAGGGATCAAGCCCGGCAGCTTCTTCGAGGCTCGCGTAGGCGCGCGCTGGAGCGCTGCGCCAAACATCTGCTGCCGCGTGCATCTCCACAGTCGATAGCCAGGGCAGAGCGAGCGCAATGGCGCCCATGACCGCCAGGCTGAGCGCAGACGCCATCGCGGCCCCTCTTGCGCCAGCCGGCAGTGCGATCTGCGCCCGTGCGACGTGCCGCCGGCCCGGAGACGGTCGTCGTGCTCGGCTGCGCTGGTGGGGGCAATCAAGCCCGCAGGCGATGCCCAGCATCACGAAAGCGCTCGCGCCAAGCCCGGCGTACTCATAGAACCAGTCGGCCGAGCCGTGGATGACCCAGTAGGCGAAGCCCGCCAGCGCGGCTGCAGCGCAGGCGCTTCCAAGCGCGCGACGCTCGGCCGACGGCCCGCGCCCGAGGATTGCCCTGCTGGCTGCGAGCAGCGCCGCAAAGAAGCCGACTAGGGCGATCAGCATGCCCATGACCCCGGTCTCGCTCAAAACGCCCAGCTCGACGCTGTGCGGGTAGCGCGGCGTCTCTTCGCTTCTGCCTTCTCTCAGATAGGCGGCAAGGTAGTTTTCCTGACCGATGCCAAGCAAGGGGTGGTCAAGAAACTGGTTGATCGCCACCCGATAGAAGTCGTAGCGATTGGAGCCAAGGCCTGCGATCAGACGGTTCGTTCCGCCGCTGTTTGCTTCATATCCGCGCTCAGAGGCAAAGGTGCTCCAGGCGTGTTCGATGCGAGCGATCGGATTGAGCGCAGCGCCGGCGCCGACCAGCGCCAGAAGGGTGCCTGCGGCAAGAACGGCGACCCCGCGCCGAGCGGAGAGGCGCCGCCGCTCGCCAAGCGCGCGCGAGCGCTCGAGCAGCGCTCCTCCGCAGATCAGCGCCGCTGTGAGCGCCGCGGTCACCACGCTCGCCATCAGCGCCGAACCCAGCGCCGAATGCGCCGGCCCGTACGCGCCCGCGCCACCGCTCAGCGCTTCGACGCGTTCGGTCGCGCGCAGCAACGAGGGAACCGCCAGGCCGACGCCGAGCGCAACCGGCAGCAGCGTCGCATAGGTGCGCAGGCGCCGTGGAAAGAGCGCGAAGATCAGCACCAGCAGGATCGCGCTCGCCAGCAGCGCGCCCCTGCTCAGCGACAGCAACGCGACATCCGCGAGCAGCGCCGCGCAGGCGCCGAGCAGCCCCCGCGCCAACGGGTGCAAGTCCTCGCTGCGCGCCAGCATCAGCGCCGGGAAGGCGGCGATCATCCACTGCGCTGCGTTTGCGTTCACATAGCCGACCGGAAACGCGAGGCGCCCACCGGGCATCGCCGCGGCAAGGCCGCTCGAGCCAAGCGAGCCGAGATGGATGAGGACGTAGAGCGCCAACCCGGCGAGCGCGAGCACGTAGGCGCAAAGCCACAGCGCAGCGGCGCGCGCAGAGAGCCCGAAGCAGGCAAAGAGCGCAAAGAGCGTGGCATAGAGGAGCGTGCGATCGCCGCCTTCGAGCGCCGCGCCCGGCGCCGCCGCCCAGAGCATCGACAGATAGCTGAAGGCGGCGAAGGCAAGCAGGCATGCAAGCGCAACCAGCGTCGCGCGCGACGGAAGGGTGCGCGGGCGGCCGATAGCGGCGATCGCGACCGCCGCCAGCCCCAGTGCGATCAGCCCGCCCGGGGCCCACTCAAGCAGCGGATAGCCGCCGTCGTAGGCGGCAAACCAGATCAGCAGCGCAAGCGCTCCCGCGGCAGGCAGCAGCACCGGTGAGGAGCGCAGCAGGCTCAGCGTCTTGGCGGCCATCGTCGCTCTCAAGCGTACGATCACGTGCGCCCGAGCACGTCGGGGAGGCGACCCGCGTGCTCAGCGCTCGCCCTGGCCGCCTTCCAGCAGCAGCGCGATCGCCCTGCCGAGCAGATCGTCCGGGACCGCCTGCGGGTCGGCGAGCTTCTGTCGCGCGATCCCGTCGGCAAGCGCGTCGATCACCACAGCAAGCTGCTCCGCCGGCAGCGCCAGCTCCAGCCCGAAGTCCTCGGCCGTGCGCAGGATCAGGCGCGTCAGCAGAGCGCGCACGTGGGCAAAGCGCTCCGCCACATGCGCGCGCATCGCGGGATCGCGCACCCCGTAGGCCCAGAACTCCATGAACAGCAGCAGCAGCTCAGGCTCGCGCTCGATCGTCGCCATCCACTCCTGCGCCCCCTCGCGCGCGCGCGCCGAGACCGAGGGGCGGCCCTCGACAGCTGCGCCGATCTCCCGCGAGTGGGCGTCGATCTCGCGCTCCATCAGCGCGACGAAGAGGTCCGCCTTGCCGTCGAAGTTCGAGTAGAGCGCACCGGTGGAGAAGCCCGCCTCAGCTGCGATCTCCTCGACCGAGGCACCGTGATAGCCCGCACGCGCTATCACGCGCCGGGCTGCGTCCAGCAGGCGCGTACGGGTCGCTGCGCGACTGTGGCCGCGACGCGCCTGCGCACCGCGGCGCGACTGCCGCTCCGCTCGCGCTTGATCGGTGATCGGTGCTCCAGGCATCAGCCAATCCTACCGGCAGCCACCCTGAAGTTCGATAATGTTCATTATCCAGGGTACGGGGAGCGACGGCAATGGCCGCTCCCCTCTTGGCCATCGAGCCATGCGCAGTCAACGCGACGAAGAGAGGTGACCATGTCCACGACAAGCGAGCATCACCAGCAGAGTGGCGAGCGCTTTCGGCGCGCCGGCGAGCCCGCCAACCTGCCGGCGGATCAGATCTCCTACACCGACCTCTATGCACGCTGGGAGCGCGGCAACTGGTCGGCCACCGAGCTTGACTTCAGCGAGGACGCCCGCCAGTGGCACAGCGAGCTCGACGAGCTCCAGCGCACCGCGGCGCTGTGGAACTACGCGCTCTTCTTCTGGGGCGAGGATGCGGTCGCGGACAACCTCTCCCCCTACATCGACGCTGCCCCACGCGAGGAGCAGAAGTACTTTCTCGCCACCCAGCAGGTGGATGAGGCACGCCATGCGGTCTTCTTCAAGCGCTTCATGACCGAGGTCTGCGGGGTGGGCGGCGATGACGCCGGCAGCTCCCTGGAGGCGATCCGCCCGCAGCTCACGCCGGGCTTCAAGGTGATCTTCGGAAGGCTCGACCGGATGGCGCGCGAGCTGCGCGCCGATCCTTCGCGCAGCAGGCTGGCGGCAGCGGTTGCCCTCTACCACATCGTGATCGAGGCGGGCCTTGCGCAGCCGGGCCAGCACATGATCACCGACTATCTGACGCAACGCGACATCCTGCCCGCATTCCGCACAGGGATGGAAAACATCGCAAATGACGAGCAGCGGCACATCGCCTTCGGCGTGAAGATCCTCTCGGACCTCAAACGCGAAGATGCACGCGTCCCGCACGCGGTGGTGGCGCTGCTCAACGAAGTCCTCCCCTTCACCGGGCAGGTCCTTCAACCGCCGGGATGGGACGAGCGCTATGTGAGCTGCTTCGGCTACAGCTTCGATCGCATCGGCGCGCTCGGCGTCAGCTCGCTGCAGTCGCGCCTGCGCGCCGCGGGGCTGGCGCCCGAGGAGCTCCCTGGGCAGCCGGTCTTCTTCCCGGGGATGAGCCCCGAAGAAGTCGCCCGCCGCGGTCGAGCGCTTGCGATGGCAGGCGTCACCGGTGTTCGCGAAGGGCCGACAAAGCGCGACCCCGAGACCGTCGCGCTGCTCTTTGACACGATGCGCAGACGCGTGAACCCCGGCCATGGGCTCAAGCGCCCCACCACATTCGAGTGGGACTTCACCGATGACGACATCCCAAGCTGGCACCTGACGATCGACGGTGGTGATGTCAGGGTGGCCGAGGGCAGCGCCGCGCGGGCGGATCTGCGCCTGCAGGTCGCATACCAGGACTGGGTGGACATCATCGGCGGGCGGCGCGACCCGCGGCGGGCGCTGCTCGGCGGGCGCCTGCGCCCGCGCGGCAACCCGCTGGCGCTGCGCAAGCTGGCGCAGGTATTCACCTGAGCCTGAGCGCCCTATTCAAAGGAGAACTCGCCTTCGGCCGCCCGGCCCGCCGGCTCACCGGGCTGAGCCGGCGCCGCTTCGCTGACCACCGGCCCGCCGGCGCCATTCACCGGTTCCGCGGCGCCGCCTTCTGGGGCTCCGGCGGCACCCGGCGCCAGCGCGCCCTGGCCGCCGCCGGAGAGAGGCTTTGCACTCTCAGCGCTGCCTTCGCGCATGGTGGCCCGCACGCCTGTTGTGCCGGAGCGAGCAGCTCGGCGGACGCGCTGAGAGCGCGAATCGGAGCCGGCGTGGCTGGCCAAGCGTGCGCTTGCCTCCCGGCGACCTGTGCCGAAGCCCTGCGCCGGGAGGGCTTCGGCGCCTTCCGCGCCGCTCAGCGCTTCGATCCCAAACTCGCTGCTTGCTGCGCTCAGCTTGGCTGCGCTTGAGAGCGCACGCGAGGGCGGCGCCAGCTCGTGTTCACTGGCGCCGGCGACCGCTGGCGGGGCCGCAGGAGCGCTGGCGCTCGCTTCAGAGCCCTGAGCCGCGGCGGGCAGGCTCCCAGCGCCGGCGCTCAGCAGAGCGGCCGCGGTGGCCGCCTTGTGCGGGCGGCCGGGGCGCGCATGCGCCCGCAGATCAACGGCCACGATTGCGCCGCCTGCGCCCAGCGCGAGCGCACCTGCAGCAGCCTTCACCGCGAGCGAGCCGATGAGCGACCCGACGCCGCCGCTCGATGCGCTCGCCACCGCGCTCGAGCCGCCCGCAAGGGAGCCCGCGCCAAGCAGCCCTGAGCCGCCGCCGGCGCCGGCTGCGCCCTTGGTGGTCGCCGCTCTTGCGCCCAGCGACGCGCTCACGCCGACGCCGCCGAGCAGCGCTCCGTGCGGGAGCAGCGGCGGCAGCGCCGCGCCCAGAGCGCGCATGGCCGCGACGAAGCGCCGGCAGCGAGGGCACTCGCGCTCGTGGCCGCGCGCCACCCGATAGCGCTCGGACCCTGGCTCGAGCACCCCGAGCGCGAGCGCGCGCATCAGCGAGCCCTGCGACTCGCACCAGCGATCGGCGCGGATCAGCGCGAGCAGCTCGCCGACCTTCCCTGAGACGCCCGGCCTGCCTGCGCCATCGCCCTCCATCAGCTTGCGCATGCGCCGCTCGCTTATCCCCATCCGCGCCGCCGCCTCCGCGCGTGAGAAGCCGAGCAGATAGCAGAGCGTCGCGGCTTCGCGCTCGCGAGCGCTCAGGCGACAGCGCAGCGCCTCGCAGAGCTCACGCAGCTGACGCGCGGCCTCCAATCGCTCGATCGGGTCCTGCTCACAGCGCTGCTCTGCAAGCACCTCCTCCCCGGCGCAGGTCTCCCGCGCGCGCAGGCGCAGCTCCTCGATCGCCCGGCGGCAGGTCACCGTGACGAGCCAGCCGGCCGGATTGGCGATCTCCTCGCCCGCGACGACCGCGGCATAGAGGCCGTGAAAGGCTTGCGCGTAGCATGCTTCAAGATCGCCAGCGTCCAGCGCGCGAGCTGCGCCACCCAGACGGCTGCGCACAGCTGCAAGCACGCGCGCTTGCATTGGCGCGAAGTCATCGTTGAGGAGGCGCTCGGCGCGAAAGCGGCGAAGCGACATTGGGCTCATGCAACTCCCCCATCCGACTGAACGCAGAGAAGTGGACCAAAGCTACCTACCCGAGCGCGCGCAGGTCGTCGGGGTGCCGCTTGCAATTGCGGATTATGCGAGCGTTGTCGCCTGGGCGCTGGCGACGATCGCCGCACGCTCACGGGCGACGCTCTCCGCCGCCGCCGTCAACCTCGTCATGTCTGCCCACGAGCAGCCGGAGGTCGCAGCAGCGCTTGCGCAGACGACCCTGATCGTGCCGGACGGGCAGCCGCTCGTGTGGGCGCTGCACCTGCTCGGCCACCGCAGCGCGACCCGGGTCTACGGCCCGGAGCTGATGGCGCGCATCTGCACGCGCGCAGCCGCTGAGGCGATTCCGATCTACCTCTACGGCGGCCGTGACGAGCGGGCGCTGAGGCTGCTCTGCGCGCGCCTCGCAGAGCGTCATCCCGGGCTTGCGATCGCCGGCAGCCACTCGCCGCCGTTCCGGCCTCTGAGCACAGAGGAGGAAGCGCAGGTCGCCGAGCACATCAACGCCTCAGGCGCGCAGATCGTCTTCGTCGGCATCGGCCAGCCCAAGCAGGAGCTCTGGATGGCGGCGATGCGCGCGCGCCTTGCGCCACCCCTGCTGTGCGGCGTGGGGGCGGCCTTCGACTTCCATGCCGGGATAATCCGCCAGGCGCCGCCTTGGCTTGGCGCACACGGTCTGGAGTGGGCCTGGCGGCTGGCAATCGAGCCGCGACGGCTGTGGCGACGCTACGCCCGCTACAACCCTCGCTTCGTGATCGCCTTCGCGCGCCAGCTCGCTGCGCAGCGCGCGGCGCGCCGGCCCAGGCGCGTCTGATCAAGGCGAGCGCCTGGCGCTCCTGAGGGAGCGGCGGCGCAGGCCAAGACGGGCAGCTGGGGGCGCAACAGACGGGTGCGGTTGCGACTAACCTCAGGACGACATGCAACCTCCGCAGAAGCAGACGCACGCAGCCGATGTCGCAGTGGTCGGCCTGGGACGGATCGGCTTGCCCTTGGCGCTCTGCTTCGCGGACCGCGGCCTGCATGTGCTTGGCGTGGACATCGACCGCGAGCGTCTCGGCGCGATCGCGGAGGGTCGGATGCCCTTTCGGGAGCCCGGCACCGAGCCGGCGCTTGAGCGCGCCCGCAGCGCGGGCCGGCTTGCGCTCTCAGAGCGGGTGAGCGACGCCGCAGGCGCGCGTGACATCGTGATCACGCTTGGCACGCCCTCCTTCTCGCACATCGAGATCGACATCTCCCAGATCCGCTCCGCGCTCGACGACCTGATGCCTGCGCTGAGCCCCGGCCATCTGCTGGTCCTGCGCTCGACGGTCGCGCCCGGAACCACAGACTTCGTGGCCGGCTACCTGCGCAAGCACCGCGGCTTTGCCGTCGGCGAGGAGATCTTCGTCGCGCACGTGCCCGAGCGCATCGCCGCCGGGCGCTTCCTGGAGGAGATCGACACGCTGCCATGCATCATCGGTGGCGTCGGCGGCGGCTCGGGGGAGCGCGCAGCGGCGCTCTTTGACGCCTTTGCAGCTCCGATCGTGCAGACGACGCCCGTGCAGGCCGAGCTTGCGAAGATCTGGACGAACATCCTCCGCTACACGCACTTCGCGCTCCCGAACCTGCTGATGATGGACTGCGAGCGCTACGACGCGAACGTCTTCGAGGTGATCGACCTGGTCAACCGCGACTATCCGCGCGGCGGGATCGCGCAGCCGGGGCTGACCGCGGGCACCTGCCTGCGCAAGGACTTCGCCTTCTCGGAGGAGCGCTCGAGCGCGCCCGGCATGCTGCTCGCGGTCTCGCGCGTCAACGAGTCCGTCCCGCGCTTCCTCGTCGAGGGCATCATCGAGCGCCGTGGCCCGCTTGCTGAGCGCAAGGTTGCGGTGCTCGGCTTGGCCTTCAAGGCCGACACCGACGACGAGCGCGACTCGCTCTCGCACAAGCTGATCCGCCTGCTCGAGCGCGAGCTCGCGGATGTCGCCGTCCATGACCCGCTTGTCTCGACGCCCACCGCGCCGCTGGCGGACGCTCTAAATGGGGCGGAGGTGGTGGTGATGGCGACAAACCACTCCAGCCTCAGCTCCCCGGACACGCTCGAGGCGATCATCGAGCGTGCCTCTCCCGACTGCCTGCTCGTCGATCCCTGGGACTGCTTCGGCGCACGGGAGATCTTCGCAGATGTGCGCCGGCTTGCCGCATTGCGGAGCAGCGCAGCGTGAGCGAGGAGCAGCGCACGCTGGTCACAGGCGGCGCTGGGATGATCGGCCAGGCGGTCGTGCGCAGGCTGCTCGCAGACGGTCGCGCAGTGCGGGTCGCCGACCAGCGCGAGGCGCCTGCCTGGATGAGAGAGCACTGCGAGATCGAGCGCGGCGACCTGCGCGACCGCACGCTGGCTGAGCGCTCCTCGGCAAACGTCAGCCACGTCATCCACCTGGCGGCGATCGTCGGCGGGATCGGCAACTTCCATCGCTATCCGCACACGCTGCTTGAGGCCAACAACGCGCTCACCGCGGCGCTCGTGCGTGGGGCGCTCGCGGCGGATGTGGAGCGCTTCACATACGTCTCCTCCTCGATGGTATTCGAGCGCGCTTTCCGCTTTCCGACGCCCGAGAGCCACCTGCAGGAGTGCCCGCCGCCGCACTCTGCCTACGGCTTCTCAAAGCTCGCGGGAGAGGTCTACTGCCGCGCCGCCTACGAAGAGCACGGCCTGCGCTACACGATCTGCCGCCCCTTCAACGCCTACGGCCCCGGCGAGTCCCCGGAGCAGGAGCCGGGCATCGCCCACGCGGTGCCCGACCTGATCGCAAAGGTCCTCTCCGGGCAGCGCCCGCTTCAGATCTTCGGCGCGGGCAGCCAGACGCGCACGCTCACGCACGTCGCCGACATCGCCGCGGGCATACTTGCCGCAACCTTCTCGCCCGCGGGCCTGGGCGAGGACTTCAACATCTCCGCCGAGCGTGAGCTGACGGTGCAGCAGATCGCGACGATCATCTGGCGGGCCTGCGGCGAAGACCCCTCAGAGCTTGCCTTCGAGCACGTTCAGAGCTTCCCGGTCGACGTCCAGCGCCGCTGGCCCTCCGTTGAGAAGGCCCGCACGCAGCTTGGCTGGGCGGCGCAGGTGCCGCTGGAGGAGGGGATCGCCGAGACGGTTGCCTGGCTGCGTGAGCGCCAGGGCGCGCAGGCACGCTGAGCCTCACGATTACAAGCAAATCGGTATCATACATCGGTGCTTGTAAAGCCTGAGCGTATTGTCGACCGCGAGCGCGAGTGGACGGCGCTAGCGCGCTTCATCGAGGAGCGCGGGCGCCTCGCGCTCCTTTATGGGCCGCGCCGAGTTGGCAAATCCTTCCTTCTGGAGGGCCTCAGCGAAGCGACCGGGGGCGTCCGCTATCAGGCAATCGCAGGCATCCGAGGCACGCAGCTGGCGGACTTTGGGAGCGCGCTTGGCGACTGGCTCGGAGCAGGACCGCTGCGGATAGACAGCTGGGCGGACGCCTTTGCGCGCGTTGCTCGCCTCGCGCTCCCATTCCTCGCGATCGACGAGCTGCCCTACCTGCTTGAGCCCGCGCCGGAGCTCCCTTCCGTGTTGCAGCGCTACGTCGACTCCGCCGCCGGACCACCGCTGATACTCAGCGGCAGCGCGCTCTCGGTGATGAGCGAGCTTGCCGGCGCCCACGCTCCGCTCTATGGCCGCGCAGCAGCGATGATCGTCCCGGGTTGCCTGGTCGGCCGTGATCTTGCGGCGCTTTGGGGCACAGACGATCCGCTGAGCCTGCTGTGGATCGACAGTGCGCTCGGCGGCCTGCCGGGCTACCGGGCGACCGTGCGACCGCCGCGGGGCGACCTCGACGCCTGGATGGTGGATGACGTGCTGCACCCCGGCTCGGCGCTGCTCGATGCCGCTCAAGCGGATCTGGCCGAGCTGCCGGCGCCGATGGCGCTGCGCGGCACCTACCGAGCGATCCTCTCCGTGATTGCATCGGGTGAGCACAGCTTCGGCGCGATCGCTCGCGTTGCCGGCATTCCCTCGGGTGCGCTCTCCAGGCCGCTGCGCGCCCTGGAGCGCGCCGGGCTGGTGAGTCGAACTGAAGACGTGCTGCGCGCGCGGCGCGATCGCTACGCGCTTGCCGACGCGCATCTGCGCTTTTGGCTGGCTGTGATCGAGCCCAACCGCAGCGTGCTCGCGGCGGGCGGCGCCACCTCGCTCTGGCCGCGCCTGGCCAGCACGACCTGGCGCTCGCAAGTGCTTGGCCCGCGCTGGGAGGAGATCGTGCGCGAGCACTTGCGCCGCGGGGCAGAGGAGCGCATCGGCTCGCCTGACGTTGTCGGCGGCACGTCCGTCTCGGAGCGCGCGGGGCGCCGGCGGCATGAGCTTGACGTGGTCGCGCTGAGAGAAGGTCGCGTCATTGCGATCGGCGAGGCGAAGCTGCGCCGACTCGACGCCCGAGACCTCGAACGGCTGCTGCATCTGCGGGAGCTCCTTGGCGCTCCGGAGGCGGAGATCGTGCTTGCCTCGGCAACGGGCTTTGCGCAGGAGCTCGAGCGCAACCCCGCGCTCACGATGGTCGATCCCGCTCGCGTATACGGCATCAGCGCTCCCTGATTGCCGCAGCGTTGGAGCGGCCGCAGGCGCGCCTCAGCGCCAGCGCTCGAGCAGCTCCTCGGGCCCGATCGCGCCCACCGGGCGCGCCGGGCAGCCGCGCACGAGCGTGCGCGGCGGGACATCGCGGGTGACGATCGCCCCCGCGGCGACGAAGGCCTCTTCGCCAACCTCGATCCCGGGCAGGATCACCGCGCCGGCGCCCACGCGGCAGGCGCGGCGCAGCAGCGCGCCTGCGAGCGCCTGGTCGGAGGGGTGACGCGCCATCGTGTTGTCATTTGTTGTGATGACGCCCGGACCCAGGAAAACATCGTCCTCGACCTCGCTGCCAGCGGTCAGGTAGACGTTGGTCTGAACCCGCACACGCTCGCCCACGCGCACATCGTTGTCCACCGTGCTGCCGCGCCCGATCACGCTGCCCGCGCCGACCCGTGCGCGCTCGCGGACGTAGGACTGGTCGCCGAGGATCACGCCCTCGCCGATGCGCGCTCCCGCGAACAGCACCGCCCCGCTGCAGACTCTCACCCCGGCGTCGAGCACCAGCTCGCCGACCTCGCCGCGGGCGCTTGAGTGGCGTGCCAAGGAGGGGCGCTTGCCCAGCACGACGTGGTCTTCGATCACGCAGCGCGCGCCGATCTGCGTGCCCGAGTGGATGACGACGTAGGCGCCAAGGCTGGTGCCCTCCGCGATCGCCACCCGCTCGCCGACCAGCAGGCCGGGGGCGCGCGCGTCCGCGCTGAGCGAGCCCTCTTGAAAGTCGCTCACAGCCGCACCACGTTCTCGCTTGCGTTGCCGCGCGTCACCCCGCGCAGGTCGAGCACCAACCGGGCACGCGCGAGCGCCAGGGCGTGGTCGACGCCCGGATGCGCTGTGGCGATCAGCGCAAGATCGGCGCCCACAAGCGCCTCCTCAAGCGGCAGCGACTCGAGCCCCTGCTCGGGCAGCGCGGGCACGAAGGGGTCGTGGTAGCAGAGATCAGCGCCCAGCTCCGCAAGCAGCGAGATGATCTTCAGGGCGGGAGACTCGCGGGTGTCCCCCACGCCCGGCTTGTAGCTTACGCCGAGGATCGCGACGCGCGCGCCGCGCACGGGCAGGCCGATGTCGTTGAGCGCGCGCATCGCCCGCTCCACGCAGTGGTAGGGCATGTGCTGGTTGACCTTGCCCGCCAGCTCGATGAACTCGGTCTGGAGGTCAAGCTGCCTGGCGCGCCAGGAGAGGTAGAAGGGGTCGACGGGCAGGCAGTGCCCGCCCAGCCCAGGACCCGGCTCGAAGCGCATGAAGCCGTAGGGCTTCGTCGCTGCGGCATCGATCACCTCCCAGACATCAATCCCCATCCGCTCAGCGACGAGCGCAAGCTCGTTGACGAGCGCGATGTTCACCGAGCGGAAGATGTTCTCCAGCAGCTTCGTCAGCTCCGCCGCCTCCGTGGTGGAGACAGGGACGACGGTCGCGCAGATCAGGCTGTAGAGCGCGATCGCACGCTCCCTGCAGGCGGGCGTCAGGCCGCCCACGACCTTGGGCGTGTTGGCGATCGTGAAGTCGCGCCGGCCCGGGTCGATCCGCTCCGGCGAGAAGGCCAGGTTGAAGTCCCGCCCCGCCTGGAGGCCGGAGGCCTCAAGCAGCGGGGCAAGCCGCTCGCGGGTCGTGCCCGGATATGTCGTTGACTCAAGAACAACAAGCTGGCCGCGTCTGAGCACCTCCGCCAGCGCACGGGCGCCTTCTACAAGCGCGGTGAGGTCCGGCTCGCGGCTTCGCGAGAGCGGCGTGGGCAGGCAGATGACCACCGCCTCAGCGCTCTCAAGCGCGTTGTATGAGGAGGTTGCAGCCAGCCGTCCGCTGATCTCACCCAGCTCGCTGTCTGGCACGTCCTCGACGTATGAGCGCCCTTGGGCGATCGCCGCCAGCTTGCGCGGATCGCTCTCCACCCCGATCACCTCAGCGCCGGCGCGCGCAAAGGCGGCAGCGAGCGGCAGGCCGACGTAGCCGAGGCCGATCACCCCGACCGTCCGCCGCTGCGCCCCTACTCCGGCGGAGATGACGGAGCTGCTCGCCTGCTCGCTCATCGCGCGCAGTCTAGGTGCTCAGCGGGCGTCGCAGCCGCCGGGCCAAGGTCACCGCTCCGCGCGCCGGCAGCTCACTCACAGGCCTGGTCGTAGATCCGCGCCAGGCGCTGCGCGAGGGCCTCAGCGGAGCAGATCTCCCTCGCACGGGCGAGCGCGAGCTCGCCGGCGGCGCGATCTGCGAAGTGCCGCTCCACAAGGGTGGCGAGGGCGCCGACGTCCTCGCGCTCGGCCAGCCATTCGGCAGGAAGCAGCTCAGGCGTGCCGCCGACCGCAGTGCCGATCACCGGCAGCCCTGCCGCCATCGCCTCGGCCGCGGCGGTCGGAAAGTTCTCGGAGCGCGAAGGGCAGATCGCAAGCGCCGCGCCCGCCCGCAGCGCTGCCAGCTCCTGCGCTCCGACCCATCCTAGGAAGCGCACCTGCGCCCCGCTCTGCGCCCGCTTTGCGGCTCGAGCTTCGAGGGCCCTGCGCAGCGGGCCCTCGCCCGCGATCCGCAGCTCGACGCCCGCGCTTGCGCAGGCGTCGATCGCCAGATCGACGCCCTTCTCATGGGAGAGGCGCGCGGCGAGCAGCACATAGCCGCCCTCGCCGGCGCCAGAGCGCTCCGCAAAGTCAAAGATCGGCGGCGGCAGGATGTGAAGGGCCTCGAAGGCAAGCGGCGCGCCGAGCTCCTCAAGCCTCCGCGCGGCAAAGCGGCTGGGCACGATCACCACGTCGGCGCAGCCGGCGAGGCGCCGCTGCCAGAGCGCTATCGCAGCGGCATAGACGATGTCCTCAGAGAGCGAGCCGCGACAGCGCAGGCGCACCCCCGGCAGCGTGTTGGCGCCGTGACAGCGCGTGCAGTCGGACCCGTGCGTGAAGCAGACGCCATTGGCACAAACAATACGATACTGGT
This sequence comes from bacterium, assembly GCA_021323635.1. Lineage (GTDB taxonomy): Bacteria > Actinomycetota > Thermoleophilia > Solirubrobacterales > Solirubrobacteraceae > Palsa-744. The sequence goes on along the minus strand of JAJPKQ010000011.1, from coordinate 15,001 downwards.
GCAGGTGCAGCACCACGCGAGCGCCCTGCCGCCGTGCTGCTGCAAGCGTGCGCCAGCCAAAGGCCGGCGGCAGGTTGTGGGCATGCAGGATCACCCTCCCCCCTGCCCGCGCCGCCGCCAGCTCGGCAAGCAGCGCTGGCGGCACCCGACCACCGGCAAGCAGCGAGCGCGCAGCTCTCAGGCGCCCGATCTGCGCAGAGTCGGCCGCCAGCAGCGCAGCGCCCTCTCCGATCTGCTCCTCGACCAGTCGTCTGAGCGATGCGACCACCTGCTCCTCGCCGCCCGGCGTCCGATAGCGGTTGTGCAGGAAGATGACCATGTCCGATCGAGGCCACCGTCCGAGGGCGGGCAGTGGCCCGCTTAGAATCTCATCAGCTTGGCGTGATGGCCGCTCCACTAGATGACTTCCTCTCCGGCGAGAGCGGTACCGTCGGTGGCCTCGACCGCTACCGGCGCCTTGCGCTCGACCGGCTCCAGGACGGCTCAGAGCTTCTCAGCCGGCGACGCCACATGCTGGCGCGAGCGCTCGCGGCGCAGTCGAGCAGACGGAGGGTGCTGGTGCTCGGCTCCTGGCGACCGGAGCGCCTTCCCGCCACGCGCAAGATTCGCGCTGAGCTCGAGCGCTCGCGCCATGACGTCCACATCTTCACGACCGCCCCCGACGGCCGCGGGCGCTTCGAGGTCCTCAACACGCTGCTTGCGGAGGCCGGATCGCTCGGGCGATTTGACTGGCTGCTGATCGTCGATGACGACGTGGAGCTGCCGGCGCGCTTCCTTGACACCTTCATCTTCCTTGCGGAGCGCTTTGCCCTCGACCTCGCCCAGCCGGCGCATGCGCGCGTCTCGCACGCCGCCTGGAGGGTGACGCGCCGGCGCTGGCGCTCGCTGGTGCGCGAGACGCGCTTTGTGGAGATCGGACCGGTCACGGCATTTGCGCACAGCACCTTCTCCGAGCTGCTGCCGTTTCCGCCGCTGCGCATGGGCTGGGGGCTGGACGCGCACTGGGCGGCGCTTGCCCAACTGCACGGCTGGCGCTGCGGAGTCCTCGACGCGACGCCGCTGCGCCACCGGCTGGCGCCCGCCGCCGCCTCCTACTCCCGGCAGCAGGCGATCGCGGAGGCGCGCGCCTTCCTCGCCGATCGGCCTCATCTGCCCGCCGCGGAGTGCGATAGGACGCTGCGCGTGCATCGGCGTCTCTGAGCACGGTCGGCAGGCCGGCGCGCACCTAAGCTTGACGCTCATGTCTGCTCCATCGCCAGCGGCAACGGTCGCGATCCCGACACGCAACCGCGCCGACTACCTGAAGGTCGCGCTCGCCTCGCTCGCCCGCCAGCAGGTGAGCCTCCCCTACGAGGTGATTGTGGTCGACGACGCATCCGCCGACGCGACGCCGGAGCTCGTGCAGGAGCATGGCGTTCGCTACGAGCGCTTCGCTGCGCCACGCGGGCTGAATGCCGCCCGCAACCGCGCGCTTGAGCTGGCCTCCGCGGAGCTGATCGCCTTCGTCGACGACGACATCCACGCTCCGCCCCACTGGCTTGCAGCGCTGCTTGCGGGCGCTGAGCGCTACCCGCAGAGCGAGGCCTTCGGCGGGCCGATCCGCGCCGCGATCGAAGGGCGGGGGGGCAGAGGCTGCGGGCGTGAGCGTCCGCCCGTGACGACGCTCGAGCTGGGCGAGCGCGACCTCCCGGCGAGACGGGTGTGGGGGGCAAACATGGCCCTGCGGCGCAGCGCGCTCGAGCGCGCGGGTCGCTTCGACGAGACGATCGGCGGCCACGGCGACGAGGAGGAATGGCTCGAGTGCCTGCTTGGGGCGGGCGGGCAGATCATGTACCTGGCAGACGCCTGGGTGCTGCACCGGCGCGCTGGAGCGGACGCCACGATCCGCTCGCTCGCGCGCGCCGCCTACGCGCGCGGACGCGGCGCGCGGGCAAGCGATGAGCGCCGGGGCAGCGCGCCGCCGCTGCGCGCTGAGCTGCGAACCATCCTCGGCTGCGCGTATCACACCGTGCGACGGGCGTGCCCACAAGGGATCGTGATGGGCGCTCACGCCGCCGGACGCATCAGGGGCGCTCTGCGCCCACCGCGGGTGGACGCCGGCGAGCGATGAGCGCTGCTCGTGGCCCAGCTCGCCGGGTGCTGGTGGTGCCCAAGTGGTACCCGACTCCCGCGCGGCCGGCCTTCGGGGCGTTCTGTCGTGATCATGCGCTCGCCCTCTCCACCCGCAATGAGGTGGTGGTGATGGCAAGCTACGCGCTGCGCAACCCTCCCTTTGCCTGCTTTGCGATCGAGGAGCGCATCGAGGACGGGCTGCGCACTATACGCATCCGCTACAGACGGATGGGCCTGCGCGCCGGGGCGCTGCTCTGCCAGGCCGCAGGGATGCTCGAGGCCCTGCGCCGACTGCGTCATGAGGGCTTTGATCCGCAGGTCATCCACGCCCACGTCTACTCCGCCGGGCTGCCGGCGCTTCTGCTCGGGCGCATCTGCAGGGCGCCGGTGGTGGTAAGCGAGCACTACACCGGCTTTGCGCGCGGCCTCATCGGCGGCTACGAGCGCGTGCTTGCGCGCATCGCCTTCGAGGGCGCTGACCTGGTCGCCCCGGTCAGCGCGGACCTTGCTGCACAGCTGCGCCCGATCGCCCCCGCTGCGCGCTATGCGGTGGTGCCGAATGCGGTCGACACTGATCTTTTCTACCCAGCACGCCTGGGGCAGGGCGCGAGCGGCCACAGCGGCAGCTCGCTGATCGCGGTCGGCGCGCTGGCGCGCAAGAAGGGTCACCTGCACCTGCTCGAAGCGCTTGCCCTCATGCGCAGGCGCGAGCCTGAGCGCGATCTTCGGCTCACGCTCGTCGGCGACGGCGAGCTCTCCGGCGAGCTGCGTGCAGCAGCGCGCGCGCTCGGCCTGCAGGAGCGCGTCCGCTTCCTTGGCGAGCAGGAGCGCACCGGCGTTGCCGAGGCGATGCGGAGCGCTGACCTGCTTGTGCTGCCGAGCCTGCATGAGAACCTTCCCTGCGTGTTGCTCGAGGCGCTTGCGAGCGGGCTGCCCTTTGTCGCGAGCGCGGTCGGCGGCATCCCGGAGCTGCTTGCGGATGAGCCGGTGCGTGGCGCCTGCCGCATTGCGCAGCCCGGCAACCCGCAGGCGCTTGCGGGGGCGATCTCGGAGGCGCTTGCGCGGAGCGAGCGGATCGACCGCGAGCGGCTTGCCGGATACGCGCGCGCGCGCTTTGGCTACGACGCGGTCGCGCAGCGCTGGGAGACGATCTACGGGATGCTGCGGTGAGCGCCTGCGACCGCAGGCCGGCGCTCTTCCTCACCGGCCATGCCCCGCCTGATCGCATCGGCGCCTTTGCGGCGCTGCATGAGCGCGAGCGCATCGAGGTGGCGCTCTACGGCGGACGCCTTCGTCACGGCTCGAGCGGGGGCGGTCTCGAGCTCCCTTTCCCTCACCGCATGATCTCGCAGCGCTCAGCGCTGCCTCTGGCGGCGTCCCGTCGCTATCGCGCGGTCATCTGCTCGCTGGGCGGGCGCCTCGCGCTGCCCGCCGGGTGGGCGGGCGCGCGCTGCGCGCGCACGCCGCTGATCCTCTGGAGCGCGCTGTGGAGCCATCCGCGCTCGGCTGCCCACCTGCTCAGCTACGCGCCCCTGGCGCGCCTCTACCGCAGCGCCGATGCGCTGGTCACCTATGGCCCGCATGTGAGCGCGTATGTGCGCGCTCGCGGCGCGCGCAACGTCCACGAGGCGCCGCAGGCGGTCGACAACGCCTTCTGGTCGGCGCCCGCGACAGCGCCTCCGGAAAGCCCGCGCTGGCCCGCGCAGAGCGCTGTCAAGTTTCTCTATGTCGGACGCCTGGAGCGCGAGAAGGGCATCGAGGTGCTGCTCTCCGCCTGGCGAGCCGCCGCGCTCTCCGCGCCATCCGCAGCGCTGATAGTTGCCGGCTCCGGGTCGCTGAGCGCGCTGGTGGCTGCCGCGGAGCACGCCAGCCACTCCCGTCCCGCGGAGGGCGCGCAGGGCGCTGCCGTGGTCGCGCTGGGCCCCGTGTCCGCGCCCGAGCTGCGCAACTTATATGCGGCTGCGGATGTTCTCGTTCTACCCTCCCTGCCGACCCGCACCTTTCGCGAGCCGTGGGGGCTGGTGGTCAATGAGGCCTTCAACCAAGGAGTCCCGGTGATAGCAACCGATGCGGTGGGCGCCGTCGCAGGCGGCCTGGTGCGCTCGCGGCGCAACGGCCTGATCGTGCGGTCGGCAAGCGCCAGCGCCCTGGCTTACGCGATCCGCGAGCTTGCGCACGACGAGGCGCTGCGCAAGCGGCTGGGAGTCGCTGCCAGGGCAGATGTCGCCAGCTACACCTACGAGGCGTGGGCAGAGGGGTTCTCTGCCGCGCTTGCCTCGCTTGGCCGCTCGCTCCGCTGTGGACGTGACGCTGGTAGCGTTGCGCGAGGTGCTCATGGGCTCCTCTAGGCGACAGAGAGCGTCTGCCTGGGCCGAGCGCAGCACGGGGCTCGCGCTTGCAGCGCTGAGCGCCGTCACGCTGGCGCTGCTGCTCGGGCTCCCGCCGAGAGCGCTGGCGGACGAAGCCTCCAGCGTGATCGAACGCTGCGCCAAGGGACAGTCGCTTGCGGGCTTCAGCGAGCCCGCGCTGGCAAAGGCGCTGCGGCAGCTCTCAACTGTCCTTCAGGAGTACTCCAACTGCGAAGAACTGATCCGTCGCGCTGAGCTGGCGAGCGCGGGCGGCGGCCCCGCAGCGCGCTCTGCGGCGGCTGCGGGAGGACCTGCCGGCGGCAGCTATGGCGGCGAAGCACCGCTGACGCCGACGGCAGCCGAGCAGCCCGCGCTGGCCGCAGCCCGCCGCAGCGGCGCAAGCCGTCAGGATCTCGGCGGCCGCGCGATCACGCCCGGCGTGGTGCACGTGGATCTCGGCTCCGCGCTCTCGGCGCTGCCCGACTCGCTGCTGGCGGCGCTCGCGGCGCTGGCGGCGCTCGCGCTGGCGGGGGGCGCACGGCTTGTGCTCGCAGCCGCAACAGCCTTCAGGAGCGGCGGCAGGGCGCACCTGCGGGCGGGGCGGCGCAGCGACCCGCCCAAGGATCAGGAGTCCCGCCGGTGAGCGCAGCCGGCGCGCCCGCCGCGCTCGAGCCCTCTGCGCAGGCACGAGAGCACGGTGCGCTGCCGATCTGGCAGGGCCTCCCGCCTGAGGGCGGCCGGTGGCGCCGGGCAGCAGGCAGCCTGCGAGCGACCGCCGAGCCCTCCGCACGGCCTCGGGCGGGCGGCGGGTGGCCAGCCCTGCTTGGCGCCGCGATCCTCGCGGGCATCGCATTTGGCGCGGGCGGCGGCCTTGGCATTGGAGACACCACCTACACCGAGATCGCCGTCACGCTTGCCAGTGGCACGCTCATCGCGGCGCTCGCAGCCGCGGTCGCGCTCGGCGCGCTGCCCCACCCTGGACGCCTCTACGGCATCGCCTCCGCGCTGCTGCTCGGCGCCTTCGCAGCCTTTGCGGCGCTCTCTGTGATCTGGTCCGTCCAGCCTGATGCAAGCTGGATCGGCGCCGGTCACCTATTCGCCTACGCAGCGTTCTTTGCGGGAGCGCTGGCGCTCGCCCGCATTGCGCCCGCCCGCTGCGGCGCGGTGCTCGGCGCGATCGCGATCAGCAGCGTCGTGGTCTGCACATACGCGCTGCTGACGAAGGTGTTCCCCGGAACGCTTGCGGCGCACGAAACCTACGCCCGCCTGCAGGCGCCTTACGGCTACTGGATCGCGACGGGGTTGACCGCCGCCCTGGGCGTGATCGCGACGCTGTGGGCGGGAGCGCGCAGAGATGGCCACGCAGCGCTGCGGATCCTCGCCTACCCGGCGCTTGTGATCGAGCTGGTGACGTTGATGCTGACCTACTCGCGCGGGCCGCTGGCGGCGCTCCTGATCGGCATCGCCTGCTTCATCCTGATCGTGCCGCTGCGGCTACGCACGATCGCGCTGCTCGGCTGCGCAACGCTCGCTGCGGCCGTGCCGGTCGCCTTCGCATTCGCAAGCCACGCGCTCTCAAGCGAACATATCCCCCTGCCGGCGCGCTCGCGCGCCGGCCATGAGCTTGGCGTGATCGTTGTGGCAGCACTGTTGGCGGCGCTCTGTGCCGGCGTCGCGCTCACCTACATCGCCGCCCGCAGGCCGCTCTCAGAACGTGCCCGCAGGCAGCTCGGAGCAGCGCTCGTCGCCTGCCTCTGCGCGCTGCTGCTCGTGCTGCTCGGCGGCCTCTCCGCCAGCCACCGCGGCCTGGCCGGGACGATCTCCCACGACTTCAGCACGCTCACCAACCCCAACGCCACCCCGCCCGCCAACACGCCAGGGCGCTTCACCGCCGTCGCCAGCGTGCGCGCCCGCTACTGGAAGGAGGCGCTTGAGATCTTTGCCGCCCACCCCATCCTTGGCGCGGGCGAAGAAGGGTATGCGACCGCGCGCCTGCGCTACCGCACCGACACCCTCGAGGTGCGCCAAGCGCACGGCTTCGTGGTGCAGGTGCTGGCAGACACCGGCATCATCGGCGCCCTGATCTGCCTGGCGCTGCTGGTCGCCTGGGCGGCCGCGGCGGGTCGCGCTACCCACCCCTTCAACCGCCGCTGGCGGCGCTGGCGCTGGCGGGCACTGCGCGACGAGCAGGGCCATCCGATGCCTTACTCAGGCGAGCGCATCGCGCTGCTGAGCCTGCTCTGCGTCGTGCTCACCTTCGGCGTGCACTCGTTCGTGGACTGGACCTGGTACGTGCCCGGAGACGCCTGCGTCGCATTGCTTGCCGCCGCCTGGCTGGCCGGCCGCGGGCCGCTTGCCGGCTGGCCCGGAGGGGCCGAGCGCTCGCGCTCGGCGACGGCCACCTTGGCGCTTGGCTCCGAAGCGCCTGCAGGCGCCCGCCTGCGGCCGGGATCCCGGCTGCAGGCGGGCCGCCGCGGCGCCGCAGCGCTTGCTGGCGCCACGCTGCTGCTGGCGCTGCTGCTCGCCTACACCCAGTGGCAGCCGCTGCGCTCCGCCGAAGGCCAGGAGGCGGCGCTGGAGGCGCTGCCCACCGATCAAGGCCAAGCGCTTGCGCGGGCGCGCGCTGCGGTATCTGCGGACCCGCTCTCAGCAAGCGCCCTCTACACGCTTGCAGCCGTGCAGGAAGCGCGCGGCGAAGCCGCTGCTGCTGAGTCGACGCTGCGGCAGGCGGTCTCCGCCCAGCCGGCCAACCCCCAGGCATGGGAGAATCTTGGCGAACACGACCTTGCCCACGGCAACTACCGTGCCGCGCTGGCGGAGCTGCGCGCTGCGATCTATCTCAACCCGATGGCTGTGGCACCTGAAGCGCAGATCGCCGGCAGCGCCGAATTGGTCGCGCTGCACAATGCCTATGTCCGGGCACTGCGCGCCAACGGCATCTGAGCAAGCACTGCTCCGCTACGCTGAGCCGATGCGCGAGTGGCTGAGACTCTTCCGGCGCTGGCGGGCGCTGCGCCGCAGGCGGCGCGCGCGGCGGGCGCGCTGATCACCAGCGCATCCGGCGCGCGCTTGCAAGGAGCAGCGGTCGTGCGAGCGGCAGGCCTCCCGCCGCGCGGATCTCGATGTCGGTGAAGCGGAAGTCGGCCAGCAGGGAACGCAGCGCGTGGCGGTTGTAGAAGCGCAGGTGATCTGAGCGCGGGTCGAAGTGACGCGCAAAGCGGGCCGGCCGAAGCGCAAGCGTGAGCAGCGCAAGCGGCGGGTGGCCTGGGGTGCTGAGCAGGATCGTGCCTGAGGGCCGCAGCATGCGCCGCAGCTCGGAGAAGAACGTGCCGGTGTCGAGCACGTGCTCGATCACCTCGCCCGCCCAGACCAAGTCGAAGCTGGCGTCGGCAAACGGCCAGCTGCCCTCGGCGCCGATCAGCCGCAGATCGAGCTGCGCGCGTCGGCGCAGCCCGCGCTCGATCGGGATCCGTGCGATGTCGACGCCGGTCACCGCGCAGCCGGCGTCAGCGATCGCCTCCGCAAAGTGACCTTCGCCGCATCCGACGTCGAGCACTCGCGCACCCGCGCTGAGATGCCCGAGCAGGTAGCTGCGGCGCAGCGCGAAATGCGCGGGCAGGCGACCGGCGGGCACCGTCTCCCAGATCGCTTCTGCGTATGCGCTTGCGCTCATCGGCTGATCGCTGCGCCGCTCAGCGGCGCCATCGTCGGTAGCAAGCGCTATCTTTGCGCAAGCGCCGTGAACGTCTTGGGGCGGTTGCGCTGCAAGAGCCGGTGCAGCCCTTGGCTGTGCGGCCCTCGAGCAGGAGGATTCAGGCGGACAAGTGCATGGTGCCACGCGGATGAGAGCACGGACGACTATCGCCAGGGAGGGTGCGGGCGGCACGCTGAAGATCGCCTTCGACAGCAGGCCGGCAACGGCGCCTGACGGTGTCGGCCGCTATGCGAGCTGCCTGCTTGAGGCGCTGCGTGAGATCTGCGCTCGAGCGGCCTGCGAGATCGTCGAGACGGGGCGGCCTCGCCACGCCGACATCTTTCATGCGCCCTGGCCGCAGGGCGCGCTGCTGCGCGCGCCATGCCCGATGGTGGTGACGATCCACGACCTGCTCGCGCTCAAGCGGCCGGGCGAGCGCCTGCGCAAGGGAATGCGCATGCAGCTTCGCTTTCTGGCCGTGCAGCGGGCGCTGCGCGTGATCGTGCCCACCGAGGCGGTTGCGCAGGATGCGGTGGCACACCTGGGCATCGAGCGCACCCGCATCGCGGTCATACCGGAGGCGCCCGCGGCGGTCATGTTCAGGCGCTCGCGGGCGGAGATCGACTCCGTGCGCAGCCTCTACGGGCTGCCCAGCGACTACCTGCTGTGGGTGGGCGACATGCGCCATGCAGAGCACTCCCGCCGGCTCACAAAGCTGACCGGCACGCCGCGCAAGCTGCCGCTCGCGCTCGTCGGCCCGGCGGGCAGCTGGGCGCACGAGCTGCCGGACGTCAAGCTCACGGGGGTGGTCCCGGACGACCACCTGGCCGCCCTCTACAGCGGCGCCCGCGCGCTTGTGATGCCAAGCGAGGAGGAGGGATTTGGGCTGCCAGCGGTCGAGGCGCTCGCCTGTGGCACGCCCGTCGTGGCCTGCGAGAGCCCTGCCCTGCGTGAGGTTTTGGGCTCCCGCGCGACCTTTGTGGCCCCGGATGACATGCCCGGTCTGCTGAGCGCGGCTGAAGCGGCGCGCTACCCCGCGCCGCAGGCGCCACGCTGGAGCTGGCATGACGCGGCGCTGGAGACGCTTGCCGTCTACCGCGCCTGCCTGCGCGAGGCTGCGGAGGGGCGCACGCCGGCGATCGCCGGCAGACGGGCGCCGCGCCCCGCCAGCGCAGCAAGCGGCGGCGCGCCCGGCGGCAGGCCCCGCCTGCCCGCTGTCGTCAATATGCGCCGCGACGCGTGAAGACTGCGGGCACCGTCTTGGCGAGGATCGCCAGGTCGAGCGCAAGCGACCAGCGCTCGAGATAGATGAAATCCAAGCGCACGAGGTCGTCGAAGTCGAGATCCGAGCGCCCCGAGACCTGCCAGAGGCCGGTCATGCCGGGCAGCACCAGGTAGCGCTTGCGGTGCCAGTCCGCAAGCATCGCAAAGTCGCGCTCGGGCAGCGGCCTGGGGCCGACCAGCGACATCTCCCCGCGCAGCACGTTGATCAGCTGCGGCAGCTCATCGAGCGAGAAGCGCCGCAGCAGCCGACCGACCGGCGTCACGCGTGGGTCGCGGCGCATCTTGAAGAGCGCGCCGCTCGCCTCGTTGCGCTCGTCGAGCTCCGCCTGTCGGCGCTCCGCGTCGACGTACATCGTGCGGAACTTCAGGCAGTCGAAGGGGCGCTGGCCGATGCCGCGCCGCTTGGAGCGGAAGAGGATCGGGCCGCGCGAGCTTGTGCGCACCGCGATCGCGATCAGGAGCAGCGCCGGGCTGCACAGCACCAGCGCGGCGCCCGCCACCACCAGGTCGAAGGCACGCTTGAGCGCAAAGTCGATCCCCTCGAAGGCGGGCGGGCCAAGCTCGAAGAGCGGCACCGACTCGCCGGGCACGAACTCCGCGCGGTTGATCAGGATCTCCATCGTCGAGGGGGCGATGAAGACGCGGATCCCGTGGCGATGGGCCTCCTCGACCAGATCGACCGCCTGCTCCTGGGGAAAGTCGGCGTCGGCGATGATCAGCTCGTCGACGCGCTCGCGCTCCAGCAGCTGCTGCAGCTGCGCGAGCGTGCCCAGCGCGCGCAGGCCGTCGAGCGCGGGCAGCTCGAACGGCGCCAGGTAGCCGACCACCTCGACCGGCGAGCTGGTGGTGCGCGCGCGTGCGCTCTCGCGCAGCGCATGCGCGACCTCCGCGATCTGGCCGTCGCGCCCGACGATCACCGCGCGGCGGCGGTAGCCGGCGGCGCGCAGCGCGACCCCCGTGAGGCGCTCATAGAGCGTGCGCAGGAGGGGGATGTAGAGAAGGGCGAACGCGAGCGAGGCGTAGAAGATGTAGTAGGAGCGGTACTGGCTGCTTCCTGAGACCACAGCGAACAGCCAGGCGACGACCATCACCTGGAAGAGCGAGGCGACGATGCGCGTCAGCCCGGGGCGCTGGGCGCGAGATGCGTAGAGGCCTGAGCCTGAGAACAGCAGCGTGGTCAGGATGAAGGGCAGCGGCAGCAGGTGCGCGGTCTCGTGGACTTCGTCGCCCAGATTGATCGAGCCGTTGATCGCCGCCTTGATCAGCAGGGCGGTGAAGATCGCAAGCGCGAGCCCCGCGAAGTCGAGCGCGAGCATCAGGAGCACCGCCGCCGCTCGGCGCAGCGTTGCCATCCGCAGCAGGAAGGAGAGCAGCGGCGGGCGCTTGGCGCGCATGTCGCGGCCAAGCTCCTCAGGAGCGACGCTGGGAAGGCGCCAGGGGGTGAGCTGCGGGCGCTCCGCAGCCACCTGCTCGCCGGAGCTCTTGACCCGCTCGGTCGATGCCATCTCAGATGCCATAACGTGCCGGAACGGTCAATGTAGCGCTCAGCCGATCAGCGCCCGCACGCCGGCGTGCTCGATCGTCCGCTGCAGACCCTCGCGCAGGCTCACCTCGGGCTCCCACTGCAGGAGCTCCCTGGCAAGCGATATGTCCGGCCGGCGCTGCTTGGGGTCGTCGACGGGAAGCGGCGCAAAGACGATCTCAGAGTCCGAGCCGGTCGCCTCCTTGACCGCTTCAGCGAGCTCGAGCAACGTGTACTCGCCGGGGTTGCCGATGTTGACCGGATCGTGGTACCCGGACTCTGCGAGCGCTATCAGCCCGCGGATCTCATCGGCGACATAGCAGAAGGAGCGCGTCTGCGAGCCGTCGCCGAAGACCGTCAGCGGGCGTCCGGAGAGCGCCTGGCGCAGGAAGGTCGGTATCGCGCGCCCGTCGTGGGGGCGCATCCGCGGCCCATAGGTGTTGAAGATGCGCGCGATCGCGGTGTCGACGCCCTGCTGACGGTGGTAGGCCATCGTCATCGCCTCGCCATAGCGCTTGGCCTCGTCGTAGACGCCGCGCGGCCCGATCGGGTTCACATGGCCCCAGTAGCTCTCCGGCTGGGGATGGACCTCAGGATCGCCGTAGACCTCGCTGGTGGAGGCGAGCAGGAAGCGGGCGCGCTTGAACTTGGCCAAGCCGAGCGCGTGGTGAGTGCCGTAGGAGCCGACCTTGAGCGTATGCAGGGGCAGGCGCAGGTAGTCGATCGGGGAGGCCGGCGAGGCGAGGTGGTAGATGAAGTCAACGGGCTCCTCGATCTGAAACGGCTCGGTGACGTCGATGTTCAGATACAGGAAGCGCGGATCGCGGATGTGCGCGATGTTCTCGAGCGTGCCTGTATCGAGGTTGTCGACGCAGATCACCCGGTTGCCTCGGGCCAGGAGCTCCTCGCAGAGGTGGGAGCCGAGGAACCCGGCGCCGCCGGTCACAAGGCAGGTTGACATGCAGCGGAGAATACCGACCGCATGCGCCCGGGCACCGCGAGCGGGCGCGGCGCGCGCTCCAAGCGCCACCGCAGGGGCGCTCCGCTCCCTGCTCCGCGGCGATCCGCGACCTGCGCAGAGGCCATATCATCAGCTGCGATGGCCACAGCGGAGCGACAGAGCGGCAAGGAGGGCGCTGAGCGCGATGAGCGCTCGCAGGCAGACCGGGAGGCGGCGCTGGAGCAGAGCGCCGATCTGACGATCGCGCCGATCGTCGGTCCCGAGGACCCGCGGCGCTTTACCGACTCGGGGATCGAGATCAAGGCCCTCTACACCGAGCAGGACCTCCCTGAGCAGCTTGATCTGGGCAACCCGGGCGAGTACCCCTTCACCCGCGGCATCCACAGGGAGATGTACCGCAGCCAGCTTTGGACTATGCGCCAATACGCCGGCTACGCCTCTGCTAAGGAGTCCAACGAGCGCTACCGCTACCTGCTCTCGAAGGGATCGACCGGCCTCTCGATGGCCTTCGACCTGCCCACCCAGCTGGGGCTTGACTCCGATGACCCCCGTGCGCTCGGCGAGGTCGGGCGCACTGGCGTGGCGATCGACACGATCGATGACATGCGCACGGCCTTCGATGGGATCCCGCTCGACCAGGTCTCGACGTCGATGACGATCAACGCGCCCGCCGCCTGCCTGCTGCTGCTCTACGAGCTGGTCGGCGAGGAGCAGGGCGTCCCGGCGGAGAAGCTGCGCGGGACGGTGCAGAACGACGTCCTCAAGGAGTACATAGCGCGCGGCAACTACATCTACCCACCCGAGCCGACGATGCGCCTCACAACGGACATCTTCGAGTACTGCAACCGTCACATCCCGCGCTGGAACACGATCTCGATCTCCGGCTATCACTTCCGTGAGAAGGGCTGCTCTGCGGTGCAGGAGGTCGCCTTCACTCTCAGCTCTGCGATCGCCTACGTGCAGGCCGCGATCGACCGCGGGCTGAAGGTCGATGACTTTGCGCCACGGCTGGCATTCTTCTTCAACGGGCACAACAACGTCTTCCAGGAGGTCGCGAAGTTCCGCGCCGCGCGGCGCATGTGGGCGCACATCATGCGCGAGCGCTTCGGGGCGAAGAGCCCGCGCTCGCTGATGCTGCGCTTCCACACTCAGACCGGTGGCGTGACGCTGACGGCCCAGCAGCCGGAGAACAACATCGTGCGCGTCGCGCTGCAGGGCTTCGCGGCGGTCTGCGGCGGCACGCAGTCGCTGCACACCAACGGCTTTGACGAGGCGCTCGCGCTGCCTACCGAGCGCGCCGCGAAGATCGCGCTGCGCACCCAGCAGATCCTCGCGCATGAGTCCGGCGCAGCCGACACCGTCGACCCCTTCGCGGGCTCCTACTTCGTCGAGGCGCTGACGGACGACATCGAACGACGCGCGAACGCGCTGATCGAGAAGGTCGATGCGCTCGGCGGCTCAGTGAAGGCGCTTGAGTTCATCACCGGCGAGATCGACCAGTCGGCCTGGGGCTACCAGGAGCGCTATCGCACCGGCCAGGACATCGTGGTCGGCGTGAACGCGTTCGTGGAGGACGACCTCGAGGTCCCGGACATCCTGCGCGTGGATCCCGCGGCCGAGCGCGAGCAGGTTGCGCGGCTGAAGGCGTTCAAGGAGAGTCGCGAGCAGGAGCTCGTGCAGCGGCGCCTGGAGGAGCTGCGGGCGGTGGCTCGCGGCGAGGAGAACCTGCTGCCGGCGATCCGCCAGGCGCTCAAGGACCGCTGCACGCTGGGCGAGGTCTGCGCGGCGATGGCAGACGTCTTCGGCCGCTACCGGCCGGCGTTCTAGGGCGAGCGCGGGCTAGGAGCCGGAGCGATGCGGGTGTTCGCGGACATTACAGAGCTAAAGGGCGCTCTCGGCGAGCTGCTCGGACCGAGCGACTGGGTGGAAATCGAGCAGCGGCAGATCGACCTCTTCGCCGAGGCGACCGGCGACCACCAGTGGATACATGTCGATCCGCAGCGCGCCGCGGCCGGCCCCTTCGGGAGGACGATCGCCCACGGCTTTCTGACCCTTTCGCTGCTGCCCGTGATGCTGCAGGGGATCTACCGGGTCGATGGCGTCGCGATGGCCGTCAACTACGGCCTCAACCGCGTCCGCTTCCCCGCCCCGGTGCCCGTCGGCTCGCGCTTGCGCGCTACGGCGGAGCCGATCGAGGTCAGCGAGATCGAGGGCGGCGCGCAGCTGGCGCTCAGGGTGACGATGGAGCGCGAGGGCGCCGAGAAGCCCGTCTGCGTCGCCGAGCAGCTGGTGCGTCTCTACCGCTAGGAGGGTTTGGCGAAGGGCGCCAGTCCAATGAGGACGCGAGTTTGCCAGCAGGACTGATCGCGGATACCTCGTTCTCGACTTGGGACAACTCCACTCGGGTTATAGACTATGGCGCCTTGTCCGCGAAGCCAATAAGCGCACGTCAGCCACCACCGCATTCCCAGGCTCGAGCCGCGCGGAATCGGCGCCATCCGACCTACACGTTCGGCTTCCTTGACGAGACCGGCACGCTCGGTGGCGAACGGGACCCCTTCTTCGCCGTAGGCCTGACGCTATCGACCGCCCCACATCAGCTGCAGCGCGCCTTCCAGCGGATTCGGGATAGGCGTCACTTCTATGATGAGATTAAGTGGAAGAGCGTCTCCGCCAAGAAGCTGCCCGTGCTCGAAGAGCTCGTGGACGTCTTCCTCGCTTCGTACGCCACGTTCTCAGCATTCGTCACCGATAAGGCCAAGCACGACGTAATCTCGCGCTTCGGCGACCAGTTCAAGGCATAGGCGTGCCTTTCCCGTCAGCTCGTCTGCGGGAGCATTCGCCCAGGCGAGGTAATGTTTCTCATCGCGGACGAGTACAGCGTTCCACAGAGCGACACGTTCGAGGAGGACGTGCGCACGTTCGTTGATCGAAGCCTGCGCAGGCCGGCTGTGGCCGGCGTTTGCCGTATGCGTGGGTGCGGACGCCTGAAGTGGCCCCACTTCGGACGCTTCAACTGGCCCCACCTCCGTCCGATCGCGATCCAAGATTCGGTGCTTGGCAAAGCACCGATCGGAGGT
>JAJPKQ010000024.1 GCA_021323635.1 bacterium | reverse complement strand
GCTGGCTCGATCTATATAACTGGCGAAGACCGCACGGCTCCCTCGGCCACAAGGCTCCCGGTGCTCGCTTGGCTGAGCTGAACAACGTCCTCGGGTCTTACAGCTAGGCGCGCCAGCAGCGGATCGACAAAGTAGTACTTCGATCGCGCAGAGAGCCGCGGCGCTCGACCATCGCTGAGGTGGCAGGGCCAGATCAGGTAGGCGAGGATGAGATCCTCAATACGCGCGAGCGCGGTATGCGGGCTGGCGACGCCCATGTCGGAGCGCGCCGACTCGACCGCCAGCGGCGTTCCAAGGCTTCGCGCGAGGCGATCGAGCAGCGCGCCCATCTGCCCGGGGGTCGTGGCAGAGCGCCGCAGAGCTTCGCCCGCTGCGACATTCCACAGGTCGTCGATGAAGTCAGCCTGCACGTGGCCATGATGGATCTGGTCGCTGACGGCGCGTGGAAAGCCGCCGACGCGCCGCAGGCGATCGGAGTCCTTGGCGCCGCCACGGCGACCGGCAAGCTGCTTTTGCGCCTCCGCCAGGCCGCGCGCGGAGGAGCCGCCGAGGACCACGCAGTCTTCGATAAGCGCTGTATTGTCCCGCAGCCACTTGATCGCCTCGGGCCACTCGGGCACACCTGTGATCTCGTCGAGAAACCAGTAGCGTGGCTCAACGACGCCGTGCGTGAGCACGTCTCGTGCGCTGCGCACCAGTCGCTGCAGGTCGCCCCTGCGGAGCTCGTCGCAGGCGAAGTGGATGATGCGACGCGGGTTCACGCCACCGTCGACCAGCTCCGCGATGGCGCGCTTGATCTCGACGCTCTTTCCCACGCGTCGTGGACCGCGCAGCACGCAGAGGCCGGGGGGAGCGATGTCGTGCAGCGGGCGAGGGACGTAGTTGAGGGCAGCTTCGGAGATCCGCCTGAGGTCGCGATCGCCGCGCTGCCAGGATGGATCGCGCCAGCAGCTGTTGGTTGCGCTCAGCAGGCGAGCAAGCTGGCCGTCATTGACGCGTCGATCGTAGCTGCAATGCAGATATTCGCGGCAAAATCTGCAAACAGATGCAAATTATTCCAAGTAAATCTGCATCATCATGCCGGAAGCCCGCGTGGGGCCTCCTGCGCCGGCCAGCGGCGATCGCGGTGGCAGCGCGCGGCGAGGGCCCTTGGCGCGGTCGTGGCGGACGCCTGTGCGTAACGGTTTGCGCGAGTCGCTGTAGAAGGTTGTGATGAGCGACCTTGCGCCGATGCGCCCGCAGATCTACACCGATCCGCGCCCCAAAGAGCATTTCGACCGCTTCCACGCTCGCGCGCGCTCGCGCGAACCGGACTGGGCGTATGAGCTGACGCGCATCATCACCTCGATCTACGCCTACACGCTGCTGCGTACGCGCGCGATTGACGTCGAGAAGGTTCCGCGCAGCGGGCCTGTGATCCTTGCGCCAAACCACTTCTCCTTCATGGATCACTTCCTGGTCGGCTGCTACCTGCGACGGAAGATCCGCTTCATGGCCAAGTCGCAGCTCTTCAAGCTGCCGATGCAGATCATCTACACGCACGGCGGCGTCTTCCCGGTGCGAAGGGGAGCAGCGGACGAGGAGACCTTCATCACCGCCAAGACGCTGCTGGAGCGCGGCAGCGCGGTGCTGATGTACCCGGAGGGCGGACGCTCGCGCACGGGCAGCCTCTCGGAGCGCGCACGGCGTGGCATCGGGCGGCTGGCCCTCGAAACGGGCGTCCCGGTCGTGCCGATCGCCGTCTACGGCTCCTCGCACGTGCGCAATTGGAAGCGCCTGCAGTTTCCGCAGGTGACGGTCGCCTACGGCGACCCGATCCGCTACGAGCGCATCGAGAGCCCCGATCGCGAGCTCCAGCAGGCGGTAGCTGACGAGGTGCTGGCGGAGATCAAGAGGCTCTACTCAGCCCTTGCGCAGAGCGGCCGGCGCGCGGCTCTGCACGGCGCGCGCGCGGCACGGCGTGCGGCGCGCCGCAGGCCGGTCGAGGCCGAGCCGGCGGCGCGCCGCTAGCAAGCTGCTTGAAGCCGCGCTCAGGTCGCGGACATGCCGCCGAACATGCCGCCGGTCACGTGCAGGACCTGACCGTGGATGTAGTTCGACCAGGGCGAGCAGAGCATGAAGATGCCGCCTGCCGCCTCCTGCGGCGTTCCTGGGCGCCCCAGCGGTATCAGCATCGCCGCGAGGTTGCGCATCTGCTCGGGAATGCCAAGCTGAACCGTCTCGCCGCCGATCTCCATCACGTTCTGATCCTGCTTGGCGGCGGTCAGGCGGGTCTCGATGAAGCCGAAGGCAACCGCGTTGACGTTGACCTTGAACTGGCCCCACTCCTTGGCAAGCGTCTTGGTGAGGCCGACCACGCCGGCCTTCGCAGCCGAGTAGTTGGCCTGCCCGGAGTTGCCGAAGGTGCCCGAGGTGGAGGAGACGTTGACGATCTTGCGGAAGACCTCCCGGCCTTCCTCGCGCTCCTTCTTGGCGGGCTCGCGCAGGTGCGGCGCCGCTGCGCGCACGATCTTGAAGGGCACGATCAGGTGGATGTCGAGCATCGCCTGGAACTGCTCGTCGGTCATCCTGTGAATGACCTCGTCGCGCGTGTAGCCGGCGTTGTTGACGATGATGTCGATCTTCCCGAAGGCGTCGATGGCGCTCTGCACCAGCCGGTCGGGCGCCTCGCCCTTGGTGAGGTCGCCCGCGAAGACAGCCGTCTCGCCGGAGATCTCAGCGGCGGCCTGCTGTGCGAGATCGGCGTCGAGGTCGTTGATCAGGACCTGCGCCCCCTCTGCGGCCAGGATCTCTGCGGTGGCGCGGCCGATTCCGCGCGCCGATCCGGTCACGATCGCGGATTTGCCGTCCAGTAAGCCCATGTTGCTTGCTTCTCCTTTTGGTCGTGGTCAGGCTCCCGGAGCCGATCGCCGGTCGCCGCCGCCAAGCAGAGGCCCGGCGCGCAGGCGCGCGGCGAGCCGCTCGGCGGTCGGCACGGGAGCTTATCGGGGCGCGGAGGGCGCGCGCGCCTGCCGGCGGGCGACGGCTTATGGGCGGACGATGCGCCCGAAGTCCTGGGTGTAGACCGCGCCGCGGTGGCCTTCGCCTAGCGAGGCGGGCAGGTGGGCGACCACGCCGATGCCGGTGTCTGCGTAGCGCCGTTCGAGGATGTTTTCGCGATGGCCGGGGGAGGCCATCCAGGCTTCGACGATCGAGGCCGGAGTGGCGTCCGAGAGCGTTCCCCAGGCGATGTTCTCGCCCAGTTCAAAGCCGACGCGATCGCTGTAGATGTAGCCGCTTGAGCGCATGCGATCGGCGACGGACTGGCCGCTGGGCGAGTCGTGTTCGAAGTAGTCCTGGGCGACCATTTCTTCGCTGTGGCGCTGGGAGGCAAGCTGCATGCGCCCGTCGATGCGCAGCGGCAGCTCGCCGGCCCGTGCGCGTTCACGGTTGACGAGGCAGAGGATCGCCGCGCGCACGATCGCGATGTCTTCTTCCGTCGGCATGATCGACGTGTTTTCGCACGTTGCGTTTGCGAGTCGTGAGAGCCTTGCATGGGTGGGGCGGCGCGCCGCCTGTGCGCGCCGCGCGGCGTGCCTGGCCTTGGCGCGGGCGTGCCGGCGATGGGGATGATTACGGCGAGCCCTGTGGCTGTGGCGGCCGTGGGCGTGGCTGCGCCGATGGCGGCGGTGGGGGCTGCTGTGGGCGCGGCGGCGCAGCCGCGCATGACGATGCGCTCCGCGGCGGTGCGCATGCGCGCTTGCGATGTGGGCATCGCTGTGCGCAAGCGCCGAGGGGGCAAGGAGGCTGCCGAGCAGAAGGCAGGCGGCGGCAAGCAGCAGGGCCGCTGCGCGCCGAGCGGGAGCCTGCGGTAGGCCAAGCGTCGCTGGTCCTTGATGCGCCACGAGGAGAGACTCGGCAGTGCGCCGCGATCCTCGCGTGCGGGTGGATGCGCTGGACGGCTGTTGTAGCCGCTAGCTGACGCGCCCCCTGCACGAGGCATCTGCCGGGGCGCGGCTCGATCGATGTGCAGCGGCGGCGCAGGAGCGCTCAGATGCCGTAGGAGCGCCCGATCACCTCGAGCATGATCTCGTCGGTGCCGGCGCCGATGCGGAAGAGGCGCATGTCACGCCAGGCACGCTCGATCCCGTACTCCTTCATGTAGCCTGCGCCGCCGTGGATCTGCAGGCACTCGTCAGCGACCTCGCAGGCCACTCGGGAGGCAAAGAGCTTGGACATCGTGATCTCCCGCACCGGGTACTCGCCGGCAGCGAAGCGCCACGCGGTCGCATAGACCATCTGGCGGGCGGCCTCGATCTTCGTTGCCATGTCGGCAAACTTGTGGCGGATCGTCTGGAAGCTTGCGATCTTGCGCCCGAAGGCTGAGCGCTCCTGGGCGTAGCGCAGGGTTTGGTCAAAGCATCGCTGCGCGCCCGCGACGCAGCCGCAGGCGCTGACCAGCCGCTCCCCCTGCAGCTCCCACATGATGTGGTAGAAGCCCTTGCCCTCCTGCCCGAGCAGGTTCTCGGCGGGGACGCGCACATCCTGGAAGGCCAGCAGGGCGGTGTCGGAGGCGTGCATGCCGAGCTTCTCCAGGCGCTTCTCCCGGATCACTCCCGGGGTGTCCATCGGCACCAGGAAAAGCGAGAAGCCGTCGTAGCCGGCGTCGGGGTCGGTCTTGGTCACCAGCAGGATGAAGTGCGCGCGGTGGCCGTTGGTGATGTATGTCTTGGAGCCGTTGATGACGTACTCGTCGCCGTCCCTGACGGCGCGGGTCTTGATGCCTGCGACGTCGGAGCCGGCATCCGGCTCGGTTATGCCCAGGCAGGCGATCTGCTCGCCGCGGATGGCCGGGACGAGGAAGCGCTGCTTCTGCTCCTCGCTGCCGAAGCTGTGCAGCGGCGGCATGACCATGTCCGTGTGCACTGCGACGCCCATCGCCAGCCCGCCGCAGTTGGCCTTTGCCATCTCCTCGGAGAGCACGATGTTGCAGAAGTAGTCGCCGCCCTGGCCACCGTAGCGCTCGGGCATCGAGAGGCCCAGGAAGCCAAGCTCGCCCATGCGCTGGAAGACCCAGTCGTCGAAGGTGCTCTGCTCGAACTCCGCCGCATGCGGGGCCAGCTCGCGTTCGACGAAGGAGCCGATCGACTCGCGCAGCCGCTCATGCTCCTCGGTGAAGATGAAGTGGCGCCTGGGCGCCGCGTGGTCGGGCTTCAAGACATCGGCGGTGGCCATCTTTTGCTTTCGCCTCCTGGTGGCGTTGGATCTCGTTGACAGGCGCCCGGCTGCCTGCAGGGCAGCACTCGCGGCCGGCAGCCTTCGAGGCAGGCGCGCAGCATAGGATAACGATCCTTATCTACACTGCCCACTGCCGCCGCCGGCAGCGGGGAGCGCGCCAGCCACCGATGAGCACGTACAACACCATCCGCTATCAGATCAGCGAGCAGGGCGTGGCGAGCATCGCCCTCGATCAGCCCGAGAGCCGCAACGCGCTCTCTGCGCAGCTGCTGGCGGAGCTCACGACCGCGCTCGCCGGCGCCGCCGGAGACGATGCGGTGCGCTGCGTCGTGCTCGGCTCCACGGATGAGCGCGTCTTCTCCTCGGGCGCGAACCTGGCCGGCTTCGCAGCGGAGAGCACGCTGCTTGAGAAGCACTTCGGCACGGAGCTCTTCGTCTCGCTCTTCCGCACGCTGCTCTCCTACCCCAAGCCGACGATCTGCGCTGCGCGCGGCCACGTGCTCGCGGGCGCGCTCGGGATCGCGCTCGCCTGTGACCTGGTGGTGGCGAGCGAGGAGGCCACCTTCGGGCTGCCGGAGATCAAGGTGGGCGCCTTTCCGTTCATGGTGATGGCGCTGCTCTATCGCAACGTGCCGCGCAAGAAGGCGAGCGAGCTGGCGCTGCTCGGCGAGCGCATCTCCGCGACCGAGGCGCTTGCGGCGGGGATCGTCAACCGCGTGGTGGCGGCCGAGGAGCTCGACGGGCTCGTCGCCGAGTGGGCGCTCGCGCTGGCGGGACGCTCGCGAGCGATCATGCGCCTGGGCAAGGAAGCGATGGCCGCGCAGGCGGAGATGGAGCTCGATGAGGCTCTCGCCTATCTGCGCTCGCAGCTCTCGCTCGCCCTCTCCAGCGATGACATCCGCGAGGGCGTGGCCGCCTTCTTCGAGAAGCGCGAGCCCCGGTGGCGCGATGCCTGAGCGCCGGCAGGCAGAGGCGGATGGCGCCGGGGGGCAGCAGGTCGCGCGCTCGCCGATGGCGGCCGCGCTCGAGCAGCTGGCAGAGCGCCGAGAGCGCGCGCTTGGCGGCGGGGGCGAGGAGAAGATTGCCAAGCAGCACTCCGAAGGAAAGCTGACCGCCCGCGAGCGGATCGCGCTGCTGCTCGATGGGGGCAGCTTCTGCGAGCTTGGCATCCACGGGCGGCCGCACTTCTCCCAGGCGGCGCTGCGCGACGTGGAGGCGCCCGCGGACGGCGTGATCTGCGGCTACGGCAACGTTGAGGGGCGCCCGGTCTGCGTCGCCGCCTACGACTTCACGGTGATGGCGGGCTCGATGGGAGCGACCGGCGAGATGAAGGTGGCGCGGCTGCGCGAGCTTGCTCTGCGCGAGCGCGTCCCAATGATCTGGCTGCTTGACTCGGCGGGCGCGCGCATCCAGGAGGCCGCCGGCTCGCTCTTTGCGGGCACCGGAGCGCTGTTCCGCGAGGAGGCTCAGATGAGCGGCGTCGTGCCGCAGGTTGCCGCCCTGATGGGGCCCTGTGCGGCGGGCACGGCATACATCCCCGCCCTCGCCGACGTTGTGCTGATGGTCAAGGGCCGCGGCTCGATGGCGCTGGCCGGGCCGCATCTTGTCAAGGCGGTGACCGGGGAGGAGATCAGCCAGGAGGAGCTTGGCGGCTCCCAGGTGCACTGCCGCACCTCCGGGGTGGGCGACATCGAGGTCGGCTCCGATCAGGAGTGCATCGAGACGATCAAGCGCTACCTCTCCTACTTCCCCTCGCGCTGCAGCGAGCCACCGCCTGCAGCCGCGCCCAAGGGGCCGCCGGAGGGCGCCGCCGAGCAGCTGCGCGATGTCCTCCCGGACTCGCCGCGGCGGCCGTATGACATGTACGAGATCATCAGGCGCCTGGTCGACGGCGGCGAGTACCTCGACATCAAAGCGCAGTTCGGGCGCTCGATCATCACCTGCCTGGCGCGGATCGAGGGGCGTGCTGTGGGGATCGTCGCCAACCAGCCCAAGCACCTGGGGGGCATCATCGAGAACGACTCTGCGGACAAGGCCGCGCGCTTCATCACCCTCTGCGACGCCTACTCGATCCCGCTGCTGTTCCTGCAGGACGTTCCGGGCTTCATGGTCGGGAGCAAGGTGGAGGCGCAGGGGATCATCCGCCACGGGGCGAAGATGCTCTATGCGGTATCCAACGCGAGCGTGCCGAAGGTGACGGTGATCGTCCGCAAGGCGTACGGCGCGGGCTACTACGTCATGTGCGGGCGCGCGTTCGAGCCCGATCTGATCGTCGCGTGGCCGAGCGCTGAGATCTCGGTGATGGGGCCGGAGGGCGCGGTGAACATCATCATGCGCAGGGCGATCGAGGAGGCCGAGGACCCGGAGGCCAAGCGCGCGGAGCTGGTGGCGGCAGTTCGCCGCAGCATCGATGTCTATGTCGCGGCGGGCAATGCGATGATCGACGAAGTCATCGACCCGGCTGAGACCAGGGAGCGGGTCGCTGGCGCGCTGGCGCTGGCGGCGGGCAAGCAGGTGCAGCGACCGGCGCGCCGGAGCGGCGTGATGCCGGTATAGGGGCGGCGATGGCGCTCGCGGACCCGGTCATCATCACCTGCGCGATCTCGGGCGTGCTCGCCAACAGGCAGCAGTGCCCCGCGATCCCCTACACGCCCGAGGAGTACGGGCAGGAGGCAAGGCGCGCGGCGGAGGAGGGGGCGGCGATGATCCACATCCACGCGCGCAAGGCCGATGGCTCGCCAAGCTTCGAGGTCGAGGACTACGCGGCGATCACGGCTGCGATCAGAGAGGCGGCGCCGGAGGTGATCATCAACTTCTCCACCGGCGCGGTCGGCGTCGCGGTGGAGAAGCGCGTCGCCTACCTGCGCGCCTGCCGGCCGGAGGTCGCGGCGCTGAACATGGGCTCGATGAACTACGCCAAGTACTCGCGCCGCCGCAGGGAGTTTGTCTTCGAGATGGTCTTCTCGAACCCCTTTGCGGAAATCATCGCGCTGCTGGAAGCGATGGCAGAGCTTGGGATAAAGCCCGAGCACGAGTGCTTCGACATCGGCCATGTCGCGTCGATCGCCCCGCTTGGGGACCTCGGCCTGGTGGGCGGCCGCCCGCATGTGAACTGCATCCTCGGCGTGCTCGGGGGCATCCCCGCGAGCGCGCGCAACCTGGAGGCGATGGTCGACAACCTGCCCGCGGGCGCGCACTGGTCGCTGATCGCGATCTCGCGCGCCCAGTGGCTGATGGTCGCCGCCGCACTTGCGCTGGGCGGCTCGGTGCGCGTGGGGCTGGAGGACAACCTCTACCTGCCAGACGGCGAGATGGCGCGCTCCAACGGCGATCTGATCGCGCAGGCGCGGCGCATGACCGAAGCGGTCGGGCGCACCCCTGCGACCCCCGCGCAGGCGCGTGCGCTGCTTGGCCTTACGGCGGGGGGCTGAGGTGGGCGAGCGCCCCTGCGCGAGCGAGGGCCCGCTGGCGGGGCTGCGCGTGCTCGATCTGACCAGGCTCCTGCCGGGGGGCTTCTGCACGCTGCTGCTGGCGGACCTGGGCGCCGACGTGGTGAAGGTGGAGGACACCGGCGCGGGCGACTACCTGCGTTGGTCGCCGCCCTTCTACGAGGGCCCGCAGGAGGGCGCGCGCTCGGCGCACTTCATCGCGCTCAATCGCAACAAGCGCTCGATTCGAGTTGATCTGCGCAACGAGCACGGCCGCGAGGCCTTGCTGGCGCTGGTGCGCAGCGCGGATGTGCTCGTGGAGTCCTTTCGCCCAGGCGTGCTCGAGCGCCTGGGCGTCGGCTACGAGCGCTGCGCGGCTGAGAATGAGCGGCTGGTGTGGTGCTCGATCAGCGGCTACGGGCAGAGCGGCCCCTTGCGCGAGCGCGCCGGTCACGACCTCAACTACCTTGCGGCAGGCGGCCTGCTCGCCCTCTCCGGCGAGCGCGAGGGACCGCCGCTGCAGTGTGCGGGTCAGATCGCCGATCTGGGCGGCGGCGCGCTGATGGCGCTGGTGGGCATCTTCGCGGCGCTGCGCGAGCGCGATGGCGCGCCGGGTCAGCCGGGCTCAGGGCGCGGGCAGCAGGTGGACATCGCGATGTTCGACGGGGCGCTCTCCTGGCTTGCGCTGCCCGCGGCGCGCTACTTTGCGAGCGGCGTCGCGCCCCGCCGCGGCGAGGTCGAGCTGGCGGGAGGGCTGCTCTGCTATCGCCCCTATCGCTGCGCGGACGGCTATGTCGCGCTGGGCGCCCTCGAGGAGAAGTTCTGGCGAGCCTTCTGCACCGGCGTGGAGCGCGAGGATCTCCTGCCCCACCAATTTGATCCACCGGGCTCGGAAGCGCACAGGCAGCTGGAGGAGGTCTTCGCCGAGCGAACGCGCGCTGAGTGGGAGCAGTTTGCGGCGGCGCACGACTGCTGCCTTGAGGTCGTCCGTGAGCTCGATGAGGCGTTGGCCGGCGAGCAGGTGGCCGCGCGCGAGATGGTTGTCGATGTGCCTCAGCCGGGCGCCGCGGGCGCGGTGCGCGCGCTCGGGACCCCGGTCAAGCTCTCGCGCACGCCCGCGCGGGCCGACCGCCTGCCTGCGCCCGCGCCGGGGCAGCACACGCGCGAGCTGCTCGCCGAGGCCGGCTACGGCGAGACGCAGATCTCAAGGTTGATCGAGGAGGGCGCGCTCGGGGGCTCTTGAGGGTCGCTCTGGGGCGCGCTCTGTGCGGCGCAGGCGCCGGGGGCAGCCGGCGGATCGAGCGCGCCGGGAGGTCTTGGGGCACAACAGCTAGCCGCGCGGCTCATCGACACCGTCGCTGCCGGCGGCGCTGCTGCAGGCGGCGGCGATGTCCAGCGAGGAGATGATCCCGATCGGGTAGCCGCCCGACTCATGCAGGACCACCAGGTGCGAGACGTGCTGCTCGGCCATCACGCGGGCCGCATCCGCAAGCTTGGCATCGGCGGACACGGTTGCCGCGCTGCTCGCGGCCTCGCGGGCAGTGGGCTCGCGACCTGCTGCAACGGCTGCAACCAGGTCGGCGTCGGAGACGAAGCGCCAGTTGCCCCATGGCCGTCCATGTCCTATCTCAGCGACGGCCACCGCATGCACGCGCTGTTCGCTCATCACGCGCGCAAACTCGCTGAAGGATGCATCCGGCGGGCAGCTCACGATGCCCGCGTGCATCCACTCTCCAACCTTCAGATCGGCAGATCGAGCGGCACTCGTTGACATGACCTTGCTTACTGGTAAATCGGGGCTTTTGTCAAGCCGGCTGCGGGAAGCGGGCGCCGAGCCTCAGACAGAGCCTGCCGGCTGCAGCTGATCGACCGCCTCGAGCGCCTCGCAGCCGTAGACGACAGAGGGCCCGCCGCCCATCATCACGGCGACGCCGATCGTCTCCACGATCTCCTGGCGGCTTGCGCCGGCGCTGATCGCATCGTGCACGTGATAGGCGATGCAGCCGTCGCAGCGCACCGTGATCCCGATCGCAAGGGCTATCAGCTCCTTGGTCTTCGTATCCAATGCGCCGCTCGACGTGCTTGCCTGGTGGAGTCTGTCAAACCCCTCCATCACCCCGGGGGCATCTTCGCCGAGGCGGCCCATCAGCTCCTGCAGGTGCGAGTAGATGTCGCGGTAGTCCTTGGCCATCGTTCCTCCTGTCGTTCCGGCGGCAGCGCCTGGGCGACCGCGGTGGTCGGCGCCTGCCACGCTTGCTTGCGTGCGTCGAATGCTGCATCCGGCAAGCGGCCAGGTCATCCGTGGCCTGCCGCGGGATCGCTGCGCGCTACTACGGCGACTGAGGGCGCGCCGATTGGCCGGAGCCTTCGCTGCAGCTTGACCGCAGCAGCGACTGGGCTTATGCTGGGCAGCGTGCGCCGCTTTGCCCTTGCCGCAGTGGGAGGAGACCGCCCGGGTATCGTGGCGGCGATCGCGCGGGTGCTGCTCGAGCAGCAGCTGAACATCGAGGACTCGCAGATGGCGATCCTGCGTGGCCGCTTCTGCGTGCTGCTGATCCTGGCCGGCGCCGATGACGTCGCCGAGCTGCCGCTGCGCAGCGAGCTTGAGCGCGTCGGCGCAGAGCTCTCGCTCGATGCGGTGGTGCTCACGGCATTGTCTGAGGAGCGAGCGCGCAGGGGGGCGGCTGCAGCTGGCGCAGATGCGCGCGGCCCGCAGCGCCGCGGAGAGCCCCTCCTGGACTCCCTCGCGGAGCCTAGCCCCTCATGCATCATCACCGTCTACGGTGCCGACCACCCTGGGATCGTCCATGCGGTCGCCGCGAAGCTGGCATCTGCCGGGGTCAACATCACCGACCTGCAGACCCAGCTTGCTCCTGGCCAGGAGGAGGCCGCGGAGGGCTCCGGCGGCGCTGAGCCCTTGGAGCGGACGCCGCAGAGCGCCCTCTATGCGATGGTCATCGAGTGCGAGCTGCCCACCGGGATGGGCGTCGAGGGCGTCGAGGCGCTGCTCGGCGAGGTCCGCAGCGAGCAGAGCGTCGACATCTCCGTGCGCGAGCTGGAGCGGGACGTGCTCTAGGCGCAAGCCGGGGCGGGGAGGATCGCTGTTGCGATGGCCGTGCGCAAGGTGCTGCTCTACCCCCATCCGCTGCTCAAGCGCCGCGCGCGCGAGCTGGCAGAGGGGGAGGCGGAGCGCGAGCTGATCGAGCGCGTCGCTGAGGATCTGCGCGCGACGATGCGCGCCTATCCCGGATGCGTGGGGATCGCGGCGCCGCAGCTTGGCGAGCTCGTGCGGATGGCGGTCATCGATGTCAGCGGCCACCGCAAGACGACCACCTGCCACGGGGAGCTTGTGCTGGTAAACCCGCGGATCGAGGCCTCGCAGGGGGTTGAGGTCGCCCGCGAGGGCTGTCTCTCGATCCCGCGGCTGACCGCAAACGTGCGCCGCGCCAGCGCGATCAGCTTGAGCGCGCGCACGCCCGCAGGCGAGCGGCTGTCGATCGACACCGAGGGCTTTGAGGCGCGCTGCATCCTGCACGAGCTCGACCACCTCGACGGCATCCTCTTCCTGGACCGGGTCGACTCGCTCTCGCGCGACGTATTCCGCCGGCGCACGCAGCACCCGCAGGGCGCCCCGCGCTAGCGTGCGCGCTGTGAAGATCGCCGCGCTGCAGATGACCTCAGGCGAGGATGCGGCCGCGAACATGGCCACCGCAGAGCGCCTGCTGGAGGCCGCCGCCGCCGCTGGCGCGCAGCTGTGCGTGCTCCCTGAGAAGTGGCCCCTGCTGGGGCGCGATGCGGCGATGCGCAAAAGCGCACAGGCGCTGGAGGAGAGCGACGCGCTCGCCTTCGCCGGCGAGCTGGCGCGGCGGCACTCGATCGAGCTGATCGCGGGCTCGATCCTGGAGCGGCGTGCCGATGGCTCGATCGCGAATACGAGCGTCCACCTGGACCGCAGCGGCAAGATCGTGGCGACCTACCGCAAGATCCACATGTTCGACGTCGAGGTCGAGGGTCGGCACTATCGCGAGTCGGCGCTCGCCACCCCGGGCGGCGAGATCGTCCTGAGCGAGAGCGCCGGGGGGCAGATGCTCGGCATGAGCATCTGCTACGACCTGCGCTTTCCTGAGCTCTACCGCATACTTGCGCTGAAGGGGGCGCAGATCGTCGTCGTGGCAGCCGCCTTCACCTATCCGACCACCCGCGATCACTGGGAGGTGCTGCTGCGCGCGCGGGCGATCGAGAACGGCTGCTTTGTGGTGGCCGCAAACCAGATCGGGGAGCACCCGGGCGGGCTGCGCTCGGGCGGGCGCTCGATGATCGTCGATCCCTGGGGAGTGGTGCTTGCAACCGCGCCCGACAGCGAGTGCTTCATCATCGCGGATCTCGACCTCGGGGCGCTCGAGCGCGTCCGCGCAGGCCTGCCGACGCTCGCAAACCGCAGGGAGAGCGCCTACAGCTGGCCGCAGGGCGGCCGCGGGCAGGGATCGTGAGCGATCCGGAGACATCGGAGCGACGCGCGGCGATCCTCGCCGCCGCGGTGCGCGTCTTTGCGCGCGAGGGCTTCCACGCCTGTCGCGTCTCTGACATCGCCGCCGAGGCACAGGTCGGCTACGGGCTCGTCTACCACTACTTCCCCTCCAAGGAGGCGCTGCTGGACACGATCTTCCTCGAGCGCTGGGGGGTGATGCTCGATGCCATCAGGGCGATCGACGCCGGCGAGCCCTCTGCGCGCGAGAAGCTCGCTGCGATCGCCTCCTTCATCTTCGAGAGCTATCGGCGCGAGCCGGACCTGATGAAGGTGATCATCGTCGAGGTGACGCGGGCTGCCAACTCCTTCGGCGCTCGTCACCTCGATCAGATCGGCGAGGCCTACGCGTTGATCGGCGAGATCCTCTCCGAGGCGATCCGCAGAGGCGAAGTGCGCGCGCAGACCGATGTGCGCTTTGCCGCGATGGCCTTCTACGGCGTCATCGAGCAGGTCCTGACGGGGTGGATATTCGGCCTGCTGCCCGCCGGCGAGGAGCACTTCGATCGCACAAAGCAGGCTGCGATCGAACTGGTCTTCGACGGGCTTTGCGGGGAGCGGGGCGCGCAGCGCCGCGCCGGAGCGTAAACTGGGCGCCCGTGATGGAGAGCGCGTGGATGAAGCGCCTGATCTGGTCGGGAATGCTCGCTGCCAGCGGGGCGCTCGCGAACGTGCTTGCGCAGCGCACCGCCGGCTACCTGTGGCGGCAGATCTTTGGTGAGGAGCCGCCGGAGTGAGCGGCGAGGAGCCAGGGCACTCCGAGGAGCGCTCCGACGGAGAGCTCGATCCGCCGACCGCGGAGCTCGGCATCCCGGGGGCGGCTGCGACGGCCTCCTACGCGAGCTCAAACGGCCACGGCAGCGCGCATCAGCTCGGCGATCTGAGTGCGGGGCACGATGCGCCCTGGGAGCGCCCTGAGCTGCTGCTCGCGGCAGCCTTTCTGACCGGGCTGCTGCTTGCGGTTGCGCTGAAGCGGAGGCGCAGGTGAGCGTCTTCTCGCGCGAGCGCAGTCCCGGCAGCCAGAGCATCGCGCAGGCGATCGGCGAGGCAAGCGACGCCGCGCTGAAGCTGATGCACGACGAGATCGAGCTGGCTAAGGCCGAGGTTGGCGCGAAGATCGCTGCGCTTTTGCGCGGCACGGCGGTCGGCGTGGCGGCGGGGGTCTTCCTGCTCGGAGCGCTCCAGATGGCGCTGATCGGCCTGGCGCTGCTTGCCTGGTACCTGCTGCCGGTCGGGCAGTACGAATACTTCTGGGGCTTCTTCGCGCTCGCCGGCGCGCTGGTGCTCGTAGCGGCGCTCGCGGCGCTGCTTGCCTGGCGCGTGGTGCGCGCGGGCTCCCCGCCCGTGCCGACGATGGCGATCGATGAGGCGCGCAAGATCCGCGAGGCGGTGAGCGCCGGCGAGGAGCAGCCCCAGCAGCGCCAGATCCCAAGCTGGGAGCCACTTGGAGAGAGCGCAGGTGCAAAGACGCAGCCCGGCTGAGATCCGCTCCTCGATGGAGGTCAGCCGCAGCGAGCTCTCGCGCTCGTTGGTGACGCTGCGCAGCGAGGTCTCCGCGCTGACCGACTGGCGCCGGCAGGTCTCAAGCCATCGGCGCGAGGCGATGCTTGGCGCCGCTGCGGCGGGCTTCTTGATCGGCGCTCTGCTGGCACCGCGCAGGCGCAGGCGCTGAGGCGGCGTCGATCAGGCCAGGAAGCGCTCGGGGATCGCCCCGACGCCAAGCAGCCCCGGGCCGGTGTAGGTGCCGATGACAGGGCCGACTTCGGAGATGAAGAGGGGCTCGCGCCCAAAGATCTCGCTTGCGCGCCCAGCCAGCTCCTGGGCCTGCGCAGCGGCCTGGATGTGCTGGACCGCAAAGCCGTCGGCACCGCGATCGTGCAGCTCGCGGGCGTGATCCAGCAGGCGCTCGAAGGCGCGCCTTGCGGTGCGCACCCGCTCGACGGGGGTGATCTCGTAGCCGAGCGTCAGGATCGGCTTGACCTTCAGCGTCGAGCCAAGCCAGGCGGCCGCCTTGCCGATCCGCCCGCCGCGACGCAGGTACTCGAGGGTGTCGATCGAGAACCACATCTCAAGCTCTGCGCGTGCTCCGCGCGCGCGCTCTGCGACCTCCTGATGGCTCGCCCCCGAGCGGGCGGCGGCGCAGGCGGCCAGCAGCACCAGTCCCATGCCGCCGCAGCCGGTCCTGCTGTCAAGCACCTCGACCTGATCGCCGCGGCCGTGCTCCTCGAGGATCGCCTTGGCCTGGCGGGCCGCCTCGCAGGTGCCGGAGATGCCCCCGGAGAGGTGCACGGAGACGATCTGGCAGCCCTCCTCCAGCAGCGGCTCCCAGACGGAGAGGAAGTCGCCGATCGAGGGCTGGGAGGTCGTCGGCAGCTGCGCCTCCTCGCGCAGGCGTGCGTAGAAGGAGGGCGTGTCGGCGATCGTCGACTCGCGCACGCGCTCATCGCCCCAGCCGACGTAGAGGCTGACCTCGTGGATGCCAAGCTGCCGCGCAAGCTCGCGCGGCAGGTAGTTGGTGCTGTCGCTGACTATCGCAACGCGCGCCATCGCGCCAGCAGGCTAGCGGGCAAGGCTAGGGCGCGCCGGGCGGTCTTGCGAGCCCAGCCGGCCGAAGGCGCTCAGAGCCGGTTCTCGATCGGCGTGAAGGGCGTCTGCGGCGCAGCGTCGGGCGCAGCGACGCCCTGCGTCGCGCCCTCCTCCGCGCCAAGCAGCCTGCCCAGCTCGCCTGACTCGTACATCTCGGTGACGATGTCGCAGCCGCCGATCAGCTCGCCGCGGACGAACAGCTGCGGGATCGTGGGCCAGTTGGAGAGCGCGGAGAGCTCCTGGCGGATGCGCGGGTCCACGAGCACATCGACCGCGGCGAAGGGCTTGCCGAGCGATTGCAGGACGGCGACGGTGCGTGCCGAGAAGCCGCAGGCGGGGGCCTCGGGCGTGCCCTTCATGAACAGGATCACCTCGTTTGAGGCGATCGCCGCGGCGATCTGCTCGCTGAGGCTGCCGGCCTCGCTCTCGGTGTCCGTCTGGCTGCTCTGCTCCTGGCTTGCGTGCGTGCTCATGCGCTGATCCTCGCTTGGTTGTGGCTTTTACTGCAGTCGGTCATGCGGCGCGCGGGTCGCGCCGCAATCCCTACGCTAGCGCGAAGCGCCCGCGCCGCCCGCGCCTGCCGGCTGCTGGCGCTCGGATGGCAGCTCGCCGGGAGCGAGCGTCTGCAGCGAGAGGGCGTGGATCGGCCCGCCGATCTCGGCGCCGAAGATCGCGTAGATCAGGCGATGGCGCTCGATCCTGCTCTTGCCGGCGAACGCGGGGGAGATC
This sequence comes from bacterium, assembly GCA_021323635.1. Lineage (GTDB taxonomy): Bacteria > Actinomycetota > Thermoleophilia > Solirubrobacterales > Solirubrobacteraceae > Palsa-744. The sequence goes on along the minus strand of JAJPKQ010000024.1, from coordinate 32,394 downwards.
ACGCGCGCGCGGAAGTGGTCCCCGCCGCCCGTGAAGTCTTCGACCTCGACCTGCGCCTGTGGCAGCGCGGCCTCGATGCGCTCCTTGATCTCGCCGGCTTGCATCACCGGCAAGCTTACCGCCTTGCCCGGAGGCGCCGCAGGGGGCGCGTGCGCTGGGGACCCAGGCGCCCAGGCTAGAATGGATCCTGATGATCACGATGACAGACAAGGGCGCCGAGAAGGTGCGCGACTTCCTCTCCGCCCAGCAGGCGGACACGGCGCTCGCCGGGCTGCGCGTGGGCGTGCGCGGCGGCGGCTGCTCGGGATTTCAGTATCAGCTTGCCTTCGATGTGCAGCGCGAGAGCGACGTGGTCTTCGAGAGCCATGGCCTCAAGCTGCTCGTCGACTCCGAATGCCTCCCCTACGTCGAAGGCTCGGTGATCGACTACGAGGAAAGCCTGCAGGGCGCCGGCTTCAAGGTCAACAACCCGAACGTGGTCGCTGCGTGCGGCTGCGGCTCCTCCTTCCGCGTGGCGGACGAGGAGCAGGTATCGGCGCTTTAGGCGCGCTCCGAGAAGCCGGATTGTGTACGCACCGGCGCGTCGACAGCGCGTGGGTGGGCGACTGGGAGTCTTGTTGCGTAGTTCACTTGTTGATTTGACCGCGCTAAGCTGAGAGCTGTGTGTCGGCGCGCCGATAGGTGCGCCAGAGGAGTCTCTTGCCATGTTGTGCAGCTTGTCGTGCGTGCGCGTGCCTGCCCGCTTGCAGCCAGGCGGGAGCAGGCGCTGATGGCCGGGAAGGGCTCAGAGAGCAAGCGGGGAACGCTTGAGCTGGCCGCTGAGGCGCTGCTTGCGGCGCACCCCGAAGCCTTCGTCTGCGCGGTCGCCGAGAACGGCCTGATCGCGCCGCTGCCGGGCACGATCGAGCTGCGCGGCCAGCGCGTGATCGAGGGGCGCTCGTTGATCGACTTCGTGGTGGCCGAGGACCGCAACCTGGTGCTTGAGTCCTGGGCGCAGGCGTTGCGCGAGGGCGCGGCGACCGTGCGTACGCGCTTGGCCGATGAGCCCGGTCAGGAGGTCGAGACCCATGTGTTTGACCTGCGCGCGGCGCACGGGATCATGATGGCTGTGATCCTGCCGCCGGCGTCGCTGCAGGCGGGGCTGCGCGATTCGGCCGGCATGGGGCAGGCGCCCGCGGCTGCCTCAGGCGGGCAGCCCGTCGGGCCACAGGAGCTCTCCGAGGTTGTGCCGCCGCCGCGCCACTGTGCGCTCGAAGAGGATGAAGGTGCGAACGTGATCGGCTGCGACGATGCCTTCGGGCGCATGTTCGGCTACGCCCCGCAGGAGGTGATCGGAGGCGGCGTGCTGGAGCACATCCACCCCGATGACCGCGGCCGCGCGGTCGAGTCCTGGCTGCAGATGCTGCAGACAGGGCGCGACCAGTACTACCGCTGCCGTCGCCGCCACCGCGATGGCCACTGGCTGTGGGTCGACTCGACGCTGCGCAACTTCCTGCATGACCCCGACCGCGGCTATGTGCTCGTCGAGCTTGTTGACGTCTCGTTGGAGATGCACGCCCAGGAGGCGCTGCGCGAGCGCGAGGAGCTGCTCTCGCGGCTGACAGAGTCGATGCCGGTGGGGCTGCTGCAGGTCGATCGCTCAGGCGCCGTCGTCTACCAGAACGCGCAGCTGCGCGAGCTGATCGGGCTGCCGCGCAGCCGTGGCAGTGGCGCCGAGTCACTGGAGGGGCTGCTTGAGCCGCTGACCGTCGCGGGCAGGCGGGAGTTCCACACTGCGCTGAGTGCGGTGCTGGAGCAGGGTGCAGACCGCGACATCGAGGTTGACGCCGAGCCGGAGCCCGAGAGCTGGCGCCGGGTGCTCTTTGCGATGCGCACGCTGCACCGCGAGGAGGGGGTCGTCAGCGGCGCGATAATCTGCGCGCTTGACGTGACCGACCGCACACGCGCGCGGATTGAGCTCGAGCGCCGCGCCAGCATCGACTCGCTGACGCGCTGCTACAACCGCGAAGAGATTCTCGCGCGGGTGGCAAAGGAGCTTGCAGCCGGGTCGCCGACGGGGCTGCTCTATGTCGACCTCGACGAGTTCAAGCCGGTCAATGACCGCTTCGGCCATGCTGCGGGCGATGAGCTGCTGCAGCTGGTCGCAGAGCGACTGCGCGCGGCAAGCAGGCGCGCGGATGATGTCGGGCGCATGGGCGGGGACGAGTTCGTGGTGCTGATGCGCAGCGTGCGCTCGACGCAGGGCGCGATGCGCACGGCGCGGCGCATCGCCGGATCGCTCTCCGGTCGCTACCGCACATCCTTCGGCTCGGTCTCGGTGCGCGCGGCTATCGGCGTCGCCTGCGTCGGCCTGGAGCAGGATGCCCATGAGCGCAGTCGCGCGCGCAGCGTCCGCGCCGAGGAGCTGGTGCAGCTTGCCGACGAGGCGATGTATGAGTCAAAGGGCCGCGCGCGCGGCATGCCGGTGCTTGCCGCAGCGACGCTCAGCCCCCTGCGTCGCCGCAGCCAGGCAGCGCCAGCGCGTGCAGCCCGCCGTCAGCGTGCACGACCTCCCCACTGATCGCGCGCGAGAGGTCCGAGAAGAGCAGGCAGATCGCATCGGCGACCGCGCCGGGGTCCTCCGCGTCCCAGCCGAGCGGCGCGCTCTGGCACCAGGCGCTCGCAAGCGCCTGGAAGCCGGGTATGCCGCCGGCGGCCGGGGTGGCGAGCGGCCCGGCGGCAAGCAGGTTGACGCGCACCCCCTGTGGGCCCAGATCGCGGGCCAGATAGCGGGCGATCGCGACCAGCGCGGCCTTGGCGACGCCCATCCAGTTGTAAGCGGGCCAGGCGCGCGCGGAGTCGAAGTGCAGGGCAACGACGGAGGCACCGCCGGGCGCGCGGGAGAGCAGCGGCGCAAGCGCGCGCACGAGCGCTGCGAGCGAATAGGCGGAGATCTGCAGCGCTGCAAGCGCGCTGGGGGCGCTGGCATCGATCAGGGCGCCGCCGAGCGCCTCTGGCGGCGCGTGCGCGATCGCGTGCAGCAGCCCGTCGAGGTGGCCGCAGCGCTCGGCAAGCTCAGCTGCGATGCGCTCGAGGTCCTCCTCGCTGCTGAGGTCAAGCTCGAGCACCGGCGCCGGTGTCGGCAGTGTTGCTGCGGCGCGCTCGGTCATGCGCCGAGCGCGCCCAAAGCCGGTCAGGATCACCTCTGCGCCCTGAAGCTGGGCGTGCCGGGCGGCGGCATAGGCGATCGAGTGGCGGGTGAGGACGCCGGTGATAAGCAGGCGCTTGCCGGCCAGCAGGGCGCCGTCGGCCCCCTCTCGCGCGCAGGGCGCCTGCTTGCCGTTGGCGGGCTGGCTCGCTGAGCTGTCGGCGTCCATCGATCGCAGGAGGTCCGTCAAAGTGGGATGTTGCGGATGCGCGGACGGGGCCGGGCGGCGCCCACCAGCGGCGTGAGCACGCGCGTGAGGCGCTCGCGCGTCTGGTCGGGAGCGATCAGCTCATCGACGAGGCCGCACTCGAGCGCGCGCTGCGCGCTGAGCTGCTCGCGCTCGTAGCGGGCTGCAAGCACCGCGCGCGCGAGCTCGGGCTCGGCGCTGCCGGCAAGCTCGCGACGGTGGAGGAAGGGCAGTGCCTGCTGGGCGCCCATCACGCCGATCTGCGCCGTCGGCCAGGCAAAGACGCGATCGGCGCCGAGCGTCTTGCAGTTCATCGCGATGTAGGCGCCGCCGAACGCCTTGCGGATGATCACGGTCAGGCGTGGGACGCGCGCCTCGGCGAAGGCGTGCAGGAGCTTTGCGCCCTGGCGGATCACGCCCTCGCGCTCCTGGCGGGCGCCGGGCAGGAAGCCGGGCGTGTCGACCAGCACGATCAGCGGCAGGCCGTAGGCGGAGCAGGTGCGCACAAAGCGCGCCCCCTTGCTGCCCGATGCCCCATCGAGCACCCCGCCCAGATAGCGGGGCTGGCTGGCGATGACGCCGACCGGGATGCCGGCGAGGAAGCCGAGCGCGCAGAGCAGGTTGCGTGCATGGCGCGGTGAGATCTCAAGCAGCTCGCCGCGATCGAGCAGCGTGCGCGCGAGCGCACGCATGTCATAGACGCGGCGCGGATCGGAGGGCACGAGCGCGCCGGGATCGCCGGCCGCAGGGGGCGCGGGCGCGCGGCAGGGCAGCGGCGAGCGGGCGCTTGAGGGCAGATGGGAGAGGAGCGCACGCGCGAGCTCACTGGCGTGATCGCAGCCTGCGGCGTAAAGGTGTGCGGTTCCATTGCGCGCGTGCACCAAGAGCCCGCCGAGCGCCTCCGCATCGACGCTCTCGCCGGTGACCGCCGCGACGACGCCCGGGCCGGTGAGGAACATCGCCGCCTGCTCGCTCATCACGACGAAGTCGCACAGCGCGGGGCTGTAGGCGGAGCCGCCGGCGGCGTTTCCGCAGAGGATCGCTATCTGCGGCAGCAGGCCGGAGGCCGACACCTGGGCGCGAAAGAGCGCGCCGTAGCCGGCGAGCGCTGGCAGCCCCTCCTGGAGCCGGGCGCCGGCGGAGTCGATGAAGCCGACGACCGGCAGCAGCGCGCGGCGGGCATAGCGATAGAGCTCAACGAGCGTTCCGGCGCCCGCTGCGCCGAGCGAGCCGCCCAGGAAGGCGCCCTCCTGGGCGTAGCAGCACAGCGGCCGGCCGTCGACGCAGCCGCAGCCTGCAAGCACCCCGTCGCCGGCGCGAGCGCGCTCGCCGAGCGCGCCTGAGCGAACCGCGCTGCGCAGGGGCTCAAAGCTGCCGGGGTCGAGGAGGCTCTCGATGCGCTCCTGCGCGCCTGCTCGCGTCGCGAGCGCCATCAGGCCTCCAGGCAGAGGACGACGTTGTGCCCGCCAAAGCCAAAGGAGCTTGAGAGCGCCAACAGCGGCCGCTGGCGATCGTCGCCAAGCGGGCGCGGGCGCTCGCTGATCAGCTCAAGCGCGAGATCGGGGTCGGGCTCGGCCAGGCCGATGTTCGCCGGCGCGCTGCGCGCGCGCAGCGCAAGCAGCGTCGCGACGGCCTCAAGCGCGCCCGCTGCGCCGAGGGTATGGCCGATCGCGGACTTGAGCGAGGAGACGGGGATGCGCTGCGCATCCGCGCCGAGCGCGCGCCCCAGCGCAAGCGCCTCGATGCGGTCGCCGAGCGGAGTGCCGGTGCCGTGGGCGTTGATGTAGGAGAGCGCAGAGGCGTCGATGCCGCTGTCGCGGAGGGCGCCTTCGATCGCGTCTGCCTGGCTTGCGCCGTCGGCGCGCGGCGCGGTCATGTGGTGGGCGTCGGAGCTGCTGCCCGCTCCGCGCAGGTAGCCGAGGATCTCGGCTCCACGCGAGCGCGCGCGCTCGGGGTGCTCGAGCACCAGCGCGCCGGCGCCCTCGCCGAGCACAAAGCCGTCGCGGTGCGCATCGAAGGGGAGCGAGCGACCGCTCGGGGAGAGCGCCTCCAGCGCGCTGAAGGCAGCCTGGGCGAGCGGCGTGCAGGCTGCCTCCGCGCCGCCGGCAAGCACCGCGTCGGCGCGGCCTTCGCGCAGCAGCGAGAGCGCGCAGGCGAGCGCATGGCCGCCTGCGGCGCAGGCCGTTGAGACCGCAAAGGAGGGCCCGCGCAGATCGAAGCGCAGCGAGAGCGTCGCGGTGGCCGCGTTGACCATCATCATCGGGATCGACAGCGGCGGCACAGCGCGCGCGCCGCGCTCGCGGATCGCATCCTGACCGGCGCAGAGCGTCTGGATGCCGCCGATGCCAGTCCCGATCACGCAGCCGAAGCGCTCGGGCGCGCAGGGCAGCGCCTCGGCGCACCCGGCCTGCGCCATCGCCTCGGCGCCGGCGATCAGCGCGAGCGCGGAGAAGCGATCGAGGCGGCGCGCCTGCTTGGCGGAGAGATGATCGGCGAGGTGCAGCTCCGCGCAGCGTCCGAGCCCATCGGCCAGCGCGCAGACGCCCTGCTGCCAGCGCGCATGCAGCGCAGGGGCGCCGACGCCGAGCGGGCTGACCGCGCCAACGCCGGTGATCGCGGCTGCTAGGCGCGGTCGCTGATCCACTGCGCTGCCTCGCCGAGGCTTGCGATCTTGGCGACGTCAGAGCCCTTGATGCTCACGCCAAAGCGTTCCTCGACGATCTGGGCAAGCTCGACCATGTCGAGCGAGTCGACGTCGAGCTGCTCAAAGGTGGCTGCGGGCGTGATCTGCTCCTGCTCGGCGCCGAGGCCGATCAGCGCCTCGCGCAGGCCGGCGTAGACATCGTCGCTGCTGAGCGAGCTGCTCATTGGCTGCTCCTTTCTGTTGGACTTGGTGGTGTGGTTGCTCTGTGACTGCCTGGCGGTGACATCGGTCGCTCATGCGGAGAGGCCGCCGTCGACGAAGAGGGCGGTGCCGGTGATGTAGGAGGCGCCGGGGGAGGCGAGGAAGCGAGCGCACTCGGCGACCTCCTCGGGCCTTCCCGCGCGCCGTGCTGGAACTGCGGCAAGCAGCGATCCGTCGAGGTCGGCGGTCATCTCGGTCTCGATCAGCCCGGGCGCGATCGCGTTGACGGTGATTCCACGCCGGGCGACCTCGACCGCGATGCAACGGGTCATCGCGATCAGGCCGGCCTTGGCGGCGGCGTAGTTGGCCTGCCCGGCGTTCGCGCGCGGGCCGACCACGGAGGCGATGTTGATGATCCTCCCAAAGCGCGCCCGCAGCATCCCGCGCAGGGCGCGCCGGCTCGCGGCAAAGGCTGCGGAGAGGTTGGTGTCGATCACCTCCGACCAGTCGTGGTCGCTGAGCGAGAGCGCGAGATCATCGGCGCGGATGCCGGCGTTGTTGACCAGCACGAGGACGCGCCCGTAGCGCTCCTCGAGGGCTAGAAAAGCGCCCTCGAGCTGTGCGCGGTCGCGGACATCGACCTTGATCGCGATGCCGCTGCCACCGGCGCGCTCGATCGCCTCCAGTGTCTCCTGCGCGCGCTCGGGGTGGGTGCGGTAGCAGACCCCGACCGGCCAGTGGTCGCCGCCAAGCGCGGCGGCGACGGCTGCTCCGATTCCCCCCGAGGCGCCGGTGACAAGCGCGGCGCCCTGCGGAGTGCCGGCGCTAGCGCCCATCAAAGGTCTTCTCCTGAAGCTGCTCGCCGTCATTCTGCCGTGTGCCTGGGCGCTGCTGGAGCAGCGAGCTGGGGCCGCAGATCTCGGCGTCGGGGAGGCAGTGGCGCGCAAGCCCTGCAAGCACCTGCCCGGGCCCCACGTCGATCAGCCTGCGCGCGCCAAGCGCCCAGAGCTCGGCCATCAGGCGCTGCCAGCTCACCGGCGTGGTGAGCGCCCGCGCAAGCTCCCGGCGGATGTCCACAAAGGGCGCGGCGCTGATGCAGGAGTAGACGGGCAGCTTGGGCTCGCTGATCGGCAGCTGCGCGAGGGCCGCAGCGAAGGGCTCGACCGCGGAGGCCATCAGCGGCGTGTGGTAGGCGCCGCGAACATCGAGCGTCAGCGAGCGCACGCCAAGCTCGCCTGCGGCGGTCGCTGCCTGGGCGATGGCGCGCAGGGTGCCCGCGAGGACGACCTGGCGCGGCGAGTTGCGATTGGCGATGAAGAGATCTGCGCTCGCGCAGATCTCGGCAAGCTGCTCTGCGCTCGGGGCGCGCAGCGCGAGCATCCCCTGCGGCTCGCCCCGCTCGGATGCCTCCGCCATCAGCGCGCCGCGCTTGAGCGCAAGCCGCAGGCCGTCGGCGGGCGTGATCGCCCCGGCGGCCGCAAGCGCGCTCAGCTCGCCAAGCGAATGACCGGCGAGCGCAAGCGGCGCGCGGCGATGCGCCAGCGCGCGCCAGGCAGCCAGGGAGGCGCAGTAGATCGCAGGCTGGGCAAAGCGTGTGGACTCCGCGGCGCGCGCGAAGGGATCGTCGTCGCAGAGCTCCTCGCAGAGGGCGCAGAGATCGGGGGCATGGAGCTCGACCATCCGGCGCATGTCGGGCGTGTGCGCGCCCTGGCCCGGGAACAGGAACACGGTCGGGAGCGTGTCAGTGGGCTGCTTTGACATCGGCGCAACGGTGGCGAAAGGCAGCGCGGGTGGTAAGCGATGCGCGCTGAAACTCCCCCGCCCGGGGGGCCGTTACAGCCGCATCGGGCGCTCTTTGCCGGCGCGCTCGCTGCGCGCCCTGCCCGGCGCTAGCGGTGCAGCGTCACCGTCGGCGCCAGCCCGAGCTCCTGCGAGCGCTTGACCGCCTCGGCACGGTTGCGGGCGCCGAGCTTGCGATAGATCGTGCTCGTGTGCTCCTTGACGGTGTGCGGAGAGAGGTAGAGCGCAGCGGCGATCTCGCGGTTGGTCTGGCCGCGGGCGATGTGCGCCAGCACCTCGCGCTCGCGCGCTGAGAGGGGGACCTCCTTGCTCGGCCCTTCCTCATCGAAGAAGTCCCCGCCTTCGCCGACGATCTGAACGACGTGAACGATCTCGTTTGCCGAGCGCTCCTTGGAGACGAATGCCGCAGCGCCGGCGGCGCGGGCGGCGCGGGCCGAGATCGAGCCGGCACCGGACATCAGGATCACGCGCGGGGCCGGGGCCTGCGCCCGCAGCCGCGCGCAGATCTCCGGCCCGGACTCGCCCTGCAGAAAGAGATCGAGCAGCGTCACGTGCGGCTCGTAGCGGGCGCAGAGCGAGAGCGCCTGCGCGCCGGTGCGCGCGCCGATGCAGCGCTCGACCCAGGGGAGCTGCGCAAAGAGCAGACGGAAACCCCACTGGACGACCTCATGGTCGTCGACAACCAGGATGCGCAGCCTGCGTGCGGCTGCCGGCTCGCGCTCAGCAGTCGCTGGGGACGACAAGGCGGACCTGCCAGATTCCGGGGTTGGCTTCGCCGTACTCGAGGACGCCACCGTGTGTGAGCGCCTCCAGCGATGCGACATGCAGCCCGATCCCCTTGCGCTGCAGCGCGCTTGGCGCGGCCGTGGCGGCGGGTTGCCGGCGCCGGGGGGGCTGAGCAGCGTCCTCTCGGGCGCTCTCGCGCGCGCCCTGCTCGATGCGGTTGCGCACCTCGAGCGTGAAGGTGCGATCGCGGTTGGCCAGCGCTATCTGCGCCGTTGCGGAGGGCGAGTGCTTGCGCACGTTGCGCAGCGCCTCCACGAGCACCGACTGGGCGAGCGCCTCAAGCTGCTCGGGGACCTCGGCGGGCGATCCGGAGATCAGCTCGATTGCGGCATCGGGTTGGAGCGCCTGCTGGCGCTCGAGCTCCTGCGCGAAGGTCAGCCCGGCGGGCGGCGAGCTGTAGCGCAGCGGCCGCTGCAGCGCCGCACGCAGGTCTGCAAGCGCTCCCTGCAGCTCGGCGGCGCAGCGTTCGCGTGACTCCGGGTCCAGCGGCTCATCGGAGGAGAGCGCCAGCGAGACCCCGAACAGGCGCTGAATGACCGCCTCGTGGATCTCGCGCGCGAGGTCGATGCGCTGCTGCAGCTGCTTGGAGCGCTCGTGGTAGCGGGTGACCGAGCGGGCGACCGATGCCATCGCGATCGCCTTGCCAAGCGTGCGCAGCAGCAGCCGTTCCTCTTCGCCCATCTGCGGCACGGCGGGGTCGCGGTCGCCGATCACCACGCCGACGCAGCGGCCGGCGGCCTGCATCGGGGTGCAGACGAGCGTAAGGCCCGCAAGGTTCTGGCGCAGCGCGGCAGGGATCCTGAAGTCCTCGCCGCCGATCACCTCCTGCACCTCGTCCTCGATCAGCGCCCGGCGGGCGACGGGCACCGACTCGATCGTCACATGCAGATCGAGATAGGGCTCAAGCTCGACCCCGTGGGCTCCGACCGCCCGCACCCGCCGCTGGGCGGCGTCATAGCGGAAGAGCACCGCCCGCCGCAGCGCGGTCAGCTGGCAGATCGCAGCGCAGAGGCTTGAGAAGAAGGCATCGGGCGGGGAGCCCTCGCCGATGCCGAGCAGCAGATCGGAGATCACTTCAAGGACATCGATCCCGCCGCCGCGACTGAGGCTGCCAAGCGCGACTGGGCCGTCGTGCGCAGCGCCAGGGCCCTGCGAACGCGCCCGCTGCGCGGCCGGGTGCAGCGCCGCGCTTGAGAAGTCGACCATCGAGCCCTCCCGCTCTGCGGTGGCAGGGCTGCCTTCAGTGGGGCTTGCCCGCATAGATACAGCTTGGCACGTGCGCGGCGCCCTTGGCGAGAGCGCGGCCGGCGACCCCCCAAATGGGGCAGCAGGCGATCGCAGCCGCGATCCCCCGATCGGGGGCGCCGCAGCGCCGCGAAGGGCACCGCCCGCCGGACGTCGCTAAGCTCGCGGGCGTAGCGGGCGCAGCGGCCCACTTAGCGGCGCTTGGCGGCGCCGGGAGCGACGGGTTGAACACCAGCAGCGATAGCTCAGCTTGAGTCATAGACCGTGGACCTGACATTCACAGAGCGTGAGCAGGCGTTCCGCGAGGAGCTGCGGGAGTGGTTTGCGCGCAACGACCCCGGGCAGGAGCCCGAGAGCGACGAGGACCTGCATTTCAAATGGCGGCGCGACTTCCAGGCGCGGCTGGCGGCTGACGGCCTGGCGGCGGTGCACTGGCCGCCGGAGTACGGCGGGCGCGGGGCGAGCGTGACCGAATCGGCGATCTTCTTCGAGGAGCTCGGTCGCTCAGGGGCGCCGCTGCCGGCAAACGTGCTGGGCCTGCTGCTGGCCGGCCCGACGATCATGCTCTGGGGCAGCGATCGCCAGAAGGAGCGCTACCTGGCGCCGATCCTCTCTGGCGAGGAGATCTGGTGCCAGGGCTTCTCGGAGCCGGATGCGGGCTCGGACCTCGCAAGCCTGAAGACGCGGGCGGTCAAGGAGGGCGGCGAATGGGTGATCAGCGGCCAGAAGGTCTGGACGAGCGGGGCTCAGTACTCGAAGTGGTGCATGCTGGTTGCGCGCTCTGATCCCTCCGCGCCCAAGCACCGCGGTTTGACGTACTTCCTGATGGACATGGAGCAGGACGGCGTGCAGGTGCGCCCGCTGCGCCAGATCACAGGCTCGCCGGAGTTCAACGAGCTGTTCATCGACGGCGCGCGGGTGCCGGCTGAGAACGTGCTGGGGGGCGAGGGCAATGGCTGGAAGGTGGCGCTGACGACGCTGATGAACGAGCGCGCGGGGCTTGCGTTCTTCCTGCAGGTGCGCTTGCGTCAGCTGCTTGACCGCCTGATCGCGCAGGCGGCGGCAAGCGGCGCGATCGAGCAGCCGCTGGTGGCGGCGCGGCTGGGCGAGCTGCAGATGCGCGCGGAGATCCTGCGCCTGACCGCATACCGGGGGCTGACCGCGACCGAGAAGTACGGTCAGCCGGGGCCGGAGGGGTCGCTGACGAAGTGGATGTGGTCGCAGACCAACCAGGAGCTGACGCAGTTTGCGGTCGACCTGATCGGGCCCGAGGCGCTCGCTGAGGGCAACCCATGGGCGTATGAGTTGCTGAGGGCGCGGGGCAACTCGATCGAGGGCGGCACGACTGAGGTACTGAAGAACATCGTCGCCGAGCGCGTGCTCGGGCTGCCGAAGTCGCGGTGAGAGAGAGGAGCGCGGTGCTGTGGACTTTGATCTGAGCGACCAGCAGAAGGAGATCAAGTCGGTCGCGCACGACCTCCTTACGGAGCGCTCGACCTTTGCGAAGGTGCGTGCTTGCGCAGAGGAGCGCCGCTACGACGAGCAGCTCTGGCGCGAGCTGGTGGAGCTGGGGTGGACCGGGATCGCGGTGGGCGAGGAGCACGGCGGTGGCGGTCTGGGGATGGTCGAGCTTGCGGTGCTGTTGGAGGAGCTTGGCTATGCGTGCGCGGCGGTGCCCTTCCTGGGCAGCGCGGTGAGCGCGGCTGCGCTCGCAGCCGAGACGATCGATGCAGGCGGCGAGCTGCTGGCCACGCTTGTGAGCGGGGAGCGGCGCGCTGCGGTTGGCCTGCCGAGCATGGCAGCGGACGGAGCGGGGGCGGGCTTGGCGATCGTGATCGACGGCGGGCGGGCGCTGCTCATGCGCGAGCCGCAGGTGGAGGAGGTGGCCACTGTGGATCCGACGCGCTCCTATGCGCGCGTCTCAGGCGGGGCGCAGAGCGCTCTGGGTGCTGCCGCGCGTGGGCGCGTGCTGATCGCGCTCGCCGCTGAGCTTGTGGGAGTCTGCCAGCGGGCGCTGGACATGACCCTTGCCTACGTCAAGGAGCGCCGGCAGTTTGACGTTCCGGTGGGCTCCTTCCAGGCGGTCTCCCACCGCTGTGCGGAGATGTTCCGCTTCACGGAGAGCGCGCGCTCTGCGACCTACTACGCAGCCTGGGCGGCTGATGCTGCCGAGGAGGCCATTGCGGAGGCCTCGGCGCTAGCTGCCGCCGCGGCGATCGAGGCGGGCCGCGAGGTCACGGCGGGGGCAATCCAGATGCACGGAGGGATCGGCTTCACCTGGGAGGCGGACGTGCACTGGCTCTACAAGCGCGCACAGCTTGACTGCGCGCTGCTTGGCCCGCTCAAGGGCCATCAGGTCGCCCTCGGTGAGCTTGCCGCGCAGCGGCTGGCAGCTGCGCGCTGACGGAGGCTGATGGAAGCGATGCTCGCGAATACGCGGGCATCGCGCAGCGCCACGTCCCAGGAGGCTCCGGCGCGACCCGTGTCGGCGGTTGTCGCCCGCGGTCGGGGACGCGCGTGCCGAGCTCATCGGGGCTCCATGCGTATGTGCCGACGCATAGGCGCGCAACCTCTTCTACGTGTCACAGCGTCTTCATCGCCAGGGGGTGTTCGGCCGTGTCTGAGGGATGCCGCTTGCTGGGCGCGGGGCGGCCGTCGCCTCGAATGTGCAGTCCCGGCGGACGGTCGGGCAGCGACCACGCGCCACGTAGCCGGCCAACCAGGCGACGCCGTGGCGGCATTTCAGTCGCTATCTGACCGGCACGATCAGCTGCGCAAATAGCAGCACTGGCGGGCGGACGGTCAGGTCACTGGCCGTTCGATCATTGGCAGGAGAGGATCGACCACCGCTGGCCGGACGATGACGGCGCCGGAAAGCCGGGTGGGATGCGCGCCAGTCGTGAGGCCATTACCAGAGGTCGGATCGGCGTGGGCGCACGCTGTTTCTCACGAATCCGCATTTTGCAATAAAACCTGCATAAAGCTGTGCAACTCTAATCAAACCTACTCAATCCGGCCTATATCTATGTTCGTTCCACTTCCTAGCTGAGCAGTGTCGGTGGCTTGACGTTTGAAGGCCAGTCCGCACGAGTCTCGGTGCATCACCAAAGGAGGAATACAGGTGTCTTGGCGTTTCTAAACAGAGATAGATAGCGCTCAGGCCGCCAGTCCTGCCTGCGGTGTGATGGCGTGCCTGAGCGCTTTGAAACGCATGAATGGGCATCGCGTAGGGCGCAAAGAATCTGCCTGCAGATGCCATTACCCAGGCTGAGTTTGCCACCATGCGGAACGCTTGAGGCCGTGCAAGCGATTAGATCAGCTAAGCGGTCAGGGCAGGAGTACGTGCGGCATCGGCGGCCAGTAGGCGCGGCTTGTCTTTGTCGCGACATCGCGGCCGCTGTGGGCGGTAACTAGTCATGCAACACCGATAGCCCGCTGACAATGACGGAGAAGTGGCGGAGCTCCGACAAGCGCGAGTCGGCGGGAGCCGGCAGACGCATGCACGCGCTCTCCTCAGATTTGGGTGCAGTCAGCTCTTCCGAGCGCTCCACGATCACCTCCAGCAGCTAACCTCAAAGGCCGACCGATAACAACGGAGCCGTGTCCGCTTAGAGCCTCTGATACAGGCAAGACCGACGAGTGCGCTCAGCGCAACAGCTGCGGAATCCGGGGTAGGCTTCCGCGGCAAACTAGACCGGAGCCTTTCGGCCGCCGTATGAGAAGAGGCGTCGAGCGGTTGCGCTGCTGGCCCGTAGCGGGTGTCTGTGGCCGCGTGATGCACAGCGAGGAAAGCTAGAATCAGATTTGACGCTGGCGGCTAGGCGCCAACCCGCGATCCGCGCTGGCTTGTTCCGAGTCGCTTGGCCGTATTCCATATATGCACTGTTTTCCGAACAGTGCGCTCTGCTGATTTGGGCGGCTCGTGACTGGGCGACGGCTTGGCGTGGCCGATCAGGATCCTTCTCTCCTTGTCCAGCTCCGACTCAAGGCTTGCGTTGACTATTACCGTATCATCTGCCGATATGCGCAGCGCGATGAACGCTTCCGCAAGCTCAGGATCGAACTGTGAGCCGGAGTTGGCTCGGATCTCTTCTAAAGCACGACTACTATCGCCAATGCAAGCGTATGAAGAGGCAGCGGTCATGACATCGTACGCCTCACATATTGCTAGTACGCGAGCCAGGAATGGAATCTCTCCACCGATCAAGCCGTCCGGATAGCCAGTGCCGTCCCAACGCTCATGATGCGACATAATGGCATCGGCGGCTGCACGATAGTCTGGGAACTGCGATATCAGGTGTGACCCGTCGATCGGATGGCGCCTGATCGCATCCCAGTCGGATACATCGAGACCCTTGTCCGACTCGAATATATGATCTGGGACTGCGGTCATTCCTATGTCGTGAAAAAGTCCTGCTGCATGGGCTACGTGCTGCTCGAACTCGGGACGATCGAGATGACGAAGCAACTCTTCCGCATACAGTGCAACTGCCGCCGCGTGTCGGCCTGAGTCGCTCAAGCGGGCATTGAGACTGCGCATCGTAAAAGACAGAGCACCGATCTCCATCGTTGCGCGATGTAGAGCCTCCTGAACCAGCTGCGCCAGTCGATCCTCGGAGCGGACCAATCGAGTCATGAGGTATTGGAACAGTGCGAGCAGCAAAATGCCGCCTAGCAAAATCGAAACGCCGAAGTTCATGTAGGCGATGGCGGCAAGGGTTGTCAGGACGCCAAGCGCTAGCTGAGCTGGCAAAACGGGCAAGAAGAGCTCGCGAAATTGGTCAGCGAACCGACGGCGCCAAAGTATTCTGGCAGCAATTGAAATAAGAACAAAATTCAAAAGCATGCTGACCATGAAGACCAGGAAGACAATCTCGGCGAACGCTAGGGTTCGGTCAGCATGAGCAGCATGTTGGGAATGCACATTGCCCGCTAGCGACTGGGCCAGGGCAGCGCCAGCGTACAGGTAGGTGGAGTGAATGGCGATGTTGGCGAGCCAGAAGCGCGGCGCTAGACGACGCCTCGCGGAGGTGTACACCATTGTTGCCACGCCGATTGCGACTGCTGGCGCTGGTCCGAGTAGAACCATGGCTAGCGTGTAGGCGACGAAGGAGGCCGCGAGGGGTTGTCCGTGTATGGTTATCTGGAGCTGCTCACCAAAAAAGGCAAGTCCAGCTAGCAACGCGAAGAGCGCAAGGGGCGTCCATTCGTAGCTGTGCGTAGTGATAGCTGCTAGCGTAAGCGAGCCACCGGCCAGAATGCTCGTGCACGAATAGAACATGTACATGCCAAGTCGCTTGCGAGGGGGAAACGAGCTGCGTTGGCGGTCAGAGCCATTGGACGTCGGCAGTGGCGACGAGGTAAAAGCATGGCTACCGGACTCATGAGCCGCGGCAGATGTGGGCATCTTGCTCCGAGAGCTGTCGGCGGGGGTAGCTCTCTGAAGAGTATCGAGATGCGAACCGGAGCGTACCAATTGGACGGCCAGGTGTTGAAAGGCAATTAGAGCGGGAAAAGCGAGTATCCAGAATGGAAGTCCGATGCGAGCGTATCCAATGACGACAATCGCAGCCATTAGCCCGAGCGCAGCTTGGACGGGTAACGTTGGCAACAGGAGGGTCCGCAGCTGCGTTCGCATCGGAGTCTGCCAAAACGCGGTCCCAGACCAGGAGATCAGGATAGTGTTGAGGGTATCAAAAATAAATGGGACTGCGAAGATAGCTGGGGCGAAGCTGATCGATGGAAGCAATCGGTCGACGGGCGTGTGGTACACATGGACGATCACGAGCCGGAGTAGACTGGCAGCGGCGAAGGCCGCAATGGCAGCGCTGCTCAGATTTGCTAGCCAGTAGCGCAGGGCACGCCTTCTTTCACGAGTCGCAGGAATAGCAGCGAGTAGAGCGAATGCGACTGCTGGCGCCGGGCCTAGTAGGCACGCGGCGAAGGCGATGGCAAGAAAGCCCGCAGAGTATGCCTTGGATTGTATGATGCTTTGGATCAGCTCGCCGGTCAGAAGCAACATCGTCAAAATGGCGAGGAGTGGGAGGCGTTCCCATTCAGTTGCGCGCGCGGTGATGATCGCACCGATTATTGCTCCTAGAAGAAGAGCGAGACTAACGGCATAGTAGAGGTGCCTACTGCGTATGAGGCGAATCAGGGTAAGTGGCAGTGAGCGCGGAGAGATGGGGAGTTTTGGTTGTACGCGCTGTTGAACCTGTTCTGTTGGAGTTGCGGGGCGAGCAGTTCGAGCGGGAGCGAGCGTTGGATCAGAAGGAGCGTCGCTCATCAGGGGCTTGAGAACAGTGCGTACGAGGAATGCGAGTGCACCAGTTGTGCCGGCACCGGCGATGAGGAAGGCAACGCGCGTTGAGTACACGGTAGCAAGAACTCCCCCAAAAAGCACTCCAAGAAATGGGGTCGTAGCACGCAACGCTTCAGTTGCAGCCATTGTTCGGGCGAGCAGCGTCCTGGGAGTCAGGACTTGAACGATGCCGAGGAATGCGGCCCACTGAATCCCATTGCCAGCGCCTCCTGCAAAGGCAGCAATCAGGGCATCGGGCAGAGCCGGTGCAGCGAAGAATCCGATGTATGCGAGCGCAACTGCTGCAGTGCCGACAGAGAGGAAAAGGCTGAGAGACGGAGGTGGGCGGAGTCGAGAGCGAGCTCGCGCGGGGGGACGACGATATCGTGCGAAGGTTATGCTGCCTGCGATCATTCCAGCACCCCAGACCCCTATCAATGCGGCATAGCCGGCGGCGCCAGCACGGAGCGTGGATTTGGAATAGGCGACGTCAAGGGGAACGACGGCCGTGAAGAAGAGAAGTGCTAGTGCCTCGGCTCGCAGTAGCGGCCCGACGTGTGGGCTGCTGCGCAGGTGGTTGGCCGCTTGTGCTAGAAGCGCGCGGACAGTTGTCTGCGTATCGCGGATGCGATAGAGATCAAGGCTTAGAATTGGAGCGGCAGCTGCGGCGAGTGCGGCGGCTGCGATAAGCATGGCGAGCGGAGGATGGAGGGCGGTAACAGCGAGGCCAGCTGTTGCAGGCCCGATTACCATCGCCAGCGACATCGCGAGATTAAAGGCTGCGTTGGCTCTGTGTATGGTCTCTTGATGCGGTGTGGCGGTGTCTACCTCATCGGCCGGCGTCGCGTCTGGATAGTCTCCCGGGGGGACTTGACGAGCTGCCAAATGAAGTGAGAAATCGCCATCGTGATGCTGTGGCGCGATGGGATTGTGCGGATGTACGCCCTCGGCGCGTAGCATCGCAACGCCCGCGAAGGTCGCGCCATTCTGGAGCGCGAAGACTGGAAAGATCACCGGCAGCCAGAAGTGCCATAGGAGCAGCGCCAGAAGCCCGGCCGCAACTCCTGCGATCAGAAAGAGCAGCGCAATACCGCCGCGGCGCTCCATCATCTCCACGCGCGCGACGATCGCCGGGGCGAGTGCTGCGGGCAGCGAGCCGGCAGCAAGCAGGCCACCGACTGCGAGCGAGCTGTGTGTGTGGCTGTAAATCGCGAGCGGCAGCGCGACCATTGCAAACCATCCGCCCAGCTCACTGAGGCTGTAGGCAAGGACGACCCTCCGCAATCTGGGGGCATCGGCGAGCCACATCGGCATTACCGTAGCGTGCCTGAGGACGGATTTACGCTTGCACACAGCTGCACAATGTTCACGGATTGCCGTCGGGGGGCAGGGGAGCGCGGGCGCTATCGGGGCGCATCAGGCTTTCGGATTGCATCTTCGCTACCATCGGCAGGATGGCGACGAGGGGTGAGCGATGGCTTCTGGAGCTGATGGCAGATCGTGCCCGAAGGCTCTTGGACCCCTCGATCGTGCTGGTGATCCTTGAGGCCGATCGGGAGCTGCACGTGGTCGCAGCAAGCCCTGAGCGGGCGGCGCGCGCGCGTGTCGTGCCGATCGAAGGCAGCGCGCTCGGGACGATCTATCGTCAGGGCAAGCCGCTTGCCTTCGAGCGCCCGCTCGGCGCGCAGGCGGACTGGCTTAGGGAGCTCGGGCTCGAGGCGGGGCCAGCGTTGATCCAGCCGCTTGAGACAGGTCAGCCCGGTGGTGGCATGCTTGTGGCGGTGCGTCGCGAAGAGTCCTTCCGCGACGCCGACATGAGCGCGTTTGCGGCGCTTGCGGCAAACCTCACGCAGCGCCTTGCCGCGGAGCGTCTGGCGGAGCAGGAACGGCTTCGCTACGGCGTTCAGCAGCGCGAGCGGGAGCGCGCGCGCTGGGCGCGCGAGCTTCATGACGACACCGTTCAGGGCCTCGGAGCTCTACGCATGACACTTGCGAACGCCCGTGACAGCGGCGACCCCCAGCAGGTGCTCGCGGCCGCCGACCAGGTGATCGAAGGGCTCAACCGCGAGGTGGTCTCGATCCGCCACCTGATCACCGAGCTTCGCCCCGCAGCGCTCGACGACCTCGGGCTGGAGGCGGCGCTTGCCGCGCTTGCCCGCCGGGCCCAGGATGTCTATGGGCTCGAGGTCGCGCTTGAGCTCTCGCTGCCGGCGCAGGCGCAGGAGCAGGAGGGGCGCTTGGACGGCGAGCTTGAGACGACGATCTACCGCATCATCCAGGAGGCGCTATCCAACGCCTCGCGCCATGCGCACGCCACGAGGGCCGACGTTCGCGTCTTTGTCCGAGAGGGCGACCTGGTCGTCGAGATCCAGGACAACGGCAGCGGCATCGAGCACCCCGAGCGACTGTTGCAGGGCGCCCGGGAGGCGCGGGAGTCGAGTGCGGCGCAGCCCGGCAAGGGCGTGGAGGCGCAGGAGAGCGCTGAGCGCCGCTATGGCGGCTACGGCCTGCCGGGAATGAGGGAACGCGCTGAGCTGGTCGGTGGCGAGCTGCAGCTGGAGTCTCAGCCCGGCCGGGGCGCCACCGTGCGTCTGGTCGTGCCGCTGGCGCAGCTTGGGGCGTAGCGCGCGCAAACGCGCTGCACGACCGCTGTCGCCTCTCCAGCGCACGCTCATGCTACATCGAGCCCGGCGGCACCTGGCATAGCCCCTACGTCGAGTCTTTCGGCTCGCCGGTGCACGAGGAGCTGCTCTTGAGCCTGGCCGAGGCGAAGGTCATTGTCGCCGACTGGCAGGAGGACTACAACCTCAGGCGGCCGCACTCAGCGCCTTGCATGATGCCGTGGGCGAAGTTCGCGGCGGCCTGGCTGATCTGCACCCCAAAAACTGGACCAGGTGATCTGAACCCCATTCCTCGGACCAGTTATATGAGAGGCTCAGCGGCATGAACCAAAGGAGCGCTCATGCCAAGTGGCGTCTCTGCTTCGTCCTCTCTCTCGGCTAGTCGCCTCGCTGCACCTCCGTCGCAGCGGCCGATCTGGCGCATGCAACCTCAAGCTCCTGGACAGCGGCAGCCTCAAGACGGTCAAGCGGAGCGTGCATGCGCTCAGGCTCACGGGCGAGAGCCGCAAGTCTGCGGATGTACAGCCGCTTACCGCAATCAACATCGAGCATCTGCGCGAGCAGGCGAGCTTCAAATGCATGCCGCGAGGCCAGCGGCGGTTGCCCTGTGACGGACGCGCTTGCGCCGCGGCTCGGGCACGGGCTTGGCTCCACCTCGAAGGTCTCGGTCAGCCCGTGGCCGAGCGGCGCGTCGATGCAGGCGTAGGCCCGCGATGCGCCCGAGGGGGCAACCAGGCCTTCATCGGCGCGGTTGAAGCGTCTCGCCAGCTCGCAGGCGTAGCTTGAGCGCTCGATCACGAACCTCAGCGGCGCCCATCGCAGCGTGGAGCCGAGCGCCGGCAGCGTCGCTGCGCATGGCAGCGCAGCATCATCACCGCGACCGCGCGCGTGATCCTGCGACCCGTGTTTGCCCCGGCTGCCGACCGCCCCTGGCCAGGGGCGAATGTACGCCGCTGCGCCGCGCTGCGTCAGGCGGCTGCTTCGAGGTCTGCCGAGGCAGGAAGCGGCTCGCCGTCCAAGGCGTTGACCGCGCGCAGCAGCGATGCGGAGATGCAGGTGTAGGAGGGCGTGTCGCGCACCGTGTAGCTGGAGGCCTCAGTTCCGCGCAGGCGCTGCACGAGCTCCAGAAACGCCGCCGGGTCATCGGTGTCGAAGGCGACCACGAACTCCTGGTCGTCGAGCCCGAAGGAGTAGGTCGTGTGGTTGTCGACCTGCGGGTACTCCTTGCCGATGCGGATGTGCTCTTGCATGATCCGGTAGCGCTCCCCCGCGGGCAGCCCATACCACTCCCGGCTCTTGATGAAGGGGTAGACGAAGAGGTACTTGCCGCGGAAGGAGCGCCCGCGCAGGCGCAGCTCTTCGGAGTACTCAGATCCCTTGCGCAGCCCCAGGAAGGACGCGGTGACGCGCGCCCACTTCATCAGCCCGCTCTGCGCAAGGACGACATGGAGCTCGTGGATGCGCTCGAGGTTCTCGGCCTCTGCCACCAGCAGCAGCTCAGCATCGGCGCGCATGCCAACAAGCGAGAAGGACTGCAGCAGATGGTCCTGTGCAAAGTCCTCGCAGGCTGCGATCAGCTCCCGCTTTCCCTGTGCCCGCTCCTCGGCGGGGAGCCTGCGCCAGGCCGGGTCGACGCTGAGGAAGGTGTACTTGACGAAGCGGCCGATCGGACCGCGTGCGCCCTTCGGCGGGCTCGAGCTTGAGCCGTTTGCCTCGTTTGCGTGCCCGTAGTCCTCGCGCATGCTCATGACCGCTGAAAAGGTTACAGTGCGGCTGTGCGCATCGCGCTCCTCTCGCCCTACTCCTGGTCCTACCCAGGCGGCGTGACTCGCCACATCGAGGCGCTTGCAGCTGAGCTGCGCGCCGGCGGCGATGAAGTCGCGATCGTCGGGCCCTATGACCCCGATGACGCGCTGACGCGGCGGCTGCACCGTGGCGTTCGCCCCCAGCAGGTCGCGCCGCCGGAGGGATTCATCTCGCTTGGGCGTACGGTCGGCTTTCCGGCAAATGGGGCGGTCTCGAACCTGGCTGTCTCCAGGAACGCGCTGCTGACCCTGCGCGAGGAGCTGCGCGGCGGCGGCTACGACGTGATCCACATGCACGAACCAGTAGCGCCGATCGTCTGCTGGGATGCCCTCGGCGCCGTCGATGGCCCGGCGCTCGTCGGCACCTATCACTCCTACTCCGAGAACCCGCTCACCAACGGGATCGGCGTTCTGCTCGGCGCCCGCCGGCGAATGAACCGCCTGCACGGGCGCATAGCGGTCTCGGAGGCCGCCGCGTGGACCGCGGAGCGCTTCTTCGGCGGTCGCTGCCGGGTGATACCAAACGGAGTCGACCTGCGCTGGGCCGCTCGGCAGCCGCAGCGCTCGGGCGAGCGCGCGCAGCGGGAGCCCGAAGCCGCTGGCGCGGCGCCGCTGCGGATCCTCTTCATCGGTCAGGCTGTGGCGCGCAAGGGGCTGCCCGTGCTGCTCTCCGCCTTTGAGGCGCTGCGCGCTGAGCTCCCTGCGACGCTCACGCTCGTCGGCCCCCTCTACGAGGAGGTTGCGCCCCTGCTGCTCGAGCAGCGCGGCGTGCAGGTGCTCGGCCGCGTGAGCGAGGAGCGCAAGCGCGCGGAGCTGGCCAGCGCCGATGTGCTCTGCGCCCCCTCACTGCGCGGCGAGTCCTTCGGGATGGTTCTGACCGAAGCGTTTGCGGCGGGTCTGCCGGTGGTGGCCTCGGACATCCACGGCTACCGCGATGTCGTGCGCGACCGCCGCGAGGGGCTGCTCGTGCCGCCCGGCGACCGGCGCGCGCTCGCCGAGGCGCTGCGCGCGATGGCGGCGCAGCCGCGCGCGCGTCAGGCGATGGCGCGCTCGGCGCGGGCCCGCGCCGAGCGCTATGCCTGGGGACGTGTCGCAGCCGAAGTGCGCGACGCCTACGAGCGCTCGCTTGCCTGCAGAGACGCTGCTGAGAGCGCAAGCGGCCTGCGCGCGCTCGGCATGCGCTACGGCCTCAGGCGCCGGGATCAGGGCGAGGGCGCCGGCCCTCCTGCGGCCCGTCAAGACAAGGGCAGCCAAAGCGCTTCAGCGCAGCGTCGTGTGCGCGTGCTCCCGCGCTTGACGCGCAGGCGGGCGCTGGGCGCAAGCACGCTTGCCGCGCTCGGCATGGTCGCAGCGGGCCTGGCGAATGTGGGCGTCGGGCGTGTCGAGACAAGCCTTGCGGCCTCCAAGCCTGCGCTGGTCATCGGCGGGCTGGCCTTGATGGCCGGGGCGCTTGCAGCGCGCGCTGCATCATGGCGGACGCTGATGGGCGCGCTGCCGAGCCTGAGCGGCGCGCGCATGCGCGATGCGCTGCGGGCGACGTTGATCGGCGTGCTGATGTCGGCGACGCTGCCCGCGCGGCTGGGCGAGCCATCGCGTGCGCTTGTCATCGCCAGGCGCCTTGGCGGCGCTCGCGCGCGGCTGCCGGACGTGCTCTCAGCGATGGTCGCGCAGATGCTCCTGAACGTCGCTGCCGTCCTTGCGCTCGGGCTCTCCGCAACGCTCGGGACGCGCGCGATGCAGAGTCGGGACGTCCTGCTGACCCTGATTGTGCTTGTGCCTGCGCTGGCGCTGATCGGGCTGCTCTTTGCGCCCTTGATCCTGCCCGGCGCGCGCTCGCGGCGCGCGCTCGCGCTGCCGGGCCTGCGCGCTGAGCTGCGCGATGCCCTGGCGCGGTTGCGAGCGGCCATCGCCCTGCTTGCGGACCGCAGCAGCGGCGCTCGCGCGGCGGCGCTGCAGCTTGGCGCCTGGGGGCTGCAGCTGCTTGCCTGCTATCTGCTTGCGCAGGCGCTCGGGCTGGCGGGGCGCATCGGCTTTGCGGGGGCCGCAGCGGTGCTCTTTGCGGTCAACGTGACAGCGCTGGTGCCGGCCGGCCCGGCCAACGTCGGCGTCTTCCAGCTGGCGGTGCTTGCGGTGCTGCACGGGGCCTTCGGGGTTGGCGCTGCGGTCGCGCTCGCCTATGGGCTCCTGCTCCAAGGCTGCGAGCTTGCGCTGGCGCTCGGCGGTGGGCTCCCCGCGCTCGCGCGCGAGCGGCTCTCCTGGCGGCAGTTGCGTCTGCAGTCGCTGCATGCGATGCCGATCGAGCTGCGCAGCGAGGAGCGTGTGCGGGAGGAGCTGGCGGGCGCAGGGGCGTAGCGGCCGCACAGTGGCTGTTGGATGGCGAGATGGCCGATGCGGGTCAGGTTCCGCTCGCGCAGGCGAGGATGGCCGCACACGATGCAGCGACCCCGCTTCCCGTGGTCGAGCGCTCGCAGAGCGGTTCGAGCGTGTGGCGTCCCGCGGAGGCTCCATACGGGGTTGCGCGAAGCGTGGAGGCGTCTACGCCCAACTGAGAGGCGGTGCCGGACTGGACGGTCTCCGCGACGCCCAGGCTCATAGGCGCCGTCCCTTCAAGCTCTGTCTCGCAATCGACGAGCAGGTTGCTTTCGGTGGATTCGATATCCGTCGCTGCCACCGCGTCAAGTGCGCTGGCGGCGGCGTGAATATGGGCGCTCGGCGGGATGTGGCCGGCCCGGCGCCCGCGAAACTGCTTTGCACCGCGCGGCCCTCTCCTGCTTGGGGCTGCATTGCTCGACGCGCTTGGGCGCGTCGCGCGCTACGCGGCCCGCACGTCCTCTTCCTCTGAGATGTCGGGCTCAGAGTCGTCGAGCGTCGGCGGCTTGCCGTTGGGAGCAAAGAGCGAGGGGTCGCGGGAGGAGCCCTTGATCAGGTCATCCGGCGCCTCCCCGCTGGGCAGACGTCCCTGGCGCGTGCCGAAGTAGATCGCCTGCGGATGGTGGGCGATCAGAGCCAGCGTCGACTGCTCGGGCTCGGGCGCGTAGCCGTCGGTGATGCGCATGCCGATCTGACTTAGGTCGAGCAGGCGCTCGACCTTCTTGTGCTCGCTCTGCTCGGGGATCGCGGGGTAGCCCCAGGAGTAGCGCCTGCCCTGCGAGGCCGGGATGGAGAGCATCTGACGCACGCGCCAGTGCAGCCACTCCGCCAGTGCCTCAGCGCTCTGGACGGCGAGGCCGTGGACGAAGAGCTGCTCGGCGAACTCGCCTGAGCGCTCAAGCTGGGCGATGCGCTCGCTTGCCCGCGCGCCGACGGTGACCGCCTGCAGCGCGACCACGTCAAGCTCTGCGGGCGGGCGACCGTCCTGCGCGGGGCGAAAGAAGTCCGCCAGGCAGAGGCGCTCGCCGGCGGGCTGCCGCGGGCAGATGAAGCGCTCCAGCTCGCGCGCGTGGTCCTCGGGGTCGAGGATCACGATCTCGTTGCCCTGCGCGTAGCAGGGGAAGAAGCCCAGCAGCGCGCGCGGCTGCAAGTAGTCCTGCTCCTGCCACATCCGCTGCAGGCGCGGGACGAAGTCCTCTGCGAGCAGCTTGCGCCAGGCCTCGCCCTTGACGCCGCGACCGCCCCAGTGCAGCTTGAAGAGAACATGGGTGTCAAGGTGCGAGTAGACCTCCTCGAGATCTACATCGACCTCGCGCACGCCGAAGAAGGGCGGCTCGGGCACGCTCACGTCGCTGCGCGCCCCAGAGCGCACGGAGTCGTCGCTGAAATCCTCGCTGCGCTCGCTCTCGCCCTTGGCGCGGTGCGCGGCGGCGTCTGCGCGCAGCTTGGCGGTGAGCGCGGCACGCGACTGCTCGTCGATCAGCTGGTCCATCACGGCGAGCCCCTCGAAGGCGTCCTTGCAGTAGAAGACGCCCGGCGCGTAGGTCTCCTCGCCATCCTGGCCGTTGGGGTAGAGGGCGCGATAGCCGAAGGCGCGGTTGATCGCCGCGCCGCCGATCAGCACCGGATAGGGGAGACCCTGGCTGTGCAGCTCCGCGACGCATGCGGGCATCTGCTTGGAGGTTGAGACAAGCAGCGCTGAAAGGCCGATCGCGGTTGCATCGTGCTCCTTTGCGGCCTCGATGATCTGCTGGATCGGCACCTGCTTGCCGAGGTCGATCACGGTGTAGCCGTTGTTGGTGAGGATCGTGTTGACAAGCGACTTGCCGATGTCGTGCACGTCGCCGAAGACGGTTGCAAGCACGACGGTCCCCTTGGTGTAGCCCTCGATGCGATCGAGGTAGTGCTCAAGGCGCGCAACCGCGCGCTTCATGACTTCAGCAGACTGCAGCACGAAGGGAAGGATCAGCTCGCCGGCGCCGAACTTGTCGCCCACCTCCTTCATCGCTGGCAGCAGGACGTCGTTGAGCGTCGGCACGGCGCCGATCTTCTGCACGCTGGCGTCGATCCACTCCTCGACGCCTTCCTTGCGCCGGCGCAGGATGTGGAAGTGAAGGGCCTCCTCGGGCTCCATGCCCGCGGTCGGATCGGCCTTGGCGGCTGTGCCCTCGCCCGGCTCGCCGGCGCGCGCCTCAAAATGCGCGATCAGCCGCTCGAGCGCATCCTCGCGACGGTTGAGGACAAGATCCTCGGCAAGCTCGCGCTCCTCTGAGCCGATCTCTGCGTAGGGGGTGATGTGGGCGGGGTTGACCATCGCAAGGTCGAGGCCGGCGGCGACGCAGTGGTGCAGGAAGACCGAGTTGATCAGGCCGCGTGCGGCGGGGGAGACGCCGAAGGAGACATTGGAGACGCCAAGCGAGGTCTTCACCGCGGGCAGCTCGCGCTTGATCGCCTCGATCCCGGCGATCGTCTGCAGCGCCGAGTCCCGCCACTGCTCTTCGCCGGTCGTGAGCGTGAAGGTGAGGGCGTCGAAGATCAAGAGCTCCGGGTCAAGCCCATGCTCGCCGCAGGCGATCTGATGGATTCGCTTTGCCACCTCTAGCTTGCGCTTGGCGGTCTTTGCCATGCCCTGCTCGTCGATCGTCAGCGCGATCAGCGCAGCACCGTGCTCGAGCGCGAGCGCGCAGACCAGGTCGAGCTTCTCGCGCCCGGCCTCGAGGTTGACGGAGTTGATGATCGCCCGCCCCGGGATCTGCTCGAGCGCAGCGCGGATCACATCCGGCTCGGTGGAGTCGACCTGCAGCGGCGGCGCTTGGCTGAGCGAGAGCTTCTTGGCGAGCGCACGCATCTGCTCTGACTCGTCGGTGCGCTCGGTCAGCGCGACGCAGATGTCAAGCACGTGCGCCCCCGCGGCGACCTGCTCCTCGGCGATCTGAGCGAGGCCGTCGTAGTCCTCCGCGAGCAGCAGCTCCTTGGCGCGGCGGGAGCCCTGCGCGTTGATGCGCTCGCCGACCAGCGTCGGCGGCGGGTCCTGGGCAAGCGGGGTGGCCGCGATCATCGAGGAGAGGTGCGCCGGACGCGGCGCCGGGCGCGCCGCGATCGCTCGCCCGCCGGCGCGCGCGGCGAGCGCTGCGATGTGCTCCGGGGTGGTGCCGCAGCAGCCGCCGACGATCGCGACGCCGTAGCGCTCCACGAACTCCGCCAGCGCGTCGGCGAAGGGCTCGGGCTGCTC
The DNA here is from genome assembly GCA_021323635.1 of bacterium. GTDB lineage: Bacteria > Actinomycetota > Thermoleophilia > Solirubrobacterales > Solirubrobacteraceae > Palsa-744. The sequence goes on along the minus strand of JAJPKQ010000024.1, from coordinate 6,015 downwards.
GGGGAAGATGGTCTCGCCGTTTGGCCCCTGCAGCGGCAGACCGGCGTTGGGGATGCACGCGACCGGGACCGGGGAGCTCTCGCCCAAAAAGCGGATCGCATCGCGCATGTCCTCGGGGCCGGTCGAGCAGTTGAGCCCGATCACGTCCGCCCCCAAAGCCTCAAGCGTGGTGAGCGCGGAGGAGATGTCCGTGCCCAGCAGCATCTTGCCGCCCTGAGGCAGGAGCGAGACGGAGGTATGGATCGGCAGCCGCTTGCCGGTCCTCGCAAAGGCGTCGCGCGCGCCGAAGATCGCTGCCTTTACCTCGAGGATGTCCTGCGCGGTCTCGATCATCAGCAGGTCTGCGCCGCCTTCGATCAGTCCCTGCGCCTGCTCGGCAAAGACAGCGCGCAGCTCACCGAAGCCGATGCGGCCAAGCTCGGGGTCTTCGGACGCCGGCAGGTTCCCGGTTGGCCCGATCGAGCCGGCGACGTAGCGGTCATCACCGGCCGCGCGGCGCGCGATCTGAGCCGCTCTCAGGTTGATCTCGTGGGTGTGCTCGGCGAGGCCCCACTCGGCAAGCTTCAGCCGCGAGGCCTGGAAGGTGTCGGTCTCGATCACCTCTGCGCCCGCCTCGAGCATCGAGCGGTGTACCGACTCGATCACATCCGGGCGGTGCAGCACGAGCGCCTCGTGGCAGCGGCCGGGCAGGCCGCCGTAGTCCTCGGCGGTGAGGTCGAGCTGCTCTAGCGTGGCGCCCATGCCGCCGTCGTAGATGACGACGCGGGAGCGCGCTGCGGAGAGGAAGTCGCGCACCTGGCGATCCTAGCAGTGGCCGCCGCTACATTGACACGTGCATGTAAAGGTTGGCGAGGCGACCGGGCCGGGCGAGCAACGCGGCGAGCCCAGAGGGCGGCGCGCCGCGCGCCGGCGCCTGCGCTCCCCATTCCCACCGCAGGGCGAGCAGCGTGGCGACCGGTACGCCGCCTGCAAGCAGGATGCGCCGGCCTTGGGGCTCAGCACAGACAGCGCAGCGCCGCCGCAGGCCGCGAGCACGCCAAAGCTGCGGCCCATATGATCCAGGCCGTCGCACGGCCGCATTGCTCAGGCTGCGCCCGTGCGGTGGCGGTATGCCTGGAGCGCCTTCCAGCCGACCGCGGCCGCCGAGTCTGCCGCTAGCGGCGGCAGAGCGGGTTGGCGGGCACGCCCGCGCAGGGATCGGGCATCGTCGGCTGCGGAGGAGGCGGGGGCTGTGGGACCGATCGGCGGCTCTCGGAGGCTTCCTGGAGGGCCAGCAGATAGCCGACCGGTTCGAGGTTGCCCGGGCTCGGGTTGGGGGTGGTTTCGTTCTGGCAGCCCCAGGTGCCTTCGATCGCTTCGGGGAAGGTGGGATCGGGCATCAGGTTGTAAGAGACGCAGTTGTTGGTGGAGAGCTGCTGGCCGAAGAGGCCGCCGGCGAGCGTCACATCGCCGGAGAAGGGCTCCCCTCCGGTGCCGTTGCCGAAGAAGAGGTTTTCGCTGATGCGGTTGCCGGCGAGCTGGAAGAAGATCGTTTCGGCGGTCGGCGGGAAGGGGTTGGGATACTCGAAGCCGAGCACGCCGTCGCTGGCGTTGCCCGCGATCAGGTTGCGCGTGATGAGATCGGCGTAGGTGCCGGGGAGCTCGACTCCGACGCCCCAAGGCGCCTTCAGCGTGGAGTCATTGGCGGGCGTTGAGAGGTTGTTGTTTTCGACCACCGCGTTGTAGCGGATGATCGTACAGCGGGCGATCCTGGTGGTCGAGAAGGTCGGCGTCGGCGAGCTGTTTTCGCCTGAGCTGCACGCGCCATCCTGCGGCGGCGGCGGGTCGCCGGGGTTTTCGGAGTTGGGGACGATGCCCGCCGAGTTGTGGCGGAAGAGCGATCGTTCGATTATCAGGTGGCCGCCCGCGTTGGAGCCCGAGTAGCCGACCGCGTTGTCTTCGACGATCGCGTTGGCGATCCGGGCGTAGCAGTCGCGGCAGGCGCCGACGTAGATGCCGGAGTCATTGAAGCCCGAGGCGTAGACATCTTCAAAGGAGCCTTCGGTCTCGTTGCTTGTAAAGATCCCATAGCCGCCGTCAAGGCCGGTGTCGTACGCGGTCAGATAGCGCCCCCACCACCCGCGCGCGCCGATCTGGCCCGAGCCGGACCCGCCGTTCCACCAGATCGCATTGCCGTTGGCGCCGTTCTGGGATTCGCGTTCGAAGTTTCGCACCGTCAGGTTTTCGATCCAGACATCATCTGCCTTGTAGACTTCGATCCCATTGCGGCCGCCCGGGACAGATAGGCCCTGGCCGTCGATGATGACCGCGTTGCGGCTCATCCCGCGAATATGCAGGTCCGGTGTGGTCACGCGCACCGATTCGTCGTAGACGCCAGGCTCGATCAGCACCCATCCGCCCGGGGAGGAGGCGTTCACGGCTTCCTGGATCCTGGCGTAGTGCCCGGGGCCGACGATGTTGACCGCAGCGGGCACCGCAGCGTGCGCGCTGCTTGCAAAGATCGCGGCGAGGGCCACGGTGAGGGCGATCGCAGCGACCAGCACCGTGGCCAGCAGCCGCCGGCGGCGATGTGGCTCGGCGCCTTTGACGTGCAAAGACCTCCCGGGCGCGCGATGGACTTGGGGCGCACTGCTGTGCTGCAGCATCGATCGCATGGCGATCTCCTTCTTCAATCGCTTGCTCTCGAGCGGTGTGCGCGGTGCGCGCTGCGAGCGTGCAGGGCGCGCCTGCTCGCATCTGAGGCACCGCAGTCTAGCGCGATCTGTGGCTGTGGGAGCTGCCGGTCGGCGGCCGCGTGAGGGTCATTGTCGACGGTTATGACCGCAGCGGTCAGATGGCATGGCATTGCGGCAAACCCGCAGCGTGCCGCGAGCAGCCTCACCGAACATTGTCGCGTGCTCGGACGTGGCCGACAGCTTCAGCAAGGGCTGAATGCGCGAGCACGCAGAGTGACATCTGTCAACTGGGAACGAACAGGACAAGGAGTGTGACAATGAATATCTCCCGACGCAAGACCAGCCTCCGCTTCGGTGCGACGCTCGCGGCGCTCGGCGCTGCCCTCGCCGTGGCCGGCTGCGGCAGCAGCTCAAGTCCGCCGAAGGCCGCTGCGGCGGCAAGCAGGAGCGCGCAACAGGTGCAGCAGGTGCGCCTGGAAATCCAGACCAGCGGTCCGGGGCATGCGGAATGGCCGCGCTATGTCCCGGCGGACTTCACGGTGCATGCCGGGGTGCCGGTCAGGATCACGATCGTCAACCATGACGGCGGCACGGCGCCGCTGTCTGCCGCGATGCAGATGTATGACGCTGTCGCGGGCGGCGAAGAGACATTGAACGGAGCGAGGGTCACGACGGTCGAAAACAAGAAGGTCGCTCACACCTTCACGATCCCCGAGCTTGGCATCAACGCAGTGATTCCCGCAGCTCCGGAAGGCTCGACGAACACGGTCACCTTCAGCTTCACGCCGAAAAAGGCCGGGACCTTCGAATGGCATTGCTATGCGCCCTGCGGCGAAGGCAAGGAAGGCATGAGCGGGGCGATGTCGACCTCGGGCTGGATGGAGGGGAGGCTCACCGTTGAGAGCTGAGGCCGCCAGCGGCGGCGGGGCGGGCGGGGCGCTGGGGCGCCCTGCCCGCCGGTCGGGCCGCTCGGGCACGGGTGCGCCTCAGCCCTTCGCTCGCGGTGAGCGTTTGGGCCGAGGCGCGCTGCGACGCACGGCGGTGCGTGCAGCAGGCGCGGCTCAGCCGTCGTAGTAGAGGGGGAACTCCCAGGGATGCGGTCGCATGTCGACCTCCTTGGCCTCCGTGCGCTTGTAGGAGATCCACTCCTCGATCAGGTCGGTCGTGAAGACCTGGCCCTCAAGCAGGAAGTCGTGATCGGCCTCGAGCGCGTCCATCGCGTCGGAGAGCGAGCTTGGCACGTGCGCGATCGCCGCAAGCTCCTCGGCGGAGAGGTCGAAGAGGTCGGTGTCGACCGGGTCGCCCGGCTTGAGGCCCTTGCGGATGCCGTCAAGGCCGGCCATCAAGAGGGCGGAGAAGGCGAGGTAGGGGTTGGCCATCGGGTCCGGCGGGCGGAACTCGATCCGCTTGGCCTTCGGCGATGAGAGGTACATCGGGATGCGCACCGCCGCTGAGCGGTTGCGCTGGGAGTGAACGAGGTTGACGGGCGCCTCGTAGCCGGGCACGAGGCGCTTGTAGGAGTTGGTCGTCGGCGCGCAGAAGGCCATCAGCGCGCGCCCGTGGGCGAGGATGCCGGCGACGTAGGAGAGCGCGAGCTCTGAGAGCAGGGCGTAGCCGGACTCGTCGAACATCAGCGTGCTGCCGTCCTTCCAGAGCGACTGGTGCACGTGCATCCCGGAGCCGTTCTCCTCGAAGACCGGCTTGGGCATGAAGGTCGCGGTCTTCTCCGCTGCCCGCGCGGTGTTCTTGACCACGTACTTGTGCAGCATCAGCGTGTCGGCCATCTTCAGGAGCGGTTCGAAGCGCAGGTCGATCTCGCCCTGCCCGGGGCCGCCGACCTCGTGGTGGTGGAACTCGGTCTTAACTCCGAGCGCCTCGAGCACGAGCACCATCAGCGCGCGCAGGTCGCCCTGGGAGTCGGATGGAGGCACCGGGAAGTAGCCCTCCTGGGAGCGGATCTTGTGCCCGAGGTTGCCCGCCTCGCGGAAGGCCTCGCCCATGTTCCAGTAGGCCTCCTGCGAGTTGACTTCGTAGAAGCCGGTGTGCGTGCGCTGGTCGAAGGCGACATGCTCGAAGACGTAGAACTCGGCCTCGGGGCCGAAGAAGGCGGTGTCTGCGATGCCGCTCTCGCGCAGGTGGCGCTCGGCCTTCTGCGCGACGTAGCGGGGGTCGCGCGAGTAGGGCTCGCGCGTGATCGGGTCGATGATGTTGCAGATCAGGGAGAGCGTGGGCAGCTCGTAGAAAGGGTCGATCAGCGCGCTTGCGGGGTCGGGCATCAGCAGCATGTCGGACTCGGCGATCTGCTGGAAGCCGCGGATCGAGGAGCCGTCGAAGCCCAGCCCGTCGCTGAAGGCGTCCTCCTCGAGCGCGGCAAAGGAGAGCGTCATGTGCTGCCAGGTGCCGGGGACGTCGGTGAACTTGAGGTCCACCATGCGCACGCCCAGGCTCTCGCCCATCTTGAGGACGTCTGCGGCCGTGGCGCTGGCCGAGCCGCTGAAGCGCTCGATCGTCATCGCCTTCTGCGAGGTCACCAGCTCGCGAATCGCATTGCACCTTGCTGTCTGCATTTTCTCTCTGCCTCTTCCTCCTGGACTGACAGGCGCCCTGGCCGGCCCGTCCCTCGAATGCGTTGCTCGTGTGCGCGCGACTCTATCGATCCGCGCGCCAGCGGTGCCTCTCCAGCAGGCCAAGAGTCTGCGCGTGCGCTTGGACGGCTGTCGAAGCGCGCGCGGGAGAGCGCGCGCTCAGGGCCCCGGCGCGACCGGCAGCCGCCCGACTTCGACTGCGCCGGTTTCCGGGTTGACGTAGCGCGAGGGCGGCGCGGGCGCGACCTGCACGGAGAAGGAGCCGCGCAGAGCTGGCCCTTCGGGGCGCAGGCCCGAGGGCCCAGGGTGCCCGGAGTAGAGCGAGTAGGCGATGGTCTGAGCGCCGGAGCGCACGGGCGTCAGGAGCCAGGAGAAGGTGCGGCTCTGCCCGGCGCCCAGCGGGCCGGCGAGCCAGACGCTCTGGTCCACGCTGACATCGCCGCCGGGGCTGTCGAAGGGCACGCTTTCAACGGGCAGCCGTGGCTTGGCGCCGGGGCCTTCATCGACGACCCACACCGGGCGCGAGGCGTCCGCGAGATGCGGATAGCTTGAGCGGTAGTAGAAGGAGCGAACCGAGAGCGCCAGCGCTGCAACGGGCGCGTCGCTCCTGTTGCGGACCTCTATCTCCAGGCGCGCCGGCTTTGCGATCGCCTGGTGGGCGGGGAAGGAGGCGCGCAGGACTTCCAGCGGCGGGTCGCCGCCTGAGCCCTTGGCGGCGCTTGCGCTTCGGGCGCCGCCGCCCGCAGTCCCCCCGC
>JAJPKQ010000046.1 GCA_021323635.1 bacterium | reverse complement strand
ATCCTCTACTACACCGGCCGCACCTACAAGATCGGCGAGGTGCACGAGGGCGCGGCGACGATGGACTGGATGGAGCAGGAGCAGGAGCGCGGGATCACGATCACCTCTGCCGCCACAACCTGCCAGTGGAAGGGCCACCGCATCAACATCATCGACACCCCCGGCCACGTCGACTTCACGGTCGAGGTCGAGCGCTCGCTGCGCGTGCTCGACGGTGCGATCGCGCTCTTTGACTCGGTGGCGGGCGTCGAGCCGCAGTCGGAGACGGTCTGGCGGCAGGCGGACAAGTATGGCGTGCCGCGCATCGCCTACATCAACAAGATGGACCGTGTCGGCGCGGACTTCGCGCAGGGCGTGCAGACGATGGTCGACCGCCTTGGCGCCCACCCGGTCCCGATCCAGCTGCCGATCGGCGCCGAGGCGGACTTCCGCGGCGTCATCGACCTGATCGCGATGAAGGCGATCATCTACAAGGACGAGCTGGGCAAGGAGCAGGAAGAGGTCGAGATCCCCGCGGAGCTTGCCCAGGAGGCCGCCGCCGCCCGCGAGCACCTGCTTGAGGAGGTCTCACACTACGACGACGGGCTGCTTGAAATGATCCTTGAGGAGGCGGAGATCCCTGAGCAGCGCGTCAAGGAGGCGATCCGCAAGGCGACGCTCGAAGCGAAGCTGACGCCCGTGCTCTGCGGCTCCTCCTTCAAGAACAAGGGCGTGCAGCCGCTGCTGGATGCCGTCATCGACTACCTGCCCTCGCCGCTTGACGTGCCACCCGTGAGCGGCCTGGAGATGGTCAAGGGCCAGGAGCAGGCGCGCGAGGCGATCCGCAAGCCCTCCGACGAGGAGCCCTTCACCGCGCTCGCCTTCAAGATCATGGCGGACCCCTATGTCGGCAAGCTCACCTACTTCCGCGTCTACGCCGGCCACCTGCAGGCCGGCAGCCGCGTGCTGAACGTCAACTCCGGGCGCGTGGAGCGGATCGGGCGGATCCTGATGATGCACGCCAACGAGCGCGAGGAGGTGCCCGAGGTCTACACGGGCGACATCGCCGCGGCGGTCGGCATCAAGCAGGTGATGACCGGGGACACGCTCGCCGACGTCGACGCGCCGATCCAGCTGGAGAACATCACCTTCCCGGAGCCCGTCATCAAGGTCGCGGTCGAGCCCAAGACCAAGGCCGACCAGGAGAAGATGTCGGTGGCCCTCGGGCGGCTGGCCGAAGAGGACCCGACCTTCCAGGTGCGCACCAACGAGGAGACCGGCCAAACGGAGATCTCCGGGATGGGCGAGCTGCACCTGGAAGTGATCGTCGATCGCATGAAGCGCGAGTTCAACGTCGAGGCGACCGTCGGGCGTCCGCAGGTCTCCTACCGGGAGACCGTGCGCGCGAAGGTGCAGAACGTCGAAGGGCGCTTCGTGCGACAGACCGGCGGCTCCGGCCAGTTCGGGATCGTCTACGTCGATCTGGAGCCCGCTCCAGGCGAGGGCTTTGACTTCGTCAACAAGATCAAGGGCGGCGCGATCCCCACCGAGTTCATCCCGGCGGTGCAGAAGGGCGTCGAAGAGGCGCTTGAGAGCGGCGTGAAGGCGGGCTACCCGACCGTCGATGTGCGCGTGACGCTGGTCGACGGCAAGTACCACGAGGTGGACTCCTCGGAGGTGGCCTTCAAGGTTGCCGGCTCGCTCGCCTTCAAGGAGGCCGCCAAGCGCGCCAAGCCGGTGCTGCTGGAGCCGATCTTCGCCGTCGAGGTGGTCACCCCGGAGGAGTTCTTGGGCGATGTGATCGGCGACCTCTCGCGCCGGCGCGGCCGTGTCGAAGGCCAGGAGCGTCGGGGCAACGCGCTGGTGGTGACAGGCAAGGTGCCGCTTGCGGAGATGTTCGGCTACGCGACCGACCTGCGCTCGATGAGCCAGGGTCGCGCCACCTACACGATGCAGTTTGACTCCTACGACGAGGTGCCGCCGAACATCGCCGAGACGATCGTCGAAGCCCGCTCCGGGGAGCCGGTGGCGGCATGAACGCGGTACTATCCGCGCCGGCACACTCCCGCCGGCGGAGATCGCGCGCAGCGCGCCCCCCGCGGAGCGCGCCTGCGTGCGCCCGCGCGCTATCCTGCGCGGGCACTTCCAGCAGAGCTGAGTCTTACAACGTCCGAGTGGCCCGTCCGCACGGCGGGCCGACAAGTCGATACAGGAGCGAATAGAAAGTGGCAAAGGAGAAGTTCGAGCGCGACAAGCCCCACATCAACGTGGGCACCATCGGTCACATCGACCACGGCAAGACGACCCTGACGGCGGCGATCACGACCGTGCTCGCGGAGAAGACCGGCGGTCAGGCGCGGTCCTTCGAGGAAATCGACAATGCTCCGGAGGAGAAGGAAAGGGGCATCACGATCGCCACCTCCCATGTCGAGTACCAGACCGACAAGCGCCACTACGCGCACGTCGACTGCCCCGGCCACGCCGACTACGTCAAGAACATGATCACCGGCGCGGCGCAGATGGACGGCGCGATCCTGGTGGTCTCGGCCGCGGACGGGCCGATGCCCCAGACGCGCGAGCACATCCTGCTCGCCCGCCAGGTGGGCGTCCCCTACATCGTCGTATTCCTCAACAAGGCCGACATGGTGGACGACCCGGAGCTGCTTGAGCTGGTCGAGGTCGAGGTGCGCGAGCTGCTCTCCGAATACGACTTCCCGGGCGATGAGATCCCGTTCATCACGGGCTCCGCTCTGAAGGCGCTGGAAGGCGACGAGCAGTACCGTCAGAAGATCCTCGAGCTTGCGGAGGCGCTGGACACCTACATCCCCGAGCCGGTGCGCGAGCTGGACAAGCCCTTCCTGATGCCGGTCGAGGACGTCTTCTCGATCACCGGTCGCGGCACCGTCGCGACGGGCAGGATCGAGCAGGGCGTGATCAAGACCGGTGAGGAGGTCGAGATCGTCGGCATCCGCCCGACCACGAAGACGGTTGTGACCGGTGTGGAGATGTTCCGCAAGATCTTGGACGAAGGGCGCGCGGGCGACAACGTCGGCTGCCTGCTGCGCGGCACCAAGCGCGAGGAGATCGAGCGCGGCCAGGTGCTTTGCAAGCCCGGCACGATCACGCCGCACACCAAGTTCAACGCCGAGGTCTACGTCCTCAAGAAGGAGGAGGGTGGCCGTCACACACCCTTCTTCTCGGGCTACCGGCCGCAGTTCTACTTCCGCACGACCGACGTGACCGGCGTCGCCCGCCTTCCCGAGGGCGTCGAGATGGTCATGCCTGGTGACAACGTCCAGATGGAGATCGAGCTGATCCAGCCGATCGCGATGGACCAGGGGCTGCGCTTCGCGATCCGCGAGGGCGGCCGCACGGTCGGCTCGGGCGTGGTCACGAAGATAATCGAGTGACAGGGTGGGGCCTGCGGGCCGGCAAGCGCCGGCCCGTCGAAGGCTCCGTTGGTGAATAGGGACCAGCTTCAAAGCGCACAACGAAAGCGACGATGGCCGCAGCCATACAGAACAAGATCCGCATCCGCCTGAAGGCGTATGACACCGGTGCCATAGAGACCGCGGCAAAGGAAATCGTGGAGACCGCGACACGCACGGGCGCAAGCGTCTCCGGGCCGGTGCCGCTGCCCACCGAGAAGAACGTCTACTGCGTGATCCGATCGCCGTTCAAGGACAAGGACTCGCGCGAGCACTTCGAGGTGCGCACGCACAAGCGGCTGATCGACATTCATCAGCCCACGCCCAAGACCGTCGACTCGCTGCAGCGCCTGGACAACCTGCCGGCGGGCGTGGACATCGAGATTAGGCTCTCCAGCTGAGGGCGCGTGCGGCGATGGCGGCGATACTTGCAAAGAAGCTCGGCATGACCCAGCGCTTTCTCGAGGACGGGACGGCGGCCCGCCTCACCGTCCTGGAGGCCGGCCCCTGCCCGGTCACAGCGCTGCGCGAGCGCGAGCGCGACGGCTACGAGGCGGTCCAGCTTGCCTTCGGCGCGACGGATGAGCGCAAGCTGACCCGCGCGCAGCTCGGCCACCTCAAGAAGGCCTCGGCGCCGCCGATGCGCCACCTGGTCGAGTTTCGCGGCGAGCGCGGCGATCTGAAGGTGGGTGACACCGTCACGGTCGATGCGTTCTCCGTGGGCGAGCGGGTGAAGGTCGCGGGGATCACCAAGGGCAAGGGATTTCAGGGCACGATCGCCCGCCACGGCTTCAAGCGCGGGCCGAAGACCCACGGCTCGCACAACGTCCGTGCGCCCGGCTCGATCGGCGCCGCGGCAACGCCCTCGCGAGTGTTCAAGGGCTTGCGCATGGCAGGCCACGGCGGCGCGCGGCGCGCGACCCAGCGCGGGCTGCAGATCGTGGCGATCGAGGCCGACCAGAACCTGCTGCTCGTGCGCGGGTCGGTCCCGGGCGCGCGCGGGGGCATCGTGGAGGTGCGAAGCGATGGCTAGCGCGCCGCTGCTGGGCGGAGCGGCTGGCGCCAGCGCCGAGCTGCCCGACGAGATCTTCGCGGCGGGCTTCCACCGCACGCTGGTGCATGAGTGCGTCCGCGCGGAGCGCGCTGCGCGCCGGCGCGGGACCGCAGCCACGCGCACGCGCGGGAAGGTCTCAGGCGGCGGCGTCAAGCCCTGGCGCCAGAAGGGCACCGGGCGCGCGCGCGCCGGCTCGATCCGCTCGCCGATCTGGCGCGGCGGCGGCACGGTGTTCGGTCCCCAGCCGCGCAGCTACGCCTTCAAGGTCAACCGCAAGGAGCGTCGCGCAGCGCTGCGCTCGGCGCTCTCCCTGCACGCTGGGCGCTCGACGCTTGCCCTGCTGCATAAGGATGCGCTCACAAGCGCCTCGACCGCTGCCGGCCGTGCGCTGCTGGCGCAGTTCGACGGGCCGCGACCGCTGCTTGCGGTGGTCGACCCGGAGGAGCGCGCGCTGGCGCTCTCACTGCGCAACCTCGCCGCGGTGCGGGTGATCGAGCATGCCGACGTCGGCGTCACCGAGATCGTCGGCGCTGCGTCGCTGCTGCTCTCCGAGCGGGCGCTTGAGGCGCTCTGCCGCCGCGCCGAGCCGCCGCGCAGGCCCGCACGCGCCGCCGCGCCGGCGGGTGGCGCCCAGAGCGAGAAGGAGCAGAGCTGATGGAGCCCTCCCAGGTGCTGATCCGTCCTGTCATCTCCGAGAAGAGCTATGCGCTCTCGGCGGCCGGCAAGTACACCTTCCGCGTGCACCCTGACGCGCACCGCACGCAGATCCGCCAGGCGGTCGAGCGCATCTACTCCGTGCACGTGCGCAAGGTGCACACGATCAACGTCAAGGCCAAGCCCAAGCGGCGTGGCATCACGCGCGGGCAGACCCGCACCTGGAAGAAGGCGATCGTGCAGGTGGGCGCCGGGGAGTCGATCCCTGTCTTCCAGGGCCTGGAGAGCGAGCAGGGATAGGCGGCGGAGATGCCCATTCGCAAGCCAAAGCCAACCAGCCCCGGGCGGCGCTTCGTCTCCTACTCGGACTTTGCCGAGATCACCCGCAAGGGCCCGGAGAAGACGCTCGTCGAAGGGCTCAAGAAGAGCGGCGGGCGCAACGCGCACGGTCGCAAGACCGCGCGCCATCGCGGCGGCGGGGCCAAGCGCGCCTATCGCCGGATCGACTTCAAGCGCAACAAGGACGGCGTCGCCGCGCGGGTGGCGGCGATCGAGTATGACCCCAACCGCTCCGCGCGCATCGCGCTGCTGCACTACGTCGATGGCGAGAAGCGCTACATCCTCGCCCCTCAGGGCCTGCGCGTGGGCATGTCTGTGGCCTCCGGGGCCGATGCCGAGATCGCGCTCGGCAACTGCCTGCCGCTGGCGCGGATCCCGGTGGGGACGATCGTCCACAACATCGAGCTCTCGCCCGGCCGCGGCGGCCAGCTGGCGCGCTCCGCCGGGGCCTCCGCAGCGCTTGCAGCCCGCGAGGGCGAGATGGCGACGCTGCGCCTGCCCTCGGGCGAGATGCGCATGGTGCGCGCGGTCTGCCGCGCGACGATCGGCGAGATCGGCAACGCTGAGCACCAGAACATCAAGGTTGGCAAGGCGGGGCGCAAGCGCCACATGGGCGTGCGTCCGCAGACCCGCGGCACCGCGATGAACCCGGTCGACCATCCCCATGGGGGCGGCGAGGGCTCGACTACTCCCGGTCGCCATCCGGTGACCCCCTGGGGCGTGCCGACGCTCGGCTATCGCACGCGCCCCAAGCACAAGCCCTCGAGCCGCTACATCGTGCGCGAACGCAAGCGCGGGAAGGGCAGGCAGCGATGAGCCGATCGGCAAAGAAGGGGCCGTGGGTCCAGGAGCGCCTGATGGCGCGGATCGAAGCGATGAACGCAAGCGGTGAGAAGCGCATCGTCAAGACCTGGTCGCGCGCCTCGACGGTCTTTCCGGAGATGGTTGGGCACACGATCGCCGTGCACGACGGTCGCAAGCACGTCCCGGTCTACATCAGCGAGACGATGGTAGGCCACAAGCTTGGCGAGTTTGCGCCAACCCGCACCTTCCGCGGGCACGCGGGGTCAGGCAAGCGATGAGCCCGGCGCTGCCCCGCAGGAGACGTCGCAAGGACGGCGAGGAGGAGCCGGCCGCCCAGCAGGGCGGCGCGCAGGAGGCGCTGGAGAGCTCCGGCGAGGCTCAGCCTCAGGAGGCCGCCCCGCAGCAGGCCGGTGACAAGGCGCAGGGCGTCCCGGAGGCGGCTTCATCTGCTGCGGAGGGCGCCGCCTCAGGCGCCGCCGAGCAGGAGCAGCAGGAACCGCCGCCGGCGCCCGCGCCGGTCTTTCGCCCCGGGCCGGCACCGCGCGAGGGCGGCCGCGTGGCCGTGCACGCGCGCGCCCGCTATGTGCGCATCTCCCCGCGCAAGGCGCGTCTGGTCTGTGAGCACATTCGCGGTCGCACCGTCGCGGAGGCCCGCGCGGTGCTCGAGCACACGCCGCGCGCCGTCGCGCGCGATTGGGCTAAGCTCCTGGAGTCCGCGGTCGCAAATGCGGAGCACAACCACGAGCTCGCCGCGGAGGATCTCGTCGTGCGTGCCGCCTACGCCGACGCGGGGCCGACGATAAAGCGCTTTCGCCCGCGCGCGATGGGGCGCGCCACACCGATCATGAAGCGAACCGCACACTTGACAATCACCCTCACAACGGAGCGCTAGGAGAGACGATGGGTCAGAAGGTCCACCCCGAGGCGATGCGCGTCGGCTACATCCACGACTGGCGCTCGCACTGGTTCTCAGAGCGCAGCTTCGCCGACTACCTGGCGGAGGACATCCGCGTGCGCCGTCACATCACCGGCAGACTTGCCCACGCCGGGCTCTCGGACATAACGATCCGCAAGAGCGCGGGCGACCTTGAGGTGAACATTCACACCGCCCGACCGGGAATCGTGATCGGCAAGTCCGGGAGCGAAGTCGACGCGCTGCGGCGTGAGCTGCACCGGATGACCGCCAAGCAGATCAAGGTGAACATCATCGAGATCAAGCGGCCCGAGCTCGATGCGAAGCTGGTCGCGCAGTCGATCGCCGAGCAGCTGCAGAACCGCGTCGCTTTCCGGCGCGCGATGAAGCGCGCGCTCACAAGCGCGATGCGCTCGGGCGCAAAGGGCGTCAAGGTGCAGGTCGCAGGGCGCCTGGGCGGCGCGGAGATGGCGCGGACCGAGAGCTACTCCGATGGGCGGGTGCCGCTGCACACCCTGCGCGCGGACATCGACTACGGCTTCTGCGAGGCCCACACCACCTTCGGCCGCATCGGGGTGAAGTGCTGGCTGAACAAGGGCGAGCTCATGCCCGAAGGCTATTCGGGCTCAGACCTGACGGACCTCGGCGCAGCCACCGGCGCGCAGAGCGACCGCGAGCCGCGCCGACGTCAGCGCTCCGCCCAGGGGCGCAACGGCTCGGGTGGCGCCGGGGCGCGCCCTGCCGGGCGGCGACCTTCAGGGGCCGGGCGTGAGCAGCGCACAATGCGCAGCGATGCCGAGCGCGGCGCAGGAGCCGCGGCACCCGCACCGGAGGCGCAGGCTGCCGCGGGCGTGGGCGAGGGAGCGAGCGAGCAGAGCGATCAGCGGGGTGCCTCCTGATGCTTGCGCCCAAGCGAGTCAAGCACCGCAAGCAGCACCGTGGCCGGCGCGCTGGCGTGTCCCGTGGCCAGGTGAAGGTGCAGTTCGGGGAATACGGCCTGAAGTCGCTTGAATGCGGCTGGCTGACCAGCCGCCAGATCGAGGCAGCACGTGTCGCGATGACGCGCAAGATCAAGCGTGGCGGGAAGGTCTGGATCAACGTCTTCCCGGACAAGCCGATCACCAAGAAGCCCGCTGAGACGCGCATGGGCTCGGGCAAGGGCTCGCCTGAGGACTGGGTTGCGGTGGTCAAGCCGGGACGGGTGATGTTTGAGCTGGCCGGCGTGCCCGAGCCGCTCGCGCGCGACGCGATCCGTCTGGCTGCCCACAAGCTGCCCGTCAAGTGCAAGTTCGTGGCGCGCGAGGAGTGATCAGGTGAAGGCGAAGGAGATGCGAGACACCCCTGACCACGAGCTGCGCGAGCAGATCGCTGAGCTGCGCCAAGAGCTCCAGCGGATGCGCTTTGCGAACGCCACCGGCGAGCTCGAGGACACCGCCGGGCTCTCGCGCAAGCGTCGCGAGCTGGCGCGCGCGCTGACGATCGCCCGCGAGCGGGAGCTTGGCATCGAAGCGAGGGCGGGCGCCTGATGACAGAGGAGACGCAGATGAGCGAGCAGCAGAGCGTCGAGGAGGCGCCCCAGGCGGCCGGCGCCGAGGCGCCCGAGCAGGCCCCCGAGCAGGACGGCGCTGAGGCGCCCCAGGCCTCGGGCGCGGCCGATCCCGCCCCCGCCGCGCAGCCGGCGAGCGCGCTCTCGCCCAAGGAGCGCCGACGCGCACGCCGGGCAGCGCGCAGCGGCGCGCCGAGGGAGCAGCGAACGCCCGCCGAGCGAGCGCAGGAGCGCCGCCAGCAGCGAGCGCGCAAGGCTGCGTTGCGCCGCGCCCAGCGCCTGCGCGAGCGCGAGCGCAGGCATCAGGCGCGCGCGACGGCCGGCTCCACGACCGGCGCCGGCGATGGTGCTCCCGATCAGCGAAGCGAGGAGCGCCGCGCCCCTGTGCGGCGCATCCGCCAGGGGCTGGTCGTCTCAAGCAAGCCCGACAAGACGATCACCGTGCGCGTGTCGATCGCGCGCCGCCACCGCCGCTACGAGAAGATTGTTCGCAGCACACGCACGCTGCACGCCCACGACGAGGCAAACGAGGCCTCCGAGGGAGATGTCGTGCGGGTCGTTGAAAGCCGACCGCTCTCGCGCACCAAGCGCTGGCGGCTGCTCGAGGTTGTGGAGCGGGCGCGATGATCCAGTCTGAGACGCGGCTGCGGGTGGCGGACAACACCGGCGCGCGCGAGATCCTCTGCATCCGCGTGAAGGGCGGCTCGCGCCGGCGCTACGCCCACCTCGGCGACGTCATCACCGCTACCGTCAAGCAGGCGGCGCCACAGGGCACCGTCAAGAAGGGCGATGTGGTGACCGCCGTCGTCGTGCGCACGCGCAAGGAGCACGGGCGCCCCGACGGCACCTACATCGCCTTCGACGACAATGCTGCGGTGATCATCGACGACCAAAACAACCCGCGCGGCACACGCGTGTTCGGACCGGTCGCCCGTGAGCTGCGTGAGCGCAACTTCATGAAGATCATCTCGCTTGCGCCGGAGGTGCTCTGATGGGCACTCGCAAGCGCGATCAGCTCAAGCGAGCGGGCTCCTATCCGCTGCGCGTCCGCAAGGGCGACCAGGTGGTGGTGATCGCGGGCAAGGATCGCGGCAAGCGCGGGCGGGTCCTGCGCGTCGAACCGGCGCGCGAGCGCGTCTACGTCGAGGGGCTGAACATGCAAAAGCGCCATCTGCGGCCGCAGCCGATGCCCGAATCCCAGCGTCAGGTGCTGGGCGGCGTGATCGAGCGCGAGGGCCCGATCCACGTCTCCAACGTGATGCTCGCCGACCCCAAGGACGGGCGCCCGACCCGCGTCGGCGTCCAGCGGCAGGGGGGCTCGCGCGTGCGCGTGGCAAGGCGCTCAGGACAGAGCATCGACTGACCATGAGCGAGCAGAGCGCAACAGTCGAGCAGTCCCGCGAGACTCCCGTGCCGCGCCTGAAGGTGCGCTACCGGGAGCAGATCCAGCCGGCGCTGATCGCTGCCTTCGGCTACAGCTCGGTGATGCAGGCACCGCGCCTGCTCAAGATCACCGTCAACGCCGGAGTGGGCGACATCAAGCAGGACCCCGCCGCGATCAGGGGCGCGCAGAACCAGATCGCTGCGATCACCGGCCAGTTTCCGAGCATCCGCCGCGCACGCAAGTCGATCGCAGCGTTCAAGGTGCGTGCGGGGATGCCGGTGGGGATCGCGGCTACGCTGCGCGGCGACCGCGCCTACGAGTTCCTCGATCGCCTGCTCTCGATCGCCATTCCGCGCATACGCGACTTCCGCGGCCTCTCGCCGCGAGCCTTCGACGGGCGCGGCAACTACTCGCTGGGCGTGCGCGAGCAGACGATCTTCCCGGAGGTAGACTTCGGCACCGGCGCGGGCGTGCGGGGGATGGAGATCACGATCACGACCTCGGCGCGCAGCGACCCGGAGGCCTTTGCGCTGCTGGATGCTTTTGGCATGCCCTTCGCGCGCTCCGGACGGCCGCGTGCGCTGCGCAGCCTGGCCGAGCTGAGCGAGGGCGGCGACGAGAAGGAGAAGGAGTAAGAATGGCAAAGACCTCGCTACTGGTCAAGCAGCGGCGCAAGGCGAAGTTCCGCGTGCGTGCGTATACTCGCTGCGCGCGCTGCGGGCGGCCGCGGGCGGTATACAGGCGCTTCGGCGTCTGTCGGATCTGCCTGCGGGAGCTCGCCCACCGCGGCGAGATCCCGGGCGTGACGAAGTCTTCGTGGTGATGGAGCGGCGGGCTCGCGAACGTGCGGTCGGCAGGCGTGCTCGCGCGGGACGCGAGAGCGCGGCAGCCGCGCGACGCAGGGAGGCATTTCAGATATGACGATGACAGACCCGATAGCGGACTTCCTGACGCGCATACGCAACGGCGTCTCGGCGGCGCATGAGACCGTGGAAGTGCCCGCCTCCAAGCTCAAGGAGGAGCTGGCGCGGATCCTCGCGCAGCAGGGATACATCGACTCCTACGAGCGCCGCCCGCGCAGCGGCGGCGCAGGCGAGGTGCTGCTGCTGCATCTGCGCTACTCAGGCGAGCGGCGCAGCGCGATCTCAGGGATCGAGCGCGTCTCGCGGCCGGGTCGGCGCACCTATGTGGACGCCAAGGCGATCCCGAAGGTGCTCGGCGGCATGGGCACCGCGATCATCTCCACCTCGCGCGGCGTGATGACCGGGCACGAGGCGCGCCTGGCCGGCGTGGG
Source organism: bacterium (assembly GCA_021323635.1). Classification (GTDB taxonomy): domain Bacteria; phylum Actinomycetota; class Thermoleophilia; order Solirubrobacterales; family Solirubrobacteraceae; genus Palsa-744. The sequence continues at coordinate 10,282 of JAJPKQ010000046.1, read as the reverse complement.
CGGCGAGCTGTTGGCGAGGGTGTGGTAGCGGTGTCGCGGATCGGCAGGGCACCGATACCGATCCCCGCGGGCGTCAGCGTCAGCATCGCGCCCGACCGCGTGACCGTGAAGGGGCCCGGCGGCGAGCTCCACGAGCGCGTGCACCCAGACATCTCCGTCCGGGAGCAGGAGGGCACGCTCTACGTCGAGCGGCCCAGCGACCGCAAGGACCACCGCTCGCTGCATGGGCTTACGCGGACGCTTGTGGCGAACATGGTGCGGGGCGTCACGGAGGGCTTTCGCAAGGAGCTTGAGATCCAGGGGGTCGGCTACCGCGCCCAGCTGAAGGGCAGAGACCTCGAGCTGGCGCTCGGCTACTCGCATCCGGTCAGCGTGCCCGCCCCGCAGGGAATCGAGTTCGAGGTGCCGACCCCGACGCGGGTGATCATCAAGGGCATCTCCCGTCAGCAGGTCGGCGAGGTGGCAGCCTTCATCCGCAAGCAGCGCCCCGCCGAGCCCTACAAGGGCAAGGGCATCCGCTACGAGGGCGAGTATGTCGCGCGAAAGGTGGGCAAGCGCGCATGAGCGTCTCCACGCGCAGCGAGCGACGTCTGCGGCGCCGACGGCGGGTGCGGGCGAAGGTCTCCGGCGATGCGCAGCGCCCGCGCGTCTCTGTGTTCCGCTCCAACCGCGGCATCAGCGCGCAGCTGGTCGACGACAGCAGCGGTCGGACGCTCGCGGCGGTGCATTGGTATGAGCAGCAGCTGCGCGCGCTCGCGGGGGCGCAGCGCACCGCCCGCGCCGGCGCCCTGCTCGCCGAGCGCGCCAAGCAGCAGGGCATCGAGCGGGCGGTCTTCGACCGCGGCGGCTACCCCTACCACGGGAACGTGCGGGTGCTCGCCGAGGCGCTGCGCGAGAACGGGATCACGATCTGATGCGCGCTGCGGCTAACCTGATCGAGCCGATGGGAGCCAGAGGATGAGAAGCGCGCGCGCATATGTCGACCGCTCCGTGGCGCCGGCCGGGCTGGAGCTTGCCGAACGCGTGGTCGAGATCAACCGCGTCGCGAAGGTCGTGAAGGGCGGCAGACGCTTCTCCTTCACGGCGCTTGTCGTCGTCGGGGACGAACGCGAAGTCGTGGGGGTGGGCTACGGCAAGGCGACCGAGGTGCCGCTTGCGATCCAGAAGGGTGCTGAAAAGGCCAAGAAGGACCTCTTCCGCGTGCCCAAGCACGGCACCACGATCACACACCAGACCGTCGGCGTCTTCGGCTCCGGTCGCGTCGTGCTCAAGCCCGCCGCGCCGGGCACCGGCGTGATTGCCGGCGGCGGCGTGCGGGCGGTGCTGGAGCTGGCCGGAATCCACGACATCCTCTCCAAGAGCCTCGGCACGCAGAACCCCGTGAACCTTGTCAAGGCCACGATCGAAGGGCTGCGTGCGCTGCGCACCCCCGATGAGGTGGCAAAGATGCGCGGCCTGCCGATCGCACGCGTGCTCGGCCTCAGCGAGGAGCCTGCCGGGGAGCACATCGCGGACGAGGAGGCCAGCGCCAATGGGCGCGCAGTGGCGACAGAGGAGGCAGCGAGCGCGAGGACTGAGCGCTCGCCAGAGCCCGCCGGCAGCGAGCAGGAGCCGTCCAGCGGCGAGCCAGAGCCTGCCGGCAGCGAGGGTGAGCAGCCGCCTGCGGAGGGTCAGCCGGCATGAGCGAGCAGCGGATCGGGCTGCACTCGCTCTCGCCTGCGCCGCGCTCGCGGCGGGCGCGCAAGCGCGTCGGGCGCGGCGAAGGATCCGGCACGGGCAAGACCTCCGGGCGCGGCCAGAAGGGCTACGGGCAGCGCTCGGGCGCCAAGCGCAATGCCGCCTTCGAGGGCGGCCAGATGCCGATCCACATGCGCATGCGCAAGCTGCGCGGGCCGCACATGAAGAAGTCGATGCCCTTTGAGCCCTTCCGCACCCACACTCAGGTCGTCAACACCGGCAGCCTTCAAGAGCGCTTCGCAGCGGGCGCGAGCGTCGGCCTGCAGGAGCTTGCGGCGGCGGGACTGGCCAAGCGGACCGGCATCCCCGTGAAGGTGCTTGCGAAGGGCACGCTCGAGCACGCCCTACACGTGCACGCGCACGCCTTCAGCGCCGCGGCCCGCAAGCAGATCGAGGCGGCGGGCGGCTCCTGCACTCTCCTCGACAGCTAGAATTGAGCGCTTGCTCGCAACGATCCTAAACGCCTTTCAGGTCGCTGAGATCCGCCGCAAGCTCGCCTTCACCGGCGCGATGCTGCTGATCTACCGACTCGGCGCCTACGTGCCGGTGCCGGGCGTGAACCTGCACGCGATCGAAAGCCTCCAGAAGCAGTTCTCCGGCTCGGGCATCCTCGGCCTGCTCAACCTCTTGAACGGCGGCGGCCTCTCGCATCTGGCGATCTTCGCGCTCGGGATCATGCCCTACATCACCTCCTCGATCATCCTGCAGCTGATGCAGCATGTGCTGCCTTCGCTGGAAAAGCTCTCCAAGGAAGGCGAGGTCGGCCAGGCCCGGATCACGCAGTACACGCGTTACATGACCGTCGGGCTGGCCTTCATCCAGTCGATCATCCTCGTCTTCATCTTCCACCTCCAGCAGGCGCACGTGGGCGAATCGGTGATCAGCCCCTTCGACGTCCCGCACGTCTTCCTCGTCGTCGTCACCCTCACTGCGGGCGCCGTGCTCCTGATGTGGATCGGCGAGCTGATCACCCAGCGCGGGATCGGCAACGGCATCTCGCTGCTGATCTTCGCCTCGATCGTCTCGCGCATGCCGCAGCTGGTCGAAACCTGGTGGAACAGCAACGAACAGGCTTTCAAGGTGATGATGCCATTCCTCGTGCTCGCGGTCCTCGCGGGCGTCGTCTTCGTGCTTGAAGGCCAGCGGCGGATCCCGGTGCAGTACGCCAAGCGCGTGATCGGGCGGCGCATGTCGGCCGGCGGCCAGACCTACATGCCACTGCGTCTGAACATGGCAGGCGTGATCCCGATCATCTTCGCGGTTGCGATCATGTCCTTCCCGGCGACGCTCCCCCAGTTCATCCACGCCTCCTGGGCGCGCTCGATCGGCGACTTCTTCACCCCGACCGGCTGGCAGTATCTGGTCGGCCAGTCGATCTTCATCATCATCTTCTCCTACTTCTACACCGCGGTCACATTCAACCCGGTCGACCAGGCCGACAACCTGAAGAAGTTCGGGGGTTTCATCCCGGGCGTGCGACCGGGGCGGCCGACGGCGGAGTTCCTGGACCGCATCCTCGCCCGCCTCACCTTCCCGGGCGCGATCTTCCTTGCGCTGATAGCGGCGCTGCCGACGATCCTGATCGACCAGACCCACCAGCAGATCCCGCTCGGCGGCACCTCGATCCTGATCGTGATCGGCGTCGCGCTGGAAACGATGAAGCAGCTCGAGGCGCAGCTGATGATGCGCTCCTATGAGGGCTTCCTCAAGTAGACGACCGACGCTCGCGCCTCACCCTGCCGTGCACCGTCGGCGCTGAAGCGGTAGGCTCCGCGCCGATGCCCGGGCTGAACCTGATCCTGCTCGGCCCGCCCGGCGCGGGCAAGGGCACCCAGGCGCAGCTGCTGCGCGCGGACTTCAGCCTCGCCCACATCTCCACCGGCGACATGCTGCGGGCGGCGGTCGCGGAGGGCAGCGAGCTTGGCAGGCAGGCGCAGGGGCACATGGAGCGCGGCGAGCTGGTGCCCGATGAGCTGATCGTCGCGATGATCCGCGAGCGCATCGGCGCCGAAGACGCTCGCGCCGGGTTCCTGCTGGACGGCTTTCCGCGCACGATCGCCCAGGCGGAGGCGCTCGGGCGGGCGCTTGGCGCAGGCGGCCGGGAGCTCTCTGCAGTGGTCGCGCTCGAGCTCTCAGACGATGTCGTGGTGCAGCGCCTGGCCGGGAGGCGGGTGTGCGTCAAGAACCCCGCGCACATCTACCACATCGACTTCGACCCGCCCAAGCACGAGGGGGTCTGCGACCAGGACGGCGCGCGGCTGATCCAGCGCGAGGACGATCGCGAGGAGACGATCCGCAGGCGCCTTGCGGTCTACCACGAGCAGACCGAGCCGCTGATCGCCTACTACGATCAGCGCTCGCTGCTGCACCGCTTCGACGCCGCCCGCGACCGTGAGCACCTGCACGAGATCATTCGCGCCGAGCTCGCCGCACTGCGCTTTGCCGAAGGCCTCTGAGAGCTTGTGCAGGAGCGCACGCGTCGCGACCGTCGTGGCACGCGCGGATAAGCTTGAGGCGTGATCGTCAGGAAGAACGCGGCTGAGATCGCGAAGATGGAAGCCTCCGGCGCGGTCTTGGCAGCGGTCTTCGACCTGCTCGAGGGCCTGATCCGCCCAGGGGTGCGCACGGAGGAGCTCGATCGGGCGGTCGAGCGCTTCATCCGCTCGCGCGGCGCCACGCCGACCTTCAAGGGCTACCGCGGCTTTCCGGCGGCGATCTGCGCCTCGCCCAACGAGATGGTTGTGCACGGGATCCCCGGCCGCTACGCTCTCAAACCGGGCGACATCATCTCGATCGACGTCGGCGTGACCCTGCAGGGCTGGGTCGCGGACGCGGCGCGCACCTTTGCGGTGGGGCCGATCGACGCAGCCTCGCAGCGCCTGCTGCGCGCAACCGAGGAGGCGCTCTATGCGGGAATCGAGCAGGCGCGGGTCGGCAACCGCGTCGGCGACATCTCCAACGCCATCCAGACGGTCGCCGAGAGCGCGGGCCTCTCGCTGATCCGGCAGCTGGTCGGCCATGGCGTCGGGCGCTCGATGCACGAGGATCCGCAGGTGCCCAATGTCGGCGCGCCCGGGCGCGGGGTGCGCCTGATGGAGGGGATGGTGCTCGCGATCGAGCCGATGACCGCGACCGGGCGCCCGGCGGTGCGGGTGGGAGCCGACGGCTGGGGGGTGTATACGCTCGATCGCTCGCGCACGGCACACTTCGAGCACACCGTGGCGATCTGCGCTCAGGGCCCGCGCATCCTTACCCCTTGGCACCTGCCGCCGGACGAGCGCAGCGCCGCAGAGGGCGCGCTCGAGGGCAGCCGCGGCCCCTGAGGCGCCCGTCGCCGGGGGGAGCTGCCCTCCCAGGCGCAAGTTGCTAGGATGCACTTCGGCGCCAGCGGCGCCAAGCTGTGCGTGCGCGCCGCGGGTGCCCAGGCGCGGTGGGAACGGCCGCTGGTGGCCGATGAAAAAGCAGTCAGCCGAGCGATATATGTTTGCCGGCACGTCTATAGGTGAGAGATGAAGGTACGTCCGTCGGTCAAGCCGATGTGTGAGAAATGCAAGGTCATCCGTCGTCACGGGACGGTGCTGGTGATCTGCCAGAACAAGCGCCACAAGCAGCGGCAGGGGTAGATGGCACGAGTCGCTGGCGTAAACCTGCCCCTGAACAAGCGCGCGGAGATCGGGCTCACATACATCTTCGGGATCGGACGCCCGACTGCAAACAAGATCCTCGCCGAGGCGGGGGTCTCGCGCGACACCTACATCCGCGACCTCACAGAGGAGGAGGTCGTGCGCCTGCGCGAGATCATCGACTCGCTCACAGTCGAGGGCGACCTGCGCCGCGCGCGCTCCGACGACATCAAGCGCCTGCAGGAGATCGGGTGCTACCGCGGTCTGCGCCACCGCCGCGGCCTGCCCGTGCACGGGCAGAAGACGAAGACCAACGCGCGCACGCGCAAGGGGCCGAAGCGGATGCAGGTCGCGGGCAAGAAGAAGGCCGGCAAGAAGTGAGCGAGGGGTGATCGGCTAGATGGCACCGAAGCGCACGCGCGGCCGCCGCAAGGCAAAGAAGAACATCGCCGTCGGTCAGGCCCACATCAAGACCTCCTTCAACAACACGATCGTCTCGCTGACAGATCCCGAAGGCAACGTGATCGCCTGGGAGTCGGCGGGTGGCGCGGGCTTCAAGGGCTCGCGCAAGTCCACGCCCTTTGCTGCGCAGGTGACCGCCGATGCAGCCGCCCGCAAGGGCATGGAGCACGGCCTGCAGAAGGTCGAGGTGTTCGTCAAGGGCTCAGGCTCGGGCCGGGAGACGGCGATCCGCTCCCTGCAGGCCGCGGGCCTTGAGGTGTCGGGCGTCCGGGACGTGACCCCCCAGGCGCACAACGGCTGCCGGCCGCGCAAGCGGCGGCGGGTGTAGGCGGCGCGCTCAGCGATGGCGAGAGACACGGGCGCACAGTGCAAGCAGTGCCGGCGCGAGGGGCAGAAGCTGTTCCTCAAGGGCGAGCGCTGCCTGACCGACAAGTGCGGCGTCGAGCGGCGCTCCTATCCGCCCGGCGAGCACGGACGCGGTCGTCAGAAGCAGTCCGAGTACCGCACCCAGCTGCGGGAGAAGCTCAAGGCCCGCCGCTACTACGGCGTGCTCGAGCGCCAGTTCCGCGGCTACTACGAGCTTGCCTCCCGCCAGCCTGGGATCACCGGCGAGAACCTGCTGCGCCTGCTCGAGTGCCGCTTTGACAATGTGCTCGTGCGGTTGGGCTTCGCCGCCTCGCGGCGGCAGGCTCGCCAGCTGATCCGCCACGGCCACTGGACGATCAACGGACGGCGCGTGGACATCCCCTCCTATCAGGTGCGGCCGGGGGACGTGATTGCGCTGCGGGCATCCAGCCCTGCAGCGGACGTCGTGCGCGCCGCGACGGAGCTCACCGGGCAGATCGCCGCGTGGCTGCAGGCCGACCACGAGTCGCTCACGGCGAAGGTGCTGCGCGCGCCCGAGCGACGCGAGGTGGCGGCACCCGTTCAGGAGCAGCTCATCGTCGAGCTCTATTCGAAGTAAGGCTTTGCGCGCTGTGCAGTGCAACAGCGGCGAGGCCGGTGCCGGTGCAAGACCGGGACCAGGCATGAGACAACACCGACCCTAGGACGAAGATGCTTGATTTCCAGACCCCCCGCATCAGCGCTGAGAGCACCCAGGACAACCACGGCACCTTTACGATCGAGCCGCTGGACCGCGGCTTCGGCTACACCTTCGGCAACTCCCTGCGGCGCGTGCTGCTCTCCTCGCTCGCTGGCGCGGCGGTCACGAGCGTGCGGATCGAGGGAGTCGCGCACGAGTTCTCGACGATCGCGGGCGTGAAGGAGGACGTGACCGACATCATCCTCAATCTCAAGGGCATCGTCTGCCGGATGCACTCCGATGCCTCAGAGGTCGAGGCGGCGCTGTCGGTGGCGAAGGCGGGTGAGGTTCGCGCCAAGGACATCAACCTGCCCGCGGGCGTGGAGATTCTCAACCCGGACGCTCACGTCGCAACGATCGAGCAGGGCTCGAAGCTTGAGATGCTGGTCACGATCGGCCGTGGGCGCGGCTACCGGCCGGCGGAGGAGAACAAGAGCCCCGACCAGCCGATCGGCGTGATCCCGATCGACTCGATCTTCTCGCCTGTGCGGCGCGTCGCCTATTCGGTCGAGCCCGCTCGCGTCGGTCAGCGGACGGACTTCGACAGGCTGACGCTGGACATCGAGACGGACGGCTCGATCGAGCCGCAGGCGGCGCTGCGCGAGGCCGCTGAGATCCTGATCGCGCAGCTGGCGATCTTCACCGACGTGGATCGCGTGACCGAGCTGCGCAAGCTGCCGGCGGCGGAGCTTGAGGACGGCGAGCTGCCGGCGGCCAGCCAGGCCGCGCTGACCCCTGCTCAGCGCGAGGCGCTCGACATCATGATCGAGGAGCTCGAGCTGGGGGTGCGCTCCTACAACTGCCTCAAGCGCGCGGGCGTGGAGACGCTCGGCGATCTGGTCTCCAAGTCGGAGGCCGAGCTTGCGGCAATCCCCAACTTCGGTCGCAAGTCGATCGAAGAGGTGATCGAGACACTCGCCCAGCGCGGCTTTGCGCTGCGCCCGAACAAGGTCTGAGGGAAGCGATGCGCCACCAGAAGCAGCGGGGGAAGCTCAGCCGCGACTCCGCGCACCGCAAGGCGCTGTTGATGAACCTCTCCAAGTCGGTGATCGAGCACGGTCGCATCAAGACGACCGAGGCCAAGGCCAAGGCGCTGCGCCCGGAGCTGGAGGCGCTGATCACGCTCGCCAAGCGCGGCGACCTTGCCGCGCGCCGACAGGCGCTCTCGGCGCTGGGCCAAGACAAGTACGCGGTCCATCGCCTCTTTGCGGAAGTCGCCCCGCGCTATGCCGGGCGTCCGGGCGGCTACACGCGCATCATGAAGCTCTCAGAGCGCCGCTCCGACGCCACGCAGATGGTGCTGATCGAGCTCGTCTAGACGGCGAAGACGGGTGCAATGCCTGAGCGCACCCACGGCGGCGACCGCGAGCAGCCGACGCGTGAGCGGACCGGCCCTGACGGGCCGCGGGCGCGGCTGATCCTCGAATACGATGGTCGTGAGTTTGCCGGGTGGGCGCGCCAGCCGGGTTTGCGCACAGTCCAAGGTTGCGTGGAGTCAGCGCTGGCGCGCGCGCTGCGCCGCCCGGCCGAGCAGCTTGCGCTGCGCGTCGCCGGGCGCACGGATCGGGGCGTGCACGCCTGGGGGCAGGTCGCAAGCTACAGCGGCGAGGCGCTTCCCACGCGGCAGCTGAACGCGCTGCTGCCCGCCGACATCAGCGTCCTTGCCTGCACGGCGGCGCCGCCCGGCTTTGACGCTCGCCGGCACGCGCTCTCACGCACCTACTGCTACCGCGTGCTGGCGCGGGTCGAGCGCTCCGTCTTCCTTGCCGGACGCGCGCTGTGGTGGCCGCAGCCGATCGATCGGGGGGCGCTGCACGCCTGCGCGGCGCTGCTTGCAGGCAGCCATGACTTCACCGCCTTCACGCCCACCGCGAGCGATCATGTGCGCTTCGAGCGCGAGGTGCTTGCCGCCGGCTGGCGCGAGGATGGCGACCTGCTCGAGCTCTGGATCGAGGCTGACGCGTTCATGCGCCAGATGAACAGGGTGCTGGTGGGGACGATGCTCGAGGTCGCCGGCGGCAGGCGCACGGTCGATGGCTTTGCGCGCCTTCTGCGCGGCTGCCCGCGGTCGCAGGCCGGCCCGACCGCGCCCGCGCACGGCCTCTATCTGGCGCGTGTACGCTACGCGCAGGGAGAGAGCGGCAATCAGGAAGGAGAGGCAGAGAGCGTCGATGAGCCACAAGATCGATACACATGAGCTGATCTGCGTCGTTGAGATCCCGAAGGGCTCGCGCAACAAGTACGAGTACGACGATGCGCTGGGCGGGATCAAGTTCGACCGCCTGCTGATGAGCGCCGCCACCTACCCGACCGACTACGGCTTCCTGCGCGAGACGATCGCGCAGGATGGCGACCCGCTGGACGCGCTTGTCTGCCTCTATGAGCCGACCTTTCCGGGCTGCATGATCCCGGTCAAGCCGCTGGGCCTCTTTCGCATGCACGACGAGAAGGGACCCGACCACAAGGTCATCTGCGCGCCGCTGCATGACCCTTACTGGAACCACTACACGGAGGCACATGAGCTGCCGCTGCTGCTGCGCCAGGAGATCGAGCAGTTCTTCTCGATCTACAAGGATCTCGAGCGGGGCAAGGAGGTCACGATCGACGGCTGGGGCGACCGCGCGGCGGCGGAGCAGGAGATCGCGCAATGCCAGCGGCGCTTTGCGGGCAGCGGCAGCGGACGGGCGCCTGACATCGGCTGAGCGCTCGGCGAGGCGCTCAAGCGGGGAGGCGCTCCGGCCGAAGCAGAGCTGGCTATGCGCATGGCTTCCGTGCGGTGCTCAGGGGCCGATCACCCTCGCCCGCCAGGGTTGGCTCGCCGGGCGCGCCTGCAGGGGCTGACGGCGGGACTTGTGGCTTGCGCCATCGGCATGCTGCAGGGGTCACGTCCAGCGAAGTGGTGTATGCACCGCCACCGCAGGATCCGCACTGAATCCTACGCCACCGCGGCCATCGGCAGCATCACTCCCTCATTCTCATCCTGGCCGGCCTTGCGGCCGGCGACTCTGAAGAGAAGCTCTTGGCCCATGTAGCGCCGCTGCTCGGCCCACTCCTCGTGTTGCTCGGCAAGCAGTGCGCCGATCAGTCGGATCGCCGAGGAGCGGTCGGGGAAGGTGCCCACGACATCGGTGCGCCTGCGGATCTCCCGGTTCAGACGCTCCTGGGGGTTGTTCGACCAGATCTGCCGCCAGATCTCCCGCGGATAGGCGGTGAAGGCCAGGAGATCGTCCCTCGCCTCGTCCAGGTGCGACGCTGCCTCCGGCAGCTTTCCCTCCAGAGCATCCACGACACGAGCGAACTGCGCGTGCACCTCCGTGTCGTCGGGTTGATCGAAGATCGTGCGCACCAGCGTGGCCACCCACGGCTGCGTCGACTT
>JAJPKQ010000032.1 GCA_021323635.1 bacterium | reverse complement strand
TTGTAGCCGAAGATCGGCTTGCGCGCAAAGACCGGCAGGACCTCGGAGACGATCCCGAAGCCCGGCAGGATCATGATGTAGACCTCCGGATGGCCGAAGAACCAGAACAGGTGCTGCCAGAGCAGCGCCGAGCCGCCGTTGGAGGGTTCGAAGAAGTGCGTGCCGAAGTGGCGGTCGGCGAGCAGCATCGTCACGGCCGCCGCGATCACGGGCATCGCCAGCAGGATCAGCACCGAGTAGATCAGGATGCCCCAGATGAAGAGCGGCAGCCTTGCCAGGCCCATGCCCTTCGCGCGCATGTTGGCGATCGTCACGTAGAAGTTGAGCGAGCCGAGGATCGAGGAGAGGCCGGTCAGGTGGACCAGGTAGATCCAGGCGTCCTGTCCGCCGCTGGGCGAGAAGAGCGCGTTGGCGAGCGGCACGTAGCTGGACCAGCCCGCTTCCGGCGGGGTGAAGAAGAGCGAGCCGTAGAAGACGATGCCGCCGGCCAAAAGCAGCCAGTAGGAGAGCGCGTTCAGGCGCGGGAAGGCCATGTCGCGGGCGCCCACCATCAGCGGCACCAGGTAGTTGCCGAAGCCGGCCATCATCGGCACCACGAAGAGGAAGATCATCGTCGTGCCGTGCAGCGTGAAGAGCTGGTTGTAGGTCTGCGGGGTGACGAGCGTGTTTTCCGGCAGACCCAGCTGCAGGCGGATCATCAGCGCCTCGACCCCGCCGAGGATGAAGAAGGCGAAGGTCGTGACCATGTACATGATCCCGATCCGCTTGTGGTCGGTCGTCGTCAGCCAGCTCGTCCACCCGCGCGGCTCGGCGCGGACCTCGTGCGCCACGACCTGGGGGATCGCCGCTGCTGGACGGCGTAGCGCTGCCTGTGCTGTAGCCATAGCCTCCTGCTCTCCTCTAGGGGTGTTCGACCGATTCGGGGCCCTTGTGGGCGGCCAGCGATTCGCGCGACTTTGCCGCTTCTTCACCGGCGGCGGCAAGCTCGCGCTTGCGTTCTTCAAGCCACGCTTCAAACTGCGCGGGCGTGACAGCGCGGACCGTCGCGATCATGCGCGCGTGGTCGCGGCCGCAGAGCGTGGCGCACTGGCCGCGGAAGGTCATCCCGGCGTCCTTGGCAGGCAGCTTGAACCAGGAGTAGTTGTGGTAGCCGGGGACGACCTGCATCTTGCCGCCCAGCGCCGGCACCCACCACGAGTGGACCACGTCGACTGAGGCCGCGTTGAGCAGGATCGTGGTTTCAGTAGGCACGACCATTTCCTCGTAGGAGTAGGGAGGGCCGAGCTTTTCCGGCCCGGTGCCGCCCGGGTAGACGAACTGCCAGATGTACTGCCGCGCGACGACGTTGATTTCCAGGTACTTCTTCGAAGGCGGCAGGCGCTTTTCAGCGAGCGCGTAGATCGGGCCCTTTTCGCCCAGCAGCGCTTCGCCTTCGGCGCCCGAGCTCTGTGGGTCGATAATCGTGCCGAGTCGCACGAATGTGAAGGTCGCAAGCACGACCAGCACCGCCACCGCGCCGAGCGTCCAGCCGATCTCAAGGCGCGTGTTGCCGTGGATCTGCGCCGCCTCGCGGCCCTTGCGCGCGCGGTAGCGCCACAGGCAGTAGGCGAGCGAGACCTGGACGCCGACGAAGATCGCCAGCCCGAAGGCGAGGGCAAGGATGTAGATTTCGTTGATCGCCTGGGCGTTGGTCGAGGCGCCGCCGTTGGTTGTGATCGTGAAGGCGCCGGCCGGGGCGGCAGCGAGCGCCGCGGTCACCAGCGCGATCGGCAGCGCGCGAGCGAGGGCGCGCACGAGCGCCGAGCGCAGGCGGGCAGATGGGCTTTGCAATCTCAGCTTCGCCAAGGCGCAGGGCATTCTATTCATCCGCGCGCTTGAAGTGCGGCGCGAGGGTCCCAGCCCCGCTCAGGCGCCGCTGAAGCGCGCCTGCCGCTTGCTCAGGAAGGCGAGGATGCCCTCCGCCGCATCGGCGCTTTGAGCCATCTGCTGCTGGATCTCCGCCTCGCGCGAAAGCGCCTGCTCGAGCAGGTCGTCGATCAGCCCGCCCAGCTCGCGCTTGACGCCGCCATAGGCGAGCGTCGGGCCGGCCGCCAGGCGACGGGCAAGATCGCGGGCCTGCTGTGCGAGCTCCTCGTCGGGGACGACGCGGCTGACGAGACCCCAGGCGAGCGCCTGCTCGGCTCCCACCGGCTCGCCGAGGATCGCCATCTCCAGGAAGCGCCCGGCGCCGGCGCGCAGGGGCACCAGCAGCGAGGCGCCGCCGTCGGGGACGAGGCCGATGCGGCTGAAGATCAGCGCAAAGTAGGCGCTCCGCGCGGCCACCACCAGGTCGCAGGCAAGCGCCAGCGAGCAGCCGATGCCCACCGCGGGTCCGCCAACGGCGGCGATCACGGGCTTCTCGATCGCGCGAATCTCCCGCAGCAGCGGGTTGTAGCGCCGCTCCAGCGCCGCGCGCACATCTGGCGGAGCCTGCTCCTCGCCCGCCCGCTGCTCGCCCAGCTCCACGAGGTCCGCGCCGGCGCAGAAGGCGCGCCCCGCGCCCGTGATCAGCACCGCGCGAAGGGCGCGGTCGCCGGCGGCCTCCTCCAGCGCGGCCTGCAGCGCCTCGGCCATCTGCGCCCCGCAGGCGTTCAGTCGCTCGGGGCGGTTGAGCGTGATCTCCAGCACGCCGTCTGAGCTGTGCAGCAACACCGGGGGGCCGCTCTGCGCTGCCTGGCTGCCGCTGCTCATCGCCCACATCCTATGGTTTATGCATGAGCCAGGGTCACCTCAACGGCGCAGTGGGGCAGCGGCCGCCCCTGATCGGCATCTGCGCGGCGCCCGAGCGAGCGCGCTGGAGCGTGTGGGATCAGGAGGCGCTGCTGGTGCCGCGCTCCTACGTCGCAGCGGTGGCGCGCGCCGGCGCCCTGTCCCTGCTGCTGGCGCCGGACGAGCGCGCGGCGGACGTCCCGGAGCTGCTGCTGGCGCTGATCGACGGGCTGCTGCTGGTGGGCGGGGCGGACATCGACCCGGCAAGCTATGGCGCGCAGCGACACCCCCAGACCGCCGAGACCTGCCCGCAGCGCGACGCCTTCGAGATCGCCCTGAGCCGGGCTGCGATCGCCCAGGGCGTGCCGCTGCTGGGCATCTGCCGCGGCATGCAGCTGCTCAACGTTGCGCTGGGCGGAACCCTCGTCCAGCACGTGCCAGAGCTGCCGGGCTGCGGCGAGCATCGCCGCAGCCTCGGCTCCTTCAGCGAAGCCGGACATCTCGTGGAGACCGCCGCGGGAACGCTTGCGGAGCGCATCCTCGGGCGCTCGCACTGCGCGCTCTCCCATCATCACCAGGCGGTGGAGAGGGTCGGCGCGGGGCTGATCGTGAGCGCGCGGTCAAGGGGCGATCAGCTGATCGAGGCGATCGAGCTGCCCGGGGCGGACTTCGTGCTCGGAGTGCAGTGGCATCCGGAGGCCGACCCCGCCAGCCCGGTCATCGCGGCGCTCGTTGACGCTGCACGTGCGAGGTCCTGCCGGGGAGCCCTGGCGGGGGCCGGATAAGCTGCGCGCGTGCCGAGGCCGCCCAGGATTCGAGCCGCCGCGACGCTGCTGTTCGCGGCGGGCACCCTGGTGCCGCCGGCGCGCGGGCTGGTGCGGGGCCGCCGGGGCGCCGTCCAGGCGCTCGCCTACGCCGCGCCCGTCGGCCTCTACGTCGCGATGCGCCCCTCGCGGCTGCGGGCAGTCGCTGTGTGCGCCTCCCACATGTGGGCTTACATCTGCGCCTACGAGAGCCCAAACGACGATCCGGAGGCGCTGCGCGAGCGGGTTCACATCAGCTACCCGATCGCGATCGATCGGGTGCTGGGGCTGGGCGAGCTGCCGACGGTGCGTCTGCAGCGGGCACTCGCGCGCAGGGACGCCGACGGCCCGCGCTGGCGGGTGCTTGACCGGATCCTGGTGTGGGCTCACTGGCTGTGGTTTGCTGTTCCGCACGCGGCGCTGGCCTTCATCCTCTGGCGGGCGCCCGAGCGCTTTGCGGGCGCAGCGGCGAGGGTCTATGCGGTCTTTGATCTGGGGGCGATCGGCTACTGGCTGATCCCGACCGCGCCGCCGTGGTATGCGGCAGAGCTGGCGCGCTGCTCGCCGAGGAGCGAGGGCCCCGATGGCCGGATCGACGCGCTTGCGGACAGCTCGCAGTCGGTGCGGCGGATGATGGTCGAATACGGCGAAGGCTTCTGGCGCCAGGGATGGGGGCCGCTCTACTCGCTCTTCAGCGGCAACCCGCTGGCGGCGATGCCCTCGCTGCACTGTGCCACCTCGGTGGCGGCGACGCTGGAGCTGGCAGAGGTCGCTGCGCCTGCGGGTGCGCTGGCGGGCGTCTACACGGCGACGCTCTGCTTCGCGCTCGTCTACCTTGGCGAGCACTACGCCGCCGATCTGATCGCCGGTGGCGCGCTTGCGCTGGCGGTGCGCCGCGGCGGTCGCCGGCTGGCGCCGCTGCTCGAGGTCGCTCACGGCCTGCTGCGGGAGCTGGAGCGGGCGGCACACGATGGCCGCCGGCAGAGCGGGCTATACTATACAAACTGAAGTGATTGACGAGAGCTGATCGGAAAGGAGCGAGCGCACGCAGATGGGCGAGCGGCCACAGGAGAACGTGATCATCGTAGGCAGCGGGCCTGCCGGCTACACGGCAGCCCTCTACACCGCGCGGGCAAACCTCGCGCCGCTGGTCGTGGAGGGGTTCGCGTGGGGCGGGCTCCTGCAGCAGACGACGGAGGTCGAGAACTATCCGGGCTTCCCTGAGGGGATCATGGGCCCAGAGCTGATGGCCGCCTTCCGCGCTCAGGCGGAGCGCTTCGGCGCGCGTCTGCTGAGCGCCGACGCGGAGCGGATCGAGCTCGCCAAGCAGCCGGGCGGCATCCACCGGGTGGTGGTCTCCGGCGAGGAGCACACCGCGAGCGCGGTGATCCTTGCGATGGGCGCTGAGCACCGCAAGCTGGGCGTGCCCGGCGAGCAGGAGCTTGCCGGGCGCGGCGTCAGCTACTGCGCGACCTGCGACGCCGCGTTCTTCCGCGGCGCGAAGGCGATTGTCGTGGGCGGCGGGGACTCGGCGATGGAGGAGGCGATCTTCCTGGCGAAGTTCGCCTCAGAGGTGAAGATCGTGCACCGCCGCGAGCAGTTGCGGGCGTCGAAGATCATGTCTGAGCGGGCGCTTGCGCTGCCGAACCTCGAGCTGCTCACCCCCTATACCGTCGTGGAGATCATCGCCGGGGAGAGCGGCGCGACCGAGCGCGTGCGCCTGCGCCATGCGGGCGATGGCAGCGAGCGCGAGCTTGAGACGGGCGCGGTCTTTGTCGCGATCGGGCTTGACCCGCGCTCGGAGCTGGTTCGCGACCAGCTGGAGGTCGACGATCAGGGCTACGTCAAGGTTCACGGGCACTCCACCCGCACCACGCGTCCGGGCGTCTTTGCCGCCGGGGACATGGTCGATCACACCTACCGTCAGGCGATCACCGCCGCGGGCTCCGGCTGCCGGGCGGCGCTTGACGCGGAGTGGTACCTGCGGGACACGCCCGGCGCGCACGTGCAGCCGGCGCTTGCCGCCGAGAGCTAGAGCGCCCTGGGCGCAGCTGGCGGCCGCGCGCCGCCGGCGTCTCGCTGGGCCTCAGGCGCCGCGCTCGGGGGGCGGCTCGCTCGCCCCGGTGCGCACGACCTCGGAGGGCCCGGAGCGATAGTCGAAGAAGCCGGCGCCGCGGTGGGCGCCCAGGCGGCCGGCGAGGACGTTGCGGCGCAGCGCGGGCGCCGGGCGGTAGCGCTCCTCGCCATACTCGCGCTGCAGCGCCTCGATCACCGCAAGGACGTGGTCTAACCCGATCATGTCCGCCCACTCCAGCGGGCCGCGCGGGTGGTTGAGCCCGAGCACCATCCCGGTGTCGATGTCCTTGGCGGTGCCGACCCCTTCGCCGAGCGCGAAGGCCGCCTCGTTGACAAGCTGGCAGACGATCCGGCCGAGCACCAGTCCGGGCGCGTCGCCGACCCAGACGACGTGCTTGCCGAGCGCTCGGAAGAGGCGCTCGGTGCGGGCGACGACGGTCGGCGAGGACTCCGGGCCGCGTGTGCACTCGACAAGCGCGCAGCGATCGAACGGCGGCAGCGCGTGAAAACCGACCGAGCTGCCGGCGGGGTCAAGGCTGGCGAGCGACCCGCGCGTCAGCGCAAGCAGCCGCGGGCCGGAGTGGTGCTCCATCGCCTCGCCGCTCGTTGCGCAGTCGACGATCAGCGCAGGCAGCTCCTCCGGCGTGCGCTCGTTGCCGTCGGTGACCTTGTAGCCCGCGTTGCGGGCGGCTGAGCGCAGCTCTGCTGCAAGCACGCTCTCGCCGAGGATGCTCAGCATCCCGCCCCCCACCTCGGGGCGCTCGGGCGTGAGCGGGTCGGGGTCCTCCGGGCGGTGCTCGACGCCCGGGGCATAGGTGAAGTAGCCCTGTCCGCTCTTTCTCCCATGCAGCCCAGCAGCGACGTAGCGGGCGGCGATCGGCGACGGGCGCCAGCGCGGCTCGCCGAAGGAGAGCTCATAGAAGGAGCGAGCCACATCGAGGCCGGTGTCCACCCCGACCAGGTCGGAGAGCTCGAAGGGTCCCATCGGGAAGCCCCCGCCCTGACGCACGATGCGGTCGATCGTCGCGATGTCGGAGAGCTGCTCTGCCAGCAGCCGCAGCGCCTCCAGGCCGAACGGGCGGTTGCAGCGGTTGACCAGGAAGCCCGGACCATCGGCGGCGCGGATCACGCTCTTGCCCATCGCCCGCCCGGTCGCCTCGGCTATCGCAAGCGCGCGCTCTTCCGAGCGCAGCCCCGCAATCACCTCGACCAGACGCATCAGCGGCGCGGGGTTGAAGAAGTGCATGCCGACCACGCGCTCCGGGCAGCTGGCGCCCGCGGCGACCGCCGAGACGGGGATCGAGGAGGTGTTGGTGGCGATCACGCAGTCGGGTGCGACGACCGCGCAGAGCTCTGCAAGCAGCGCGTGCTTGATCTCCAGGCGCTCGGGCGCGGCCTCGATCACCAGCTCGCAGGGGGCGAGCGCCGCAAGCTCATCGACCCCCTGCAGCGCCGACTTGGCCTCCTGCGCCCGCTGCTCCTCGATGCGGCCCTTCTGCGCTTCGATGTCAAGCCCCTTGCGCGCGCGCTGCAGGCCGCGCTCGAGCGCCTCGACGACCGGGTCGTACAGCAGCGTGCGCGCGCCGGCGCGCGCCGCAAGCTGAGCGATCCCGGAGCCCATCGTGCCCGCGCCAAGCACGCCGATGACCGCCACGGGAGCGTGTGCGGGCGGGCTCTGGGCGGCGCTCATTGGGGCACGAAGGCGTTGATCCCGGTCTTGGCGCGCCCGATGATCAGCCGCTGGATCTGAGAGGTTCCCTCGTAGAGCGTCGTCACGCGCACGTCGCGGAGGTAGCGCTCGACCGGATGGTCATCTACATAGCCGGCGCCGCCGTGGACCTGGATCGCGGTGTTGGCGCACCACTGCGCGGCCTCGGTGGCATGGAGCTTTGCGATCGAGGTCTCGGTCGTGTTCGGGCGGCCCTTGTCCTTCAGGAAGCCCGCGCGCCAGACCAGCAGTCGCGAGGCGTCGGTCTTCAGCACCATGTCGGCGATCATCGCCTGGATCAGCTGGAAGGAGGCGATCGGCCGCCCGAACTGGACGCGCTCCTGGGAGTAGCGGACCGACTCCTCCACGCAGCCCTGGCAGATGCCGACGCAGCCGGCCGCCACCGAGTAGCGCCCGGAGTCAAGCGCGGACATCGCCACCTTGAAGCCGTCGCCGATCTGCCCGAGCATCTCGTCGGGGCCCACCTTGACTTCGTCCAAGGAGATCGCCGCGGTGTCGGAGGCGTGCAGCCCCATCTTGTGCTCGATCTCCTGTGGCTGGAAGCCATCCTGGTCGGTGTCCACGAGGAAGCACGCAAGCCCGCGGTGGCCCTTCTCGGGGTCGGTCTGGGCGAAGATCAAGGCGACCTTTGCGTGGTTGCCCATCGAGATCCACATCTTCGAGCCGTTCAGCACCCAGCCGGAGTCGGTGCGGGTCGCGCGGGTGCGCAGCGATGCGGCGTCGGAGCCGCTTTCGGGCTCGGTCAGGCCGAAGCAGCCCAGCCACTCCCCCGAGCAGAGCTTGGGCAGGTAGTGGCGCTTCTGCTCCTCGCTGCCCCACTTCAGGATTGCCGAGCACACGAGCGAGGTCTGCACCGAGATCACCGTCCGCAGGGCCGAGTCGCCGCGGCCGATCTCCTCGACGATCAGCCCATAGCTGATGTAGTCGAGACCCGCCCCACCGTACTCCTGAGGCACGATCGCGCCCAGGTAGCCCTGCTTGGCGACCTTGCGCACGAGCTCCAGGTCGAAATGGTGATTGCGGGCGTTTTCGCGCGCGCGCTCGATCACCTCGCGGTCGGTGAAGTCGCGTGCGCTGCTGCGGATCAGCTCTTGCTCGTCGGTGAGATCGAAGTCCATGTCGCTCCTTTGTTTGGTCCCAGAAGGTTAGAGTCCCACCGGTGAATGATGTCGCGACCATGGAGAAGATCGTCGCGCTGTGCAAGCGCCGCGGCTTCGTCTTCCCCTCCTCGGAGATCTATGGCGGCATGGGCTCGACCTACGACTTCGGCCACTACGGCGTGCTGCTGAAGGGGAACGTCAAGGCGCAGTGGTGGCGGGCGATGATCGGCGAGCGCGAAGACATCGTCGCGCTGGACTCGGCGATCCTTCAGCATCCGCGCGTGTGGGAGGCCTCCGGACACCTGGAGGGCTTCACCGATCCGCTGGTCGACTGCAGGACCTGCAAGCAGCGCTTCCGCGCCGATCAGCTGGAGGAGGCCAGCTGCCCGCGCGCCCCCTCCAAGCACCCTGGCGAGCACAAGGACTGCGACCTCACGCAGGCGCGTCAGTTCAACCTGATGTTCGAGACCACGGTCGGCCCGGTCAAGGAGGAGGGCGCCACGGCCTACCTGCGTCCCGAGACCGCACAGGGCATCTTCATCAACTTCAAGAACGTCCTGGCCTTCGCGCGCAAGAAGCCCCCGTTCGGGATCGCCCAGGTGGGCAAGTCCTTCCGCAACGAGATCACCCCGGGCAACTTCATCTTCCGCACCCGCGAGTTCGAGCAGATGGAGATGGAGTTCTTCGTGCCGCCGGAGGAAGCCGAGCGCTGGCACAGCTACTGGCTGGAGGAGCGGATGCGCTGGTACCTCGACCTCGGGCTGCGGGAGGACCATCTGCGGCTGCGCGCGCACGGCGCCGAGGAGCTCTCGCACTACTCGAGCGCCACCAGCGACATCGAGTACCTCTTCCCCGGCAAGGACGAGCGCTCGGAGCGGCGCTGGATGGAGCTCGAGGGCATCGCCAACCGCACCGACTTCGATCTGCGCCGCCACGCGGAGTACTCGGGCGAGAAGCTCGAGTACTTCGACCAGGCAAGCGGGCGCCGCTATGTCCCCTACGTGATCGAGCCTGCGGCGGGCACCGATCGCGCCACGCTCGCCTTTCTTGTCGACGCCTACGACGAGGAAGTGGTTGAGCGCGAGGGCCAGGGGAAGGGGGAGGGGCGCACGGTGCTGCGGCTGCATCCGCAGCTTGCGCCGGTCAAGGTCGCGGTGCTGCCGCTGGTCTCCCGCGACGGCCAGCCGGAGCTGGCGCATGAGGTGGCTGCGCGCCTGCGGGCGCTGATGCAGACCGAGTACGACGAGGGCGGGGCGATCGGCCGACGCTACCGCCGCCAGGATGAGATCGGCACACCCTGGTGCGTGACGATCGACCACCAGTCGCTTGAGGACCGCACCGTCACGGTGCGCGACCGCGACTCGTTGGCCCAGGAGCGCGTGGCGATCGAGGAGCTCCCTGCGCTGCTCGCCGAGCGGCTGAGCGCGCCCTGGCGCTCGCCGAAGCTTGCGGGCGATCCGGCTTGAGCCTAGCCCTAGAGCGCTTCGATCACCGTCGCGAGGCCCATGCCGACGCCGATGCAGAGCGTCGCCAGCCCGAAGCGGCCGCCGCGCGCGGCAAGCTCGTGCGCGAGCGTGCCGATCAGCCGCGCGCCTGAGCAGCCGAGCGGATGACCGATCGCGATCGCCCCGCCGTTGACGTTCAGGCGCTCCTCCGGGATCGAGAGCTCGCGCGCGCAGTAGAGCGACTGCGACGCGAAGGCCTCGTTGAGCTCGACCAGGTCGATCTGATCGATGCTCAGGCCGGCGCGCTGCAGCGCCATGCGCGAGGCCGGGACCGGGCCGATCCCCATCACCGCCGGGTCGACCCCCGCGACCCCCGTTGAGAGGATCCGTGCGATGGGCTTGCGACCGAGCCGCTCAGCGCCGGCCTCGGAGGCAAGCACGAGCAGCGCCGCCCCGTCGTTTATCTGCGATGAGTTTCCAGCGGTGACGGTGCCGCCGGCGCGGAAGGCCGGCTTGAGCGCGGCCAGCGCCTCAAGGCTCGTGTCGGCGCGCGGCCCCTCGTCGCGCTCCACCACGATCGGCTCGCCGCGACGCTGTGGCACCCGCACCGGCTCGATCTCGCGCGCGAAGACGCCTGCCTGCTGCGCTGCGGTCGCGCGCTGATGCGAGCGCAGGGCGAAGCGGTCCTGCTCCTCGCGCGAGATCGAGAAGCGCTCGGCCACGTTCTCCGCGGTCTCGCCCATCCCCTCCGTGGACCAGCGCTCGGCAAGGCGCGGGTTGATGAAGCGCCAGCCGATCGTCGTGTCCACGAGCTCGAGCGTGCCGCGGGCAAAGGCGCGCTCGGGCTTCAGCGCGACCAGCGGCGCGCGCGTCATCGACTCGACCCCGCCCGCAAGCACAAGGTCGGCTTCGCCCAGCTTGATCGCTCGCGCTCCCTGATTGACAGCCTCAAGGCCGGAGGCGCAGAGGCGGTTGACGCTGACGCCGGGGACCGTCTCGGGGAGGCCGGCTATCAGCGCCGCCATCCGTGCGACGTTGCGGTTCTCCTCGCCCGCGCCATTGGCGTTGCCGAGGATCACCTCGTCGATCGTGGCGGGCTCGATCGCGCAGCGCTCGAGCGCGCGCGCGATCAGGAGCGCGGCCAAGTCGTCGGGGCGCACGGTCGCAAGTGCGCCGCCATAGCGGCCGATCGGGGTGCGCAGCGCGTCGATGATCAGTGCCTCGCCCATCGGCGAGAGGATGCTAGCGGGCGCCAGCGGCGTGCATGTGCGAGCCGCGCGGCGCGGGGCGGCCCGGCAGCGTGCAGCCGCTGCGCCCGGCGTGCAATTGTGCGGGGTGATGGCGCGGGTGCTGATACTCGGCGAGGAAGAGCGCGCGCTTGCATTGGGGCGTGCGGTGCTCGCCATGGGCCATGCGGCGCGAATCGTCGCGTCGACCCCGGGCAGCAGCAGCGCCGGGGCCGACGCGGTCGCCGGCGCCGGGCTCCAGATCGTCGCAGGCGACCCTCTGCGCCTGGCGAGCCTCCGTGGCGCTCTCGCTCAGGTGACCGTCGCCTGCTGGCTCTTCGGCGAGGGCTCGCTCAACGAGGATGAGGCGCTTGCCCTGCATGGCGATCGCCTGGCCTCCTTCATCCCCCAGCTCGTCGATGCCGGCGGGCGCGGGCTGATCTACGAGCGTGCGAGCCGCACGCTCGGCGCGGCGGTTGGCGATCGCGGGGAGGCGATCGCGCGCGAGCTGGCGCAGCGCAACGCCCTGGCGCTTGCGGTCCTACAGGCGCCCGCGCGCTCGCGGGGGGCGGCGCAGGAGGATCGGGAGCGCGCACCGGCGCGATCGGCCCCCCAGCCCGCCGAGGAGCGCTGGCCTGCAAGCGCGTGCGCCGCGCTTGCGCGGATGCTGAGCGCCTGAGGCCCACGCCGCTGGCGCTATATTCTCTGCCATAGGTAGTAAATCCGATCAACATTTGCATAAAAAGAAGGTGATGATGAGCGAGTACGCAACGGATGCCCTGGTCGAGGCAGACTGGCTGCAGGAGCACCTCGAGGACCCGCAGCTGCGAATCGTCGAGGTCGATGAGAACCCCGCCCTCTACGCCGAGGCCCATATCCCGGGGGCGATCGGGCTCGATTGGCAGCGCGACCTCCAGGACGCCGTCAGGCGCGACTTCCTGGGGCCCGAGGACTTCTCAGCCCTCCTCTCCAGGCACGGGATCGGCGACGAGCACACGATCGTCCTCTACGGCGACCGCAACAACTGGTTTGCCGCCTACACCTACTGGTACCTGAAGTACTACGGCCACGATGCGGTGCGACTGCTCAACGGCCCGCGCGAAAAGTGGATCGCAGACGGCCGCCCGACGACCACGGCGGCGCCGAGCCATCCGCCCGCAAGCTTCACCGCCAAGCCCGGTGACGAGAGCATCCGCGCGCGCCGTGACGACGTGCTGGCGGCGCTTGAGCGCGACATCGAGCTTGTCGATGTGCGCTCGCCGGCCGAGTTCACCGGCGAGATCCTCTCCCCGGCGGGCTACGAGCAGGAGGGCGCCCAGCGGCCGGGACACATCCCGGGCGCGCGCTCGATTCCCTGGTCGCAGGCGGTCAAGGAGGACGGGACCTTCAAGTCGGCGGCGGAGCTGCGCGAGCTCTACGGCCCCAAGGGCGTGCTTGACGCCGAGGAGGTGATCGCCTACTGCCGCATCGGGGAGCGCTCCGCGCACACCTGGTTCGTGCTCCATGAGCTGCTCGGCAAGGAGCGCGTGCGCAACTACGACGGCTCGTGGACGGAGTGGGGGAGCCTGGTGGGAGTGCCGATCGCCCTCGGGCCCGAGGAGGGCTGAGCGGCGCCTGCTCCACGCGCCTCAGGGGACCTGTTCGCGCGCGCGGTCGGGCGCGCGCGCGAGCAGGCGCTCGAGCAGATCTGAGAGGACGCGGTAGGTGAGCCCCCAGACGATCTGCTCGCCTACCGCGTAGACGGGGGTTCGAAAGGAGATCCCGCGCCGGGTCAGCTGCCGCTCGCCCCTGCCCGATGAGATCTCAGCGAGGGTCGGTGCCAGCACCGCTGCAACCTCGCCGGGCTGCGGGCGCAGCTGCAGTGCGGCGAGCAGCCCGCAAGCGGCACCTTGGGTCGCGCGGCGAGCGCCCGACGCTGGTGGGCGCGCCGCCGCCGCGCCGCCGCCAGCGCGGTCGTCGAGAGCAAGCAGCGAGACAAACGGGCTCACGAGGTAGTTGGTGGCGATCGTGCGGGCGGGCGCGAGGGCGCCGAGCGGCGTCAGCCGCGAGCGCTCCAGGCCCAGCTCCTCCTCGCTCTCGCGCAGCGCCGTCTGCAGCAGGTCTGCGTCATGGCGCTCGCGCCGCCCGCCCGGCAGCGAGACCTCGCCGGCGTGACGACGCAGATCGGCGCGGCGCAGCGTGAGGATCACACGCAGCGAGCGCCCGAGATCGCACGGCTGCGCGACGCCTTGCTCAGGCACGAGCACCACCATCACCGCCGCGTGAACGGGGGGCTCGCGCGCGAGCTCTGCGGCGCTCCTCGCCACGGTGCCGGATTGCGGGGCTTGGAGCTGCGCGGGGTCAAGCGGCGTGAGCAGCGTGTTCGACGCGGGCGCGCGCATCGGGTCCAGGCCCTCGGCCAACGGATCGAGCACGCCCGCCAGCAGGGCGCGCAGTGGAACGCGTCTCTGCTCGCCCATCAGAAGAGGGGATTGAACAGCAGCCCGGTGAGGAGCTTCGGGAAGAAGAAGGTCGACTTCGGCGGCATATGCTCGCCGGCTGCGGCGATCGCCTGGATCTGGCGCACCGGGGTGGGCCGCATGATGAAGGCGAGCGCAAAGCGCCCCTCGCTCAGCGCCTGCCTTGCCTCGGCGATCGTGCGGGCGTAGCCGAAGCCTTCCAGGTGCGAGATCGCGCCCTCGCCGATGCCCAGCGCCTCGCGCAGAATCAGTGCCTCGAGCACCCCGGTGTCGAGGTGCCGGTAGGCGTCCGAGCGCGCGGGCAGAGCTGTCTCAAGCAGCGCCTCATCGCGCAGCGTGATCCAGCGCGGCGGCGATGGATCGGCGGTGAGCAGGCCGCAGCTGAAGCGCTCGCCGCCTGACCAGCTGCCGCCCTCCTGGGCGGAGGCGATGCGCGCGGCAAGCTCCGCCTCGGTGATCTCTTCGCTCTCGAAGCTCTCTGCCAGCAGCGCTTGCAGACGCGCAGAGGAGTGCTCGTCCGGCCGGGCGACCAGGCGATGGGTTGGAAAGACCGTCAAGCCGGGGTCCTCGAGCGCGACAAGGCACATCAGGACGTGATGGTGGGCGTCGCCGCTGCCGCCCGCTCGATCGATCTCGCGGGCGTAAGCGAGCGCGGTCTCGTAGCGGTGGTGGCCGTCGGCGATCAGCAGCTCCCTGTCGGCAAGCGCCGCGCGCACCGCGGCGATCGCATCGGCGTCGCTGATGCGCCAGAGGCGGTGATCGGTTCCCTCCTCGTCGCGGACCTCGGTGAGCGGCTGAGTGCTCGTCGCGGGCGCGAGCGCAGACCAGGCGAGCCGCTGGGGGTCGGAGTAGAGCGAGAAGATCGGCGAGAGGTTGGCGCGTGTGGCACGCATCAGGCGCAGGCGGTCCTCCCTGGGGCCCGGATGGGTGCGCTCGTGCGGCCGGATGCTGCCGGGTCCGTAGTCGGCGAGGCGCACCGCGCAGAAGAAGCCCCGGCGCGTGCGCGGTCTGCCGTCGGGCCCGGTGTAGTGCTGCTCGTGGGCATAGAGCGCGGGCTCTGACTCACGCACGATCACCCCCTCGCGCTGCCAGCGGGCGAAGAGCTCGGCAGCGGCGGCGTAGGGGTCAGGGGCGGCGCGTGGCAGGTCGATCGCGACGACGTTGTAGGGAGAGCGCTCAAGCAGCGCCTGGCGCTGGGGCTCGTCGATCACGTCGTAAGGGGGCGCGAGGACGCGGTCGAGCGGGCCGACTGCGGCAGGGTTGTAGCGGAGCGCTTGGAGCGGCTTGATCTCAGCCATGCGGGGCGCGACACTAGCAGCAGGCGGAGGCGCAGCGGCGCGAACGATCTGGCGCCTGCGCCTGCGACTGTAGACTGATCCGCAGTCGGGGCGTGGCGAAGCCTGGTATCGCGTTCGGTTTGGGGCCGAAAGGTCGCCGGTTCAAATCCGGCCGCCCCGATTCGCGATGCGCTTGCCGCAGCGCTGTCGCGGCGCTGCGGGCGGCGGCGGTGGCCTGCGTCAGTCGCCTCGGCGGGCGCCCTCCCGGCGCTCGATGCCGCCTGCAGCGCCGATCAGGATCTCTGAGACCAGCTCGGGCGCGAAGAGGCCGTGGTCGAGCAGCCCGGGCGTTGCGGAGAGTCGTGCGGCAAGCTCGCGCGGGTCTCCGATCGGGCCGCGGTAGTCGGCAATGAGGTTGCCGTCGGGGCTCGGCGGCGCCTCGCGCAAAGTGCTCGGAGCAAGCGCGGAGAGCGCGTAGGGGGCGGCAAAGGAGGTGATCTCGAGCGGCACCGGCGGCTGCAGCTCCCGGCGCAGCTTGTTCTCGGAGACGATCACCACGAAGCGCGACGCCGCGGCGGCAAGGACCTTCTCACGCGTGTGGGCGCCGCCGCCACCCTTCACCAGCCATCCGTCCGCAGCGACCTGGTCGGCGCCGTCGATGGTGATGTCAAGCCCGCCGGAGAGCTCCTGCAGCGAGAGCACGCGCAGGCCGAGGTTGCGTGCCGCACGCTCGGTCGCGGGAGAGCTCGCGGCGAAGCTCACCTTCCTGAGGCTGCGGCGGGCAAGCGCCGCCAGCAGGTATCCGACTGTGCTGCCGGTCCCGAGGCCGACCGCCATCCCGCTCTGCACCAGCTCTGCGGCGGCGTAGGCCGCCGCAGCCTTCTCGCTCTCGATGCGCGCGGATGGATCATCGGTCATCGTCCGCGGCAGCGTAGCGTGCTAAGCGGGCACCTGGGGCGGCGAGAGCAGGAAGCCCTGGCCGACCGGACAGCCGACCTTGCGCACGAGCTTGAGCTCGCGCTCCGTTTCGATGCCGGTGGCGACCAGGCGCAGGTGCGTCTCGCGCGCAAGCGAGACGAGCGCCTTGACGATCCCGCGCCGATGGCTGTCGCGATCCAGGCCCCGAATCAGCTCGCGGTCGATCTTGATCGTGTCGATGGGCATCGATGCGGCCAGGCTCAGAGAGGAGCGACCGGAGCCGAAGTTGTCGATCGCGACGTGCACGCCGATCTGGCGTATGCGCTCGAGCAGCTCACGTGCTGCGCGAACGTCAGCGAGGAGCGAGTCCTCGCTGATCTCAAGGCAGAGCCCGCCGGCGGGAAGACCGCTATGAGCAAGCGCCCCCTTCACGCGCGCCACGATGTCGCCTTCGGCCAGCTCGCGTGCGGAGATGTTCACGGACATCGTCGGCTGCAGGCGCTCGCGCCCGCGCCAGCTTGCCGCCTGCAACGTGGCAGAGCGCAGAACCCACTCGCCGATCGCCACGATCAGGCGGCTCTCGCGTGCGAGGGGCAAGAACTCCGCGGGCTCGACCTGCAGGGAGCCGTGCGGATACCAGCGCAGGAGCGCCTCCCAGCCGACGCGCCCGCGGCCGTCCAGGCGCATCTGCGGCTGGTAGGCGAGGCGCAGCTCCTGGCGCGGCAAGGCGTGCCGCAGGCGCTCGTCGATGTCGAGCCGCGCGGCAACCTGCCGACGCAGGCGCTCGTCAAAGAGCTCCAGATCCTGTCCGCCGGCGCTCTTTGCCCGGTACATCGCGATGTCCGCCTGGCGCAGCAGATCTTCAGCATCGGTGGCGGCATCGTGTGCGACCGCCACCCCGACGGAGGCGCGCAGCGACACTTCTGCGTCCGCGATCGCGAACGGTTCCTCGATCGCGTGAAGCACGCGTTCGCCGATCGTGATCGCCTCGGCGTCTCCTTCCAGCTCCTCGGCGAGAACGACGAACTCGTCGCCGCCGAAGCGCGCCACCGTATCGCTGTCGCGCAGCGCCTCGCTCAGGCGGCGGGCGACCTGCAGCAGCAGCTCATCGCCCGCGGCGTGGCCAAGCGTGTCGTTCACCGCCTTGAAGCGGTCGAGGTCGATGAACAGGATCGCCACCGGAGCGCGGCCGCGGTGCAGGCGGGCGATCGCCTGGCGCGCGCGATCCACCAGCAGGATGCGGTTGGGCAGTCGCGTCAGAGGGTCGCGCAGAGCCTGGCGCTCGAGGGCCAGGCGGTCGGTGATGTCTTTGGCGCTCGCATACCAGGTGTCATCTTGAAAGCGGGCCGACCAGAGCAGCCAGCGCCAGGTGCCGTCGCGATGGCGGTAGCGATTGGTGAAGTTGGTGAAGTGGGCTGGCTGAGCGGTCGGGTCGAGCCTGCTGCGTGTGCTCTCAAGGTCATCAGGATGAACCAGCTCGCGCAGCGACATCGCTCGCAGCTCGTCGCGGCTGAATCCAAGCACCTCCTGCCAGGCGGGGTTGAGCAGCCCGAGCCGTCCCTCGGGGGAGATCGTCGCAAGCAGATCGCTTGCGAGGTCAAAGAGGCGCGCGATCTCTGCACCGGCGCCCTCGCGGCCGAGGTGCTCGCCGGCCCCCTGCCCGCCCTGCTCGGATGCGCTCGCCTGCTGCCCGTGCTGCTGCTCGCTGATGCGCCGCTCGGGCGTCAATTCGGATGAGCTAACCAAATGTCCTTCTGCGCGATCCCGTCGACTCCCCACGCTGGGGCTCGCCTGTTCCGTGGCGTCTGGTGGGCGTGCATCCTCGCGTGCACTACGCGCCTCTCCGTCAGCGGCCTACTTTACCGCCTTTCACGGCCGCTGTCCAGCCGCACTTTGCGCTCGGGCCGATGCGCGCTTCTCAGCCGGGAATGCCTGCGGCAAGCTCGCCGCTCTCGCTGCCCGCAGGCGCGCCTACATGTGTGGAGCCGGTCGGCTCGCCAAGCAGGAAGCGCCACACCGAGAGGATCAGCAGCAGCGTCATGATCACCGCGCTCGTGGCGCACTCCTCGCAGACGGCGTGCAGCGAGAAGAGCTCGCGGTAGGTGAGATAGGCCGAGAAGGCAAAGCCTCCCGCGGTCAGGAGCAGCGTTGCAAGACGCGTGTTCTCACCCTGTCGCGGCAGGAGCGTCGCCAGCACGAGGACGTAGCCGATCAGCCCGATCAGGGCGACGGGTATGCCTAGGATGTGCGAGTAGACCGAGGTCTGAACCTTCAGGCAGGTGTTGCCCGCGGTGCACAGCGGCTTGATGCCCGCGTAGTGGACGTAGGTGAGATAGCTTGCCAGCGCGACACCGAGGAGGGCTATCAGGAGAGAGACCCAGCGCAGGATTCGTGCGCCCATCGTCTGCCTAGCTCTTGAGCGCCTTTTCGATTTCCGGTTCGAAGAGCGCTGAGGCTTCGTTCAGGTCGGCGCCGGTCAGTTCGGTGACCTTGCGCATCGGCCCGCCGGTCTTGCCAAGCAGGAAGGAGGGGGTGCCGTTGAAGCCCTGTTCGCCCGCTTCGGTCTCGTTGCGTTCGACCTCTTCGACCAGCTTTGGGCTCGAGCGTTCCGCTTCCCAGCGGGCGAGGTTCAACCCGGGCACCTGCTGGGCGAGCCCGCGCAGATAGGCCGGGGTGACGTAGCCGCTGTCCTCTTCTCCCTGCTCGTGGTAGAAGAGCTCGACGAAGTACCACATCTTGTGCTGAAGCCCCGCCGCAAGGGCCGCCGCCTGTTGTTCGCGGAAGATCGCCGGTTCGCGGGTTGCCGTCTCCATCGAACGGTATTCGACCTTGAGCTTGCCGGTGCGCACGAAGTTCGCGACCACCGATGGGAATGCGCCAAGCGTGAACTCGCGGCAGATTGGGCACTGCAGGTCGCCGAAGTAGACGAGGGTCGCAGGCGCGTGCGGGTTGCCGAGAACATTGCCCGACTGCGGGATGCCGTTGATCAGCGAGTCGACAGTCGCGGATGCTTCATTGGCGGCCTTGCTGTGCGGCTTGGCGGCGCTGTTGCCGGAGCTGCCGGAGCTGACCGCGAAGGCGATCGCGACGACCGCGATCACCACGAGCGCTGCTGCGCCGAGCTGGATCAACCGACGCCTGCGCAGCTCCTGCTGGGCGGCCTGCGATTCAAGCGCCTTGCGCCGCGCGCGCGCTTCCTCGCGGCGCTGCTTGCGCGTGGATCCCTGCTCTCCTGTGGTGCTCATGGCTGCGTTCTAGCTCCCGTTGATGAATGATTTCTAAGCGCGCATAGGCGCATGGCCCGATCGAGGTGATGATAGAGGCAGCCGGCCAGCGGGGTCACCACAGCTGCTTGCGGTGGCCGCGCGCAGCGCGCTCATTTGAGGCCGGCCGCCTGCGCGGCCGCGGCAGCCTGCTCGAGCCGATCATCGCCCCAGAAGCACCGCTCGCCGACGATCACGGTCGGAATGCCGACCACGCCTGCGGCAATCGCCTCGTCTGTCGCCAATCGCAGACGCTCCTTGATCTCCGGCTGCTGGATCCCGACGCGCACCTGCTCGCTGTCGAGGCCAGCGCGCGTGGCCGCGGCAAGCGTCGCCTTCAGGTCGGCGAGGCTTTCGCCGCGAACGAACATCGCGGCGAAGAGCTCGCGGGTGAGCTCGCGCAGCAGCCCTGCCTGCTCAGCAACCAGGCACGCGCGCGCGGGCGCAAGCGAGTAGGTGAGCTGTGGCCAGCCCGCGGGATAGCGCAGGGGCGCCAGCCCGCGCTCTCCCGCTCGCCGAGCGATCTCCGCGAGGTCCGCGCTGCGATCGGGCGCGAAGGACCAGGGCTCGCGCCCCGTGTGCCTGAGGATCATCGCGAAGGCGATCGGCTGCCAGCGCGCGCTGGGGATGAGATCCTCGATGCGCATCGCAGCGAGGTAGGCATACGGTGAGGTGAGGTCGTAGTAGAAGGTCGGCTCGTTCATCGGCGGCTGCGACCGTGCCCGGAGGAGGGTACCGACTCGCTGACCTCAACGACCGCGCCCGCTCGGGCGCGCTGCGACGCCCGATGTCGCGGCTCAGGCAGGCGGGCGCCGGCGCAGCACGGCGGTGCGCGATCATGTCGGCAGGCCCCCGTAGCTCAGCTGGATAGAGCACCGGACTTCTAATCCGACGGTCGCAGGTTCGAGTCCTGCCGGGGGCGTGAGTGAGGTCTTCACGTTTCAACACGGGACCTCTTCACGTTTGGGCCGCCGGTGCTCGCGCCGGCGGCCTGCTCGTCCGAGCTTGGGTCTCGATCGGCAACCTCTGCTGAG
>JAJPKQ010000008.1 GCA_021323635.1 bacterium | reverse complement strand
GCTCACGCTCATGCTTCCGCTGCCTGGCAGCAAGCAAGCTTCTCCCATCATCAGCATCCATAGATCCCCTCTCCAGCGATAACCATCGCAGGCGGAGCGTGCCGGCCAGCTCGGCGCGCTCCGCTGTCCTGATCGCGCCTCCGAGCCCGCCCCGCAAGGTTTGCTGCAGGGAAGGTCGATTGCAGCCGGGCGTGGAAAGCACTAAAGCTCGCCCGCCGCGGTGCCGATAAATGGCAAAGCTGACCAAAGCGCAGCCTCGCGCGGCAGGGCGCTGCGCAGAGAAAATCGATCTAAGGCAACAGAAGATGGCATCAGACCGGCTCGTTTTCACCAGCTCACAGGCAGCGCGATACCTCGGCATCTCCCTTGCCACCGTTCGGCGCTGGTCTGACGCAGGCCACCTCGCCTACTACCGAACGCCGGGTGGCCAGCGGCGCTTCTCGCGCGAGCAGCTCGACCGCTTCATGGCCTCCATGCATCAGCCCGAGGGCGGCAGCGCGGATGGCGCCGCCACCGCAGCGGTCGCACGCCGGGCGGCGTAGGCGCAGGCGACCTAGCGCGCGAGCAGCCCGAACTTCTCGCGCAAGCGGCCGTAGAAGGAATAGCCGGGAAGCTGCGCTATCAGCCCTGCGCGATCGCGAAAGCGCAGCCTCAGCTCCGCCTCTGGGGCAAGCTCCCCGACCGGGCGCCCGTCCAGCGCGATCTCGAGCGCGCTGCGCGAGCGATTGCAGATCGAGAGCTGATCGGCGGGCGCGGCCACGAGCGCGCGGGCCGTGAGCGAATGCGGCGCGATGAAGGAGATCGCAAAGCCCTCCACGCCCCAGGCCATCACGGGCCCGCCATTGGCGAGGTTGTAGCCGGTCGAGCCTGCGGGCGTAGCGACTACGAGGCCGTCGCAGCGCACGCTGCCGAGCTCTTCGCCGCCGAGCGAGTAGGCCAGGCGCGCAACACGCTCCCCCGCCTTGCGGTGGACCGCGACGTCGTTGAAGGCGCGCTGCGGCGCTCCGTCCACCTCAAGCTCGATCGCGGGCAGCTCGAGCAGCCGGTAATCGCGATCGAATGCGCGCTCGAGGGCGCCGGGCAGCTGCTCGCGCTCGATCGTCGCCAGAAAGCCTACCTCGCCGAAGTTGACGGCGAACACAGGCACCTGCGTGCAGGCGTAGGCATGCAGCGCGCGCAGGATCGTGCCATCGCCCCCAAGCACGATGCACAGCTCCACTGCGCGCGCCAATGGCGCATCGACGCTCACCCCCGGGCGCGCCGCCAGGCGGTGGCGCGCTGTCTCCTCGGGATCGAAGCGCAAGCGCACCTGATGCGCCTGCGCGGCCTCGATCAGATGCTCGAGGGCACGGTCGGTCTGCGCAGGGAAGGCGTGCGTGAGCACGGTCATCTCGCGCCCGCCCTCAGCGCCCACCGCGTCGCTCCAGCCTCGCCGCCTCCCGCTGCGCTGCGCCCCCGCGGTCGTCGGGCTGCTCATCGGGCTCGACGCTCGCGATCAGCGCGGAGAGCTGCTCCGCTGTGTGGATCGCCCCGTCGCGTGCGCTCTCCGCGAGCCAGATGAACGTTTCGCGATTGCCCTTGGGCCCGCGCAGGGCCGCGGGATAGATGCCCAGCAGCGACTCTCCGCAGCCCTTGGCAGCGGCGGCGACGGCCGCGATCGCGCCGCGCCGGTCGGCGACGCTGCGCACGACGCCGCCCTTGCCGACGCGCTCGCGACCGACCTCGAACTGGGGCTTGATCAGCGCCAGCACGTCGTGGCTCTCCGGCAGGCAGGAGAGGATCGCGGGCAGCACCTTCGCAAGCGAGATGAAGGAGACGTCGATGACGGCGAGGTCGGGCGCATGCGGCAGCTGCGCCGGCTCCAGATAGCGAGCGTTGGTGCGCTCCAGGACATGGACGCGGGGATCATTGCGCAGGCGCCAGTCAAGCTGCCCGTAGCCGACATCAACCGCGATGACCGAGACGGCTCCGAGCTGCAGCAGGCAGTCTGTAAAGCCGCCCGTCGAGGCTCCGATGTCAAGCGCCTTGCGCCCGGCCACACGCAGGCGGCTCGCGGCAAGGGCGCCCGCGAGCTTCTCGCCGCCACGCGAGACGTAGGTGCGCAGGCCATGCGCAGAGGCGCGACCTTGCCCAGCCTCCTGTCTGCTCGCGTGCATCGGCTGCAACGTTAGCCGCGCGAGCACAGGTCAGGCGGCGCTCTCCACCCCCGCGCGCCGGCGCGCGGGGGACTTTGTCCAAGTGTGCGCAAGCTCACACAAAAGTGCGCCCTGAGGGTTCATTATTCTCCTCGACCCGAAACACAGCAGCATCCCTCCTCCCCTCGAAACGGCCCGCCTCCGGCGGGCCGTTTCCGTTTGAGCGAGGAGCCTGCCCGCGGGCGCCGCGCGAGGCTGCGCAGGCGCACGCCCAGCCGCCGCTGCAAGCGGACCGGCGAGCGCGACATTGACGGCGCGGTCGCCGCTCAGGCGCCGACCGGCGCTTCCTCGTGTGCGCCGAGCGCGCTCAGCACGCGCTCGGCGATGCGCGGGCCGGTGAAGCCGACCTCCTCGTGCAGCAGCGCCGGCTTGCCGTGGGTCACATAGCGGTCGGGCAGCCCGACGCGAATCATCCGCGGCAGACGCCCGAGCGTGTCAACGCCCGCGAGCGTCGACTCGTTGAGCGCCTCCCAGACGGCGGTGCCGAAGCCACCCGCAAGCACCCCCTCCTCGATCGTCACCAGCAGCTCATGCTCGCTTGCAAGCTGGATCAGCAAGCCCGTGTCGATCGGCTTGGCAAAGCGCGCATCGGCAACCGTCACCGGGACTCCGCGCTCGGCGAGGATGTCCGCCGCCTCAAGCGCCTTGCCCACGCCCGAGCCGTAGCCCAGCAGGGCGACGCGCACGGGGCCTTCACGGGCGCCGAGTATCGGGCCGCCGGGCTCCGAGCGGGGCGCTGCTTCGCGCAGGATCTCGCCGCTGCCGATCGCGATCGCGCGCGGCTCCGCCGGCAGCTCAACGCCCACGCCCTCGCCGCGCGGATAGCGCAGCGCGATCGGGCCCGCGTCATAGGTGAGGGCGGTGCGCAGCATGTGCACGAGCATCGCCTCGTCCCGCGGCGCCATCAGCACGATGTTCGGCAGGCAGCGCAGATATGCGATGTCGAAGGCGCCATGATGGGTCGGGCCATCGTCGCCGACAAGCCCCGCGCGGTCCATCGCAAAGACCACGTTCAGCTTCTGCAGGCAGACGTCGTGGACGATCTGGTCGAAGGCGCGCTGCAGGAAGGTCGAGTAGATCGCCGCGACCGGCTTGATGCCCTGCAGCGCGAGGCCAGCCGCAAACAGCACCGCCTGCTGCTCGGCGATGCCCACGTCGAAGTAGCGCTCCGGCAGCGCCTTCTGCAGGAAGCTCAGGCCCGTCCCGGAGTTCATCGCCGCGGTGATCCCGACCACCCGCCGATCGCGTTCGGCCTCGCGCACGAGCGCCTTGCCGAACACCTCGGTGTAGGCGGGGGGCGGCTTGCGCAGGCTGCTTGCGCCGTTGCCGTTTGCCGCAGCGGCGACAGGCGCGCCATTGCGAATCGACTTGGGCTTGGCCGCGTGCCATTTCTCCATCCCCTCCAGGCCACCCTCCTCGGCGGGAGCGAAGCCCTTGCCCTTGACGGTCGCGATGTGCACGACGACCGGCCGCTCCGCCGCCAGCGCCTCGCGCAGCGCGCGCCGCAGCGCCTTTACGTCATGGCCGTTGATCACGCCCATGTAGGCGAAGTCGAGCTCCTCCCACCACAGGCCGGGAGCCCAGAAGGCCTTGATCGACTCTTTCAGCTGCGGCCCGAGCCTTTCAAACGCGGCGCCGATGCCGCCGGGCAGGCGCGTCAGGCCGCCTTCGACCTCCTCGCGCGCGTGCCAGAGCTTCGGGTTCAGGCGCACGCGGTTGAAGTAGCGCGAGAGCGCGCCGACGTTGGGCGCGATCGACATCCCGTTGTCGTTGAGCACCACCACGATCGGCGTGCCCAGGCCGCCCGCCTGGCTGATCGCCTCAAAGGCCACACCGCCGGTCATGCCGCCGTCGCCGATCACCGCGACCACCCGACCCTCCTGGCCACCCAGGCGCATCCCCTCCTTGATCCCGACCGCGTATCCGATCGAGGTCGACGCGTGCCCGGCCCCCATGATGTCGTGCTCGGACTCATGAATCGCGCAGAACGGGGCCAGCCCGCCGTACTGCCGGATCGTGTGCAGCTGCTGAGCGCGCCCGGTGAGCACCTTGTGCGGGTAGGCCTGATGGCCGACGTCCCAGAGGATCTTGTCGCGGGGTGAGTCAAGCAGCGAGTGCAGCGCGACCGCAAGCTCGCAGGTGCCGAGGTTGGCGCCGAAGTGACCGCCGATCTCCCCGACCGTGTCGATGATGTGGCTGCGCACCTCCTGCGCGAGCGCCGCAAGCTCCTCCTCGCTGAGGCGATGGAGGTCCTGCGGGCCTGCGATCCGCTCAAGGATGCTCATGAGGCCGACCGCCAGATCACGACGTCCTCCGGTAGATGAAGTCGGTGACCTCCTCCAGCTCGCCCGGGCGCTCGCGGACGCCACCGGCGGCAAGCAGGCTCGCGCCCTGCTCGAGCGCTGCGCGCGCGGCGGCGTGCGACTGCGCGGCCAGCGCGCGGGCGCCACCGATCCCGTGCATGGTCACGTAAGTGTGCCGGCCCACGCGTTGATCGCTTCCCTGAGGCTTTCCCAGCGCTTTGTCGGTCCCGGTCACGTCGAGGATGTCGTCAACGATTTGAAATAGCACGCCAAGCTCAGTCGCAAAGCGGCCAAAGGCCATTTTGACACGCTCGTCGGCACCGGCAAGGAGCAGCACACAGCTTACCGCGGCACGGATCAGCCGGCCGGTCTTGAGCTCGTGCACCTGGCGCAGCGCCTCGGAGTCCGCCTCCGCCCCGGGGCCGCTGCCCGCGCGGACATCCAGATACTGCCCGCCGACCATCCCGTTGACGCCCGTCGCGTAGGCCAGCTCGATCGCCGCGGCGAGCAGCCGCTCCGGCTGCGCCTGCTGGCAGGAGAGGAGGTGACGGAAGGCCTCGGCATAGAGGGCGTCGCCGGCCAGGATCGCAACATCCTCGCCGTAGACGCGATGACAGGTCGGGCGCCCGCGCCGAAGATCGTCGTCATCCATCGCCGGGAGGTCGTCGTGAATCAGCGAGTAGGTGTGGATCAGCTCGATCGCTCCGGCCAGCGGCAGCATCGCCCGATGCTCGACGCCGATCGCGCGAGCGGTCGCAAGGGCGAGCACCGGCCGGATGCGCTTGCCGCCGGCAAGCAGTGAATAGCGCATCGCCTCCTCCAGCCCGCGCGTGCGCGCCTCCTCGCTGAAGTGGAGCGAGCTCAGGTAGTCGTCGACCTCGGCGCGCAGCGCCTCGGGATAGCGAGCGGCAGCCACGAGCGCACCTTCTGCGATCACAGCAGGGGCTCCTGCGTGGGGCCGGTCAAGCGCCCCTGCGCCGCCGTCGGCCCGCCAGTCGCCGGGCGCGCAGCTCCGCGCACAAGCTGCTCCAGGCTGCCAGTGAGCTCGGAGGCGGTCTGCGCGCACTGCGCGATCAGCTCCGCAGCGTCGCCAAGCTGCAGCTCGGGCGCCCGCAGGCGCTCTGCTGCGCTGCGCAGCTGCGCGATCAGCTCCTCGACCTCCGCCGCTTGGCTCATTGCTCGGCGCCGCTCTCCTGCACGGCCCTATTCTCGCGCACTTCGCTCCAGGCCGCGTCAAGAATGCCGTTGATGAAGGCGGGCGCCTTGGCCTCGCAGTAGGTCTTCGCGCAGCGAACCGCTTCCTCGATCGCGCCCTCGGGCGGGATCGGCTCACGCGCGCCGGGAAGCTCGGGGGCGGTGATCTCAAGCAGCGCGACGCGCAGGATCGCCCGCTCGAGCGGGTGCAGCCGCTGCAGCGCCCAGCCGCGCGCGTGGCGCTCGATCAGCGCGTCAAGCTCCGCCTGGCGCTCGTTTACGGCGCGGGCAAGCGAGCGCGCGAAGGCGCTTGGCACCTCCGCGAGCACCGCCTCCAGCTCCCGACCGCTGCTCTCCTGCTGGTAGAGCGCGAAGATCGCCGCTCTGCGTTCCTGCGCCCGGGCCACTCCATCTCCTCAGCTGCAGCGTCGCCGCCGCTCACGCCCGCGAGATGTACTCGCCCGAGCGCGGGTCGACGCGCAAGCGATCGCCGACCTCGACGAACAGCGGCACCTGGATCGTGGCGCCCGTCTCCAGCGTCGCCGGCTTGGAGCCGCCCCCGGATGCGGTGTCGCCGCGCAGACCCGGGTCGGTCTGGGCGACCTCAAGCTCGACGGAGCCGGGAAGCTGGATGTCGGCGGGCTGCCCGTCGATGTAGAGGATCTCGACCTCGCTTGAGGGCGGGATCCAGCGCAGCGCCTCCGCGACAGCGGACTCCGGGATCGCGATCTGCTCGTAGGTCTCGCTGTCCATGAAGTGCGCCTCGCTGCCGTCGGCGTAGAGGAACTGCATCTTGCGCGTCTCGGCATGGACGGCGCGGAACTTCTCGCCGGCGCGGAAGGTGCGGTCGATCACCGCGCCGTCGGAGGCGCGCCGCAGCTTCGTGCGCACGAACGCGCCGCCCTTGCCGGGCTTGACATGCTGGAACTCGAGGATCTTGAAGACCGTGCCCTCTACCTCGATGTGGTTGCCGTTCTTGAACTGGTTGGTGCTTATGGCCATGAGTGCTCTTGCTCGATTATGTTGCCTGGGCTTGAACAAGATAGCCGGCTGCGCAACCGTGCTCCAGAGTGCCGCAAGGCGTCCCTCGTCTGCCGCGGCCCTCGCCAGGCCTGCATCGAGCCTCACGAGCCCAATGAGCGGGCGGCGCGCCAGAGGAGGTACGCGGTGTCGCAAGCGCTGAGCGCGGCTCGCAGCCCCCAGATCTCCTCGGCAAGCTCGATCACGGGGTAAGAGAGCATGCAAAGATCACGCAGTGCGCGCAGCGCCGCTGCGGCTCTGACCTGGCTGAGCGCGCCGCGATTCTCAAAGCGTCGCAGCCCCGTGAGCAGCTCGACGGCGAGGTGCTCGGGCACATGCGGCGCCGAGTGCTCCGCAAAGGCCGCGCGCCCCGCCCCGGCGCGCGGCATGGCGAGGAACACCTTCACGATGGCGCTGGCATCGGCGTCGATCAGAGAGGACAGCGCGCGCTGCGGCAACCACGACCTCAGGGCTCTCGCTGCCGTGCACGGGCGCCCAGGCTTCGCTGTGGGCGCCACCCCCGCATCGTTGGGCGCACAGCCAGGGCCTGAGGCTCCCGCAAGCAGGTAGCCGGAGATGCTCATGCCGGTGGCCGCAGCCCTCACCTTGAGCACGCGATGCAGCGCCTCGGGGACGTTGCGAACCTGGAGAATCCCTTAAAGCTGGGCGCATGCCGAGCTTCAACCAGAGCTCCGGCAAGCGCGCTCGGCAGGCCCACGCCACCTTCGCCCGCAGCGTGCGCTAGGCTTCGGTGCGCCGATGATGAAGGCGTCCAGACAGCTTGCGAGCATGCTTGCCGCGGAGCATGGCCACCACATCGCCGCCGCGGCCACGCATGGCGGCTCGCCCCCGGGCTGGGGCGCATTGTCGATCGAACCGGTTGCAGCGATCGTGCTGGTCGCCTTCTCCGCGCTGTATGTCGACGCTTACCGGCGCGCGCGCAAGCGCTCGGAGCGTGTCGGCGCCGGCCACTGGATCCCTTACTTCGCGGGGATCCTGAGCGTCGCGCTCGCGCTCTTCTCGCCGCTTGACCCGATCGGCGACTCCTACCTGCTCTCCGCGCACGTGCTCCAGCACGTGCTGCTCTCCGACGTCGCACCGGCGCTGCTGCTGCTCGGCCTGCGCTCGCCGCTGCTGCCGCTC
Source organism: bacterium (assembly GCA_021323635.1). Taxonomy (GTDB): domain Bacteria; phylum Actinomycetota; class Thermoleophilia; order Solirubrobacterales; family Solirubrobacteraceae; genus Palsa-744. Next base: position 39,266 of record JAJPKQ010000008.1, on the reverse strand, counting down.
GGCCTCCCGCGCCGTGCGCTGCGCCTCGTCGCACCGGGCGGGCGCCTGGGGCGCCCGCTGGCAGTCCTGACCTCGCCCTGGGTCGCGCTGCCGCTGTGGATGGCGGCGACGGTCGGCTGGGCGGCGCCGGCGGCATTCGACTTTGCGGCAACCCACCCGCTCGTCCACGACCTGGAGCACCTCTCGCTCTTCTACACCGGCCTGGGGCTGTGGTGGGTCGTCGTCGACCCGCTGCCCCGCGGCAGCGTGCGGCCGAACGGGATCCGCCTTGCCGTGCTCGGCATCTCGCGCCTGGCGACCGCGACAGTCTGCCTGCCGCTCACCTTCCTGACGCGCGTCGAGTACCCCCTCTACGCCGCAGCGCCGCGCGCCTATGGCCTCTCGGCGCTCGGCGACCAGAGCCTCGCGGGGGCATCGATGTGCTTCCTGGAGTTCCTGGTCTTCGGCATCGCCTTCGCCGCGGTCTTCGTGAACGTCCTCAACCGCTCCGAGGCGGCGGACGCGCTGGGCGAAGCCGCTGCCGGCCACGCTTGAGCGGACGCTCTCGCCGGTGCGGCGCCAGCTGCGGAGGCGCCGGTGCCTGCTGTGCGCAGAGCGCCGATCTGCGCCGAGGTGAGGCGCGACTCCCCGCCCCAGCGCGTGTTTACCGACTGAACGCGAGCAATGGACGGGGACCGCAGAGCGCATAGGCGCACGCAGCAGGGGCGCGCCAACAGCGAGCGCGCAGCAGACGGCGGCTCGCTGCGGCTCGTGCGCGTCCTGCCCTGGAGCGCGGCGCTGATCGTGATCGCGACCGGCGGCACGCTCGCGCTCGCGAGCGTTCGCATCAGCCACGAGGAGGCCGCTTACTCGGGGCCTGCGGCGGCGCTCTGCGAACCCGAACGCCTGAACGCGTCCGCCCTGCTGCCGGGAACGCCGCTCACCGTCTCGCCGATGCCAGGCGCCCGCGATGCCTCGCGCGATCAGCAGATCAGCCTGCTCGGGGCGCCCGCGCAGGCGCTCTCGAACATCCATGTCAGCGGCACCTTCACCGGCGCTCACCGCGGTCGGCTGATCGCCTACTCGCAGGGCGACGGGGCAAGCTTCCTCCCCGAGCGGCCCTTTGACCCCGGCGAGACCGTGACCGTGCGCGGCGAGGTCCGGGTCGGCGGGGGCGAGCGCCCCTTCTCCTTCCATTTCGCGATCGCCTACGCCGACCCGATCGCGATCGAAGCGCCGACAGAGAAGCTGCAGCTCACACCCGGTGAATACACCAGCTACCACTCCGCGCCGGAAATCCACCCTCCGAGCATCGCCGTCACCTACTACAACCCCTCGCTGGACGGCGGCGGGGACATCTTCGGCGCTCCCTACTCCGGGCCCGGCAACACCGGGCCGATGATCTTCGAACCGAACGGGCAGCTGGTCTGGATGGACCCGCTCCCTGAACACGTCTTTGCCACCAACCTGCAGGTCGAGGAATACGAAGGCGAAAAGGTGCTCACGTGGTGGCAGGGCTTCATCCCCCAGAACGGCTTCGGCTTGGGCGAAGAGATCGTCGCCAACAGCGCCTACCAGCCGATCCTTCACATCCATGCCGGCAACGGCTATCTCGTCGACCTGCATGACTTCCACCTCGAGCCCGACCACACCGCGGTGTTCACGGTCGCCGCGACGATCCACTGCAACCTGACCTCCGACAACGGCCCGCGCGACGGAGACCTGACCGACTTCCTCTTCCAGGAAGTCGACCTGAGGACCGGGATGGTGCGCCGTGAATGGACATCGGTCGACCATGTGCCGCTGTCGGCCTCCTACGCCAAGGCCGAACAGGCGGACGCCGAATGGCCGTTTGACTTCTTCCACCTCAACTCGGTCGACCCGCGAGCCGACGGCACCACGCTGCTCTCGGCGCGCAACACCTGGCAGCTGTACCTGATCGACGACAGGACCGGCCAGGTGACGACGACGATCGGCGGCAAGGACCCCTCGGTGAAGATGGAAGAAGGCACGATGACCGCCTACCAGCACGACGCCGCCACGCTTCCCGACGGCGTCATCTCGATCTTCGACAACGGCGGGACGCCGTTCGTGCACCCCCAGACGCGTGGCCTCTTCATCGAATATGACCAGCAGACAAACACCGTCAAGAGGGTGTTTGAACTTCTGCACCCAAGGCCGCTTCAGTCCGGCAGCCAGGGCGACGTGCAGGAACTGGCGGGCGGCAACTGGTTCATGGGCTGGGGGTCAGAACCGTACTTCACGGAGTTCAACTCCTCCGGCCAGATGATCTACGACGCCCACCTCTCCCTGCAGCCGATCTCCTCCGAGCACGGCGAACACCTCGCCTCCTATCGCGGCTATAAGTTCGAATGGACCGGCACCCCCTCCTACCCGCCCTCGATCGCCGCCGAAGCACAGGGCGGCGGGCTGGCCGTCTACGCATCCTGGAACGGCGCGACCGAAGTGGCGCGCTGGCTGGTGCTCGGCGGCTCCTCGCCGCAGGCGCTTCATCCGATCGGGCAGGCGGCGCGCGCGGGCTTTGAGACCGCGATCTCCGTTCCCGCCGCCCCTTACGTCCAGGTTCAGGCGCTTGACTGGGCCGGTGTGATCATCGGCCACTCGGCGACGATCAAGGGCTGAGGCGAGGTCGCAGGGCTCAAGGCCGCCGGCGTGGCAGCCGATGCGACCATGTGCGGCGCCTGATCCGCGAAAACGCCCTGCCACTGTGCGGTGCGCTGCTCGCGCTGCTTCTGATGAGCGCAATCGGCGCCCAGTCGCGGCTGCCGCGCGACTTTCGCCTTGAAGCGCTAGCGTCCTTCAGCGCGCTGCTGCACGGTCACCCCCTCGCCTTCCTGCGCCTGGCGCCGGCCTATGGCGGCTCGCTGGTGGAGCGCGCACCGTTCGCCCTGCTCAGGGGCCTCTTCGGGCGGGGACCCGAAGCGCTCTATGAAGCCGTCGCGCTGCCGGGCCTGCTCGCGAGCGCTGCGCTTGGGCTCTGGCTGGTCGCACGCATGCGCCGCGGTGCCGCGAGCGGCGGAGCGGACGCCGCCGGGAGCTTCGCACGCCTGCTCGTGCTTGCCCTCTGCATCGCCAATCCCTTCGCCCTGCAGGCGCTGCGCACCGGACACCCCGAGGAGCTGGTGGGCGGGGCGCTCTGTGTCGGAGCGGTGCTGCTGGCTGCCTCAGGCCGCAGCGTCATGGCGGGCGCTCTGCTCGGGCTGGCGATCGCCAACAAGGAGTGGGCGCTGCTGGCCGTCCCCGCGGCGCTGCTGGCGCTGCCCCCGCGGCCGATGCGCAGCCACGCTGCGCTGCTCCTCACCTGCGCGCTGGGCGCAGCGCTCGTGCTTGCGCCGCTGCTGCTGGTGCCGGGCGGCTCCTTCTACGCCCAGGCCTCCGCAGCGGCAAGCCCTGCAAGCGTCTATGTCTTCATGCCCTGGTCGCTGTGGTGGTTTCTGGGCTCGCCCGGCGGCGTCCCCTTCCCCAGCGCCTTCGGTCGCTTCGTCGTCGTGGGTCATCACCCGGTCGGCTACATCGCCCCCGGCTACCGCGTGGCGCCCGCCTGGGTTGCGTCAATCAGCCATCCCTCGATCCTGATCGCAGGGGCGGCCCTCGGCGCCGCAGCGCTGTGGCAGCAGCGGCGCAGCAGCGCCGGCGCATCGGTGCGCGGCGCAGCGGGGGTGCGCGGAGGCGCTCAGGCCGCCGCCGCCGGCAGGCGCGATCGACTTGCGCTCGCGCTCACCCTGCTAGCGCTGCTGATGCTCGTGCGCTGCCTGCTGGACACCTGGGACAACCTCTACTACCCGCTGCCCTGCCTGCTGGCGCTGCTGGCGCTGGATGCGCACAGTCACCCCCGCCGCCCACCGCTCCTTGCCGGCGTGATCGCAGCGCTGGGCGCGGCGAGCTTCAGCTGGCTGCCGCCGCTGATCGCCCCGGACCTGCAATCGCTCTTCTTCCTCGCCTGGTCGCTTCCGCTCGCGCTCTATCTAGCCATCAGGCTCTACGCCCCCACACGCGCCTGGCACAGGGGCCCGACGTCGAGGGTCCTCGCCGCGGCGCTGGGCGCCGGGCGCGGGCGCGCCCCTCAGAGCTCGATCAGCTGACGGGGCAGCGAGGTCAGGGTGCGGATCCCCTGATCCTCGAGGACCACCAGCTCCTCGATCCTCACGCCCAGCTCGCCGGCGATGTAGATGCCGGGCTCGATCGTCACGACGGTTCCCGCGCGCAGCGCCCGCGCTGCCTCATCGCCCCGACCCCGCTCGCCGTCGCGCTCCTCGCCGCTCGGCGCCCGCTCGCCCTGTGCTGGGGCGCGGCGCGGCCCCAGCCGCGGCGCCTCGTGGACCTCCAGCCCGACGCCGTGGCCAAGGCCATGGCCGAAGCGATCGCCGTAGCCCGCTGCGGCGATCAGCGAGCGCGCGAGCTCATCGACCTCGTAGCCGCACAGTCCGCTGTGCAGGCCCTCGAGCGCCGCCTGCTGGGCGGCGAGGACGATCTCGTAGACCTCCCGCGCGTGCTCGCTCGGGCGCCCCACCGCAACGGTGCGCGTGCAGTCTGAGCAGTAGCCCTCATGTAGCGCGCCCCAGTCGATCGTCACCAGGCAGCCGCGCGCGATCGCGGCCTCGCGCGGCTGGGCGTGAGGGAGCGCGCCGTGCGCGCCTGAGGCGACGATCGTCGGGAAGCTCGCCGCAGAGGCTCCCAACAGCCGCATCCGATGCTCGAGGGATGCCGCCAGCTCGCGCTCGCTGCGCCCCTCGATGCCGACTTCAAGCTCCGCCGCCAGAGCGGCGTCGGCAAGCTTGCTGGCGGCGGCGATCCGCTCGATCTCCTCACGATCCTTGACTTCGCGCATGCGCTCGATCAGGTCACCCTCCAGCGGCCGGGCCGACCAGCGCTCGGGCAGATGGGCCTCCAGCCGCCGCAGCGCCGCGACGGTCAGGTGCGCGGCCTCGAAGGCAAGGCGCCCGCCCCCCGCGGGCAGACGCTCGCAGAGCAGCCCGAAGGCCTCGCGGCGCGGCCCCGCGGCGCTCAGGAACAGCTGCTCGTAGCCCGGTGGCACCTCCGCCGCCGCCTGCTCTTCGTAGCGGAAGTCGCTGATGAAGAGGTGCTCGCCCGCCGCTGCGCGCTCCGCCGACCAGATCAGCGCGATCGCCGAGGAGCCGCTGAAGCCGGTCAGGTAGCGCAGGTTGGCGGGCGCGCTGATCAGCAGGCAGTCGACATCGGCCTCGGCCAGGCTCCGTGCGAGCGCCTGCGCGCGCTCTGCGCAGCGCATCAGCGCTCCCCCTCCGCGCTAGCGGCTCCCGCGTCCGCTCGGCCGATGGCAGCGCGCAGAAGCATCAGCGCGCGGCGATATCCGCTGACGCCCTCGCCCGCAACCGTCGCGATGCAGACGTCGCTGATCACCGAGCGCGCGCGCCAGCCCTCGCGGGCGCCGATGTCGGAGAGGTGCACCTCGACTGCCGGCGCGTGCACCAGCTCGAGCGCGTCATGCAGCGACCAGGCGTAATGAGTCCAGGCGCCGGGGTTGATGATCAGCCCGGCCGGTTCCCGGCGAGCAGAGCGGCGCTCAGCGCGCGCGATCTCGTGCAGGCGCTCGAGCAGCTCGTGCTCGCGGTTTGTCTGCAGAAAGACAGCGGCCATGCCCAGCTCGCCGGCGTAGGCTGCGATCTGATCCTGCAGCGCATCCAGCGTCAGCCCGCCGTAGTGGCGAGGGTCGCGCAGCTCGAGCACGTCGAAGTTGACGCCGTGGATGACCTCGATCAGCGGCGCTCCCATCAATGCGCCCCCTCGGCGGCGCGCGCCTGCCGGGGATGCTCTCGGTCGCCGGCGCATAGCTCCGCTACCGCGCTGCGCAGCTCGCGCGTGGAGACCGCGCAGCCGTGCTCGACGCGCCCGGGCCCATGGACCAAGACGAAGGGCACCTGATCGCCTCTGCGCTTCTTGTCCAGATGCACCGCCGCAAGCACCGCGTCGGGATCCACGCCAGCCAGCCTTACCGGCAGCCCGCGCGCGGCAAGCAGCTCGCGCACCTGCTCGCGCAGCGCGCCCTGGGAGGAGAGGCGCAACGCCGCAAGCAGACCCAGCGCAACCGCCTCGCCGTGGCGGAAGCGCCGATAGCCCGTCACCGCCTCTATAGCATGGCCGACGGTGTGACCGAGATTTAGCACCTGGCGAAGCCCGCTGTCGCGTTCGTCATCTGCGACGATCGAGATCTTCAGCTTTGCGCAGCCGAGGATGACCCGCTCATCGACGGGCGCGGAGCCGGCGACGGCCGCCCATAGCTCGCCGCCGGCGATCATCGCGCTCTTCAGGACCTCGACCCAGCCGGCTGCATGCTCGCGCTCCGGGAGGCTTGAGAGCGCCGCCGCGTCCGCGATCACCGCGGCAGGCTGGTGGTAGGCGCCGACATAGTTCTTGGCCGCCGGCAGGTCGATGCCGGTCTTGCCGCCGTAGGCGGAGTCGACCTGCGCGACGATCGTCGTGGGCACGTGGATGATCGCGATGCCGCGCTGGTAGGTGGCGGCGCAGAAGCCGGCAAGGTCGCCCACCACGCCGCCGCCAAGCGCGAGCACGTGCTCGGCGCGGGTGATCTGCGCCTGGACCAGCTCCTGCCAGATGCGTCTGGCGCTCTCAAGGCTCTTGTGCTCCTCGCCTGGCTCGATCACGCAGCGGGCGGCCACCTCGCCTATCAGGGGCGCAAAACGCCCCGCGACGTTGCTGTCGCTGACCAGAAATGAGCGCGCCCCGGCGTGCTCGGGCGGCCAGAGCTCGCGCAGGTGCCAGTCGGGGTCACCGGCGCCGGCTCTCGCGCTGTGGCGGGCGACATAGAGCGAGCGACCGATGAAGACGGGGTACTCCGCAGCCTTGCTCCAGGCCCAGATCAGGCGCGTCCCCACCGGGGCGCGGCTGAGCGCGATCAGGCTTGCCAGCGCGCGTGCCGCCACCGGCGCCTCCGCCTGCGCGCCCTCGCCCTCGACTGGGCGCGCCCCCGGCGGCGGCGCGCCCGCAGGCAGCGTCGCATCGGCGAGCTGCTCATAGAGGGGGCGCCGAGCCTCAAGCAGCGCTGCAAAGCGCTCCGGGTCGGAGGCGAGCGGGCGCCGTGCACGCCCGGCTCCCAGGCGCTCCCATGCGGCTGCCGCGTCGCTCTCCAGGTAGACGGCAAGGTGTCGGTCAAGCGCGGTGCGCACGCGCTCGGAGAGGATCGCGCCGCCGCCCAGCGCGATCACCGCGTCGGCGCCCGCACGGCCGAGCAGCTCGAGCACAAGCTCCTCCTCGCGCGCCCGAAACCAGCCCTCGCCCTCCTCGGCCACCACCTGCTCGATCGGCCGTCCGAGGCGCTCCTCGAGCAGGGCGTCGCTGTCGATCGCCGGGACGCCCAGCAGGGCGGCGACCTCGCGGGCCGCGCGGCTCTTGCCCGCTCCCATGAAGCCGATGAAGACGAGCGCCCGTCCCGGCCGGCGCGCTAGCGCGGACGGCGCCAATCGATTCGCTCCTCATATGCGGCCAGCGCGCCACGCACATCATCGATGTGGTCGCCGCCGAACTTCTCCCGGTAGGCGCGCGCGAGCACGAAGGCGACCATCGCCTCGGCGACCACCGCCGCGGCGGGAACGGTGCATGAGTCGGTGCGCTCGCGCAGCGCCTGCGCCGGCTCGTGCGTGAGGATGTCCACCGAGCGCAGCGGCTGGGTGAGCGTCGGCAGCGGCTTCATCGCGCCCTGCACAATCAGATCCTCGCCGTTGCTCATCCCGCCCTCGAGGCCGCCCGCGCGATTGGTGGTGCGGTAGTAGCCGCGCTCGGGCGTGTGGAAGATCTCATCGTGCGCCTGCGAGCCCGGCAGCGCGGCAACGGTGAAGGCGTCGCCGATCGCTACGCCCTTGACCGCCTGGATCGAGCAGAGCGCCATCGCCAGCTGGCCGTCGAGCCGCCCCTCCCAGGAGACGTATGACCCGAGGCCCGGGGTCAGACCGAAGGCGCGCACCTCGAAGATGCCGCCGAGGGACTCGTTGGCCTTGCGCAGCGCATCTATCTCCGCGACCATCGCCGCCTCGCTTGCCGGGTCCAGGCAGCGCACGGGCGACTCGTCGACCCGCTCGAAGTCGGCAAGCGCGAGCGGCCCAGCGCGCTCGGGCACGCGCACCGAGGCGATCTGTATCACATGCGAGCGGATCTCCACGCCCAGCGCGCGCAGGAAGGCTTTGCAGACCGCCCCGCCCGCCACGCGCGCGGCGGTCTCGCGCGCGGAGGCGCGCTCCAGCACGTTGCGCACGTCCGTGAAGCCCTGCTTCTGGACGCCCACCAGATCGGCGTGGCCGGGGCGGGGCAGATGCACCTCCTCGACGCGCTCCTGCGCCGCCGCGGGGCCCTCTGCGTCATCGAGGCGCCACGGGCTCATGCGAAGCTGCCAGTTCTCGAAGTCGCGATTGCGCACCTGCAGCGCAAGCGGCGAGCCGAGCGTGAGACCGTGGCGCAGGCCGCCGCTGACCTCGACGCGGTCGCGCTCGATCTTCATCCGTCCCCCGCGCCCGTGACCGAGCTGGCGCCGCGCGAGGTCGTTGTCGATGTCGGCGCGGTCGATCCTGAGCCCGGCGGGCACCCCCTCGAGGATGCAGGTGAGGCCCGGCCCGTGCGACTCCCCGGCGGTTGTCAGTCGGAAGCTCATCGCGCCCAGCTTACCCGGGAGGCTCTCGCGGCGAGCGCGGCGAGGAGCGGCAGGAGCCGACTCCGCGCGCGTCCGACCCCTCGGCTCAAGCCGACAGGCGCGCGCTCATCCGACCTTGCTGATCGCGCTCAGCTTGACCACGTAGGTGACGGTCTGGCCGTCCGGTTCCAGGTAGTCGAGTTCCTCGCTCTGTCCGACGGAGAGCTTCACGGCTTCGCATTCCGTCGAGCTTGGCAGACAGATCCCCACGCCGCTCACGATCGGAGCGCGCGAGGTCGCCAGCGCAATCGTTGCTGTGCCGGAGGTCCCGCTCGCGCTGATCGCCTTGACCCTCACCAGCGGGTCATTCTTGCTCGGCAGCGCCGCGCCGATCGGCAGGCCCGCAAAGGAGACGAGGTGCGGCGCTTCGGTGGCGCTCGCCGGCGCGCGGCCGAATTCGATCGTCACACGGTAGGGACTTTTCGGATGAGCACCTGAGCGATGCTTCGAGCCTTCATTATGTTCCGTCTTGGTGGAGCCACTCTGCTGCGTGCTCGTGGTCGTGGTTGTGGAGGAGGACTTGCTGGGGGACTGCGTGGCGGGGCCCTTGGCGGAGGCTTTGCTGCTCGCGCCCTTGCCTGAGCCGCCGGCACTCTTGCCCGTCGCCCCGGTCGCGCCGGCGAGCGTCTTGAAGGGGTCTGCAACCCTGCCGCTCTGCTTGACTGCGCCGAAGGTCGTCTCTGCTGCTGCGCCGTTTGCGCTGACTCCCGAGCCTGCGCTTGCGGCCGTCGGAACCACAGCGCTTGCGCCAGCCGGAGCGCCGCCTGCGCTTTCGCCGCCGCCAGCAGAGCCCGAGCCGCTCGTCACCGCATAGCCGACGCCCGCGACCAGCACGACAACGCAGACGATCAGCAGCGGGCGCATGCGCCGGTCAAGCAGATCGTCCTTGAGCAGCTTCAGGAAGTCGCTCATGGCAGCGCCCTCACCGTTGCCGGAGTGCCCGCGGCTGCAGCCCCGGAGCCGGATCCGGAGCCGGCGGGCGAGCCCGCCCCCGTCGAGGGTGCGCTCGTGCCGGCGCCTGCGCTTGCGCTCTGCGAGCTGGGCAGGACATAAGCGGTTGCGGTGATCGTGCCCGAGAGTTCTTCGCCGGCGTTTGCCGAGCTCGAGCCGGACTTCGACTTCGCAGTTTCGGCGCCGCTTGCGCCGCCGCTCTGGGTGCTCGGCAGGAGCGCGATGCTTTGAATCGTGAACAGCCTGCCCGTCACGGTGACCCCGGTGCTGCTCGAGTAGGTGTCAAGGCCCTGAAGCTTGCTGAGCAGCGCGTAGAGATCGGCGAAGGTGCCGTTGAAGGTGAAGGTGAAGGGCATCTGGGTGAAGGTCGTCGCCTTGCCGCCGGCAGTGGCAGCGCTCTTTGACGATGCGCCGACACTGCCCGAGGCGGAGGATGCGGAGGGGCTGCTGCTCGCCGACACCGAGACCAGCTGCACATGCTGCCCATTCGCGGCGTGTTCGATTTCATAGACGATCGCGGGCACTTCATACTGGGCGGGCACGGCTTTGCCCAGCGCGATGATCGCAGCGTATGCTTCGCTGTAGCGCTTCTGGGCATCGCGCGCTTCTGAGAGCGCGGACCTTGCGCTCTGCAGCTGCGATTCGGCGCTTGCGATCTTCGACTGCGCGCTCGAGACCTTCGAGCGCTCGGGCGAGACGACCTCGATCCAGCCGAAGGCGATGATCACGACAAGCGCAACAAGCGCAAGCACGAGGCGGTCGCGCGCGCTCATCGCGGGAGCACCTTTCGGTTCTCAGCAGCAGGGAGCGCGTGGCCGCTCGCCGGGCGCGCTGAGGTGCGGTGCGATGTTGCCGGCGCGGTAGCGCTTGAGGTTGCGGGCGCCGGCGCCGAGGTCGGAGGCGTAGGCAGCGCTTCAAAGGTGATCGTCACGTTGTATGACTGCGTGCCGGCAGGGCAGGCCCCGCTCGAGCTGCCGGCGCTGCTACCTGCGCCGTTGCGCTGGAGGCTGTGCATTTCAACGTTGCTCACGCCGTCGATCAGCTTCAACCTGGAGAGCAGGAGCGCAACGGTGGTGCCGCTGGTCGCGCAGCCGGAGAGGATGACGGTGGGCAGCGAGCCGGCGGGCGTCGCGGAGGCGACCGCGCCGCCGCTGCTTGCCTTGGTGGTCGTGGTGCTGGCGCCCGCGGAGGTGCCGATCGCACCCTGGAAGGTGCTGACCGTGGTCCCCTGCGGCAGCACGGCGCCAAGCTCGGCAAGCAGGTGCGCCCAGTCAAAGCGCGAGTTGATCAGCCCCAGTATCTGCGATTCGCGCGACTGACGCAGCGCGATGAAGCTCTTGTAGGGGGCGAGCCCGGCGGCTTCGCGCTGGGTGCGTTCCGCGAGCTTTTCAACGCGTGCGGCTTCCGTTTCCTTGCTGGCAAGTTCATGCTTGGCAAGGCCATAGAGACCGCCGAGCGCGCCGACCGCGACGGGCACCGCAGCAAGCACATATGCCACACCGTGGCTGCGATTTGCGACGCCACCGCGCTGCGCGCGCTGCTCTACGGGAATCAGGTTTACGGCCTTCACGCCCGCACCTCCTCGACGGAGAGACCGGCCGCGATTGCAAAGTACTGCGGCGAGACCTCGCCAAATGCGTCCGCGGAGGCGCCATCAACGCTCTCGGCGCGAACGGGCAGGCCGATGTGCGTCTCAAGCAGCTCCGCAAAGCCGGGGATGTCGAGCGCGGGCCCCGAGAGGACGACCAGCTCGACGGGAGCGCCCTGTTCCTGGGCGATCACGAAGTCAAGCGAGTTGCGGACATCGACGGCGATCGAGCGCACGCCGGCTTCCAGGATCAGGCGCACTTCCGCCTGCTCAGGCGAGAGCGGCGGCGGCTCGCTGACGCGCAGCTGCCCACCCAGGCCGATCCCGTCCGCGAGCGGCTGGCTCGGCGCTGCTGCCGGCAGCGGCGGCTCGGGCTGCCCCGCGCCAGCGATCGCCGGATCGCCTGCGCCAAGCGGCGACTCGAGTGCCGATTCCGGCGCCGGTTGCGTGTAGCCCTGCTCGAAGCCCGAGCCCTGCTGCGACGCTGAGGTCGCAGCCGGCGGCTGAGCCTCGGGCGCGCCCTGATAGGGGGCATGCTGCTCGGCGCCGTAGCCCAACTCGACCGCCCCGAGAGCGCCAGCCGAGCCCTGATCGCCTCCCTCGGGCAGCTCCTGAAAGCCCGCCACCGGGGCGCCCGGCGCCCCGCCAGCAGCGGGCGGCTCGCTCGCGACGGAGAGGTCCATCGGTTGGAAGGCAGCAGGCGGCTCGCTTGAAGCGGCGCTCTCGCTTGCCCCGACCTGCTCGTTGGCAATCCCCTGCTGGGCTGCGAGCGCCGCAGCTTCGTTTTCCTGGCGCTGGCGCTCCATCTGCAGCGCCAGCGCTTCGGCTCCGGAGCCGTCGCCGTGGCTTCCCATCATCGTCAACGTCGATCCGCCCTGAGGGCTTGCGGGCGCCGCCTTGACGGCGCTTGTGGCGCCGACGCTCTGCACGAGCTCACGCGCCTGCACGATCGGGATCGAGCGCCGCTCGGCGACTTCGGCGGCGATCGCCTCAAGGCCGCGGCCGAGCACGCGCGTGAAGCGGCACTCCAGCCCCTCGGCGATCACCATGTTGGTGAGACCGCCGATGTTCAGGTGCAGCATGCGCGGGGCGCTCTCGCCCTCCGCCTGCGGGCGCAGATGCCCGTAGAGGGAGCGGATCAGCGCAAAGGCGGAGAGGTCGATCCCCTCCGGCTGCAGACCGGCCGCGCGGACCGCGCCCATCAGCCGCTGGACGGTGTCAAGCTGGGCTGCGACCAGCAGCACGCGCTGGCGCGCGCCGGCGGGCGTGTCGATGATCCCCAGCGGGCGAAAGTCGATCGCAGCGCTTGCCAGCGGCATCGGCATCTGGTCCTCGGCCTGCGAGCGGACCGCTGCAGCAAGGTCCTTCTCGTCGCTGAAGGGCGGCACCTCCAGCATGCGCATCACCGTGCGCTGGTTGGCGACGCCGATGCGAACGCGCCGGTCGAGGCCGGAGCGGCCAAAGAGCTCGCGCAGCGCAGATGCAAGCGCCTCCTCGTTCATCACTTCTCCCTCGCGCACGGTCTCGGCGTCAAGCGGGGCGCTCGCCGCCTGCTCGATCACGAGCGAGCCGTTCATCTTCGCCTTGGCGGCGGCGACGTAGCCGGGCTGGATGTCCAAGCCGACGACGCTCCCGCTCTTGCGGCGGGCACCGCGCAGGGCGCCGAGAGCAGGCAGCTTGGGCGCAAGGCCGGAGAGCCGCAGATCGCCGAGGGAGACGTTTGCTTTCAGGAAGGAAGGCATCTGCTGGGGAGGCATCGACGAAGAATCGGTGTGCTTGAAGTCCTGGGAGCGCTATTGCCTATTTGTCCAGTTGCGCTCAGCCGGCGCCGGTCAGGTCGTGGGTGTACCAGTGGATCAGGGGGCCGCCGGCAAACAGGGCGACAATCGCCCCGAGGGCAAGGAAGAGGCCGAAGGGCACGGCCGTCTTGCGGCCGGCGGCAACGCCCTTGCGCGCCACGATCAGCGCCCCCACGAGCGTCCCGGAGATCAGCGCGATGGCAAACGCAGGCACCACGCCCGTGCCCAGGTAGAGCCCGATCATCGCGATCAGCTTCACGTCCCCCATTCCCATCCCGCGCGGGTAGGCGAGCGCGATCGCAAGCAGCAGCGCGCCCGCGCCCGCGCCGGCGGCAAGGCGTCTGAGCTCGCCACCGGGATCGAGCGCCGACCCGAGCGCCAGCGCAAGCAGCGCCCCGGGAAGGACGATGCGGTTGGGGATGACCAGGTGCGTCGCATCGATCACGGCGACCGGGATCACGATCAGCACCAGCGCGATACCCAGCGCGATCGCAGCGGCGGAGGAGCGGCTCAGCACCACAGCCACGCACAGCGCCGCGCTGAGCGCCTCGATCAACGGGTAGCGCGGCGAGATGCGAGCAGCGCAGGAGCGGCAGCGCCCGCGCAGGATCAGGTAGGAGAGGATCGGGATGTTGTCGTAGGGCTTGATCTGTGCGCCGCAGTGCGGGCAGCGCGAGCGCGGGCGCACGAGCGATTCGCGCCGCGGCAGCCGGAAGGCGACCACGTTCAGGAAGGAGCCGACGATCGCGCCGAGGACGCCGGAGAAGACGGCCTGCATGGGAGCCTCATCGGCGCCAGCTCCAGCTCTCTTGAGCGGCGCAGCCGCAGCCTGCGCTACCAGGTGCCGCTCGCGCAGCCGCGCGCGGCGATCACCGGTGCGCACTTCTTTTCGGTGGAGCCGTCGCCGTGGCGCACGATCGTGAAGCGCTCATATTCCACTTCAGGCGCCACCGTCGCGACTTCGTAGCCCGCGCCTTCTTCGATCGGCGCAGCCACCAGCAGCCACGCGCCGGCGCTCATATGTTCAGCGGAGGTTGGAATCGTCACCTCGTATTCGTGGATCACGCTGGGGCTCAGTTCCTTGTATGAGCCCTTGTTGTCGATGCCATAGGTTTCAGCGGCGATCTGCGCCGAGGAGGCAAGCTGCTTGGCAGAGGCGTCATAGGCCTTGTGCGTCTGGCCGATGAACGCCGCCAGCGCCGCGCCGGCAAGGATGCCGATGATCAGGATCACGACCAGCAGTTCGATCAGCGTGAAGCCGCGCTGATCGCCGAGCGCTGCGGACCTGAGATCCCGTGCCTCCATGAGCAAACTATCGGGCGCGATGGGAGCGAACTTGAGGCCCGCAGGATGAAGAAAAGCCGAGGCGACCACGTGGGTCGCCTCGGCTCGTGCGGCCGGAAGTCGGCCGCGCTCAGATCAGGCGCCTGGCGCCTACCATTCGCCGCTCTTCGGGCAGCCGTAGGTTGGGTTCTTCGGTTCGCAGGTCTTTGAGATGATGCCTTCACCGTTTCGTTCCGCGCTGAACTTGACGGTCGTTCCGGCGACCTTCACAGAGACCGTGACCTTATACCCGCCACCTTCTGTGGCTGCTGCCGCGGAGACCCAAGGCTTGCCTTCTCCGGTCTGTTCCGCGGTCGGGATGGTGTGTTCATATTCGTTGATCACGGCCGGGGAGAGGCCTGTAAACGAGCCGTTGTTGTCGGTCCCGTAGGTCTCGGCTGCTGTCTCGGCGCTTGCGACCATCGACTTGGCCGAGGCCGAGACGGCCTTGTTCTTCTGCGCGAGGAAGGCCGGGATCGCGATGCCGGCGAGGATGCCGATGATCAGGATCACGACCAGCAGTTCGATGAGCGTGAAGCCTCCCTCATCGCCTGCGCGCTGGCGGAGTCGGTTGAGCATGTCTGATGTTCTCCTTTTCGATCTGCCCGCTCCGCGTCACCTCGCCCCAGTCGGCGAAGCGGCCCCTCCGGTGGCGTGCGTCGGGAGTGCTCCCGCGTCAAGCGCAGATGCTCTCCCCCAGCGCCCCACCGTCGGGCCGTGGGCTTTGTCATCTACCAAGTGGTAAGCTGCCCGGGCACCGCGGTGCTGGCGGTGTTTGTCATTGACCGAGAGGCACATCGGTTGTCGAGCCGAAGCGCTCAAGCCGGTGTTCCTCCCCTGGACGCATTGGCAGCGCCGCGGTGGCCCCTGGAAGCACCTGCATCGGCGCCTGCCCGAGCGCGCGACCGGGCCTCAGGCGCCGCTAATCGGTGCTCGCAGCGACCGCCGCCGGGGAGCTTGGCGAGGTGTTCGACGGCTCCGAGCCGGCCGCCGTCGACTCCTGCCCCTGCGTCCAGCGCGCCTGCGCGTCGACGCCGCCGACCCGCTGCCCGCTGCCCTCACACCACGGGCAGGTGACCTGGCGCTGCTCGCCGCCCTCGCTTGCGATCACATATCCGCGCCCGCCGCAGGGCATGCAGGACTCGGCAGGAGCCACCTTGCCGGTAGCGCTTGACTGGTCGCTCATCGCGCCCAGCATAACCGGGCGCGGGAGCGCGCCGCAGCGGCAGCGATCCGATGAGACTGCTCTCATGGCAGGCGCGCACCGCATGCTCGCGCGGTGACCGGCGGCTACCGTTTGCGGCGATGAGCGAAGAGGCCCTGCTGAGCGCCGCCGCCCCGGCGGGCTTGACCCCTGCCGACGAGCACCGCCGCGCACAGCCTCCGGCGCCCGGCTCCCGCAATGCTCGTGGACGGGACGCGATCCAGCTGCTGGTGCTGGGCGCGATCGTCGCCGGCGCCGGCGCGCTGCGCCTCGCGCACCTCACAGGCGTCCCGCTCGACCCCTACTACGACTCTGCGGTGCGCTCGATGGGTACCTCGCTGCACGACTTCCTCTTCGGCGCGCTTGAGCCGGGCGGCACCGTATCGCTCGACAAGCCCCCGCTCGATCTCTGGCCGGCGGTGCTCATGACCAAGGTCTTCGGCTTCTCGGCGCTCACAGCGCGGCTGCCACAGGCGCTAGCGGGCAGCGCCACCTGCGGCTTCCTCTTCCTTGCGCTGCGGCGCGCCTTTGGCGCGCGCGCGGCGCTATTGGCCGCCGCCGCATATGCGCTGGCACCGATCGCGGTGATCACCGCGCGCAGCGACACGACCGACGCGATCATGGCCTCGCTCTGCGCGCTGGCGCTGGCGATGGTCGCGCGCGCGATCGAGCGCGACCGCCTGCGCTACCTGGCCGCCGCTGCGATCCTGCTTGCGCTGGCCTTCAACGTGAAGCTCTCGGAGAGCTTCCCCGCGCTGCCGCCGCTGGCCCTTGCCGCCTACCTTGGCCTCGCCCCGACGCGGCCGCGCCTGCGCATCATCGCCGCCACCGGCTGCCTCTATGTGGCGGCGGCCCTCTCCTGGCTCACCTTCACCTTGATCGTGCCCGCCCACGACCAGCCCTATGCCGTCGGCTCGACCAACGGCAGCCCCTGGAATGCGGCCTTCGTCTTCAACACCATCGACCGGCTGAAGGGGGTGCAGACGATCGAAGGCGCACCCGGCGTCTATGACCCCCACCGCCACTATCCGCAGGCGACGGTCGCCGAGCGCGCTGCGATTCCCATCGCCCCTCCCTCAGCTGGCCGGCTGCTCTCGCGCATCGGCCCGCTCTCGGGCGAACGCCTGGGGCTCGAGGTGCTGGTCGCGGCGCTGCTGGGAGTGCCGATCGCGCTGGCGGCGCTTGCCCGCGGCGCTCCGCGCGATCGCCGGGAGCGCGTGCGCCGGGCGCTGCTTGCGGCGCTCGCGCTCTGGCTGGCGGAGGGGGCCGTCCTCTTCAGCGCGATGGCACGCCTGCACCCCCGCTACACCGAAGCCTTCACGCCGGCGGTCGCGGCGCTGCTTGGCATCGGCGTGGCGGCGATCGGCGCTCGGCCCGCAAGGAGCGGCGTGGGCCGCTGGGGCCGCCTCGCCCTGCTTGGCGGCGCCCTTGCGATCCTCCTCCCCTACGCCCACCATCTCCTCTACGGCACCACCGCGCTCTTTGTCGTCGTCCTCTGCCTGGGCTTGGCAGCGCTTGCCCTCTCTCTGCTTGCGGCGCTGCTCGCCGACCGGCCGCTTGCGGGCGGCCTGGCCGCGCTCTCCTCACTTGCGCTTGCGATCGGCGTGCTTGCGATCCCGCTTTCTGCGTCGCTGCAGGCGGTGTCAGAAAACGCCTCCGACGGCAATATCCTGGGCTCGCTGCCGGCGACGGAGCTTGCGCACCTGAGCGCCTACCTGGAGCGCCATCAGGGCAGCGCGCGCTTTGAGACCGCCTATGACTCGGCGACGCAGATGGGAGCGCTGGTGCTTGCCGACGGACGACCGGTGCTGCCCCTGACAACCGACGAAGGGCACGTGATCGTCAGCGCCGGGAAGCTGGCGCGCCTGGCCGCCGCAGGCAGCGTGCGCTACGCGGTCCTCAGCGGCCCCTGCCCCAAGCCTACAGAAACCACCAACGGCGACTGCTCAGCGCCGGTGCGCTGGCTGCGCGCTCACGGGCGCGACGTCTCCGCCGCGGCAGGGGTGCCGCCCGGCACGATCTACGAGCTGCCCGCTGTCAGCCCATCGCGCCCGCGGCAGCGCTAGCCTGCCTACGCGCAGATGCAGAAGGACGGGCCCCTGAACATCCTGGTTGTCGATGACGAGGCGGAGCTTCGCGAGACGCTGACGCGCTCCTTCACGCGCGAGGGGCACAGCGTGCACGCCGTGGCCTCCGGGACGGAGGCGATCGAGGAGGTGATGCGCTCCCTCTACGACGTGATCCTGCTCGATGTGGCGCTGGGCTCAGCGCCCTCGGGCTATGAAGTCTGTCGCATCCTGCGATCGCGGCGCAACATGGTCCCGATCATCATGCTGACGGCGCTCGACTCGGAGGCCGACGCCGTTCAGGGCCTTGAGGCGGGCGCCGATGACTACGTAACCAAGCCCTTCGGGCTGGCGGAGCTGCGCAGCCGGATTCGCGCGGTGCTGCGCCGCTCAGCGACACGCGGCGCCGAGTCGGACGTGCTCGAAGTCGGCCCGATCATGCTCAACCGCTCCCGCCACGTGGTGCGCGCATACGGCAGGGACGTAAAGCTCACCTTCTCCGAGTTCGAGCTGTTGGCGCAGCTGCTCTCCGAGCCCGGTCGCCTCTTCAACCGCCAGGAGCTGCTGCGCGCGATCTGGGGCGACTCCGCCTATCGCGACCCGCGCGCGATCGATGTGCACATCCGCCATCTGGGCGAAAAGCTCGAGCAGCACCCGGAGGAGCCGAGGCTGATACTGACCGTCCGCGGCGCCGGCTACCGCTTCTACAACCCGCCCGCAGGGGCAGCCGGCGTGTGAGCAGAGCGCTTGAGCGCGCACGGCGCCTGCTCGGCGTCCTCGCGCTCGGGCTTCGCCCGCGCGTGCTGATCGCGCTCGTTCTGACCAGCGCGGTGACGCTGGCGGTGGCTGCGCTGGCGCTGCTCTCGCCGCTGGAGACGCGACTGCGCGACAGCGCGGAGTCGGCGCTGCGCGCGGCGGTCGCAAACACCCGCACCGAGCTCTCCGAGCAGCACGTCGACCCCGCGACCGGCCTGCCCGAAGCAGCCGAACTGCGCGCGACGCTCGATCGGCTGCGCCGTGGCCAGTCCGCGCAGCCGTGGCTGCTTGATTCCCGGCTGCAGATAGTGAGCCGCAGCGGGCCGAGCGACTTCGACATCCCGGTCTTCTACCCGATCGCCGAGCAGGTGCTGCGCACCCATCGCAACGCCCAGCTGCTGCGCGGCGACATCTACATCGTCGTGCGGCCCGTTCGCATCGGCCGCGCCCCCTATGTCCTGGTCGTCATCAAGCACCTTGACTACGTCGCAAGCGCAGTCTCGAGCGTCGAAAGCGCGTTCGTGGTCGCAGCCGGCGCCGGGCTGGCAACGGCGCTGCTGCTGGGCATCGCGCTCTCCGGGCGCCTGGTGGCGCGGCTGCGCCGCGTGCGCGACGCAGCCCGAGAGCTTGAACAGCGCGGGCCGGGAGTCGCGGTCGAGCTTGGCGGCTGGCATGACGAGATCGGCGAGCTTGCACGCAGCCTCGAGTCGATGCGCAGGCGCCTTGCCGACCAGGACGCCGCGCTGCGCTCCTTCATCGCCACCGCCTCTCACGAGCTGCGCACGCCGCTTGCCTCGCTCGAGGGCCTGCTCGAGCTGGTCGCAGACGACCTCGAGGAGGAGCACCTTGACGTGGCCGATGCGCGCGAGCGCACCGCGCGCGCACGCGAGCAGGCGCGTCGCCTTGCCAACCTTGCAACCGACCTGCTTGACCTCAGCCGCATCGACTCCCGCACCGAGCTGCGCTCGGAGGCGATCGAGCTGACCGAGCTGGCGCGCGCGGTCGCCGCGGAAATGGAGCTGCGCGCGGCCGGCCAGGATGTGCGCATCGAGGTCCACGGCCCCGATCGGGCGGTCTGGGCACGGGGAGACCCGGGTGCCCTGGCACGGGTCCTGCGCATCCTCCTGGACAACGCGCTGCGCTTCTCCTCGGCCGGCTCCGCAGTGCATATCTACGTGCGACGCGGCGATCGCTACTCGACCCTGGTTGTCCGCGATGAAGGGCCCGGCGTGCCCGCGGAGGAGCGCGAGCTGATCTTCGCGCGCTTTCGCCGCGGCAGCCAGACCGGCGGCAGGGGCGGCTTCGGCCTCGGCCTGGCGATCGGCCGCGAGCTTGCGCAGCGCATGGGCGGCTCGCTCAGCCTCCTTAATCCTGAGCCCGAGGGCACATCGGGCGCGACGTTTGCCCTTGAGCTGCCAAGCGATGAGGAGGGCGGCGCGCGGTGAGGGCGGCGGCTGCGATTTGGCGACCGTCGTGGTCTCGACACGGCACTAGGCTGCGCCATTCCACCGCCCAGGCGAAGACACTTCGGCCGCGACCGACCGCCCCGCCTCGATCTACCATGGAGCGGTGGAGTCGATCCCCACCAACCTACCGGGGCACGAGCTCGTGAGTGCCGGACTGCAAGATCTTGCCGCCGGTCGCGAGACGGAGGCCTCGCTGCTCGTCTCGATGGCGGCGCCGCGACTGCGAGCTCTCGGGCTGGCTGTGCCGGCGACGGCTGAGCGGTGCCCGTCTCATCGGCTCTACGAGATGCTCGCAGCCCGTGACGGGAGCGCCCATACGCGCTACAACGCGCTCGTAGGGCGCATGGTCAGCTTCGCGCGGGCAGCCGAGCATGCGCCCGCCCGTTGACGACCAGACGATTCGAAGGCTTGCCCGCGAGCTGGGTCGCATCGCTCGAGCTCCGGTGCGCATGTATCTGACCGGCGGATCGTCAGCGGTGATCGAGGGGTGGCGTCAGGCGACGATCGACGTCGACCTGCGCTTCGAGCCGGAAGCCGACGAGCTGCTGCGCGCCCTTCCAACCCTCAAAGAGCGGCTTGCTGTCAACATCGAGCTCGCCTCGCCGATCGACTTCATCCCGGAGCTTCCTGAATGGAGGGAGCGCAGTCCCCATCTGATCCGAGAGGGTCACGTTGACGTCCATCACTTTGATTTCTACTCGCAGGCCCTATCCAAGGTCGAGCGTGGCTTCGCGCAGGATCTCGCGGACGTGCGCGAGATGATCGAGCGAGGCTTGGTCGAGCCCTCCCGCCTGCGTGAGCTCTTTGCGGCAATTGCCCCGGACCTGTATCGCTATCCGGCGATTGAACCGAAGGCCTTCGGCGCGAAGCTGGAGTCGGCGCTGGCATAGATCGCCTGAGGTCCTGCAATCGGCGCCGCTGCCACTGTTGATCTGCGGGCACCTCCGATGCAGACAGGCGAATTGCGTTTTGATCTGGCCCTGGCTCCTTGGAGCGACGTGGCGCACCCCGGGTGTGGTGGAGCTCGCGGCTTGGAATCGGCCGGGCGGCCTCGTCGATGAGGAGCGCGCGAGGCTGGGCGTCCTGCTGGCTTCATCCGCCGCGATCTGTGCATCGCCGACCTCACCTTGGGCCTCGCTTGCATACGTTCCGCCGCTGCGCAGGGTCATCGCCATCAGCTGATCGGTCGCCAGCTCCCCGCAGCCGATGCCTTCGACGACGTCGGTGCCCTCTGCTGTCGTGCCCGTATCGAGCTCAGGCCCGCCGGCCAGACGCCGGATCGCTTCACGTTCGGCGCGCTGCGGAGGCAAAGCGGCGTCGAGCCCGGACCCGGGCAGCAGCGGGAGCAGTAGCCGTGGGGTCTTCGACCAGCCCTCCTTGCGCAGATCGCGGCGCGTATTCGCGCGCCGCAGCCTCGCCGAGCGCTCAAGAGCGGCTATTCGATGTGGTTGTAGACTTCAAACAGCGGCAGATACATCGAGATCACGATGAAGCCGACGATCGCGCCGATCACGATGATCATGATCGGCTCAAGGATCGAGGTGAGCGCCTTCACAGAGGCGGCGACGCGGTCCTCATAGAAGTCCGCCACCTTCGCGAGCATCCCGTCCAGCTCGCCGGTCTCCTCGCCGACGCCCACCATGTGCGTGACCATCGAGGGGAAGATCGAGGTCTTGGCAAGCGGCGCAGAGAGCGTGCCCCCCTGCTTGACGGAGGCGATCACGCCGTCCATCGCCTGTTCAACGACGACGTTGCCGCCGGTCTTGCCGACGATCTCAAGCGCCTGCAGCAGCGGAACGCCCGCCGCGGTCAGCGAGGCGAGCGTGCGCGACCAGCGCGCCACAGCGATCTCCTGCACGATCGTGCCGATGCGCATCGGCGCGTGGAGCTTTAGCCGGTCCCACTGCGGCTTGCCGAAGGAGGAGCCCTTCCACTTGAAGAAGGCAAAGGCGCATGCCCCCATTGCGATCAGAATGCCGAAGATCCCCGGAATAAACCCGAACCACAGCCCGGTGAACGCATGAGAAATCGCAACGGAGATCCTCGTCGGCGCCGGCAGGCTGCCGCCGAATTCCTTGAAGACGCCCTCGAACACCGGCACCAGAAAGGTCACAAGCGCCGCAAGCACGACGAAGGCAAACGTCATCACGAGGATCGGGTAGACCATTGCCGAGCGAATCTGGCGCCGCAGCGAGGCGTCCTTCTCAAGCTGGTCTGCGACGCGCACCAGCGAGCTCTCGAGCACGCCGCCCGACTCCCCCGCGCGCACCATCGCGACAAAGAGCTGGTTGAAGACCTTCGGGTGGCGCTCCAGCGCGTCCCCGAAGGAGGCGCCGCCCTCCACGTCGCGCCTCACGTCGACGATGGTCGCCTTGAGGAAGCGATTTTCAGTCTGGTCCTCAAGGACATAGAGGGCACGCAGGATCGACACGCCCGAGATGATCAGCGTCGAGAGCTGGCGGGCAAAGACAGCAAGCTCCTGGGCCTTGACGCGATCGAGGAAGGAGAGGCGAATCTCCTTGGAGGAGCCCTTCTCGCCGATGTCGAGGACGATCAGCCCGCGCGACTTCAGCTGGTTGGCGAGCGCCTGCTTTGACTCCGCCTCCGCCTCGCCGCTCGACTTGACCCCGGCGAGATCCGAGACCTTGAAGACGTAGGTGCTCATCCGCTAGGCAGCCGCCGCCAGCCCGCCGCCCAAAAGGCGCCGCAGCTCCTCGGGGTTCGTCGAGCGCGCTTCGGCGGTCGTGCGCGAGATCTTGCCTTCGCGCACCAGCTTCACCAGCGCAGCATCCATCGTCTGCATGCCGACGTTCGCGGAGGTCTGCAGCACCGAGTAGATCTGGTGCGTCTTGCCCTCGCGGATCAGGTTGCGCACCGCCGGCGTGGGCACGAGCACCTCGCAGGCAACGACGCGCCCGGAGCCATCGGCGGTGGGCAGCAGCTGCTGCGTGATGATCCCCTGCAGCGCGACGGAGAGCTGCACGCGCACCTGACCCTGCTGGTGGGGCGGGAAGACGTCGATCACGCGGTCGATCGTCTGCGCGGTGTCCTGAGTGTGCAGGGTGGCAAAGACAAGGTGGCCCGTCTCAGCGGCGGTCAGCGCGGTCGAGATCGTCTCCAGGTCGCGCATCTCCCCGACCAGGATCACGTCCGGGTCCTGGCGCAGGGCCGCGCGCAGGGCATCGGCGAAGGACTGAGCGTCCGCGCCCAGCTCGCGCTGGTTGACCAGGCAGCGCTTGTGCGTGTGCAGAAACTCGATCGGATCCTCGATCGTCAGGATGTGCTCTTCGCGCGATTCGTTGATCTCGTCGATCATCGAGGCAAGGGAGGTCGACTTGCCCGAGCCGGTGGGTCCGGTGACAAGCACGAAGCCGCGCGGCTTGCGCGCGAACTCGTGCACCGCCGGCGGCAGCCCGAGGTCGTCGATCTTGGTCAGCCCGAAGGGGATCAGGCGGAAGGCGGCGCCGACCGAGCCGCGCTGATAGTAGGCGTTGACACGGAAGCGGCCGTGGCCGGGGACCGAGTAGGCGAAGTCAAGCTGCCAGTCGGTCTCAAGTCGCTGGCGCTGGTCGTTGGAGAGGATCGAGTAGATGACCTCGCGCGTGATCGTGCCGTTGAGCACCGGGTATTCGTTGAGCGACATCAGCCGTCCGCGAATGCGCAGGATCGGGTGGGCGCCCACGCTGAGGTGGAGGTCGGAGGCGTTGCGCGCCACCACTTCCTTGAGCAGCTCGGCAAAATCGAGTTCCATCACCGCGCCCATCGGCGCCCGCGCGCCTGTGGTCCGCCCCACGCGCCCCGGCTTGGACGAACGTATGAGGCGCCTATCCGGTCGCGCCGAGCACGCGCAGGATCTCCGGCATCGCCGTCAGGCCCTTGCGCACCTTCTCGAGACCGTCATCGCGCATCCTGCGCATCCCCTGCGTGATCGCGACGTCGCGAATTTCATCCGCGGAGGCGCGCTTGAGCGCGAGCTCCCGGATCTCGCGCGACATCGTCATCACCTCGTAGATCGCGATCCGGCCACGGTAGCCGCTGCCACCGCAGCGCGGACAGCCGGCGGGCTCGTAGGCCTCGATGTCGACCGAGGCCTTGTAGCCGGAGGCGCGCAGCACCTCCGCGGGGATGATCGCGCGCTTCTTGCAGTGGCTGCAGAGCGTCCGCGCCAGGCGCTGGGCGAGCACGCACTCGATCGCCGAGGAGACCAGGAAGGGCTCGATGCCCATCTCGATCAGGCGGTGCACTGCGGAGGGAGCGTCGTTGGTGTGAAGCGTCGAGAGCACAAGGTGCCCGGTGAGCGCGGACTCGACCGCGATCTGGGCGGTCTCGCGGTCGCGGATCTCGCCGACCATGATCACATCGGGATCGGCGCGCACCATCGTGCGCAGCCCAACCGCGAAGGTCAACCCGATCTTCGGCTGCACCTGCACCTGGGTGACGCCTTCCATCTGGTACTCGACGGGGTCCTCGACGGTGATGATGTTGCGCTCCTTCGTGTTGAGCTTTGTCAGCGCCGCATAGAGGCTGGTTGTCTTTCCCGAGCCGGTCGGCCCGGTCACCAGCACCGCGCCGTGCGAGAGATGGAAGGCCGTTTCAAAGCGCTCGCGATCGTCCTTGCCCATGCCGAGCTTCGCAAGGTCCATCACGACGGAGTCCTTGTCGAGGATGCGCATCACGACCGCCTCCCCCTTCGCTGAGGGCAGCGTGACCACGCGCAGGTCCACGTGGCGCCCGTCGACGCTCAAGCCCACGCGGCCATCCTGGGGCAGGCGGCGCTCGGCGATGTCAAGCTCAGCCATGATCTTCACGCGGGAGACCACCCCTGCGGCCAGCCGGCGCGGCACCGTCGTGATGTCGCGCAGCACGCCGTCGATGCGGAAGCGAACGCGCAGGTCGCGATCGGTCGGCGCCAGGTGCAGGTCGGAGGCGCCAAGCTCGACCGCCTGGGCGACGATCTGGTTGACGAGCTTGACGACCGGCGCGTCGTCGGCGTTCTCGCGCAGGTTGACGACCTCGGCGCCGCGCAGCTCCTCCTCGGCTTCCTCGCCCTGATCGGCCACCACGGCATCGAGGCGGTCCATGCGGGCGATCAGGTCGGAGACATCCTGTGGCGACGCGACTGCGACGCGGACCTCGTTGCCGGTCATGATCGCGATGTCGTCCACCGCAAGCACGTTTGCGGGGTCGGCCATCGCGACGATCAGCGTCTTGCGGTCATCGACGAAGGCGACCGGAACGGCCTGGTAGCGCTTGGCCGCCTGATTTGAGATCAGGCTGACAGCGGCCGGATCGACCGGGAAGACAGAGATGTCGATGTGCTCCAAGCCGTAGCGCTCGGCGAGCGCCCGCGCCAGGCCATCCTCGGAGAGCGCGCCCGCTTCGACGAGGATGCGCTCGGGCGCGATGCCGCTGTTGCGGCCCTGCTCGATGGCCTGATCCATCGCCTCCCGGCTCACGAGCCCCATCTCGACGATCACATCGGTCAGGAAGCGCGCGGAGGAGCCATGCCCGGCAGGAGGAGTCAGGCCGGGCAGCTGGCCGGGCCGCGTGGGCAGCTCGTGCATCTCCGCGCCAACCTGAACGCGGACGTCCCCCTCCTCCTCAAGCATCGGCAGCGGTGCGCCGTGCCCCTCCGTCTCTTGCGCCGCGGCCTCGCCCTCCTCCTCATCCTCCTCCTGATCGTGCTCAATCTCGACCTGAACCTCGACGTCGGAGCCGAGCAGGTCCAGGTCGAGCGGTGGGAGCTCCTCGCTGCGCTGGGCTGCCAGCTCAGACTCATCCTCAGGCTCTGGCTGCTCCTCCTCGGCGGTCTCCACCTCCTCCTCCGGCTCCCGGTCGGGCGCCTGCGTGGCCGCCTCATCGGAGCCCTCCTCGTCCTCTACGGGCTCCGGCTCGCGCTCGCGCTCACCTTCCTCATGCTCGTGCGGCTGCAGAGCATCGGGCTCGGCGAGCGGCTCGGCAGCATCGGCCTCCTCATCGGCGCCCTCATCCGCCTCGGGCAGCTCGCGCTCTGACTCCTCCTCGGCGGGTGGCGCGGAGACGGCTGAGCGCCCGCGCCCGCGCGGCGTCAGCTCCTCATCTTCATCGTCGTCGACCGCGCGCACAAGGCCAGGGGCTTCGACCTCGACGACCGGCTCACGCCGGCGCTGAGCCGGCGCCTTGCCCGCCGCAGGCCGTTCGCGCGCGCCGCGGCCAAGCTCGCGATCGGGCGGCGCGCGCACGGCTCCTTCATCCTCAGGGGTGCGCCTGAGCGCCCGCCGCTCAGGCCGCGGGGGCACGCGGCCGCCACGCCGTGCGGGCGCGCGTCGCGGCGCTTCTTCCTCGGGCTCGGGTTCAGGCGGGGCGCGGACGACCTCCGGCTCCTCTTCGCCGTCGCGCACGGCGCGCAGTCGCGCCTGTGCTTTCTGGGCTCGTGGGCTCACCGAGGCCATCCTCCAATCGAGCCACAGCGAGCTTCAGCGCCGCTAAAGACCAGCCGCGCGGCGCATGACGTCAAGCGGCGCCTGCCTGCCGGTGAAGGCGACGAAGCTGAGCGCGCCCTGCGCCACCAGGATCTCGCGTCCGTCGAGCACGGGGATCGAGAGCCGCCTGGCGGCGCGCAGGAGCGGGGTGTCCCCGTGGCGATAGGCAAGATCGACGACATACGAGTACTCATGAAGCTGATCGAGCGTGAGGGCAAGCTGGTTGAGCGCCACCGCCTCGCTGGCCGACTGTTCTAGGCCCACCGCAGCCCCCGCCTGGCGGCCTGCGCCAGCTCGTCCGGCGACCGCGCCGCGCTCAAGGCCGACCGGAGTGCAGTTGAGCAGCAGCTCCGCGGGCAGCGGCCGGCGCAGCGGCCTGCCGCCCAGCTGGTCGGTCAGCTCCTTGGCGCGATCGAAGCGCCGCGCCCACACGCAGACCTCCTCGTAGCCTGCGTGACGAAGCGCGTAGAGGGCGGCGCGGGCGCTCCCGCCCGCGCCTAGCACGAGCGCCCTGCGCCCATGCAGCGCCTGCCTGCCGAGCACCCGCCCGATCGCCTCCGTGATGCCGGGCGCATCGGTGTTGGACGCATGCAGCGCCCCGCGGCGATCCCACCAGAGCGTGTTTGCCGCCCCGATCTCCTGCGCCATCCGATCGGCGCTCTGAGCTGCCGCCAGCGCCGCCTCCTTGTGTGGAATCGTCACGTTGATGCCGCAAAAGGCGAGCGCAGGCAGCGCGGCGAGCACCTCAGCAAAGAGCTCCGGCGCGACCGGCAGCAGCTGGTAGCGCCAGCCCTCCAGCGAGAGCGCCCGCAGCGCAGCGTTGTGGATCGCCGGGGAGAGGCTGTGCGCAACCGGCCAGCCGATGACGCCCAAGCGCGCGGGCGCCGGGGCGCTCATCGGCGCCTGCAGACCGGCGGCCGGCCGCCGTTTTCCGCCACCGCCTGCCGGTAGGCGGACGCGGCTTGTTCGAATTCTTCGTAGGTGTTCGCAAACACCGATTCGCCGCATCCGCTCGGGGAGGCGACGTAGTAGAGGTAGCCCACTGCCGCCGGATGCGCTGCGGCTTCGATCGCTTCCATGCCCGGGTTGGCGATCGGGGTGGGCGGCAGCCCCTTGTGCAGGCGGGTGTTGTAAGGGCTTGGCGTGCGCAGCTGCGCTTCGCTCAGAGGGCCGGAGAGATCGCCCAGCGCGTAGCGGATCGTCGCGTCTATGCCCAGGTCCATGCCCGCGTGCAGGCGGTTGTAGATGACCGCCGCGATGCGCGGGAAGTCGGCGCGGACGCCCGCCTCCCGCTGCACCATCGAGGCGACGATCAGCGGCTGGTAGGGCGTGAGGCCGAGGTGCCCTGCCGCCGCCGCCAGCTGCGGGCCGAAGCGTTCTTCAAAGGCTTCAAGCTGGCGCGCGACCAGCGCCGTGGCGGGGCTGCCCGCATAGAGCTGGTAGGTGGCCGGGAAGAGAAAGCCTTCGAGGTTGGCAAGCGAGCGCGGCGCCCCGTAGCGGGCGGGGTTGAAGGCGCGCATCGAGGCGGCCGCCTGCACATAGCTTCCGGTCAGGCCCTTTTCGCGCGCCAGCGCAGCGATCTGCGTGCGCGTGAGCCCCTCGGGGATCGTGATCGTGACGATCGCGCGCGGCTTTTGCGCCCTGCCGGAGCCGCTTGCTGAGCGACCGATCAGCGCCAGCGCGACGATCAGGCCCGCAAGCGCCACCGCGAGCGCCACGAAGCGACCGGGCCCGCTCGGCCGCGCCGGTTGCTGGGGGCGGCGCGGGCGCTCGGGACGCCCCCTCCGCCCCATCTGCGCACGCGCTCCCGGGGCGCCCTCTCCCATCGCCCTCAGCGCCCCCGACCCGGCCCGTGTGCCGAAAGCCAGCTCTCAAGCAGCGCTGCCGCTGCGCGCGAGTCCTCGTCGAAGCGCGGTCGCTCGCCAGGGCGCTCGCGTGCGCGCGCAGCGGCCAGGCGGGTGGTCAGGCGCTCGTCGCAGAGCTGCACCTGGGCGCTTGAGCCAAGCGCTTTGGCCAGCCGGCGCGCGAACTGGCGCGCCGCGCGCGTCTGCTCGGTCTCAGCTCCGCTGAGGGACAGCGGCAGGCCGACCACCACCTGCTCGGCATCAAGCTCGCGCACGAGGCGGGCGATCGCGGCCCTGCCCGCGCGGGAGTCCGGGCGCTCGATCGCCTCAAGCGGCCGCGCGAGCGTTCCGGTCGGGTCGCAGACCGCCACTCCGCAGCGCGCAGTGCCGTGATCGAGCGCGATCACCCTCATTGCGCGGCAAGGGTCGCCTCGACCTGCGCCTGCGCGCCGGCAAGCGCCGCTCCCAGACGCTCCGGCTCCCCCCCACCGCCCTGGGCGAGCGTCGGGCGCCCGCCGCCACGCCCGCCGATGACCTCGGCCGCGCCTCGCACAAGGTCGCTGGCGCTGACGCCGCGATCTGCCAGCGCCGGCGCGACGCTCACCACCAGCTGCGGGTTGCCCTCGAGCGTGCTGGCGAGGATCACGACCGCCTCTCCAAGCTCGGAGCGCAGCTGCTCGGCCGGCCCGATCAGCGCTTTTGCGCTTGCCCCGGCGGGCACCACGGCTGCCAGAAAGCGCACGCCATCTGAGCCGATGCTCTTCGCGCCGGCGCGCAGCGCAGCGATGTCAAGCGCTACGCCGTCGGGCGTCCCCGTCTCCGTGCGGCGCTCCCTGCGGGCGCGGTCATGCTCCTCGCGCAGCTTGCGGACCGCCGCGGGCACCGCCTCAGGTTTGCAGCGCAGTAGCGTTGCAGCCTCCTGCAGCGTGGCGGAGCGGCGGCGCAGATGGGCGACCGCGGCAGGCCCTGTGAGCGCCTCGATGCGTCGGACGTTGGCCGCCGAGGAGGACTCGGAGATGATCACGAAGGCGCCGATCTCGCCGGTGTAGCGCACGTGCGTGCCGCCGCAGAGCTCGCGCGAGTAGCTGCCGTCGCCGATCTGGACCATCCGCACAACCTCGCCGTACTTCTCGCCAAAGAGCGCCATCGCGCCCAGGCGCTGCGCCTCCGCAAGGGTGGTGGTGATCGCGCTGACGGGCTCATCGGCCGCGATCCACGCGTTCACCTGCTCCTCGATCGCCTGCCGCTGCGCCTCGCTGAGGGCGCTCATGTGGCTGAAGTCGAAGCGCAGCTTGTCCGGGCCGACATAGGAGCCCGCCTGGCGCACATGGCCTCCGAGCTTGCCGCGCAGCGCCGCGTGGAGCAGATGGGTGGCTGTGTGGTTGCATTCGGTCGCAAAGCGCGCGCTGCGCGCCACCTGCGCCCGCACGCGCTCCCCTGGCGAGATCGTGCCGCGCTCTACGCTGACCGCGATCACCTGATCGTCGCCCAGGCGCAGGACGTCCTCGACAACCGCCTGGCAGTCGCCCTCCAGGCACTCGATCACGCCCCGATCGGCGACCTGGCCGCCGCCGACCGGGTAGAAGGGCGACTCGGCAAGCTTCAGGAGCCAGCGGCGATGATCTGCGCCGTCGGCCTCAGCGGCGGCGACGATCACCGTCTGTGCCTGCTCGCGCTCGTAGCCAACGAACTCGCTGGGGGCGCCCGCAGCGGCGGCGAGCGCGCGAGCGCGCTCGCGCAGGCTCTCGCCCGCCGCCGCAGCCGCGCGGCCGCCCGCGGCCGCCCGTGCACGTGTGCGCTGAGCCTCCATCAGCTCCGCGAAGCGCTCCTGGGCCACCGCGATGCCCTCGCCCTCGAGCAGTTCGCGCGTCAGCTCGATCGGGAAGCCGTGGGTGTCATGCAGCCGGAAGGCCTCCTCCGCGGGGATGCGCTCCGATCCCTGCTCGCGCGCGCGCTCGATCAGCTCCGCCAGCCTTGCGAGCCCCTGGTCGAGGGTCCGCGAGAAGGACTCCTCCTCGGCGGCGAGCCACAGCTCGATCGCCTCGCGCTCTGACTCAAGCTCGGGGTAGGCGCCGGCCATCAGCTCGCGCACGCGACCTGCGAATGCGAGCAGGAAGCCCGGCGCCAGCTCGAGCAGCCGCCCCTGGTGGATCGCCCTGCGCATCACCCGCCGCAGCACGTAGCCGCGCTCCTCGTTGGAGGGGACAACCCCGTCGGCGACCAGGAAGGTCATCGCGCGGGAGTGGTCGGCGAGGATGCGCAGCGCGCGGTCGCTGCTCTCGGCATCGCCGTAGCGCACGCCCGCGAGCTCGCAGCCCAGCTCGATCAGCGGCCAGAACTGATCGGTTTCAAACACCGAGCGCTTGCCCTGGCAGATCGCCGCCAGGCGGTTGAGGCCAAGGCCGGTGTCGATGTTGCGCGCCGGCAGCTCCGCGAGCACGTTCGGCCGGCTCTGGTCGTACTGCATGAAGACGAGGTTCCAGTACTCCAGGAAGCGCTCGTTCTCGCCCCCGGGGAGGTCATCGGGCGAGCCGTGCTCGGCGCCGCGGTCCAGGTAGAGCTCCGAGCAGGGCCCGCAGGGCCCGGTCGGTCCGGCCTGCCAGAAGTTCTCGCTGCGCCCGCAGCGCACGATGCGCTCGGCTGGTATGCCCGCCTCTTCCCAGATTGCGATCGCCTCCTCGTCGGGGCCCAGGCCAAGCTCCTCATCGCCCGCAAAGACGGTCACCCAGATCGCAGCGGTGGGAAAGCCGAAGACCTCTTGGGAGAGCTCGAGCGCAAAGGCGATCGCCTCGCGCTTGAAGTAGTCCCCGATCGAGAAGTTGCCGAGCATCTCAAAGAAGGTGAGGTGACGGCTGGTGCGCCCGACGTGCTCGATGTCCACCGTGCGAAAGCACTTCTGGCAGTCGGTCAGCCGCGGCGCCGGCGGCTGCTCGCGGCCGAGAAAGTAGGGCTTGAGCGGGTGCATGCCGGCGACCGTCAGCAGCGCCGATGGATCGTGCTCGGAGGGGATCAGCGAGGCCGAGGGGATGCGCAGGTGCCCGCGCTCCTCAAAGAACGAGAGGAAGCTCTCGCGGATCTGATCGGAGCTCATCGCTCGCACGCCGAGGGGGCGCGCTGCTTCCTCTGCCTGCTTGCTCATCGCTGTTGATCTTAGGCGCGCGCGCTCTGCAGTGCCGGCGCGCGCCGGCGGTCGGCGCCCGCGCGGCTCGACGTCGCAGCGACGCTGCGGCGGCGGCTCATGCGCACGATGACGCCGTGGCCCGCGACCAGGTCGCCGGCGTAGAGGACCGCGAGCTGTCCCGGCGCGGTGCGCTCGGCGGGCTGAGCCAGCACGAAGGCCGCAGCGGCGCGAGGGCCGCAGTGGTCGACCATGCGCCCGGCAAGAAGGCCGCCGCGCGAGCGGATGCGCACAGCGTCGATCAGCGCCGGCTCGGTGTGCAGCTGCAGATCCTCGAGCGCGACCAGATCGGCAAGCAACGCCTCGCGGGGACCGACGACCAGCTTGTTGGCATCCGCGTCGAGGGCGATGACGAACTGCGCCGCGCTCCCGCCTATGCCAAGCCCACGCCGCTGCCCGATGGTGTAAGAGGCAACGCCGCGGTGGGTGCCCAGGCGCCTGCCCGCCTGATCGACGATCGGGCCGGGCCGGGCGCGCAGGCCACCGTGGCGCTCGAGCACACGCTCGCGGCTCGTTCCCGCCAGGAAGCAGAGATCCTGAGAGTCGGGTCGATCTGCCACCGCGAGGCCCGCCTCGGCCGCGATCCGCCGCACCTCCTCCTTGCGCAGCCCACCGAGCGGCAGACGCAGTCGCGCGATCAGCGCGGGCGGCAGCGCCGCGAGGGCGTAGCTCTGATCCTTGCCGGTGTCGCGCGCGCGGCGCAGCAGCGCTGGCGGCCGGCGCCTGCCTGCACCGGCGAGGTCGGGCGCGGGCGCAAGGCGGGCGTAGTGGCCGGTGGCAAGCGCGCAAGCGCCCAGCCGCTCCGCCAGCTCGAGCATCGCGGCGATGCGCACGCCGCCGTTGCAGGCGATGCACGGGTTGGGCGTCAGGCCGCGCCTGTGCGCGTCAATCCAGCCCTCCACCACGCCTGCGCGAAAGCGCGCGCGCAGGTCGAGCGTGAGGTGCGGGATGTCAAGCCCGTGAGCAAGCGCGCGCGCGCTGCGCACCGCCTGCGGCGAGCAGCAGGAGCGCTCGCCCTCCCCCTCCGCATCGCGCCAGAGCTCAAGCGTCACCGCCAGCACCTCAAAGCCCCTGCGCTTGAGCAGCAGCGCCGCAACAGCGCTGTCGACGCCGCCGCTCATCGCCACGAGCACGCGCCGCTCGTTGGCCGGGGGCGCCGCAAGCGCCACCGCGGCAGCTCCGAGCGCACGGTGCAGAGCCTCCTCCGCAAGAGCTGCCACGTGCGCCTTGGCCGCGCTCAGGCCACCGAGCTCCGCGGCGATCGCTGCCGCATCGATGCGCGCCGCCTGCTGCAGCGAGGCGCTGCGCGCCAGCGCGACGACGGCGCTGCCGGCGGCCGTCAGCGCGCCGCACCCGTGCGCCCTGAAGCCGATCTGCGCGATGCGCGCGCCGGCGCCCGCCCGGCGATCGGCAAGGTCTAGCGCGATCGTGATCAGATCGCCGCAGGGAGCGCCACCCGCGCTGCCGCTCGGTGCGCCGGCGGGCAGCTGGTCGCAGCCGTGCGGCGCGGCCATGTGCGCATGAAGGGACTCCCGATCGGGCATCGAGAGCGAGTGTAGGCGGCCGGCTCGCAGCGGCGCAGGTGGGCTAGCGACCGCTCGGCTTGGCGCTGGCTGCGCTGCGCGCCGCGGCGACCGTGCGCTTGATCGTTTGCGCTTCGGTGAAGCCCGCCAGGGCCATGATCTCCTTGGGTGGAGCGATAACCAGCAGCGTCGGCGTTTCGGTGATCAGCACGTGCTCGGTGAAGGTGCCGTATTCGGCAACCTGTGCGGCGGTCGCATAGTGGACGACAACGGAGCTGCCCAGCGAGCGTGCCGCCGCCTGCACCTCGCCCTTGACGAACTGGTCGGTCACAGCCTGCGGGGTCCAGAACAGCAGCAGCACCGTCTTGCCGGCGCCAAGCTCTTCTTCGACCGCCCTGCTTGCGCTTGGCAGCGTTAGGGCGGGGCGCCCCGGCGCGGCGCCAGGCCGGGCGCTCTGCACGCGCGAACGTGTGGGCGCCAGGCTGCGGGCCTTCGTGGGTGAGAGGGCCGCTGCGCCGCTGCGCGTGGCAGCCGGTGCATGGCTGCGCGCACGAGCGGTCGGTACGCTTGTCCTGGCCGTGGGCAGCGTCCGCATCGGTGCCTTTGCGCCCGCCGGGTGTGCCGGGCTCGCAACGCTCGGACTGGACGGCGCGCGCTGTGCGCTCGTGTGCGCCGGGGAAAACGGGTTGCGTCGGGCGCCAGCCTTTGCAGCGGGCGCCCGCAGCGCGCCTGCGCGCGCGCCGGCGGCGCTGTGAGCCCTCAGCGTGGCCGGGTGGACGCGTGTTGGAGCGGGATGGCGCGCAGCGATCGTTTCCGACCCGGATTCCGAGCTTGAGGAGCCGACCAGCTTGTGCCCGACGGCAACCCAGAGCACCGCCAGCAGCAGGACGACCGCAAGTAGAGCCTGGAAGCGCCGGGGGATGCGCGATAGGGAGATGCTCGACATCGCCCCCCATCTCGGCAGCTGTATGGGAGAAGTTGAGCGCTGCAGCATCCATTGGACGCTCAGGCTTGGGCAGCCCGGTGCGGCCTGACCGCAGCGATGCGCCGGCGCCTGTCAGGGAGCGCTCAGGCGCCCGCTTGGCGCAGGCCCAGCTCGCGCAGCTGGGCGGCATCCACAGGCGCAGGCGCGCCCGTCAGCGGGTCGAGGCCCGACGCGGTCTTCGGGAAGGCGATCACCTCGCGGATCGACTCGCTGCCCGAGCAGATCGCGACGATCCGATCGATGCCGAGCGCGATCCCGCCGTGCGGGGGCGCGCCGTAGGCAAGCGCCTCAAGCAGGAAGCCAAAGCGCTCCTCGGCCTCACGCTCGTCGATGCCGATCGCCGCAAAGACCTCCCGCTGCAGCTGCGCGTCATTGATGCGGATCGAGCCACCGCCGATCTCGACGCCGTCAAGCACGAGGTCATATGCGCGCGAGCGCACGCTCGCAGGATCCTCACGCAGCAGCGCGCGCTCGTGCGCCTCGAGCGCCGGCGCGGTGAAGGGATGGTGGAGGCTCACCCAGCGCCGATCGCTTTCAGACCACTCGAACATCGGGAAGCCCGTGACCCACGTGATCGCGTGGGCATCTGCATCGATCAGCGAGAAGTGCTCGGCGAAGTGCGCGCGCAACACCGCAAGCGCCGCCGCCGCAGCCGCGGCCTCGTCGGCGACGAAGAGCAGCAGATCGCCCGCGCGCGCTGAGAGCGCGTCGTTGACCGCGGCGACCTGATCGGCGGAGAAGAAGCGTGCGAGGTTCCCCGTCCAAGCACCTCCCTCCGCGCCCACATAGATCGGCGCCACCGCCTTGGCGCCGCTGCCGGCAACCACATCGTTGAGGCCCTCCAGCGCGCTGCGCGAGAGCTGCCGCTGACCGACGTTGATCGCTCGCACCACGCCGCCAGACTGCAGCGCGGCTGTGAAGACGCGAAACTCGCTTGCGGCCACCAGCTGCGAGACGTCTGCGATCTCCATCCCGTAGCGTAAGTCCGGGCGGTCGCTGCCATAGCGCGCGAGCGCCTCAGCGTGGGTCAGGCGTGGCCAGGGCGGTGGCGCGACCGCGACGCCCCCGAGCTCGAGCACCGGCGCCATCACCGCCTCGATCACCTCGATCACATCCTCCTCCGCGACGAAGGCCATCTCCAGGTCCAGCTGCGTGAACTCCGGCTGGCGATCGGCGCGTAGGTCCTCGTCGCGGAAGCAGCGGGCGATCTGGAAGTAGCGTTCGATGCCGCCGACCATCAGCAGCTGCTTGAAGAGCTGGGGCGACTGCGGCAGCGCGTAGAAGGAGCCGCGCGCAAGCCGGCTGGGCACAAGGAAGTCGCGCGCCCCCTCCGGCGTGGAGCGGGTGAGCAGCGGCGTCTCGACCTCGAGGAAGTCGCGCTCGTGCAGCAGCCGGCGGATCAGCGCGATCAGCTCATGGCGCAGGGCAAGCCGTCTTGCGGCGGGCGCGCGGCGCAGGTCGAGCGGGCGGTAGCGCAGCCGCGTCAGCTCGTCGATCGGCTGCTCCTCGTCGATCGCAAAGGGGGGCGTGCGCGCGCGCGCGAGCACCTGTAGCTCGCTCACGTCGAGCTCGAGCGCGCCCGTGGCCATCTCCGGGTTGACGTTCTCCTGGTCGCGCTCGCGCAGTGTTCCGGCGGCGCTTATCACATGCTCAGGGCGCAGCGTGTGCGCAAGCTCGTGCGCTGCCCTGCTCTCAGGGTGAAAGACAAGCTGCAGCAGCCCGGAGCGATCGCGCAGATCGATGAAGACGAGGCCGCCGTGGTCGCGGCGGCGATGCACCCAGCCGGCGACGCGCAGCCGGCGCCCAGCATCCGCGGGGAGCAGGTCGCCGCACCAGCAGTCGCGGTAGTCGTTTGCGCGCGGCGGCTGCCTCATCGCTCGCCTCCACTGATCGCTGCGAGCAGCTCGCGGACGCTGCACTGCCGCTGCTCGCCGGCGCGCATGTCGCGCAGCGCAAGCTGCTGCCCCGTGAGAATCGCGACATAGGGGGCGCCGAGGCGGTCGGCGTGCGCGAGCGCCCGCTTCAGCGAGCGCCCGCAGAGCTCGATCTGGGCGGCGATGCCAGCGGCCAGCGCCTCCTGCCAGAGCGCGAAGGCGCGCGTGCGCTCAGCGCCCTGCGGCTCCCCTGCGCCGAAGGCGATGTAGAGGGCGGGCGCGAGCGCCGCGGCGGCGGGCTGTGCCGAGGAGGCGAGCAGCAGGCGCTCGATGCCCGCCGCAAAGCCGATCGCCGGCGTGGGCGGACCGCCCAGCTGCTCGATCAGGCGGTCGTAGCGGCCGCCGCCGCCGACGCCGCTCTGGGCGCCAAGCTCGCTCGAGGAGAGCTCAAATACCGTGCGCGTGTAGTAGTCGAGGCCGCGCACCAGCCGCGGATCGATCTCGAAGGCGATGTGCGCCTCGCCGAGCAGCTCGCGCACCGCCGCGAAGTGCTCCGCGTCGGCTGCGCTCAGGCGATCGAGCAGCAGCGGCGCCCGCGCCATCACCGCCGCGGTGCGCGCGTCCTTGGCATCGAAGGCGCGCAGCGGGTTGGCGTCGATGCGCGCGCGCACCTCCGGCGCAAGCTCGGTCTCGTGAGCGCGCAGGAAGGCGCGCAGCTCCTCGCGATAGGCGGCGCGGCTCTCGCTGGTGCCCAGGCTTGCGATGCGCAGGGTGACCCCGCGCACGTCAAGCTCCTGGGCAAGGCTCACGAGCAGCGCGATCAGCTCGGCGTCGAGGGCGGGGTCGGCCGAGCCGAAGGCCTCAGCGCCGACCTGGAAGAACTGCCGGTAGCGCCCGGACTGGGCGCGCTCGTAGCGGAAGAACGGCCCCCAGTACCAGAGCTTCACGGGCGCCGGGCGCTTGTGCATGCCGTGCTCGATGTAGGCGCGGCAGACCGGCGCGGTGCCCTCCGGGCGCAGCGTCAGCGAGCGTCCCGACCCGTCCTCGAAGGTGTACATCTCCTTCTCGACGATGTCCGTGGCCTCGCCGACGCCACGCACGAACAGCTCGGTGGCCTCGAAGATGGGCGTCTCCACCTGCTCGTAGCCGGCGCTTGCAAAGAGC
This sequence comes from bacterium, assembly GCA_021323635.1. Classification (GTDB taxonomy): domain Bacteria; phylum Actinomycetota; class Thermoleophilia; order Solirubrobacterales; family Solirubrobacteraceae; genus Palsa-744. Next base: position 2,407 of record JAJPKQ010000008.1, on the reverse strand, counting down.
GCCGCCGCGCGCGCGCGCACGCGCTCATGCGCTGCGGCGGCAGGGCCGAGCAGGTCAAGCGTGCCGCGCGGGGCTCTGATCGTCGTGGCGCTCATCCGCAGCGCGCGCCTAGGTCCCCGCCGTGCGCCGCTGCGCTGCGATGCCCGCTAGAAAGGGGTTGCTCGCAAGCTCGCGCGCCAACGTGCTCGCCCCCATGTGCCCGGGGTAGAAGACCGTCTCGGGCGGGAAGCGGTCGATCAGCTCGGCCAGAGAGCGCTCGAGCACCGACCAGTCTGCGCCAGGCAGGTCGGTGCGCCCGACCGACCCTTGGAAGAGGACGTCGCCGGAGAAGAGGACCGGCGCCGGGGCGGGCGCGGGCGCGCCATCCCCGGTGGCGGCCGGGTAGGCGGCATAGGTCAGGTGGCCGGGGCTGTGGCCGGGCGTCGCCAGCACCTCCAAGCGCACGCCCGCAAGCGTCAGCTCCTCGCCGCCGCTGAGCGTATGCTCGGGCTTGTAGCCCTCAAAGGGCCCAAACCCGGGCGGGGCAAAGCGGGGCAGCTCCACGAGCACCGCCAGCTCGCCCGCCGGGCACCAGACCGGAGCGCCGGTTGCGCGCGCAAGTGGCGCGACCGCGCCGACGTGGTCGAAGTGGCAATGCGTGATCAGGATCGCCGCTAGGCGCGCTATGCCCAGATCCGAGAGCGCGCGCAGCAGCCGCTCGCTCTCTTCGCCCGGGTCGACGATCAGCGCTTCAGTTGCAGCCGAGTCTGCCCGCAGCAGGTAGGCGTTGGTCTGCAGGGGGCCGAGCGCGAACGCCCTCACGTCAAGCGCGGTCAATGCCGCCACCACCGCCTGCGAGCCGGCAGCAGGCGCAACGAGGCGATCAACTGGAGCCCCTAGCCTTCGTTGACGTGCGCGAGCGCATGCGACGGCGATAGAGCCACAGGTCCATGTAGTAGGAGGCGGGGACGTAGACGAGCAGGACGAGGGGAAAGCCGATCAGCGCCTCGCTGGTCTTCGCGTGCAGCAGGAAGACGCTTGCCAGCAGCACCGCGACGGCCGCTATGCCCGCGCGTGAGAAGGCGCCCTGCCAGGTCGGCGGGCGATCGAGGCGGTTTGCGCGGGCGGCGCGCTGGGCGGCAGACTTGCGCGCGGACTCGCTGCGCTCCTCGGGGGCGAGCCTACGTCCGGTGCGCCCGCGCGCGACGATCATTCCGGCGGCGTTGCCGCGATGCTTGGTCTGGCGTCTGCGCTTGGTCTGGGCCATGGCGTAAGCCTAATGCGCGGAGCGCTCGATCGGCTATGGCGCCTGGCGCGCGCTTGCGAGCGCCGACTCGAGCACCTGGCGGGCGGCGTCAAAGGGCGGCGAGAGGAGCTCCAGCGGGAAGCCGGAAAGCGCACCCTGCGGCGCCAGGCCGACGAGCTCGCAGCGCGCCACCTGGGCCTGCTCGCGCACCGCTTCAAGCACCCGCAGCAGCGGGACGCCCACCGGGTCCTCGATATTGAAGGAGAGCTGAATGAGGCCCCGGCCAGGCAGCCTCAGCGCCAGGGCGCGAACGCCCGGCAGCCCGCGCTCGCCACCCTCGCGCAGGCTGCGCGCCAGCGCGCGAGCCTGCTCGAGCGAGACCTCTGCTGCAAGCTCGATGTTGAAGGCCACCAGCGGCGGGCGGGCCCCGACAAGCACCGCCCCGCGCCGGGAGTCGATCTGCGGGGGACCGAAGTCAGGCGCCAGCTCGGCGCGCGCCACGCGCTCGCGCAGGCCGGTAGCGCCACCGCTGCGAAGCTCTGCGCGGCTGCGCCCACCTGCAAGCTCGCCATAGAGGAATGCGGGCAGCCCTGCCTCCTCGCCCAGGCGATCGGCGAGCACCAGCGCCGCGGCACAGGCCAGCCCGCGGGCGCTCGGCTGCGGGTAGACGAGCGGCGCGACGTCGAGCACGCCGATGTGGGGATGGACGCCCGCCTCGCCGGCGGCGCGCAGCTCGATCAGCTCGCAGGCGAGCAGCGCGCCCGCGACGACGGCGTCGACCAGCGCCTTCGCCTCCCCGGCCAGGCTGAACACCGAGCGATCGTGATCGGGGTCGCTGTGGGTGTCGAGCAGGCGGACACCCTCGCCGCCGGCGAGCGCGGCAGCGAGCGCGCCGATGATCTCCCGCCTGCGGCCCTCGGAGAAGTTCGGCACGGCAAGCAGCATGTCTGAGTCCTGCATCGCGCGGTAGCCTTTCGCTAAGTTGACCCTCTCCCCGCCGGAGTAGCTCAGTCGGTCAGAGCAGGGGAATCATAATCCCAAGGTCGCAGGTTCGAGTCCTGCCTCCGGCATCGGCGAGGTCTTCACGTTTCAACACGGGACCTCTTCACGTTTGGGCCGCCGGTGCTCGCGCCGGCGGCCTGCTCGTCCGAGCTTGGGTCTCGATCGGCAACCTCTGCTGAG
>JAJPKQ010000001.1 GCA_021323635.1 bacterium | reverse complement strand
CAAAAGCTACTGGCGCAACCAAAACAAACGACCCGGCCGCTGGCCGGGCTCCTCAAGCTGAGACATATGTCCCGACTCATGTGGGACATATGTCCCGACTCATGACAAAGGGGTGAGCGAGGGGACTCGAACCCCCGACCGCCTGGACCACAACCAGGAGCTCTACCAGCTGAGCTACGCCCACCGCGCTTGGCTCAGACAGTCTAGCCTGCACGTGCCCCTGCGACCGGCGCAGCGGGCGCCAGATCCCAAATAGCGGGCACGAGCGGCAGCACAGACCGTTTCGCCCGACCCACCGTCTAGGATGCCGCGATGCTCGTTTTGGCGACTTCGCGCTCGATCGGGATTCTCCTGCACCGGGCGACCGCTGCAGGATTCGTTGCAGCCGTCATCATGGCGGGCTCGCTCCTGGCAGCGCCGCCAGCGCTTGCCGGCAGCGGCGCTCACCACGGCCACTGCAGCGGCGCGCACCTGCGCCCCGATCGCGCCGATCTGCGCGCGATGACCCGTGCGACCTTCTGCCTGCTCGACAACGCGCGCAAGGCGTACGGCCTGCCCAACCTGCGTGCTAGCGCCGCGCTCGGCCGGGTCGCGCGCGCCCACTCGCATGAAATGGTCGCAGGCGGCTTCTTCAGCGACCGCAGCCGTCAGGGGGCCTCGCTTGCGGCGCGGGTGCTCGCCTCGGGCGCCGTCCATGCGCGCGCAGCCAGACGCCATGGCGGGCGCATCAGCTTTGCCGAGAACATCGCCTACGCCAGCGGCAGCTACGCAACGCCTGAAGAAGTCGTCAAGAGCTGGCTGCGGTCAGCTGCGCACCGCGAACTGATCGTCGACCGCGCCTTCACGCGCGCCGGGGTTGGCATCGCGCTTGGGATGCCTGTGCCAAGCGGCGCGGATCCCTGTCCCTGCGTCACCGACACGCTCGATCTGCTGAGCGGCTCTGCGCCAGCCACCAGGCGCCATCCGCGGGCGTTTGCCCTGCCGCCCCGCCGGCGCCCTAGGCCTGCTCTGCGCCAGCGCTGGCAGCCGCCGGGTGCGCGCGTGCCCATGCGACAATCTCCCGCGAGCCGTCGACCACGGTCCCATTGTCGAGCACTAGCGTTGGCACCCAGTAGTTGCCCGTCAGCTTATGCACCTCGCGGCGCCCCGGCGTCTGGTTGAAGATGCCCGGCAGTGCGCCGAGACCGTAGGTGCGGACGACCTCCGGCTCATAGCCGGCCTCCTTCAGCGCCCGGTAAGCGCTCCCGCAGGGATGACCGCCCGGACGGGGGGCCCACTGCCAGGTGCCGTAGCAGACGAACAGCCGCACGCGCCGATTGTGGCAGATCACGCTCCCTGTCGCTCTGCTCGTGCGTCCTTCTGCTAGAAGGTGCTCACGACGCGCTCGGGCAGCGCGCGCCGGCCGACGGGTGCCTCCGCTCGGCTGCGCTCGCGCGCGAGCAAGAGCGACAGCCACAGCAAGCCGCAAACGACGAAGGAGCGCAGCAATGCCAGAGCAGACGATCGCCACGCAGGAGCAGAGCCCCTACACGCCCTCCGCTGAGACACTCGAGCGCTATGCCGCGGTGCTCGTCGACTTCGCCCTCGGCGGCGGCAGCGGCGTCAAGCCCGGCGAGGTCGTGCGGATCGTCGCCCACGAGTGCGCGAAGCCCCTCTACGCCGCTCTCAACCGAGCGGTCTGGCGGGCCGGGGCGCATGCCCTCGGCCACTACCTCCCCGATGACCTTCCCGGCTGCAACATCTCCCGCGACTTCTATGCCTTGGCAAGCGAGGCGCAGCTGGACTTCTTCCCCGAAGCCTATGCCCGCGGCGTGATCGACCAGATCGACCACCAGGTGACGATCCTCGCGGACGCCGACATGCATGCGCTGGAGGACTCGGATCCGGCGCGGATCATGCGTGCCTCCAAGGCGATGAAGCCGATGCTCGACTGGCGCACGCAGAAGGAGAACGAAGGGCGCTTCAGCTGGACGCTCGCTCTCTATGGCACCCCCGCGATGGCTGCCGAGGCATCGCTCTCCCAAGAGGAGTACTGGGAGCAGATCATCCACGCCTGCTTCCTGGACCAGGAGGACCCGATCGCCCGCTGGCGCGAGGTGATGAGCCGCACCGGCGAGTACATCGATCGCCTCAACGCGCTGCCGATCGAGCGGCTGCAGGTGCGGGGCGAGGATGCCGATCTGACGATCACCCTCGGTGAGCGGCGCCGCTGGGCGGGCGGCTCGGGTCGCAACATCCCGAGCTTTGAGATCTTCACGAGCCCCGACTGGCGTGGGACCGAGGGCTGGATCCGCTTCAACCAGCCCCTCTATCGCTACGGCAACCTCGTCGAGGGGATCGAGCTGCACTTCGCCTCCGGACGGGTGACGAAGGCAACCGCCACGCGCAACGAGCCCCTGCTGAAGGAGATGATCGCAACCGAGAACGCGGACAAGATCGGCGAGTACTCGCTCACCGATGCCCGCTTCTCGCGGATCACGAAGTTCATGGTCGAGACCCTCTACGACGAGAACGTCGGCGGCCCCTACGGCAACACGCACATCGCGGTCGGCAAGTCCTACCACGACTGCTATGACGGCGATCCCTCGACCGTCTCCAAGGAGCGCTGGGCGGAGCTCGGCTTCAACGACTCGCCCGTACACACCGACATAGTCTCGACAACCGACCGCACCGTGACCGCGCGTCTGCGCGATGGCTCCGAGCGCGTGATCTACGCCGACGGGCGCTTCCAGCTGGACTGAGCGCTCGCTGTCGAGCGCCCTGGAGGGCGGCTTGGCGCCTCCTCATCGAGGCGTCGCTCATAGTCGGCCGCAACCGCGCGCAGGATCTCGAGCATCGCGGGGGCGGCCGGCGCCGAGCGCCCCTCCGAGGGCCGCGCCGCGACCACCTCGCGCAGCGGGTCGCGTGGCGCCAGCGAGCGCACGACGATGTCCGGCCGCCGGCTGGCGAGCGCGAGGTGCGGTATGAGCGCCACGCCGACGCCCGCTGCGACAAGGCCCTGAACGGTCAGATAGTCGTCGCTTTCAAAGGAGACGCGTGGCTCGAAGCCTGCGCGGTGGCAGGCTCGAACGACATAGCGCGCGCAGGCGCTGTTGCGCGAGGTCTGGATCCACGCCTGCTCGCTGAGATCGGCCAGGCGCAGCGTCGGCCGCCCTGCGAGCGGGTGCTCGGCCGGCAGCGCCAGGTACATCGGGTCGTTGAGCAGGTGCGTCCGCACCAGGCGCGGGCGTTGCGAGCCGCGGGCGGCACGCCCCTCGGCAAAGGAAAACAGCAGCGCAAGGTCAAGCTCGCCCGCCGCCAGGCGCGGCGCGATCTCCTCAGGCTCGCCCTCGGCGAGCGTCAGCTCGACCGCCGGGTGGCGGGCGCGGAAGCGCGCGATCGCCTCCGGCAGCAGCGTGCCGCCGGCGGAGGCGAAGGAGGCCAGCCGCAGGCTGCCTCCGCGCAGGCCCGCGATCGCCTGAAGCTCCTCCTCCGCAGCGGCGATGCGCGCGAGGATGCTCTCCGCATGGGCGATCAGCGCTTCGCCCGCGGCGGTGGGGCGCACCGAGCGTCCGCGCCGCTCAAGCAGGGCGACGCCGACTTCTGACTCAAGCGTGGCGACCTGCTGGGAGATCGCCGACTGCGTGTAGTTGAGCTCCTCGGCGGCCGCCGAGAATGAGCGCAACCGGGCAACCGCGCACAGCACGCGCAACCTTTGAACGTTGAGCATATATAAAAGGTCGACTAATGTATGTGATCAGAAAGATCACTTCATGTTATAGCAAGATCGCGCCATAATGTTCCCGCCGGGGCTCTCGGGCGCCAGGTCGCGGCAACCAGATCGGTCGGCTCCGGAAGCCGGCCGCACCACGACAAGCGTGAAAGGACAGAAGAGCAATGGCAGGTACACGTCTGATCATCTCCTATGACGGCACCAACAACGAGGTTGACGCGCTCGCGCTCGGCAGGGTGCTTGCAGATGCCGGGGCGCACGTCGCCCTGGCCTACGTCCGCCACTCGCCCGCCTTCGAGGCGCCCGGCGACCACGATCTGCCCCGCGGCGAGGCCGCGGCGCTGCTCGACCGCGGCGCTGAGCTCTACGGCGACGTGGGCGTCGAGCGCCATGTCGTCGACGACCGCTCGACCCCCGCGGGGCTGCTTGCGCTCTCAGGGCAGATCGACGCGCAGGGAGTCGTCTTCTGCTCGGACTCGCACACCGCTGTCGGGCACATCTCGATCGGCAACTCCGCCCGGCGGCTGCTGGAAGGCGGGCCGCTGGCGGTGGCGATCGCCCCCGCCGGCTACGCCCAGAGCGCGCCGGCGCGCCTGGCGCGCATCGCCTGCCCGTCTGAGTCCGCGGAGGCGCTTGCAACTGCGGCGGCGCTGCGCGCTGCGACCGGCTCCGAGCAGGTGGACTCAGCTGAGCGGGCGGACCTGATCGTGATCGGCTCGCGCAGTGACGGCCGTCCCGGCTGCGTGGCCCTTGCCGCCGCGGCAGAGCGCCTGATCGAGGAGGCGGGCTGCCCGGTCCTGCTGCTGCCGGCGGGTGTCGCGCTGGGCTTCGAGGCGGGCGACTGAGGCGATCGGCGCCTGAGTCCTCAGGCGCCCTGTGCAATCACAGCTCCTGGAGGCGGGCGCGCCGGCGCATGGCGCGATGGCGGGCGAGCGCGATCGCGAAGTCGATCATGCCCCCGAGCAGATGCGCGGCGCGCCCGCTCCAGAGGCGCCCCTCCAGCGCCAGCAGGCGCTTGCGAGCACGCGCGCGGTGCTTGTGGGCGCCGGGCGATATCGTGGCTTGAAGCTTGTCCGGCAGCCAAGACCAGCAGCAGAGCATCGACGCGAGCGTAACGCCTCTCGAGGGCGCGCGTGTGCGCGTTGCCGTGAGCGTTCCCGCGCAGACGGTGGAGGCAGCGCTGGCAGAGCATGCGCGCACGCTTGCGAAGCGCATCAAGATCCCAGGCTTCAGGCGCGGCAAGATCCCCCCTGAGCTGGTGATCCGGCGGCTGGGACGCGAGGCGCTGCTGGAGGAGGTCACGCGCGATCAGATCGGCGCGTGGTATGTCGCCGCGCTGGCGGCAAAGGGGATCACGCCGGTCGGTGACCCTCAGATCACGCTCGGCGCTCTGCCTGCGCCCGGGGAGCCCTTCAGCTTCAGCTTCGCGGTCGCGGTGCTCCCGCAGGCAACGCTTGGCAAGTACCTGGGCGTCGAGGCCCCCCGCCGCGAGGCGCGCGCCGAGGAGGAGCTCCTCAGCGCCGAGCTGGAGGCGCTGCGCGAGCGCTTTGCGCGCCTCGAGGACGTGCAGCGGCCGGCCGCGATCGGCGACTTCGTGGTGATCGACTACCGAGCGAGCGTCGGTGGCAGGCGCCTCGGAGAGGGCGAAGGGCGCGATGAGCTCTATGAGCTGGGCGGCAGCGAGCTGCCCGAGGCGATCCAGAGGGCGCTGATCGGCGCGCAGGCGGGGGAGGCCCGGGAGGCGCAGTTCGACTATCCCGCAGAGCACCCCGATCAGCGGCTTGCCGGCAAGAGCGCGCACTTCGATGTCACGCTCAAGGCGGTCAAGCGCAAGGAGCTGCCGGAGATCGACGAGGATCTGGCCGCTGATGCGGGCTTCGAGTCCCTTGCGCAGCTGCGCGGCGAGATCGAGGCGGCGGTGCTTGCAGCCGATGCCGAGCGCGTGCGGGCGGAGTTTCGCGAGGCCGCGCTGGACGCGGTGGTGGCGGCCGCCAAGGTTGCGGTGCCAGAGGGGCACATCCGCGCCCGGGCGCAGGAAATCTGGGAGCGCACCAGCCGCAGGCTCGGCGCCCGCGGCGTCTCGCCGGCAGAGTACCTGCGCATCAGCGGCCGCTCTGAGCAGGAGCTGCTGAGCGAGCTGCTGCCGGTCGCAGAGCAGTCGATCAAGCGCGAGGCGGTGCTCGCAGCGGTGATCGACGCCGAGGGGATCCAGCCCAGCGACGAGGAGGTGCTCAGCGCCTTTCTGCCGGAGAGCGACGAGGCGCTGGCAGGAGAGGATGGCATGGATGGCGGCGAGCCTCCGCTCCCCGGCGCAGAGCAGGGCGAGCAGCCAGATGCGGAGGGCGCCATCAGGCGGCGCACGCCGCAGGAGCGCGAGCGCCTGCTCGAGCAGCTGCGGGAGGCCGGTCAGCTCGAGGAGCTGCGTGAGCGCCTTGCGGTGCAGCGCGCGCTTGAGCTGATCGCCGAGCAGGCCAAGCCGATCGCACCCGAGCGGGCCGCCGCGCGCGAGCGGCTCTGGACCCCGGAGGCGGGGCGCGCGGCGGCGGGCGAGTCGTCTTCCCTCGCCGGCGCAGCGGCGGGGGAGGGCGAGGAGCGCAGGGGGCTCTGGACTCCCTCAGCAAGCAGATAAGGTATTCGCGCTGGCCGGGCGCCGCCCGTTCGGCAGGACGAACGGCAGGAAGAAACGCCCAGACGTGAAAGGAGAGCAGCGAGCATGACCCCCCTGGTGCCAATGGTTGTCGAGCAGACCTCCCGTGGGGAGCGGGCATTCGACATCTACAGCCGCTTGCTCAATGAGCGGATCATCTTTCTGGGCACGCCCGTCGACGACCAGGTCGCAAACCTGATCGTCGCGCAGCTCCTGCACCTGGAGTCCGAGGACCCCGACAAAGATGTCTCCCTCTACATCAATTCCCCGGGCGGCTCCGTCTACGCGGGCCTTGCGATCTACGACACGATGCAGTTCATCAAGCCCGACGTGCAGACGATCTGCGTGGGCATCGCAATGTCGATGGGCGCGCTGCTGCTCGCCGGCGGCGCCAAGGGCAAGCGGATGGCGCTGCCGAACGCCAAGATCCTGATCCACCAGGTCTCCTCGAGCTTTGAAGGCCAGGCCACCGACATCGAGATCCACGCGCGCGAGATCATCGACGTGCGCAGGCGTCTGGATGAGATCATCGCCAAGCACACGGGCAAGGATCTCGAGCAGGTCAGGCGCGACACCGAGCGGGACTACTTCATGAGCTCCGAGGAAGCCAAGGAGTACGGCATAATTGATCGCGTGATCACCCAGCACTAGAGCTGGAGCGCGCCAGGGCGAGACCAAGGCCAGGCAACGGTGACGAAGCCGACGGAAACAAACGAGCAGCTACTCTGCAGCTTCTGCGGCAAGTCGCAGCGCCAGGTCAAGAAGCTGATCGCCGGTCCGGGCGTCTACATCTGCGACGAGTGCATCGACCTCTGCAACGAGATCATCGATGAGGAGCTCTCGACCTTCACGACCGTCGAGCTCGATGCGCTGCCCAAGCCGCGCGAGATCTACCAGGTCCTCGACGAGTACGTCGTCGGCCAGGAGCGCGCCAAGCGCACGCTCTCGGTCGCCGTCTACAACCACTACAAACGCGTTCAGATGGCGCAGTCGGGGGAGGTCGACGTCGAGCTGCAGAAGTCCAACATCCTCCTGCTCGGGCCGACCGGCTGCGGCAAGACGCTGCTCGCTCAGACGCTCGCGCGCATCCTCAACGTGCCGTTCGCGATCGCTGATGCGACCGCGCTGACGGAGGCCGGCTACGTCGGCGAGGATGTCGAGAACATCCTCCTGAAGCTGATCCAGGCGGCCGACTACGACGTCAAGAAGGCCGAAACCGGGATCATCTACATCGACGAGGCCGACAAGATCGCCCGCAAGGGCGACAACCCCTCGATCACGCGCGATGTCTCCGGCGAAGGGGTGCAGCAGGCGCTGCTGAAGATCCTCGAGGGGACGCAGGCATCGGTGCCGCCGCAGGGCGGCCGCAAGCACCCCCATCAGGAGTTCCTGACCATCGACACCACCAACATCCTCTTCATCTGCGGCGGGTCCTTCGCCGAACTCGACAGGGTCATCGAGCGGCGCATCGGCCACCAGGGGATCGGCTTCGGGGCGGCGCTGGAGCCGCGCGAGCAGTTCGACGCGGGCTCGATCCTCGAGCACTGCCTGCCTGAGGACCTGATCGAGTACGGGCTGATACCGGAGTTCGTCGGCCGCCTGCCGGTGATGACCGCTGTGCACCAGCTCACGCGCGAGGATCTCGTCTCGATCTTGGTCGAGCCGCGCAATGCGCTCGTCAAGCAGTTCCAGCGCTTCTTTGCCTTTGACAACATCGAGCTGGTTTTCGCCGACGACGCGCTGCGCGCGATTGCCGAGAAGACGCTCGAGCGCGAGACGGGCGCCCGCGGGCTGCGCTCGATCCTCGAGGAGATACTGCTGGAGGTGCAGTTCGAGCTGCCCTCGCGCCGCGACGTGCGCAAGTGCGTGGTTACGAAGGAGACCGTCGAAAAGGGTCTCTCGCCGACGCTTGTGACGGTCGCGCCAGAGGAGGACCAAGAGCCGGCATTCGAGCACGATCTGCGCGAGGAGTCAGCCTAGGCGCGCCCAGAGCTTGAGCGGTGGCGCCACGCGCCGCCGCTGCCGGCCTCTATCCTGGCGCAGACATGCGCCGATGGCAGGACATCCCAGGCCCTCGAGAATCGCTCGCGCCCGGGCGCGCGCCGCTGCGCCGGCCGCCGCTGCGGCGCATCGCGGCGCAGGTCGGCGGCAGCGCGATTGCGAGAGCGCTCTAGCGCGATGCTCGAGGCGACGCGCTTCAATCCGGCGGAGGTCGAGCCGCGGATCATCGAGCGATGGCTGGCAAGCGACCTCTTCCACCCCGCCGCCGAGGGCGAGGGCGAGACCTACTCGATCGCCATCCCGCCACCGAACATCACGGGCACGCTGCACATGGGCCACGCGCTCAACAACACCATCCAGGATGTGCTGATCCGCGTCGCACGCATGAGCGGCGCCCGCACGAAGTGGATCCTCGGCACCGATCATGCGGGCATCGCTACGCAGATGCAGGTCGAGCGCCTGCTGCGCTCGGAAGGCCACAGCCGCAGCGAGCTCGGCCGCGAGGCCTTCGAAGCGCGCGTATGGGAGTGGCGCGAGCACTACGGGGGCGCGATCATCGAGCAGCTCAAGCGCCTGGGCGCATCATGCGACTACCGGGATGAGCGCTTCACGCTCGATCCAGCCTATGCGCACGCTGTGCGCGTGGCCTTCGTCGCGCTGTTTGAAAAGGGCTACATCTATCGCGACCGCTACATCATCAACTGGGACCCGGGGACGCGCTCGGCGATCTCCGATCTGGAGGTTGAGATGCGCACGCAGACCGACGTCCTCTACTCGATCCGCTACGACCTCGAGGGCGGCGGGGAGCTGACGATCGCCACCGTGCGCCCGGAGACGCTGCTCGGGGACACCGCCGTGGCGGTCAACCCCGACGATCGGCGCTACCGCGAGCTGGTGGGAGCAGCCGCGATCCTGCCGCTGGTCGGCAGGCGGCTGCCGGTGATCGCCGACTCTTACGTGCGCACGGACTTCGGCAGCGGCGCGCTCAAGGTGACGCCCGCGCACGATCCCAACGACTTTGAGATCGGGATGCGGCATGGGCTGGAGGCGATCTCGGTGATCGGTGAGGACGGCCGCATGCTTCCCGCCGCCGGCGAGCGCTTCGCGGGGCTCACGGTGAGCGAGGCGCGCGCCGCCGTGGTCGCGGCGCTGCGCGAGGAGGGGCGGATCGTTGGCGAGCAGCCCTACAGCCACGATGTGCCCTACTCGCACCGCTCCGGCGCGCCGATCGAGCCGCTGATCTCCCTGCAGTGGTTCATGCGCATGGATGAGCTGGCGGCGCCGGCGGCGGCGGCCGTGCGCGAGGGCCGCGTGCGCATCCACCCCGAGAGCCAGCGCCGCGTCTACCTCGAGTGGCTGCGGGAGATCCGCCCCTGGTGCATCTCGCGGCAGCTGTGGTGGGGCCACCGCATCCCGGTCTACCACTGCGAAGGCTGCGCGGAGGCGATCGCGGCCGTGAGGCAGCCGGAGCGCTGCCCGCGCTGCGCAGGCGCGATGCGCCAGGAAGAGGATGTGCTCGACACGTGGTTCTCCTCGGCGCTGTGGCCCTTCGCGACGTTGGGCTGGCCGCAGCAGACGCCGGAGCTCGCGGCCTTCTACCCCACCAACGTGCTCTCCACCGCGCGCGACATCCTCTTTCTGTGGGTGGCGCGGATGGTGATGATGGGCGTTGAGCTGACCGGCAAGACGCCCTTCGCGGACGTCTACATCCACTCGATCATCCAGGCCCCAGACGGGCGCCGCATGTCGAAGTCGCTCGGCACCGGGATCGACCCGCTCGAGCAGATCGAGCGCCACGGCGCGGATGCGCTGCGCTTCGGCGTGCTCGCAATGTCCTCCGCTCAGGATGTGCGCTACTCGGCCGAGAAGGTGGAGCAGGGCCAGAAGCTTGCCAACAAGCTCTACAACGCAGCCCGCTTCGCGCTGAGCGCAGCGCAGAGCGCGGGAGTCTCTCCGCGCTCCTCAAGCCAAGCCACGCAGGGGTGCGCGCAGAGCGCGCGGCCGGTGCCGCAGCCGCCGATCGGCCCAGGCGGCGAGGCCGCGATCGAGGACCGCTGGATCCTCTCCTGCCTTGCCAGCGCCGCCGAGCGCCGGCGTGAGTGCCTGGAGCGCTTTGACTTCGCGCACCTTGCGCTGTCGCTCTACGACTTCGTATTCGGCGAGCTCTGCGACTGGTATCTGGAGATCGTCAAGGGACGGCTCGGCGGCGGGGGGCGGGACGCAAAGGCGCTGTGTGAGTTCCTGATCGCGATTCTGCGCGAGACCTGCGCGCTTGCCCACCCCGTGATCCCGTTCGTCACCGAGGAGCTCTGGAGCCATCTGGGCGGGGAGGGGCTGCTTGCGGGGGCGCCGGCGCCGGCGCTCTGCCGCGAGCTGATCGACGCCTCCGCGCAGGCTCAGATGGGCGTGATGATCGAGGCGGTCGGCGCGATCCGCGCCTGGCGGGATGCCGCAGGAGTGCGCCCGGGCGCGAGGCTGCGCGGCCGTCTTCTCGGCGAGGACTACCGGCAGACCGCCGCGCTGCTGATGGAGCTCGCGCGGATCGACCCGCTCGGCGATCAGGCGCATTCGGGCAACGGGCAGCTGGCAAGCGTCGCGATCCCCGGCGGCGAGCTGCTGGTGGCAGCTCCTGAGGCAGTTGATCGCGAGGGTGTGCAGGCGCGGCGGCTCGCTGCCGCCCGTCGCCTGCAGGGCGAGCTTGAGCGCGCGCGCAGGAAGCTCTCCGACGAGCGTTTTTGCGCCCGTGCGCCTGCTGAGATCGTTGCGGCCGAGCGCGCGAAGGTCGCGCGCCTGGAAGCGGAGCTTGCGCGGCTGTGAGCAGCGCCGGTCGCTGGAGCCTGCCGCGCGCTGAAGCGCACCTGCGCAGCCTTGAGCTGTTCGGCATGCGCTTTGGCCTGCAGCGGATCAGGCGGCTGATGACCGCGCTGGGCTCGCCGCAGCGCTCCTTCGCCGCGATCCACGTCGTCGGGACCAACGGCAAGTCATCGACCACGCGCATGACGGCAGCGATCCTCGCCGAGCACGGCTATCGGACGGGCGCCTATCTCTCGCCGCACCTGCTCTCCTACACCGAGCGCGTCCAGATCGACGGCGTCGACATCGAGGCGGATGCCTTCGCGGCGGCGCTGCAGCGCGCCGTGCACGCCGCTGAGCAGGTCAACCGCACGCTCTCTGAAGACGAGCACGTCACCCAGTTTGAGCTGCTCACCGCGGCGGCGTTCTTTGCGCTTGCGCAGCGCCAGGTAGAGGTTGCCGATCGAGGCGGGGCTGGGCGGGCGCTATGACGCCACCAACGTGCTGCAGGCCCCGGTCTGCGTCCTGACCAACGTCGCGCTTGAGCACACGCGCTGGCTGGGACCGACGATCGGCGACATAGCGACCGAGAAGCTGGCGGTCGTCCCAGAGCGGGCCACGCTCGTGCTGGGACCCGGGATCGCCGCGCAGGCGCTTGCGCGGGCGCGCGCGCTTGCCGCTGAGGCGGGCGTGCGGATCGTCGCGGTGCGCAGCGGCGATGTCGAGGGCTCCTCGGCGTCGCAGGCGCAGTGGAGCGCCCCCTTCCAGGCGCGCAACCTTGCGACCGCGCGCGCTGCCGCAGAGTGCTTCCTGGCGGCGGCCGGCCGCAGCCTCGACGAGGGCGCCTGGCAGCGCGCGCGAGCGCGCGCTGCTGTCGCCGGCCGCTTTCAGTGCGTTCGCACGCAGCCGCTGACGATCTTCGATGGAGCGCACAACCCGGCCGCCGCCCAGGCGCTCGCCGAGGCGCTCGCGGCGCGCATCGGCGGGCGCCCGCTCGCGCTGGTGCTGGGCGTGCTCGAGGACAAGGACGCGGTTGGCATGCTGCGCGCGCTGCTGCCGCTCTCAGCGCGCGCCTGGTTCACCGCGCCGCCCGGTCCACGCGCGCTGCCGCCGGCCACGCTCGCCTCCCTTGCGCGTCAGCTCGGCTTCCTCCAGAGCGAGTGTCAGCCACGCGCCGAGCAGGCGCTGCGCTGCGCCTGGGAGTGGGCCGCCGCCAACGACGCTGCGGTGCTCGCGACCGGATCGATCTATCTCTTGGGCGAGCTGATCGGCGCTCTGCCAGACGCCTGGCGCTGCGATGCTCGGCAGGCAGGTGAGCGATGAGCGCCAGCGAGCGCGCTCGCCGGCGCCTGCGCCGCCCGAGCGCCCGGAGGGCCACCCGCGCCGAGCTCTCCGCGCCGCCCTCGCTCTGGACGATGGTCAGGGTCGTCGCGCTCTCGGTGGCGGCGATCATCCTGATCTCCTTCGCCGCAGGCTATGCCTTTGGGCGCCTCCTGATGTGAGGGTCTCCGCGGACAAGTATCGTTTGTGCGATATGGGTGCAGAAGGGCTCAGAGCTGGCGGGCGCCGGCACCGTGCGCGCAGCGGCGGGGCGCTGCATGGCGTCTCTCTCTGTCTTTGCGAGCAGGCGGTCCACGCATGATCCTGCCCGCGCTGCTGGGCGTTGAAAGCTCCGGTCTGACCGTCGCCTTCGACCTGCTCGTGGTCTTTGCGGCCGTCATCTACCTGGCGCTCGTCTACTGGACCTACGGCGACGCGCGCAGGCGGCTTGAGGACCCGACGCTGATCGGCGCCGCAACCGCGCTCGCGCTCGTCCCCTTCGTCGGGACCATCCTGTACCTGATATTGCGCCCCGCGGAAACGCTCGAGGACGCATACGAGCGCGATCTGGAGATCGAGGCGGCGCGACTGCGCCTGCACGAGCTGGAGCTGCGTCTGTGCCCGGGCTGCGACTACCCGATCGAGCGCGACTACCTGCGCTGCCCAAGCTGCCTGCAGCGACTGCGCGAGCCCTGTCCGCGCTGCGAGCGGCCGCTGGAGCGCGCCTGGACGATCTGCCCCTACTGCGAGGCCAAGCTGCCGGCCGCGCGATCATCCGGCGCGGGCACCCGCCGCGGCGGCTCGGCCTCGGCGCAGCGCAGCGGCGCCGGCGCGCCCCCGGCCCGCGCGGATGGCCGTGAGGCAGCGCTTGCGCTGGAGGATGGGGAGGAGCAGCTGACGCCACGGCGCAGCGGTGGAGGAGCGCGCTCGCGCGGGTCGTTGAAACAGAAATGACAAGCGAAGGAGAGCAGATGGAACGTACGTTGATTCTTGTAAAGCCCGATGCCTTTGCTGCGTCGCTGACCGGCGAGATCATCGCCCGCTTCGAGCGCAAGGGCCTCAAGCTCGTCGCGATCAAGCGCATGGAGCTAGACCGCGAGCTGGCCGAGCGCCACTATGGCGAGCATCAGGGCAAGCCCTTCTTCGGCGAGCTGGTCGATTTCATCACCTCCGGCCCGCTTGTCGCGGCCGCCTTTGCGGGCGAGCAGGCGGTGGCGGCCGCACGGCAGGTGATCGGGGCGACCAATCCGCTGGAGGCAGCGCCGGGATCGATCCGCGGCGATCTGGCGATCGCGGTCTCGCAGAACCTCGTGCACGGCTCGGACTCGCCGGAGTCCGCCGCGCGCGAGCTCGCGCTCTTCTTCCCGGAGCTTTGAGGGCGGCGCCGCGCAGATCTGCTCAGCGCGCGTGCTGACGCTCGCCTCGAGCTCGCCCCAGCGACAGGCGCTGCTGGCGCGCATGGGCATCGCCCATCGCGTGGTGGCGCCGGAGGTGAGCGAGCTCTCAGCCGGCGACCCGGAGGCCGTTGCGCGCCACAACGCGCTTGCCAAGGCGCGTGCGGTCGCCGCACAGCGCCAGGAGAGCGTGATCCTGGGGGCCGACACGGTCGTGGCGCTCGAGGGCAGGATCTATGACAAGCCGACCAGCGAGGCGCAGGCGCGGGAGACGCTCGTCGCTCTGGCGGGCAGAGAGCACCAGGTGGTGGGGGCGATCGCGCTGATCTGCCCCGACGGGCAGGAGCGCTGCGCGATCACCACCACGCGCGTGCGCATGCGCGCTTACGACGAGCGCCTGCTGGAGTGGTACCTGGCACGCGGGGAGTGGCGCGGGCGGGCGGGCGGATACGCGATTCAGGGCGCCGGCGCGGCGCTCGTGCGCGAGCTTGAAGGGGACTACGAGAATGTCGTCGGCCTCTCGATCGCTGCGCTGCTCGATCTCTGCCCTGCGCTGCTCTCAAGAGCGTGAATCGGCGCGCTTGCAAGCGCTCCTGCAGTGCGTGATTTGCCCGCACATCCGATAGACTCTCGCGCGATCCTGCCGCGGCGGCCGACCGCTACGCGGCGGCTCTCTGCAGGAGCGCCACCAAGACCGCGGCGGAGGGCCCCGCGAGGGTGTGGCGCCGAGTGGAGTGCCCTCCGGCTCATAAGCGCACCGCGCGCGCAGCGATCGAACCGAGCACTCCTCCAACCGACGAGCAGATGGGCCTACTGAGCTACTTCACAGGATTCGGCGGCCGCGACATGGCGGTTGATCTGGGCACCGCCAACACGCTCGTCTACGTCCGCGGGCGCGGCATCGTGCTCTCGGAGCCATCGGTCGTGGCGATCGACGTGCGCACCGGCGAAGTTCATGCTGTCGGCATCGAGGCCAAGCGCATGCTCGGGCGCACTCCCGGCACGATTCAGGCGATCCGCCCGCTCAAGGATGGGGTCATCGCGGACTTCGACGTCACCGAGGAAATGCTCCGTCATTTCATCCAGAAGGTCCACCAGAACCGCTTTGCGCACCCCCGCGTGGTCGTCTGCGTCCCCTCCGGCGTGACCGGGGTGGAGAAGCGCGCGGTCGAAGAGGCGTGCCTCTCCGCGGGCGCGCGCGCCGCCTACCTGATCGAGGAGCCGATGGCGGCGGCGATCGGCGCGGGCCTCCCGGTCGCAGAGCCGACGGGCTCGATGGTCGTCGACATCGGCGGCGGCACCTCCGAGGTCGCCGTGATCTCGCTCGGCGGGATCGTCGTCTCGCAGTCGATCCGCATCGGCGGCGACGAGCT
>JAJPKQ010000018.1 GCA_021323635.1 bacterium | reverse complement strand
GGTGCATTAGCGTGGATCTTCATCCGGGCTACCTCCTTGGTTTCTGAGTGGCTTGACACCCTCAGCATCCAGGGAGGCCCGGATGAACAACGTGGTCAGGTTTTACACCTAGCCTCATTGCGCAGCAGCGGAGCGCTGCGCGAGCCGGAGCCGACGGCCCTCTGCGAGCAGCAGCTCGGGTTGGAGCTGCTGAGGGCCATCGGGCGTCGCGGGCGCGGTCGCCACCTGGACTTCAATCAGCTGATGTATCGGCGTACAGCAACCAAAGAGGTCGACTTCTCGGGCCCGCAGCTCGACCCGCTCGCGATCGAGGCCAAGTACATCGACAGCGGCTGGAGGGCCCAAACGCGCACCCTGCGTGCGAGCTTCAGGGTGGGAATACTTGCGAGCAGGGGCGCGATCGACACCAGCGGCGATATATGGGCGATTCCGGCTCCGCTTGTGGCCTGGCTGCTGAGCCACTGAGCAAGAGCCCGCGGCAGGGGGTTCGAGCCACTGACAGGAAAATAGCGTTCAGGCTGCCACCGCCTCCTGCAACCTGACATCGTGCCCGAGCGCTTCGAGCTGGGCGACCAAGCGCTTGATCGACGAGCTCTCCGCGCTCACCCGCAACACGATCGGCTTGGCGGACGCCGAGGCTACCTTCTACAAGCTCTCGGAGCCCACGGCGATAGAAGCTCGCGCGCTCCGTCTGGTCGAGACGGCTCCCGTCAGCGCGTAGTCACAAGCGATCCACGCCTTTCGGCGTGCAACGGCAATGGCGGCGGGGGGTTTCGGCAGCGCAGCCGCGCGAACCTCAGGCTAAGGCCCTGCTGCGGCGATGACGCCTGCCAGAGCGCGCGCCCAGCCCGCCCGCAGGCGCGCGCGCGTGCCCTCATCCATCTGCGGCTCATAGCGCTGCGTGGCGCCCAAGAGGCCCGAGATCTCCTGCTCCCCGATCAGCCCCGCGCCGAGACCAGCCAGCGCCGCCGCCCCCAGCGCCGTCATCTCTGCGTGCGGCGCGACCACCACCGGAATCCCCAGGATGTCCGCCTGAAACTGCATCAGAAAACGATTTGCGCTTGCGCCGCCGTCGACACGCAGCTCGGCGAGCACAAGCCCACGCTGCGCTGCGACCGCATCGATCACGTCCGCGCTCTGGTAGGCGATCGCCTCAAGCGCGGCCCGCGCGAGGTGTGCGCGCGTGCTCCCGCGCGTCAGTCCGCTGATCGACCCCCGCGCCTCCGGCAGGAAGCGCGGTGAGCCAAGCCCGGTCAGCGCGGGCACGAAGTAGACGCCCTCGTTGTCCGCCAACGAGCTTGCAAGCGCCTCGCTCTCGGCCGCATCAGCGATGATCGCCAGCCCGTCGCGCAGCCACTGGATCGCCGCGCCGGTCACGAAGATCGAGCCCTCGAGCGCGAAGGTGTCCCGATCCCCCAGCCGCCAGGCGATCGTCTCAAGCAGCCCCTCCGGCGGGGGCGCAAAGCTGCTGCCCGCGTTGACGAGCAGGAAGGAGCCCGTGCCGTATGTGTTCTTTGCATCGCCCTCCCGCAGGCAGCCGTGGGCAAAGAGCGCCGCCTGCTGGTCGCCCGCGATGCCGGCGAGCGGGATCGCGTGGCCGTGGAAGCGCTCGGCGCTCGTGCGCCCGATCACCCCTGCGCTCGGGCAGATCTCCGGCAGCGCCCCGATCGGGATGCCGCCGAAGAGCTCGCAGAGCTCCTCCGACCAGCCGCCGCCGCGAATGTCCATCAGCGCCGTGCGCGAAGCGTTGGAGGCGTCGCTGACGTGCTCCCCGCAGAGCCTGAAGGCCAGATAGGAGTCGATCGTCCCAAAGCGCGCGCGACCGCGCCGCGCGCGCTGCGCAAGCTCCGCGTCCTGCTCGAGCAGCCAGGCGATCTTGGTCGCGGTGAAGTAGGGGTCCAGCAGCAGGCCCGTCAGCTCGCGCACGCGCGCCTCATGGCCCGCCTCGCGCAGCTGCGCGCAGCGCTCTGCGGTGCGCCGATCCTGCCAGACGATCGCCGGCGCAAGCGGCTCGCCGCTGTCGGCGTCAAAGGCGCAGAGCGTCTCGCGCTGGTTTGTGATCCCGAGCGCCTGCACCTGCCCCGGCCGCGCGCCGGCGCCAGCAAGCGCCTCGCCGCAGACCGCGAGCGTCCGCTCCCAGATCTCGGTGAGGTCGTGCTCGACCCAGCCGGGGCGTGGGAAGCGCTGGCGATGCTCGCGGTATGCGCTTGCGCGCACCCTCCCATCGAGCTCGAAGAGCAGCGCCCGCGTCCCCGTCGTCCCCTGGTCGATCGCCAAGATCACCTCTGCGAGCCTAGCGCCGGGCGGCCGCTGCGCACCCTCACTCCGGCCTACCTGTCGCCGCCGCGGCCGCGGCTATCGTATGGGCCATGTCGGAGATCGCCGCCCACATAACGGGAACGGTGTGGAAGATCGAGTGCGCCCCCGGCGACCGTATCGCCGAGGGCGACACCGTCGCGATCCTCGAGTCGATGAAGATGGAGATGCCGGTCGAGTCCGAGGTGGCGGGCGTCGTCAAGGAGATTCGCTGCCAGGAGGGCCAGGCCGTCAGCGAGGGCGAGACCCTCGTCGTGGTGGAGTAGGCGCGCCCGGCGATCGTCGCTTCGTCTCTCGGCGCAACGAAACTGCGCTCACGGAGGCTGCACGCCTTCGGCCGGGCGGAGATGGCTGCGCTCCTGGTGGGGCCTG
Source organism: bacterium (assembly GCA_021323635.1). Lineage (GTDB taxonomy): Bacteria > Actinomycetota > Thermoleophilia > Solirubrobacterales > Solirubrobacteraceae > Palsa-744. The sequence continues at coordinate 21,028 of JAJPKQ010000018.1, read as the reverse complement.
TCGTAGCGGGAGCGCTGCTCGCGCCCTGGCGCTTGGGGATCGCGCTTGACGCGCGCAGGCTCTACTGCCATCTCCATGAGGACGCCGACTTCGATCGAGAGCGAGGGGGCGCACGGCGGAGCGCCTCCGAGAGAAGTCCCACGCCCTGCCTCCCGGAAGCAGCCGGGCCTCCGCAGGCCGAGCCCTCGCCGAAGGCGCCCATCCGCATCGGCTAGCCTTCGGCGGCGATGTCAGAGGAGCAGGCAACCGAGCCCCTTGCCGGCGGGAAGCTGCTGCTCGAGCGCCCGGGCGAGGGCATCGTGCGGCTGCGGATCGCGAACGTCGATAAGCGCAACGCCCTCGACCACCCGATCCTCGACGCTCTGGCAGCGGCGCTCAAGGAGCTTGCCGGCGCCGCGCCGAAGGACATTCGCTGTCTGCTGCTGAGCGGGTCGGGCGCGATCTTCTCCTCGGGCTATGACATCGGCTCCGTGCACGAGGCCGACTTCCAGGAGCGCGCCGAGCGCCTCGTCGCGCACCCCTTCACAGCCGCGATCGATCAGCTCGAGGCCTTCCCCGCCCCCACTCTTGCCATCCTCAACGGCCATGCGATCGGCGGCGGGCTCGAGCTGGCGCTGGCCTGCGATCTGCGCATCGCCCACGATCGCGTGCGGATGGGCATGCCTCCCGCCAAGCTCGGGCTGATCTACTCGCACACCGGTCTGGCCCGCTTCCTGGCGACGATCGGCGCGCCGCGGACCCGTGAGCTCTTTCTGCTCGGTGAGAACATCGACGCCCACAGCGCCCTCTCCTGGGGGCTCGTCAACCGCGTCGTCGCCGAGGATCAGCTCGAGGCCGGCGCGCTGCAGCTGGCCGCGACGCTCGCAGAGCGCGCGCCGCTCTCCCAGCGCGGCAACAAGCGCGTCATCGCCGAGCTGCTGCGCGCGCTGCGCACGCTGCAGCCCGAGCTTGAGTCAGAGCTGATCGCGCTGCGCCACTCCTCCTTCCACAGCGAGGACCTGCGCGAGGGGATGCTTGCCTTCGCCGAGAAGCGCGCGCCGGTCTGGCAGGGGCGCTGACCCCCGCGATGCCATCCCGTCCGAAGTGGCGCCTATCCTACGCTGCACCTTCTGCGGGGCGCCGGCGCGCCGGCCGCCGTGCTGAGGACGGGTTGACATCCGCAGGAATCCGCTACAGCTGGCCATGGCACCACTGATCACCAGAGAGGAAGCGCTCGCACTGGGCGAGCTCAGCGAGCACAGCGAGATCGAAGCGCTCGTGGAGCGCGCCTGGCAGGCGCGGCAGGAGCGCTTCGGCGCCTCGACCGACCTCTGCTCGCTGGTGAACGCCAAGTCGGGAGGCTGCGCCGAGGACTGCGGCTTCTGCGCGCAGTCCCGCTACGCCGACGCGCCCACGCCCATGCATCCGCTGATGGAGCCCGAGCAGATTCTCGCGCACGCGCTTGCTGCAGAGGCCGCCGGCGCCCACCGCTTCTGCATGGTAACCCAGGGACAGGGCCTCTCCAAGCGCGAGTTCGAGAAGGTCCTCGAGGGCGCACGGCTGGTCGCAGAGCACACCAACCTCAAGCGCTGCGCCTCGATCGGGCACATGTCCGAGCAGCGCGCCCGCGCGCTCAAGGAGGCCGGCATCCAGCGCGTGCACCACAACGTCGAGACCGCTCGCTCCTACTACGACGAGGTCTCGACCACCGTCTCCTACGAGGGTCGCCTGCGCACGATCGACGCCGTGCGCAAGGCGGGGCTTGAGACCTGCGTGGGCGGCATCCTCAACCTCGGCGAGTCCCCCCAGCAGCGTGTCGAGATGGCCTTCGAGCTCGCTGAGATCAACCCCACCTCCGTGCCCATCAACCTGCTCAACCCGCGGCCGGGCACCAAGTTCGGCGAGCGCGAGCTGATGGACCCCTGGGAGGCGGTCAAGTGGATCGCGATCTTCCGGCTGATCCTCCCCGACGCGCTGCTGCGGCTCTGCGGCGGCCGTGTCGAGAACCTCGGCGAGCTCCAGCACCTGGCGGTGAAGGCGGGGCTGAACGGCGTGATGATGGGCAACTTCCTGACCACCCTCGGCTCCCCGCCCGATGAGGACCGCGCGCTCTTCCAGGCACATGGCCTGAACGTCGCCCGCCAGCCCGACAACGGCGAGCGTCCGCGCCCGGACAACCGCTCCGGCTGGCTTGCGGGCGAGCCCCCCGCGCAGGAGAGCGAGGCGGCGTGCAGCCAGACGCCCGACGTGATCGAGGCGCTGCTGGCGCGCTCCGGCACGTCGGAGCGCGCCGGTCAGCTGCCGCTCGCCCTCTGGGATCCATCAACCCAGCTTCGCTACAGCGCCGCACGCAAGCGCAGCGCGCGCGCCGTGGCCGCCCTGGAGGAGGAATGTACGACCTAGAGGAGCAGCTCGCCGAGCTTGAGCGCAGCGGGCTGCGACGAAGGCTGCGGCTGATCTCCGGCCCCCAGGGACCACGGGTGCTTCTCGACGGCAGGCCCGCGCTGCTGCTTTGCTCCAACAACTACCTCGGGCTCGCCGACCACCCGCGCGTGCGCGAGGCCGCCGCAGAGGGCGCGCGACGCTGGGGAGTCGGGGCGGGCGCATCGCGCCTGGTCAGCGGCTCGATGACGATCCACCGCCGCCTTGAGGAGCGCTTGGCCGAGTTCGAGCACACGCAGTCCTGCCTGCTCTTCGGCTCCGGCTATCTCGCCAACACCGGCACCATCGCCGCGCTGGCGGGCCCCGACGACGTGATCTTCTCCGACGAGCTCAACCACGCCTCGATCGTCGACGGCTGCCGGCTGGCGCGCGCGCGCACGATCGTCTACCGCCATGGCGACGTCGAGCACCTCGCCCGCTGCCTCGCCGGCGAGCACTGCAGCGGCGAGCGCGTGATCGTCACCGACTCGGTCTTCTCGATGGACGGCGACATCGCGCCGCTGCCGGCGATCGTCGAGCTTGCGGAGCGCTTCGAGGCGCGGCTGATCGTCGATGAGGCGCACGCCACGGGCGCGCTAGGGCCGGGCGGGCGGGGAGCGCTTGCCGCGGCGGGCCTGCAGGGTCAGGCCGATGTCGTGGTCGGCACGCTCGGCAAGGCGCTTGGCTCTTACGGCGCCTACGTCTGCGCCGATGAGCCGACGATCCAGTTCCTGATCAACCGCGCGCGCCCCTTCATCTTCTCCACCGCGCCCGCGCCGCCGGCGGTGGCCGGAGCGCTTGCTGCCCTTGAGCTGCTGCAGGAGCGCCCCGACCGCGTCGGGCGCCTGCGCGCGGCGGCCAGGCAGCTGCGTGGCGCGCTCGCGCAGGCGGGCTTTGCGGTCAGCGACTCGGAGATGCACATCATCCCGCTCGTGGTAGGCGATGAGCGCGCGGCGCTCGCGCTCTCCCGCGGCGCAAGCGAGCGCGGGGTCTTCGTGCAGGCGATCAGGCCGCCCTCGGTGCCGGCGGGGACGACGCGGCTGCGGCTGACCGTGATGGCGTCGCACACCGCAAGCGAGCTGCGCTCCGCGGCCCGGCTGCTCGGTCGCCTCGCCGAAGGCCTCGGCCTCGATCCCGCGCAGATCGGCGAGCCCGCACCCGCACCGGCCGAGAGCCTCGCCGCCGATGTCCGCCCCGCCGGCGAGCTCCTCGGCAGCGCTAGCGCAGTCGGCGGGGTGGCGGCAGCGGGCGCAGCCGCGCAGGTGCCGCCCGGGCCCGCCCACCGCCTGCCGGCGCAGCCGATCGGCCCAGAGCGCTCTGGCGAGGAGGCGCAGACCGACTCCTATGAGCTGGCGCAGCGGGCGCCCGCCGGCGGATCAACGCACAGCGCGCCCTTTGACGTCGAGCGCGAGGGCCTGAGCCGGCAGGCCGCCTAGCACGCCGGCGGCAGCCGATGGGCAGGGCAGCCGGGGAGACCGCGCACGCCGGGCTCTTCATCACCGCGACGGACACCGGCGTCGGCAAGACGATCCTGACCGCCGCCCTGCTTGCCGCGATGGCGCAGGACGGCGTTCCCGCCACGGCGCTCAAGCCCGTCCTCACCGGCACCGCGGAGGCTCCGGATGGGGGCGAGCACGACCACGAGCTGCTGGCGCGCGTCGGCGGCCTCGCCGCAGAGGAGGTTGCGCCCTTCACCTTTCCGCTCGCGGCCTCGCCGCACCTGGCCGCCGAGGCCGCAGGGCGCCCGCTTGAGGGCGCGCAGCTGATCGCCGTCTGCCGCAAGCGCCTCGCGCAGGCTCAGGAGCGGGGGCAGCTCATGCTGGTGGAGGGCGTCGGCGGGCTGCTCGTGCCGCTGACCGATGATCTGCTGGTGCGAGACCTGCTCTGCGAGCTTCAGCTGCCGGCGCTGATCGCAGCGCGCCCGACGCTCGGGACGATCAACCACACCCTGCTCACGCTCGCAGCCGCCCGGGCGGCCTCCATCGAGGTCGCGGCTGTCGTGCTGACCCCATGGCCCTCCTCGCCGGGGCCGATCGAGCGCTCAAACCGCGCGACGATCACACGTCTGGGCGCAGTCGAGGTGGCGGTGCTGCCGGCGCTTGGCGACCGCTCCCCCGGCGCCCTTGCCGCCGCCGGCGGAGCGCTGCCCTGGCGGCGGTGGTGCAGCTGAGCGCGCGCCGGCGCTCGGAGGCTGTTGCGCTCAGGCCACCGCCCGGCTCTGTGCGCAGCAGGCCCGTGCCGCGGCAAGCATCCCCTCGCACAGCGCTGCCAGGTCATCCTCGTCGATGATGTAGGGCGGCATCGCATAGATCAGGTTGCCGAAGGGGCGAAGCCACACGCCCGCCTGCACCGCCGCGCGCGTGGCGCGCGCCACATCGACCTCGCGATCAAGCTCGATCACGCCGATCGCGCCCAGCACCCGCACATCCGCGACCCCCTCGATCGCATCCGCGCCCCCGAGGCCGCGCGCGAGCGCCCGCTCGATCCGCGCGACATCATGCCTCCAGTCGCCCGCAGCGATCAGCTCCAGCGATGCGCCCGCCACCGCGCAGGCAAGCGGGTTGGCCATGAAGGTCGGGCCGTGCATCAGCGCCCCGCCCTCGCCCGCGCTCAGCCCCGCCGCGACCTCCTCGCTGCACAGCAGCGCCGCCAACGACAGATAGCCGCCCGTCAGCGCCTTGCCGACGCACATCACATCGGGTGAGACGCCGGCGTGCTCGCACGCGAAGAGCCTCCCGGAGCGCCCGAAGCCGGTGGCGATCTCATCGACCACCAAGAGCGCCCCGTAGCGGTCGCAGAGCGCGCGCAGGTGCGCAAGGTAGGCGGGGGCATAGAAGCGCATGCCGCCCGCCCCCTGGACGATCGGCTCCACAACCACAGCCGCGATCTCCTCCCCGTGGCGGGAGAAGAGCGCATCGGTCTGCTCGCGCCAGCGCTCCTGCAGCGCCGCCGCGAAGCCCGCAGGCGGCCGCGGCGCAAAGATGTGCTCGGGCAGCAGCGGCCTGAACAGATGGTGCATCCCTGCGACCGGGTCGCAGAGCGCCATCGCGCCGGTCGTGTCGCCGTGATAGCCGCCACGGATCGTCAGCAGCCGCGTGCGCTGCGTGCCGGGGCGGCGGCGCCCGCCCCTCGCGCTCAGCGCCTGCTGGTACTGCAGGCACAGCTTGATCGCAACCTCGATCGCAACCGAGCCCGAGTCGGCGAAGAAGACGCGATCGAGGCCATCTGGGGCAAGCTCGATCAGCCTTGCCGCCAGCCGCACCGCCCCCTCATGGGTCAGCCCGCCAAACATCACGTGCGCCATGCGCCCGAGCTGCTCGGCCAGCGCGCGATCCAGGCGCGGGTGGCGGTAGCCGTGGATCGCGCACCACCAGGAGGCCATCCCGTCGATCAGCGTCCGGCCGTCCGCAAGCTGCAGCCGCACGCCCTTCGCCCCCACCACCGGCAGGTGCTCCTGCGGGTCGGGCAGCGGCGCGTAGGGATGCCAGACGTGCTCGCGGTCAAATGACGCAAGCTCTGCGCTCCACCCCGCGCCCGCGCCAGGCAAGCGCGCCAGCGGCTCTAGTCCTCCTCGTACGGGACGAAGTCGCGCTTGCGCGCCCCGCAGACCGGGCAGTACCAGTCCTCAGGGATCTCCTCAAAGGGCGTGCCCGGGGCGATGCCGCCGTCCGGGTCCCCTTCAGCGGGGTCGTAGATGAAGCCGCAGGACTCGCAGATCCAGCGCTTGGTCGTCATGGTGGTCATTGCCCGAAAGAGTAGCGGCCGGCAAGCGGTTATCGTCTGCCCATGGCTGCGAGGCTCGCGCAGGAGCAGGGTCAGCCCGCCGCGGTGCGGCCCGCAGCGGCGGTCGTGCTGGTGCGCGAGGGCGACGGAGCGCCCGAGGTGCTGCTCGTGCGCCGCAACCCTGGCGCGCGCTTCATGGGCGGCGTCTGGGTCTTTCCGGGCGGATCGCTCACGCAGGCAGACTACGAGGCCGCAGGCTGCACGAGCGCAGATGGGCAGCTGCCGCTCCCTGCCGCGCGTCTGGCCGCGCGCCGCGAGCTCGCCGAGGAGGCCGCCATCGATCTGCCCGCAGAGACCGAGCTTGTGCCTTTCACGCGCTGGATCACCCCGCTCGGGCTGCCGATCCGCTTCGACACGCTCTTCTTCCTCGCTCCCCTGCCGCCCGGCGCACGCGCGCGCGTGGATGGCGCCGAGTGCGTCGATGCCCGCTTCCTGACCCCCTCCGCCGCTCTGGCAGCGGCGGCGGAGGGCGCCCTCGCGCTGGCCTTCCCGACGATCAAGCAGCTGCAGTCGCTCGCTGCCTTCCGCACCAGCAAGGAGCTCTTCGCCGCCGCTGCAAGCTTCGATCTTGAGCCGATCTGCCCGCGCATCGCCACCACCGAGCAGGGCCCGCAGCTGCTGATGCCGGGCGATCGCGGCTACTGAGCGCCGCCGAGCAAACCGGCGGCGGCAGGCTCACTGCTCGATGACGTGCGTGACCGCGTTGATCAGCGCCAGGTGCGTGAACGCCTGGGGGAAGTTGCCAAGCATCCTTCCCGAGGCCGCGTCAAGCTCCTCGGCGTAGAGGCCGAGCGGGGAGGCGTAGGAGAGCAGTCGCTCGCAGAGCTGCTGCGCGGCGCGGCGCTCGCCGATCTCAGAGAGCGCCGAGACCATCCAGAAGGAGCAGATCAGGAAGGTCCCCTCCTCCCCCTGCTGGCCGTCGTCGGTCTCCTGGGTGCGATAGCGCAGCACGAAGCCGTTCACGGTCAGCTCCTCGCGGATCGCCTGGACGGTCGCGCGCACCCGCTGATCGTCGCCCGGCAGGAAGCGCACCAGCGGGATCAGCAGGCTTGAGGCATCGAGCGCATCCGTCTCATAGTGCTGGCGGAAGACCCCGCGGCGGTCGCACCCGTGCGCGAGGATGTCTGAGCGGATCTCATCCGCCACCCCCTGCCACTCCTGCGCCAGCGCGCCCTCGTCGCGCCATTCGGCGATGCGCGCGCCGCGATCGAGCGCCACCCAGCACATCAGCTTCGAGGAGACATAGTGGCGCGGAGCGCCACGCGCCTCCCAGATCCCCTGGTCCGGGTCGCGCCAGAGGGCCGCCGCGCGCAGGACCTGGTCTTGGAGCAGCGGCCACAGCCGCTCAGGGACGTGATCGCGGCGCTTGGAGTGCAGGTAGACGGAGTCGAGCACGGCGCCGAAGGCGTCGTTCTGGCGCTGCTTGTAGGCGGCGTTGCCGATCCGCACCGGCCGCGCCCCCTCGTAGCCTTTGAGGTGATCGAGGGTCTGCTCCTCCAGCTCCTTCTCGCCCTTGATCCCATACATGATCTGCAGCGAGCCATCCTCGTTGCGCTCCAGGTCGGCGAGGTACTGAACGAAGTCATCCGCCTCCCAGTCGAGCCCCAGCGCGTGCAGCCCCCACAGCGTGAAGGTCGCATCGCGCATCCAGCAGTAGCGGTAGTCCCAGTTGCGCGAGCCGCCGGGGGTCTCCGGCAGCGATGTCGTGGCGGCAGCGACCAGCGCCCCGGTCGGCATGAAGCTGAGGCCCTTCAGGGCCAGCGCGGAGCGCTCCAGGTGGCTGCGCAGGGGGTGGTCGGGGTAGCTGCCTTCCGCCAGCCATTCGCGCCAGAAGTGGCTGGTGCGCGCGATCATCTCAGAGGCCTCCTGCGCGCTCTGCGGCGCGCTCTGCTCGCGGCCCCAGGCAAGCGCGCAGTAGCAGCGTTCGCCCGCCTTCAGGGTGTGGCGGGCATGCACGCGATTGCCCTCCACGCCCATGCGCAGATCCGAGCAGAGGCGAAACACCCACTCGTCGTCTGAGGCGTCAAGCGCATGCAGATCGCTCGGCTGGCCCTCCACCGGGCTCCATCTGGCGACGGTCCGGCCGTAGTCGAGCGCAGGCTCGCAGACCATCTCGACCTGGGCGCGCCCATCGACGCATTCGATCGTGCGCACGAGCATGTGAGCGGCGTCATAGTCCGTCGGCGGTCGCGTGTGGGTGACGGCGGCCTTGCCCTCCTCCCATTCGCACATCACGAGCGCGTCGACCACGACCAGCCAGCCCTGCGGGGTCATCCACGTCGTCTCCAGCACGTTCGTGCCGGGCAGATAGCGGCGGCCGGTGGGCACGTAGATGCCGTAGGGACCGACGCGGAAGGACCCCGCCGAGCGGTCGAGCATCGCCGCAAAGACGCTCGGCGAGTCGAAGTGCGGCAGGCACATCCACTCCACGGCGCCATCGGAGGCGATCAGAGCGCAGGTGTGGCAGTCCGAGAGGAAGCCGTAGTCGCCGATCGGCGGAAATGGCGAGCTGGCGAAGTCACGCCCCGGCACTGCTGCGCCGCCGGAGGGCTGCTGCCGCTGACCTGACGCCTTCGCTGCCACGCTCAACTTATATACGCAGAGGCGGCCATTGGGCGCAACAGGACTACTCTCTTCCCATGAGCGCCTCCGACCAGGGCTCGCCCGCGGCAGCAAGCAAAGGTGCGGAACCCTTCGCGATGCACCCGCCCGCCGCCCGGCTGCTCGCCGGACGAAGCGCCCTGGTCACGGGCGGGGACTCGGGCATCGGCCAGGCGATCTGCTACGAGCTTGCAGCCCATGGCGCAGCCGTAGCGATCAACTACGTCGGGCCCCCCGACGAAGCCCACAGGATGGTCGCGGAGATCGCTGCCGCCGGCGGCAGCGCCGCCGCGGTGGCGATGGACGTCTCCTCAGAGCAGGACGTCGAGCGCGCCTTCGGGGAGGCGCGCGAGGCGATCGGGCCGATCGACCTGCTCGTCAACAACGCCGGCGTCGAGCACCCCTACCCGCTGCTCGAGATGCCCTTTGACGCCTGGCGCAAGGTGATCGACGTCAACCTCACCGGCGCCTTCCTCTGCGCGCGCGAGGCCGCGCGAATGATGCGCGCAGCAGGCAGGCGCGGCGCGATCGTCAACATCTCGAGCGTCCACGAGCAGATCCCCTGGGAGAGCTTCTCGCACTACTGCGCATCCAAGGGCGGCATGCGCCTCTTCGCCCAGTCGATCGCCAAGGAGCTGGCGCCCCTGGGCATCCGCGTGGCCTCTGTCGCGCCAGGCGCGATTGAAACGCCGATCAACGCGGAGGTGCTCTCCAACCACAAGGAGAGCGCTGCGGTGCGCGCCGAGATACCGCTCGGGCGGTGGGGCAAGCCGCAGGAGATCGCCCGCACCGTCGCCTGGATCGCAAGCGAGGAGGCCGCCTACATCACCGGCGCGACGCTCTTCGTCGACGGCGGGATGACGCTCTACCCGCGCTTTATCTGAGCCGCCTCCCGCCCCGCGGCGCCAGCCTGCGCGAGCAGGTAGGCGCGCACGAAGGGGTCAAGGTCGCCGTCCAGCACGCGCTGCACGTCGCCCACCTCCACGCCTGTGCGGTGGTCCTTCACGAGCGCGTACGGATGCAGGACGTAGGAGCGGATCTGCGAGCCGAAGTCGACCCTCTGCGCCTCGCCGCGCTCGCGTGCGATCTCCTCTTCGCGTTCGCGCTCGCGGCGCTCGAGCAGCTTTGCGCGCAGCATCGTCATCGCGGTCAGGCGGTTGGAGGACTGCGAGCGCTCGTTCTGGCACTGCACGACGATCCCAGTCGGCCGGTGCGTGATCCGCACCGCCGAGTCGGTCTTGTTCACGTGCTGCCCGCCCGCGCCGGAGGCGCGGTAGGTGTCGACCTGCAGGTCATCCTCGTCGATCTCCACATCGACCTCGCCCGCCACGACGGGCGCCACCTCGACGCCCGCGAAGGACGTGTGGCGTCGATGGGCCGAGTCAAACGGCGAGAGGCGCACAAGGCGATGCACGCCACGCTCGGCGCGAAAGAGGCCATAGGCGTTCTCCCCGCAGGCGCGAAAGGTCGCGGACTTGATGCCCGCTTCCTCACCCGCGGAGACCTCGAGCAGCTCGAGCGCAAAGCCGCGCCCCTGCGCCCAGCGCATCTCCATGCGCAGCACCATCTCCGCCCAGTCCTGGGCGTCGGTGCCGCCTGCGCCCGCGTTCACGCTCACAAGCGCATCGCCTGCGTCATAGCTGCCCGTGAAGAGCCGCTCCTCCTCGAGGCCCTCCAGGGCGCGCTGGAGGGAGTCAAGCGACTCGTGCAGCTCCGCTTCAAGGCTGCTGTCCTCGTGCAGCAGCTCCGCGAGCCCTTCCAGCTCCGCCAGCTCGCGCTGCAGGTCACCGAGCGCATCCAGGCGCTTGCGCGTGCGGGCGTGCTCGGCCGCAAGCACGGCCGCCTGCTCCTGCTCATCCCAGAAGCCCGGCTCCTGCATCCTTGCCTCGATCTCGCCGAGGCGATCGCTCAGCGCAGCTGGGTCAAAGATAGTCCGCAAGCAGCGTCAGCTGCTCGCGGAGCGCCGCCAGGCGCTGGCCGATCGGCTCCCTGCGCTTGGTCTCACCTGCCATCGCGCTAACGCTATCAGGCGCCGTGGCAGCGCTTGTACTTCTTCCCCGAGCCGCACCAGCAGGGATCGTTGCGTCCCAGCTGGTGCTCGGCGTCAAGCACACGCTGCTGCACCGTCGGAGCCTGCTCGCCGGGATCCGCGAGCCCTTCGGCTCCCGCAAAGGCATACTCGCCGCCGGCCGCGGCGCCAGCGGCCGCAGCGGCGGCGGCGATCGCCGAGGCCCCCTGCGCGCTGCTGCCGCCCACATAGGAGACGCGCGCCGGGCGGGTGGCGCTTCCGGCCGCCGCAAAGGAGGGGATCGGCGCTGGCCCCGCGCTCCCGGGCGGCCCCTCGACTGAGACCTGAACGTGGAAGATCAGCCGCGCGAAGTCCGACCAGATCGTGCGCATCAGGTCCGTGAAGAGCTCATAGCCCTCGTTCTTGTAGGCGACGAGCGGGTCGATCTGCGCGACCCCGCGCAGGTGGATCCCTTCGCGCAGATAGTCCATGTCGAAGAGGTGCTCGCGCCAGCGTTCGTCGATGATCTCAAGCAGCATGTAGCGCTCCAGCGCCCGCATCAGCTCCGCTCCGATCTCCGCTTCACGCGATCCGTAGCGCTCCATCGCCGCCGCAAGGACGCGCTCCTTGAAGGCTTCGGACTCAAGCTCCTCGACCCTGATCGAGCGCGGGTCGAGATCGAGCTCGATGTACTGGCGCAGCGCATCGAGCAGCGCCCCGACGTCCCATTCCTCGACGCTCTCTGATGCGGTGTACTCCTCGATCGTGCGCTCGAGCACCTCGCGCACCTGATCGCGCGCCTCCTCGCTCATGTCCTTGCCTTCGAGGATCGCATCGCGGTAGGCGTAGATCACGCGCCGCTGCTCGTTGATCACGTCGTCGTATTCGAGCACGCGCTTGCGCAGCAGGAAGTTCTGTTCCTCGACCTTCTTCTGCGCCTTCTCGATCTGGCGCGAGAGCATCGCCGCCTCGATCGGCTCCTCATGGCCCTCCTCGTCGACCGAGCCCAGCCGGTCAAGGATCTTGTAGATCCGATCGCCCGCAAAGAGGCGGATCAGATCGTCTTCGGCGGAGAGGAAGAAGCGGCTTTCGCCAGGATCACCCTGGCGACCCGAGCGCCCGCGCAGCTGGTTGTCGATGCGCCTGGACTCATGGCGCTCCGTGCCGCAGATGTAGAGCCCTCCGGCTGCCACCACCCGCTCGCGGTCTGCCTCCACCTGCGCCTGCGCGCGGGCGAGCTCCTGCCTGTAGCGTTGCTCGTAGCCCTCCTGGTCCGGCGTCAGGCCCTCCTTTGCCAGCTGAAGCGCGGCGAGATGCTCGGCGCTGCCGCCCAGCTTGATGTCAACTCCACGCCCGGCCATGTTGGTCGCGATCGTCACCGCGCCGGGGCGCCCGGCCTGGGCCACGACATCGGCCTCGCGCGCCGCATGCTCGGGCTTGGCATTGAGCACCGTGTGCGGGATGCCGCGCTGCTTGAGCCGCTCAGAGAGCAGCTCCGAGACCTCGACCGAGATCGTGCCCACAAGCACCGGCTGACCGGCCTGGTGGCGCGCGCTGATCTCTGTCACCACCGCGTGCCACTTGCCCTCCTTGGTCTTGTAGACCTGATCGTTGCGGTCAACACGGATCATCGGGCGGTTCGTTGGAATCTGCACGACCGGCAGGTTGTAGATCTTCATGAACTCCGTCGCCTCCGTGAGCGCGGTGCCGGTCATCCCCGCGAGCTTGTCGTAGAGGCGGAAGTAGTTCTGATAGGTGATCGTCGCGAGCGTCTGGTTCTCCTCCTGGATCGCGACCCCCTCCTTGGCCTCGATCGCCTGATGGAGGCCTTCGGACCAGCGCCGGCCCTCGAGGATGCGCCCGGTGAACTCGTCGATTATCTTCACCTCGCCGTCGATCACTTCGTAGTCGACCCCGCGCCTGAAGAGCGACTCGGCGCGCAGTGCCTGGATCAGGTGATTGACCAGATGGCCGTTCTCGGCGCGATAGAGGTGGTCGATGCCCAGGAAGCGCTCTGCCTTCGCGACGCCGCGCTCGCTGACCGCGACCGTCTTGTGCTTCTCGTCGAATTCGTAGTCGAAGTCCGCGACGAATTCCTTGCGCGCGCGAGGATCAAGCCCTTCCGGGGCCTTGCCCGGCTGCATCCGCTTGGCGAGCCTCGCAAACTGCACATAGAGGTCGGCCGCCGCTTCCGGCGCGCCCGAGATGATCAGCGGCGTCCGCGCCTCGTCGATCAGGATGTTGTCGACCTCATCGACGATCGCGTAGCTGTGACCGCGCTGCACGCGCTCGGAGAGATCCTTCGCCATGTTGTCGCGCAGGTAGTCGAAGCCAAGCTCCGAGTTGGTGCCATAGAGGACGTCGCAGGCGTAGGCCATCTGCTTCTCCTCATAGGGCTGCATGTTCTGGATCACGCCGACGCGCAGTCCGAGGAAGGTGTAGAGGGGCGACATCCACGCCGCGTCGCGGCGCGCGAGGTAGTCGTTTACGGTCACCACATGGACACCGCCGGAGCCATCCCGGCCGGGCTCATGTGCGAGCGCGTTCAGCACGACCGCAAGCGTCGCCGAGAGCGTCTTGCCCTCGCCGGTCTTCATCTCCGCGATGCACCCCTCGTGCAGCGCCATCCCACCGATCAGCTGCACATCGAAGTGGCGCATGCCCAGCGTCCTGCGGCCGGCCTCGCGCACGAGCGCAAAGCACTCCGGCAGCAGCTCCTCCAGCGGCCTGCCGCCCCGCGCCTGCTCGCGCAGCGTGGCCATGCGCGCGCGCAGCTCCTCGTCTGACTCAAGCTCGAGCTCCGGCTCGAAGGCGCCGATCAGGGCAACGCGGCGCTCAAAGGCCTTGAACTTCTTCGCCTCGCCGACGTTTAGGGCTCTCTCCAGCAGTGAGGGCACTGCATCAGGATAGCCTCGCGCCGGCTCAGTGGTGCAGGTGTCCGAGGGCGCCCGGCACGGTCCATGCGGCGTAGTCGGGGATGAACAGCAGCGCGATCACGACGCCCGCGGCACAGGCGCCGGCGATCGCCAGCGCGCGGCCGGCGCCGCCGCGCAACGGGCTCGTGCCGGCAGCGTCCGCGCGTGCCTGCACGAGCGCGCCAAGGCCGAAGTCGCCTTCGGTCGCGCGCGCCAGCACGGGCGCCCGGCCGGCAAGCCAGCTGAGCATCTCCGGCAGATGGCCGAGCACGTGCAGCGCCCCCAGCGCGATCCAGACGATGAAGCTTGCCTTGTGGACGAAGAACCACGTTTCGCGGCTGGCGGGCCCATCCACCGCCAGCACCACGCCGCTTGCGAAGACGACGATCGTGCTCGCGACAAAGAGCGGCGCAAGCAGTCGCAGCGCCGTCGCCGGCGGCCCCTTGCGGCGGTACTCGCCGGCGCCGGTGTAGTAGCGCATGAAGCGGTAGCCGGTGCTTGAGAGCTTGAGCGCCAGGGGGCCAAGCAGGAAGAAGCCGACAAAGAGGTGGGGGACGATCGTCCGGTGAATCAGCACGATCGTCACGCCCAGCAGCGCGAAGGCCACGAACAGCAGCGCCCCCAGCAGGACCGTCAGCCGCTCATTTCCCTCCGTGGAGCCCCCGAGCAGACGCGAGCGCAGCCCTCTCGCCGCCGGGCGCCGCTCGAGCCCGGGCGCTCCCTCACTCTGGCGCAGCGAAGCCATGCGAGCACTCTGCACAGGGCGTTTTAAGCCTGCGTCTCAGCGATCTAAAGCCCTCGTCGCCGTCGCATGAGAGGCATCTCATGCGCGGCGGCAGCGCGCATCCGCGCCTGCGCGCGCCGGCGCAGGTAGCGCCGCAGCCCCAGCGCAATCAGAGAAAGCGCCGCGAGGATCGCCAGCGGCCCGTAGCCGACGCCCGCGATCAGCGCGATCATCACGATCAGCGCAGCCGTGCCCACATCCACCAGCGCATTGCGCCTGCGGCGCGCCGCCTGCGAGCGCGCCCGACGCAGCGACGAGAAGTCCCCCTGGCGCACGCTCATCTGCGCAGCCTCCGCCAGAGCGGGCGTGGCAGCAGACGCATCGCCAGCGCGAGCAGGGCCAGCTTGCGAGGCGCCCAGACGGTCTGCGCGCCGCTCGAGAGCCCGTGCAAGACCGCGCGCGCGACGTCCTCTGGATCGCACGCCAGCGGGGCCTCGGCCATCCCCGCGGTCATCGGGCTGCGCACGAAGCCTGGGCGGACAGCCAGCACGCGCACGCCGCTGCCGTGGAGCTCATCGGCCAGCCCCTGCGCAAGCGCGTCCAGCGCAGCCTTCGAGGCTCCGTATACAAAGTTGGCACGGCGCGGGCGCACGGCGGCAAGCGAGGAGATCACGATCAGCGCGCCGTGGCCCTGACCACGCAGATAGCGCGCAGACTCGAGCGCAAGCGACGCGCAGCCCATCGCATTGACCGCCATCAGATCGAGCGCGCCGGCGACGTCCGCCAGCGGATCGCCGCCCGCGCCGAGCACGCCGACCGAGAGCACGATCGTCGCCACCCCGCCGAGCGCCGCGGCGGCCCCCTCGATCAGCTCCCGGTGGGAGCCCGTTGCGCGCCCCTCGAGCCCCGGGAAGATCTCGACCTCCACAGCGGGGTTGCCCTGAAGGCTCTGCGCGGCCGCCGCCAGCGGCTGCCGCTGGCGGCCCACCAGCGCGACCCGCCCGCCCTCCCTGCTCACCAGCGCGCGCACGATCGCCAGCCCGATCGCGGAGGTGCCGCCAAGCAGGATCACACCGCCCTGACGTCGCTGTGCGCTCAGCGACGAGCTAGCGGCGCTGCGATGCTGCGCCGCAGCAGCGCTCATGCGCCGCCCCTTGCGGCCAGCAGACCGAGCCTGCGCGAGAGGTCCGAGCGCAGCAGACCATCGGGGTCGATGGCGCCCTGCAGCGCCCGGAAGCGCTCCAGCTGCGGATACATCGCAGCCATCGCTGAAGCCTCCATGCGGACATCCTTGGCCAGGTACACGCGCCCGCCCGCACCGGCGACAAGCTCATCCGCACGCGCCAGCGCCGAGCGCAGCCCTGGCGTGCCAGCCGGGATGTCAAGCGCGGCTGTAAAGCCCTCGATCGGGAAGGAGAGCAGCCCGCCGGAGGGGCGCCCGAAGCGCTTGAGCACCGCCAGGAAAACAGGCACGCGCGCCTGGTCGAGGCTGACGAGCACCTGCTCGAGCACCTGCTCGCGCCCGCGCGGCACCACGTACTGATACTGGATGAAGCCCGCCCTGCCGTATAGGCGATTCCAGTTTGCAAGCGCATCGAGGGGGAAGAAGTGCGAGTTGAAGGGCAGCGGGCGCGCGCTCGCGCTGGCCGGCGAGAGCCTGTAGCGCAGAGCATTGAACGCTCTGATCATCGGCGTGTGCAGGACCTGTGCCTGCCAGCGATCCGGAACGCGCAGGCGCGGACGCTCGGCGGGGCCCGCATGCCAGCTCTCCGACTGGGCGCCCGGCGCCGAGCGCTGCCGAGACGCATCGCGGCCGACGTAGTCCGAGCGCACGACCACGCCGCGCCCAAAGCCCCGCCGGCGCCGCGAGAAGCCACCGGGCAGGTCGCCCAGCAGGTCGACCCAGGCGACCGCGTAGCGATGGCTATCGCCGCCCAGAAGCTCCAGCACCGCCCCGAGATCGCCGCAGCGGCTGATCTCGCCCACAAGCGATCTGCCGGAGATCCGCTCCAGCGCGAGCGTCGCCTCGCAGATCACACCGGTCAGGCCCATGCCGCCAAGCGTGGCGGCAAAGAGCTCGCCATCGCGCTCAGGCGATATGCGCCGCAGCTCACCGCCGGGGCTGCAGATCACAAGCGAGCGCACGCAGGCCGCAAAGCTCCCGTCCGCGGGGTGATTCTTGCCGTGGATGTCAGCCGCGATCGCCCCGCCGACGCTCACGTGCTTGGTGCCAGGCGTCACAGACAGCATCAGCCCGAGGGGCACCACTCGCTTGAGGATCGCTCCCAGCGTCGCTCCGGCCCCAACGCGCACCGTCGGGGCCCCACCCGCGCTCTCGTCCTCCTGCACCGCCCCGATCCAGTCAAGGGCCGTCATATCGAGCACGTGACCGCCCGCGTTCTGGGCAGCGTCGCCGTAAGCGCGCCCCGCGCCGCGGGCGATCAGGCCGCCAGGGCGCGCGCGCAGCGCCAGCAGGGCCTCTGCAAGCTCATCGGCGCTGCGCGGCGTGATCACCCAGGAGCGCGAAGGCGCAACCCTGCCATAGCCGCAGAGCACACGCTGCCTCGCGCTGGCCGGCCACGCGTCGATGCGCCCGCCAGGCGCTCGCGACCGCGAGGGCCCCGCGCCCGCGCGGCTGCCCTCTGCTCCTCCGGCGCGCACGCGCTCAGCCGCCGACATAGACAGAGCCTGCAAAGAGACCGACCCAGACAACGGCGCTCACGAGCAGAAACGGGTCTGTGAGGAGCAGATCCTCGGGCGCCTCGCCGGCGCCGGAGTCCAGCAGCAGCGCATAGCGCAGCAGCCACAGCACAAAGGGAAGAATAGTCAGGTCATAGAGCGCGCCTGTGCCGTGCGCCCGATATTGGAAGGCCCACAGGCAGTAGGCGCCCACCGCGACCGACGCCGCAAGGATCATCACAAAGCGCAGGTACGGCACGGTGTAGGAGTAGAGCGCGTTGCGCATGCTCTCCCCCTCCCTGATCAGCCGTGGGCGCCCCTCCTGCGCGTGGGCGACCCCATCCTCGCCGGTCTGCTCGCGCTCGGCAAGCGCGCGCGTGAGCTCCGCATAGCGCTTGCCGGCCACCAGGAAGAGGGCGCCGAAGGAGGTGACGATCACAAACCAGCGCGACAGCGAGACGCCGGTGGCGACCCCCCCGGCGAGCGCGCGAATCACAAAGCCCGATGCGACCACCGCTATGTCCGCCACCGCAACGTGGCGCCAGACCAGCGTGTAGCTTGCGGTCAGCGCAAGGTAGCCTGCCGCCAACGCGAGCAGCGAAACGCCGATGTAGGCCGTCAAGGCAAGGCCAGCTGCAGCGAAGAGCACGGCGGCAGGCAGCGCCTGCGTGATCGGCAGCTCGCCGGAGGCGATCGGGCGCAGGCGCTTTCGCGGATGCAGCGCATCCTCTGCGCGGTCGCGCAGGTCGTTGAAGAGGTAAGTGGAGCTGGCCAGCAGGCAGAAGGCGATGAAGGTCAGCCCAACCCGGCCGGGGACCTCCCGGTGCAGGAGCACCCCAGCCGCCCCGGGCGCAGCCACGACAAGCAGGTTCTTCGACCACTGACGCGGGCGCGCGGCGCGCAGCAGCGCAAGCGCCCGCAGGCGCATCCCGTGCGCAGCCACCCGCTGCTTCGCGCCGGGCCACGGCGCCGCCGGCTGCGCCTCCTCGCGGCGACTTGAGGGGGGCGCAACCGCATCTGCGTGATTGCCAATGCTCATGGAGCTGGTCATCGCCGTCGTGTCAAGTGTCGCCACATGTTGATCAAAGTGCCCACCCCACTCCCAACTCCGCGCGGCGATCATCGCAGCGGACGACTCAACGATAGCTTTTGCAGCGGTGAAAATCTTCTCACAACGCCCAGCTCACGGCCAAAAGCGCCAGCCGGCGCACTACGATCGCCGCAATGGCCTCCGAGGAGCTCACCAGACCCGCTAGGCGTTCACGTGCCCACTTTGGGCCGCAGGCGGGCGCAAACGCCGACCGCCCCCTTCCCCGCACCCGTCCGGCGAGCGCCGCAAGGCGCCGTCCGCCATCACACCCGGGCAGCGGCGAGACGCTCGCCTTTCGTCTGCGCAGGATCGCGATCGCCGGGGCGATCATCGCGCTCATCCCAGCATCGATCTCATACCTGCAGCGAATCACCGAAGCCTCCAACACGAGCATCTCGATCCGCTCGGTAGAGTGGCTGCGCTCCAACGGCGCCGCCGGGCTCGTGAACAGCATCGAGTCGATCTACTACTCGCTGACGGCGCCTGAAAAGGGCGGGCCGGCGCTGCGCAAGCTGCCTCACGTCGGCATCGGCTCCGCTGCGGCGGCCGGCCAGACGAGCGAATACCGTCCGCCCAACATCGTGCCGCTCACCCATCCGGCGCTGCCCGGAGAAGGTGTCTGGGTGCCCGCGCGCGCAGGCCAGGGCGCCGACCCGCCGCTGCTGCTGACCACCTTCCGCAGCGAACCGGCGGAATACCCGCGGATCGTCGCCGGCGTGGGGTGGATCAACACCCACAAGACCAACATCGTGCTCTATCCGGGGCAGCTGCAGCCCTCAGTTGAAATGCCCACCCGCGGCCCCGAGGAGGTGCCGCCCTCCCAGCGCTACAAGCTTCTTGCCACCTTCAACAGCGCCTTCAAGCTTGAAGACTCCAATGGCGGCTTTGCGCTCAACGGCCACGTCTACGCGCCGCTGCGCGACGGACAGGCGACATTTGTCAAGTATGCAAACGGCACCTATGACGTGCTCGCCTGGCACGGCTCCGGCACCTACGCTCCGAATGTAGTCTTTGCGCGCCAAAACCTGCCGCTGATCGTCGAAGAAGGGCACCGCAGCCCGCGCCTGAGCAACTCGGCAGAATGGGGCGCGACGCTCGGCAACGCCGTCCGGGTGTGGCGTTCTGGCATCGGCATCGACAGCCATGGCGACCTGATCTACGCCGCCGCCAACGACCAGACCGCTGAAAGCCTCGCGGACATCCTCATCCACGCCGGCGCCGTGCGCGCTATGGAGCTTGACATCAACTCCTACTGGATCTCCTTCAACACCTATGGCGCGCCGGGCGCACGCGATCCGCAGAAGCTGCTCTCGGAAATCGAACGACCAGCGACGCGCTACCTGGAACCGGACGAACGCGACTTCTTCGCGGTATACGAACAATGAGACGCAGACTGGCCACAGTCTGCGCCTGCCTCCTGGCCTCGACCGCGCTCGGCGCCTGCGGGGCGACCGGCGACGCCGCAGACGGCAGGGACGTCTCGCACGCGCCCGCACAGCGCATCACCCCAACCCCGATCGAACGGGCGCTCGCGACAATGCGCCACGTCTACGACTATGAGGTGAACGGCGCGCGGGTGCACTCCGACCTGCGCTTCATCGGCGCCGATCGCATCTTCCTGGAAGACCTTGCCCGGCACGAATACGGCAGAGCCCAGGCGCGCGCCCACTACCTGATGGTCGCCAACCCGATCCGCCACATCACGCGGATCGCACTCTACCTCCGCGGCCGCCAGCTTGTCAATGCGGTCTGGAACGCCAACGGCTCCTTTGTCGCCGCGCCGCAGCGAGAGCCCCTGCGCTTCGCTGGCCAGCGCCTCGGCACGCTCGCGCTCTGCGTGCAGGACATCGTCGGCGACATCAAGCTCGCCAAGGCCTTCACCGGCGCCTACGCCGTGGTGCGCGGCAGCTCCGGGCAGATGCGCACCTCACTGCCGGCGGCCGCCGACGTGCCGCTGCCGATGCACGGAACGGTGACCATTGCCGGCGTCAGCTACGCCGTCGGCGCCCTGCATCTGCGCGGGTGGGGCGGCGAAGCGATCACCTTCTGGCTGCTGCTGCCAAGCTAGCTGGCGGCGAGCATCGGCGCCCTCATCGGCCTGCGCGGCGCCGTAGTGGAAGCGACCGCCGCGCATCAGCGAGGTCACCGCCGCCACCAGACAAGCGCCGATCGCAAAGATGAACGTCTCGTGCAGCCCCGAGCGGAAGGGCGCGGAGATCAGCTGCGGAAAGAAGGAGTGGCCGATCAGCAGCGCCCGCGCGCCTGGCGCAAGCGCGTGCAGCGCAGAGGCGCCAAGCAGGTGCTCGATGGGGTTGTAGCCGAGAAAGGCGGCAAAGAGGATCGAGATCGGCGGCAGGTGCGCGACCTCCGCGGCGCGCGCGCCGGCAACGTCATGCGCAGTCAGCCCCGCATAGAGCGTCTGCGGCAGGTGCGCCTGAAGGCCGAGCACCATCAGCGTAAAGAAGATCCCGACCGAGATCACCTGCGCGGAGTTCTGGAAGGTCTGGTTCATGCCGCCGCCCGCGCCACGGTCGGCGGGAGGCAGGCTGTTCATCACGCCGGCTCGATTCGGCGAGGCGAACATCCCCATCGAGACCCCGTTGGCGAAGAGGACGAGGGCAAACAGCGGGTAGGGGAAGTCGGTCGGAAGCGCCATCAGCAAGCCGAAGCTCGCCGCCGCGCACACCATGCCCCCGCTCGCAAATGGGCGCGCGCCAAAGCGGTCGGAGAGGTAGCCGGACGTCGGCCCGGCAAGGAGCATCCCGATCGTCAGCGGCAGCATGTAGATGCCCGCCCACAGCGGCGTCTGCGTGAAGCTGTAGCCGTGC
>JAJPKQ010000010.1 GCA_021323635.1 bacterium | reverse complement strand
TTCTGGTTCTTCGGCCATCCGGAGGTCTACATCATGATCCTGCCGGGCTTCGGGATCGTCTCCGAGGTCCTGCCGGTCTTTGCGCGCAAGCCGATCTTCGGCTACAAGGCGATCGCCGCCTCGACCGTCGCGATCGGCTTCCTCTCCTTCCTGGTCTGGGCGCACCACATGTTCGCCACCCCGCTGCCGCTTTCGGTGCTGATCTTCATGATGATGAGCTCGATGCTGATCGCGGTGCCGACCGGGGTCAAGATCTTCAACTGGATCGGCACCCTCTGGCAGGGATCGGTGGAGTTCAAGACGCCGCTGCTGTTCACCGTGGGGTTCATCTCGCTGTTTGTGATCGGCGGCATCTCGGGCGTCTTCCTCGCCCTCTTCCCCGTCGACTGGCAGCTCAACGAAAGCTACTTCGTGGTCGCCCACATCCACT
This sequence comes from bacterium, assembly GCA_021323635.1. GTDB lineage: Bacteria > Actinomycetota > Thermoleophilia > Solirubrobacterales > Solirubrobacteraceae > Palsa-744. Next base: position 4,776 of record JAJPKQ010000010.1, on the reverse strand, counting down.
TCGTGCTGGTCGGCGGCTCGGTGATGACGATCTTCGCGGGGATCTACTTCTGGTTCCCGAAGATCACCGGGCGGATGCTCTCCGAGCGGCTGGGCAAGATCAGCTTCTGGCTGATGTTCTTCGGCATCCTTTGCACCTTCCTGATCCAGCATGTCGCCGGCCTGGAAGGGATGCCACGGCGCATCTACGAGTACCCGGACGTCGGCGGCCTGGCGATCGACAACCTCGTCTCGACGATCGGCTCCTTCATCCTTGCCAGCGGCGTGCTGGTGACGATCGTCAACGTCGTGCGCTCGCTGAAGGTAGGCCAAATCGCCGGCCCCGACCCCTGGCGCGCGAACACGCTGGAGTGGTTCACGCCCTCGCCGCCGCCCGCCCACAACTTCGACCTCGTGCCGGTGGTTCGCTCGCTCGAGCCGATGAAGGATCTGCGCGCGGAGATCGCCCGGCGCAGCGCGGGCGCCCCTGACCGCGGCGGCGCAACCGTGCCGACGGGCGCAACGCAGCTGGGAGTCTAGGTTGAGCGCTGCCGCACCGCTCGCGCTGCCTGCACGCGCTGCGCGCCTCCGCGCGGCGCAGATGGCGCGCATCGGGCGCGACCTGCTCGAGCTGACAAAGCCGAAGGTCCAGTCGCTGCTGCTCCTGATCACGGTCTTCTCGATGTACATCGCCGGGAAGCCCTCGCCCTTGCTGGTGGCGGCAACCTGCCTCGGCGGCTATCTGTCCGCAGGCGGCGCGGGCGCGGTCAACCACTACCTGGACCGCGACATCGACGCGCAGATGGCACGCACCGCCAACCGCCCGCTGCCGGCCGGGCGCATCCCCGCCCCTGCAGCCCTTGCGTTCGGCTGCACGCTGGCGGCGCTCTCGGTGATCGAGCTGACGCTTGCGGTCAACCCGCTTGCCGCCGCGCTCTCCTTTGCCGGCTTCCTCGGCTACGTCGTCCTCTACACCATGATCCTCAAGCGCAGGACGGCCCAGAACATCGTCTGGGGCGGCGCCGCCGGGGCGATGCCGCCGCTGGTGGGCTTTGCGGCGGTCAGGGGAAGCGTGAGCGCCCTCGCGCTGATCCTCTTCTTCATCGTCTTCTTCTGGACGCCCCCCCACTTCTGGTCGCTGTCGCTGCTGATGAAGGGCGAGTACGAGCGCGTGGGCGTGCCGATGCTCCCGGTCGCCCAGGGCGAGACGGAGACCCGTCGCCAGATCCTCCTCTACACGGTGCTGCTGTACATGATCACCCAGCTGCCGTTCTGCGCAGGGGCGCTCGGCCCCTTCTACCTGATCGCCTCGATCCTGCTCGGCCTGCTGTTCATCGCCGGCGCGCTGCGCCTCTATCGCTCCGGCAGCCCCGCCGCGCAGCGGCGCGATGCCCTGCGGCTCTACCTCTTCTCGCTCGCCTATCTGGCGCTGCTCTTTGGCGCGATGGTGATCGACGTCCGGCTCTAGCAGCGAGGCACGCGCGAGCTCAAGCCCATATAATCCCGCTGCCAGATGAACCGAGAGCTCGCCCGCAAGAACATCCGCCTGGCCCTGATCATCAGCGCCGTCTGCGCGGTCATGTTCGGCTTGGCGTTCGTGGCTGCGGCGGTCTACCTGGGATGAGCGCCGCCGAGCAGGAGCGCACGTCGACGGCCGTGGCTCAGGCGGAGCCGCAGGAGAGCCCGCCCCCGCTCGGCGAGGAGATCCACGTCCCCGGCCCGAGCCTGCTCCCCCTGGTCACAGCGATCGGGATCACGCTCGCGGTCGTCGGCATAACCACGATCATCGAGCTCTCGATCCTCGGCTGCATCATCACGGCGATCTGTGTCTATCGCTGGATCAAGACGACCAACGAAGACATCGACGAGCTCCCCGCCTCCGAGCACCACTAGCGGCGCTGCGGCGCGCTCAGGCGGACGCGGCCACCCCCGCCGCGGGAGCGGCCACCGCGCAGCTGGCGCCCTCGCCGACCCAGGCCCCGACGATGTCGCGCACCGAGATCACGCCGGCGATCTCAGCATCCTCGATCACCACGAGGTGACGGAAGCCGCCGCGGACCATCGCGGCCGCCGCCTCCTCCAGCGACCAGGAGGGGCGAGCGTAGACGACATTGTGGGTGAGGTGGGCGCTGACCCGCTCCATGTCCGGGTCGGCGCCGGCGCCGATCGCCTCGAGCACGTCCCGCTCGGTGATGATCCCCGGCCCGGGCGCTTCCGGATCGATCACTATCGCCGCGCCGACCTTGCGCTGCGCCATCCGCCGAGCCGCCTCGCGCACCGTGTGCATCGGCCCCACCGAGACCACTGCCGGAGTCATCGCATCCCTTACGGTCATCTTCGCATCTGCTCCCTTCGGTCGCTTGCCTGCGCGCGCACGGGCGAGTCGCCGAGTGCGCAAGCGCTTGAACCTTTTGCCTCAAGCTAGCGCATGCGGGGGCTCTCTTCAAGTGCCCGCGGGGCGAGCTCGGGCGCGCTCATCGTCTCGATCCGGCCCTGCGTCGCGGCAAGCACCGCCGCCGCGACCCCCGCCCAGGAGAAGCGCTCGCGCACCGCCGCGATCAGCGCCGCGCGTGCCTGCGCACGCAGCGACTCGGGAAGCTCAAGCCAGGCAAGCAGGCGCTGCGCGATCGCCTCGGGCGCCTGCTCGATCGGAAAGCGCAGCAGGGCGCCAAGCTTCTCGTGAAGCGTCTCGTCCACCGCCGCACCCAGCAGCCCGCTGACCTCAGCCAGGCCGGAGTGATCGGCGCTCACCGGCAGCGCTCCGGCTGCGGCGGCCTCCGCGACGATCATCCCAAAGGCCTCGGGGAAGACCGAGGGCACGACGACAGCGCTGCAGAGCGCAAGCAGCGGCGCCAGCTGCGCATGCTGCAGGCGGCCGGTGAAGTGGATGCGCTCGGCGGCGCCGGCGAGGGGCCCCTCGCCGGCCCTCCCCGCCTCCACGAGCCTCTGCAGATCGGCCTCAAGCTCGCCGAAGCCGACGACAAACAGCCGCGCGGCAGGAAGCTGCTGCTGCACGATCGCAAAGGCGCGCAGCGCAAGCTCTGCTCCCTTGGCGGCGATCAGCTTGCCGACGAAGGCGATCGGCAGATCGCGCTCGGGGTCCAGCGCCCGCACCGCCGCAAGCGCGCGCGCGGGCGCCTGCGCAAAGGCGTCGCCCTCGCCCTGCACGCCGCGCGCCTGCGCGCACTGGCGCTCGAGCGCCTCAAGCAGCGCCCGGTGGGCGCGCGCGCGGGCGCCAGGCTCATCGGGCAGCGGCGCAAAGAGCTCTGTGTCGACGCCGGGCGCCAGCAGGCGCATGCGCCGCTCAAGCTCAGGGTCGCCAAGCGCGCCGGCAAGGCTGCGGGCGGTGTGAGAGGAGCCCAGCAGGATCGCCCGTGCGGGGGCCAGGCCCTCGCGCGCGTAGGGGAGGAAGCGCTCAGGCGCCGCCTTGACCGTGTACTCCAGGGCGCTGCCGTGGATCTTGACGGCGTATGGCACCGTCGGGGGGAGCGCGCGCGCGAGGATCACCGGCCCCATCACAAGGTGATTTGCGAGCGCAGCCTCTGCGTGCGAGCGTGCGCAGACCTCGGCGGTCGCCGCCACATTGGCAGCGACGTAGCGCTCAAGCTCATCATCTGTGCAGTCGCCGAAGCGCTTTGCGACAAAGCCCTCGTAGCGATCGTAGACATAGACCGGCAGCAGCCTGCCGATCGGCGGCCTGTAGAGGGTGCACCGCACCGGCCGGCGGCGCACCTCGACGGCCAGGGCACCCCGCCGCCAGGTGCCGATCGCATCGACAAAGGGCAGCGCGCTGCCGTGTCGCTCCTGCGCCAGCAGGTGCACCTCGTGCCCGGCGGCCACCAAGGCCGCGGCGAGGCGGGCGTTGTAGACGTTGGACCCGGTGCCATCGAGCAGATAGCCGTGAAAGATCAGCACACGCATCGCCCTCACCCTAACGGCAGCGCCAGCCACCGGCGCAGCGCACCGCACGCGGGACGCTCGAGCGTTGCGATAGAGTTCCGCGCATGCGCGCGCGCAACCGCTATCGCTTCCGCAACCCGGCCAGCGGCCGAGAAGTGATCCTGGAGGCCGAGCCGGGCAAGACCTACCTCGATCGCGAGAGCGGAGAGCCATTGGAAGTGACGGGCATGCTGCTGCCGGCCGCGCCGAGCGAGTCCCGCCTGCCGTTCGCCCCGGAGAATCTGCGCTTCTGCCCCCACTGCGGGCAGCTTGCGCAGAAGGATCTAAACGACTGCCCGACGTGCGGACGCCGGATGGATCCGATCACACGCTGAGGCGCGGCAGGGTCGCGGCGAGCGGTGCCGTGGCGCTCGCGCTGATGCTCGCCGGCTGCGGCTCCTCCGCGAAGGTGAGCGACGCGATCCCGCGCTCAAGCCCTGAAGTCACCCCGCCTGAAAGCCATGGCGCCGAAAGCGCTGCGCTCAAGAAGACGCGCGTGACCGTGATCTCAACCTCGACCAGCATCTCAGCGGGCGAAACCAGCAGCGGCGAACCTGGCTCCTCGGGCGCCGCCGCCACGGGCGGCGGCGAAAGCAGCGGCGGCACATCGGCGTCGAAGAGCGGCGGCGAAAGCGCCGAAGGCAGTGCGCAGGGCGGCGCGGCAGCGCCCGGGGGCGGCGCCAACGCACAGGGCGAAGGCTCCGGCAAGGGCGCGGGCAGCGCCTCCGGCGGTGCCAGCGCGCCGGGCTAGCTGTAAAACCTGACCACGTTGTTCATCCGGGCCTCCCTGGATGCTGAGGGTGTCAAGCCACTCAGAAACCAAGGAGGTAGCCCGGATGAAGATCCACGCTAATGCACC
>JAJPKQ010000005.1 GCA_021323635.1 bacterium | reverse complement strand
GGGCGCAGGCGCGGGTGTGCTCGGATGGCGCCTAAGGTGTGCTCGCGCCGTGCGGCGGAGTCGAGATCCCCCGCCGCCAAAGGGGATTTTCCAAACGTGAACGCCTCATGAGACAAAAGCCCTGCTATGGCGGGGTTTTTGTTTTGGGGGACCTTAGGCCGTCAGGTCGGCCATGTACTGTTTATGTACTATTTTCCCGCCGACGACGCGGTTGCAAATGGACAATGTCGATCCGGTCATCGTCGGCTGGCGCTGGGCAGAGGCCGATCTGATAGTCGCACGGTCGCTCGCGGGCTCGCCCGCAGGTCCAGGTCCTGTTGAGCGAACCGGCCGAGGGCTCATCGTCGGTCATGACGGCCACCGTGAGACGGTCACTTCTCCTCACGTGGAGTATGCGCCGCCACCGCAGGATCCGCACTGAGTCCTACGCCACCGCGGCCATCGGTGCCATCACCCCTCAAATCTCATCCTGGCCGACGTTGGCAGCGGCGACTCTGAAGAGAAGCTCCTGACCGATGTAACGGCGCTGCTGCACCCACTGCTAGTGCTGCTCGGCGAGCACCGCGCCGATCAGAGCGCTCGCCGAGGAGCGGTCGGGGAAGGTGCCCACGACATCGGTGCGCCCACGGATCTCATCGACCTTGATCGATCAGGCCACAGCTCAGGCGCTCGAGCAGCCTGCTCCAGAAGCCCGGCAGGCAGCGTTTGGCAATCACGCTGATTAGAGTTTGCTCAAGAGCGCCTGCGGCGCCCCAGGAGCCGATCGGGGAGGCAGCTGCCCTGGCGGAGCTTTGGCAGGCGCAGCTCGATGCTCCCGGCCCTGGCCTCCCAGGGGCGCTCACGAGTTCGGAAAGGCTCATGCTGTGGGGTGCCGGCCAAGAGCGGTCTGCTCCGTCGTCCGGTTTGACTTGCTCTGCGAAAGATCCCGCGATGGCCGCGCTCCGTGCCGGGCCGCTCAGCGAGGGTCGGGTCGTACACCACCTGGGCGGAGGCAGACGGGGATTCCAGATTGCCCATCTGGGCCGCCTGGCTCCGCCAGCAGGAGGGCACGGAGCGCATCCAAGTTGCGCGTAGTCTCCAGCGGACCGCGGTCGAGCACGTCCCGTTGCAGGCTGATCGTGATCAGCGAGACCATGGCGAAGTCGGGATCCGTGTAACGGCGATCGCGCATTGGGCGCCCATCTGGGTGCGCTACCGCTCGAACACCAGCTTGGTCCAGCCGGGCTCGAGCAGCGCCTGTGCGGCTTGATCGAATGGCACCGTGCGCGTCGTTGCCGCCTCGGGATGCAACGCTCCGGCGACTACGAGCGCGAGGACTTGGGGGATGGCGGGCCACGCGTGGGCGCGGCCGGTCTTGAACGTGACGCACTGGGCGTACATGCGCAGCAGCGGGAGCACGGGCTGCTCGGCGAAATAGATCGCGGTGCTGGTGCAGATCCCGTCTGGAGCGGTTGCGTTGAGCGCGAGCTGTAGCCCATTGGGGTCGCCGCTGGCGTCGACGGTGATCGGGAACGGTCCGATGCGCTCGGGCACCTCGGCGAGCGTCCTGGCGCCGAGCGCAGCAGCTGTCTGACGGCGCGCGTGATCGGCGTCGAGATACAGGACCGACTCGGCGCCCAGCGCGATGGCGACAGCGGCCGCGAATAGGCCGATCGACCCGGGACCGGCGCCGCCGAGCACCAGCACCGCCGCGCCCGGGTCCTCAGCCAGCGCAGGGGCGACGGCCCGCCAAGCGTCGCTTATGTTGTCCGAGGCGCTCGCGACGGCGGCCGGTTGGTGACCGTCAGGGACGGGCACGAGCATGTGATCTGCGTAAGGCACGCACACCAGGTCCGATAGGAATCCGCCCCAGCGCTCGACTGCCGGCCCGAACCCGTACGTCGACATGAACGGGACGCTCGAGCAGTTGCCCGTATGCCCGCGGCGGCACGCGGCGCACTCGCCACAGGAGATCTGGAAGGGGACGCTCACGAGCTGTCCGGGCACAAGTGAGGAGACTGCGTCGCCGAGCTCGACGACCTCGGCGACGCATTCGTGGCCGAGCGGGAACGGCGGCGGAGAGGGCGCTTCTCCTGAGACGATCAACGCGTCGAGATCGCAGGTGGCGATCGCCTTGGGGCGCACGAGCGCGGCGCGGTCCGTGGGCAGCCGCGGTCCGGCGCCTCGCGCCACTCCAGCTCTCGTGGGCCGAGATACGTGAGCGCTTGCATTACGCGGCCAACCGCGAGATCGCGCGCCCGCTTCGGCCGATGCCCGATACAGGGTGTCTCCTACAGGTGCCCGTGCTCAACCCGCTCGCTCCAGTCGGAGCGCGAGGGACTTGGCGGCGTCGCGCGCTTCGGCGCCGAGACCGCGCACGATCTCGGCCGCAGGAGCAGGCACCGCAAGCGCGTGTGCCTGGCCGGCCCATAGGTTGAGGCGCTCGGGATCACCGGCTTGCCGTGCTGCATTGCGAATGGGGGTCGTGAGATAGTGGACATCCGGGTAGGCGGCCGGCGCGTCCGCATCGTGCTCGCGCATGAAGCGGTTGACGATGCCCCGTGCCTGGCGACCGCTGAACGCGCGGGTGAGCCGTGTGCTGCCCTCCTCGGCGAGCGCCGCGCGGTGCGGCTCAGAGGTGCCGGCCTCCGGGGCCAGCATCAGAGCGCTGCCGATCTGCGCCGCGGCGGCGCCAGCGCAGAGTACCGCGGCGACGGCTGTGCCGTCGGCGATGGCGCCCGCGGCGACCAGCGGAAGCCCTACGCGGTTGCGGACTAGCTGCAGAGCCGCGAGCAGTCCGAGCTCTTCAGTGTCGGGAGAATCTGTGAAATAGGCGCGGTGCCCGCCCGCCTCAAAGCCCTGCACGACGAGTGCGTCCGCGCCGACCGACTGCGCCAACAGCGCCTCATCGGGGTTGGTGACTGTGACCCACGCGTCGCAGCCGGCCTCGTGGAGTCGCCTGACGACAGCTGGCTCGGGGCAGCCGAACGTGAACGAGACGACCGGCACATGCTCATTGCAGGCGAGCTCGACCTTTGCATCGAAGTAGTCATCGTCGTGGCGGGGATCGCCGAGCGTTGTGCCGTGGCGCTCGGCATCGCGGCGCAGGGAGTCGGCGTAGGCTGCGATCGCCGCCGCATCGCGGACAGGCGCTGGTGGAGCGAAGATGTTGACCCCGAACGGAGCCTCGCTCAGCGAGCGCAGCTTGCGGATGTCTTCACGCACCGCGCCTGTCGTCTTGTAGCCGGCGGCCAGGAAGCCAAGGCCCCCGGCGGCGTTGACCGCTGCGGCCAGCTCAGGCGTCGAGGCCCCGCCAGCGAGCGGCGCCTGCACGATCGGCACGGCGAGCTTAGTGAGGTCCATGTCTACCGGGAATCTTCCTTCATATCTGCGGCGGTACGCCCGACGCTGCCGCGCGCGTCGATTGCATCCAGCAACGGCGAGCGATCGAAGAACACCTGGTTGCGCGCGATCAGGCCGTCGCCGAGCTCCACCAGACACACGCCCGAGAGGATCAGCTCCGCACGTCCGATCGGAACGAGCGCTTGCCAGAAGTTGACGAACCCATCACGCATGGTGGCGCTCGCGGTCTGCGTCCACACCCAGTCGGGATACCGTGCAAGCAGGCGCTCGAGGTAGGCCGTCAGTGCCTCGCGTCCGCGGATGCCCTCCGGGACGTACGGGTTGCTAAAAGAATTGTCGCGCGCGTAGAAGGAGGCGAGCCGGTGCTGGTCGTTGCCGCTCCACGCCGCCAGCCACTCAGCGGCAAACAGCGCGACCTGCTCGGAGCCGTAGTCCAGGAAAAGGTGCGGCCTGCCGATCTCCGGTGCGGAGTCGGCTCGGGTTGGCGCTTTGCTCGGCGTGCTCATTGGGCCGTGACGGCGAGGATCTGCGCGGTCGCTTCGCCGCGCCCGACGATGACGCCTTGATCGGAGACCAACTCGAGCCGGACGCGTCCTTCATGAGCGGCCGGAGCTGGGCGCCGAGTCGTGGCGGGCTTCCCCGCGAGCGCGGCGGCTGCGGCATCGGCCAGCTCGTCCAAGTAGGCGTGTAGCGGTGAGGTGATCTGGCGTGCGAGCCAGCGGCGCGCGATCGCGTGCGTGGGCCCAGTCACGATCGCGTTCAGCGCCAGCATCGACATCGGCCGGACCTGCCCTCGCTCGAGGAATGGCGCCAGCCACTCCTGAAAGGACGCCGCGAGCCTGCGATTCATCTCGGCGAGCTGGACGCCGCCGGGAGAGTCGCCGTCGAGAGTTCCGCGCGTGTAGACGAACCGGGCGCGCTCGACGTTAGCCTCAATCCACTCGATCTGGTGCGCGATCACACCCCGCACCGCCCGGCGCAGTGACCGCGGCCGCTCGGCCAGCAGCCGCCAGAGCCCGTGCTGAAAATCGGCGATCGCCTCGAGGTAGAGCGCGTCGGCGATCGCCTCCTTGGTCTGGAAGTAGTGAAAGAGGGTGCCGTTTGAGACTTCCGCCCGTTCGCAGATCCGTGCCACCGTCGTGTGCTCGTAGCCGGCCTCGAGGAAGCAGGTCAATGCGCACTTGAGGATGCGCGCCCGCGGGCTTTGGGACTGCGCTAGAGTTATCATCTAGAGTGTGACTCTAGCAGTCGAGTCAAACGACGAGGAAGGAACCCAGACGAGCATCGTGTCAGCCGACCTGGCACCGTTCACGCTGCCGCCCGCCCCGGCCGATGTCCGAGCGCAGGCGAAGGAGCTTGCGGCGCGCTTCGCCGAGCGCCACCGGGAGGTCCGCCTGCACCCGTTCGAGCACGGCGAGCTTCACCCCGAGCTGTGGCGGGAGATCATCGAGCGCGGGTGGCCGGGACTGCTCGTTCCCGCGGCGCACGGCGGCAGTTAGGGCGGCCTACTCGCCTGCCTGCTCGTCATGGAGGAGCTCGCGGCGCAGAACCTGATCCTGTGGATGCCGGTGCTGAGCGCGGCGATTGGCCATGCGATCGCAGAGGTCGGCCCTGACCACCAGCGCGAGCGCTGGCTGCCGAGGATCGCCTGCGGCGAGACGTTCCTGGCGCTCGCGGTGACAGAGCCAGAGCGCGGGCACAACATGCTCCGCACCCAGACGACCGTGCGCAAAGACGGCGAGCGGTTCCTAGTCAGCGGCCTGAAGGCCGTCACCTCGGGGATCGACCTCGCCGAGCGGGTGCTCGTATTTGGCCGCACGCCTGGCGAGGGCAAAGGCGGCGCGGGGCGGCATTTCACGACCGTGCTCGTCGACCCGGACGCACCTGGGATCGAGCGGGAGGAGCTGCCGATGCGCTGGCGCGAGGGCGCTCGCCAGTTCCAGCTAACGTTCAACGATGTCGAGGTGCCGCTGGACGGACTCGTAGGTGCGGAGGGCCAGGGTCTGCTCGCGCTGTGGTCGTTCACGCAAGTTGAGCGGCTGATGAGCGCGGCGCTGTGCCTCGGTAACGCGCGCTACTGCGTAAATCGCGCACTCGACCGCGCCACACAGCGCACGATCTTCGGCAAGCAGCCGATCGGTGCCGAGCAAGCGATCGGGCACCCGATCGCGCACCTGCACGCGCGGATCGCCGCGACACAGCTGCTGGTCTATCGTGCCGCGGCGCGCTTCGACGAAGGCGCCGACACCGGCGAGGTCGCCGCGCAGGCGACCATGGCTAAAGTGCTGACCGCTGATTTGCTCTTCGACGCCGCCGACCACGCGATGCAGACGCTCTGCGCGCAGGCGTGGGACGAGCGCGAGGGGATGATCGACCTCTACCTCGACGCGCGTGCGGCACGCTCGGCACCGATCTCCCAGGAGCTTGCGCTCAACTTCATAGCCCAGCACGTGCTCGGCCTGCCAAGCCACCGCTGAGCCCGACGACGACGAGTTCGACTGGCGATTCGGTGGACGCGGAGCTTGCGCGACGCCGGGCGGTGTTCGCGGTCGCCAGCGCCGGGGAGGTGCTGGCGAGGCTCGATCTGCTCATCGCCAGCGTCGCCCCCGCGTCGATCCGGCGCGGGCTGCACGGCAGCATCCGGGCGCTCTCATGGGTGCTCAACGGCTACTCGATCGCCTTCGCCGCAGGGCTGGTACCGGGCGGACGACTTGCCGATCGCGACGGGCGCAAGGGCACATTCGTGGTTGGTGTCGCGCTGTTCGACGCTCATTGGACTAGGCGCTCGAGCAGCTCGCGGTCCTGCTCGATGATCCGCCTCACGACGTCTGTGCACGGCATGCGCGCCGGTGCCGACGGCATCGACGACATGGACCGCCTGCGCTCGGGCGCGACCGGCTTGGTGCCCGGCTACAGCGTGATGGCTCCTCGACGCTGGGGACGTTCCTGCGCGCCTTCGCCTTCGGCCGCGCGCGCCAGCTCGGCTGCCAACCGCCGGCAGCCACACGCGCGGACACCGACGACATCATGCACAGCCGCTTGAGACACGGTACGGCCGACATCCTGCGCGGCAACCTGCGCTTGGTCGATGAGCTCTTGGCACACGTGCGCCGCGCGGGCGCCTCAGGCGAGATCCTAATCCGCGACGACAGCGGCTTCGAGAACAAGGCGCTCTACGAGAAGCTCGATCGCCAGTGCAGCATGCTCTCGATCGGCATCAAGCAGCACAGGCACATCGCGGCGGCGATCGAGGAGATTCCCGAGGGGCGCTGGCAGGCGCTCTGCGACTACGCCGAGTCCGGCGAGGCGCAGATCGCCGGGACAAAACTTGGCAAGCGGCGGCCCATCTTGCGTCGCGTGCGCACGCTCTCCGAGCAGGGGCCGCACATCGCCACTGGGCAGCAGTTGGCCTTCCTGACCAACCGCACCGAGGCGCTCGGCCTCGCCGAGGTCGAGCACCGCAAGCACGCCGTCGTCGAGCTTGCGATCCGTGACTTGAAGGTCCAGGCACTTGCCTACCATCCCTCGGGCTCCTTCGCCGCCAACATGGCTTGGACGGTGATCGCCTGTCTGGCGCACAACCTCGGCCGCTGGGCCGAGATGATCGGCCTTGGCTCGAGCTCGCCATGCACCGCCGGACGCGGCGGCGTCGGCAGTTCTCTCTCCCGGGCAGATCGACCAGCTCGGCGCGGCACTTCACGCTGCATCTGCCGGCTCGCTGGCCCTGGCGGGAGTGCTTCGTCAAGGCGCTCTGCCGCATCCGGGCGCTCCCGGCCCTGACTGGGCCTGCAGCCGCTCTCCGACCACACCGCAGCAGTTCGCTTGGCCGCCTGGCCAGGTCGCTCTGCAGGGAGTCGGCCTAACCGTCGGAAGCGAGGCGCCGCCGCAGGCGCTGATGCCCGGCATGTGCGGATGGGCGGGCGTGCTGGTGCCCTGCGGTGGAGTCGAGATCCACCGCCGCCAAAGGGGATTTTCCAAACGTGAACTCCTCATCAGCCGTCAGCCCTGCTGCTGAAGGGCAATGCGAAATAGGCGGACTGGCGATCCACCGGCTTGGTGCCAAGTCCCCCCTGCGCGGCGCAGCCGCTGATTGGCGCAAGCCGCTCGCGACTGCGTCACTTGGTCGAATGGGTAAGTTTTCCGCTGCAATGACGGCGGTAAGCTCGATGAGGTTGCGGACGGTCAGGTCATGCGACCAGGCTGTCGAGCTGCTGAGGCTGCTCTCCTACGACGCCAAGCCACTTCCTTACGACGCCGGCGCCCTCGGCCTCGATGGCACGAGCGCGCTGCGGCTGCACAGCGATCGCTCGCGCGCGCGCGGCTATGGCGTGCTGGTGGCCGAGCTCGAGCGCCCGCCGCGCTCCTTGCGCACGCTTGCTCGCCGTCTGGTGGATGATTTCCACGACAGGCCGCTGGCACTGATCGGCATTCGCAATGGCGGGGCGGAGTGGAGCGAGCTGCTGATCGTGCGCCCGCGGCTGATCGCCGGGGGTGGCGGCGCGGTCGCGGTGCGAAAGCTCACGATCGACGTGGGGCGTCCCACCGCCCATGACGTGGAGGTCGTCCGTGGGCTTGAATGGGATCCGGGAGACCCTGACGGATCGCAGGATCGGGTGGATGATGCGCTTGACGTCGAGCGCGTGACCAAGCGCTTCTTCCTTGGGCTGCGCGCTCACCATGAGCGGCTCCTGGAGGCCGTCCGCAGAGCGGGCGATGCTGATCCGGCGGTGTTGGCAGGGCTGGAGCGCGCGGGCGGGGCCGAGCGCGTCGCGCTGCGGATCGTGACGCAGATCCTCTTCTGCTACTTCCTGCAGCGCAAGCGCCTGCTCGAGGGCGCGCGCGACTGGCTCTCGCTGGCATTCAAGCGCAACCTTGCTCAGGGCCGCTACTACCAGCGCGTGCTTGAGCCGCTGTTCTATGAGGCGCTCGCGAAGCCCGTGGCCGAGCGGGCGAGCGAGTGGCGGCGAGAGGGCATTCCCTTCCTGAACGGCGGGCTCTTCGAGCGCCACTACGGCGAAGTGTCGCTGCCGCTCGACGATGAGCTCTTCTCGACGGAGGAGGGACTGCTTGGCTTCCTCGACGGGTGGACGTTCACGGTTGCCGAGGAGGCCGCGGACGAGAGCGAGGTTGCGGTCGATCCGGAGATGCTCGGGCGCGTGTTCGAGAACCTGATCTCAGAAGAGGAGATGCGCCGCGAGGGCACCGTCTACACGCCCCGCCCGGTGGTGCAGTTCATGTGCCGCGAGGCGCTCGTTCCCTACCTCACGCACAAGGCGGGACTGAGCGAGAGCCAGGCGCGCGAGCTGCTCGTCTCCGACGAGATGCTTGTAGAGGTTTCCAAGCAGCAGGGCGGCGGGGCGGCGCTGGAGCTCGCCAGAGGGGTCGATCAGGCGATGCGCGAGCTGAAGGCGCTGGACCCGGCGGTCGGCTCGGGCGCGTTCCTGCTTGGGCTGATGAGCGAGGCGATCCGTCTGCGTCGGGTCGCTCACCGCTGCACAGAGGGACGTGAGCCCGAGGAGGAGGTCGTGCGCTCATGGCGGCTTGAGATGATCGAGCGGACGCTCTTCGGGGTGGACGTCAACCCGACGGCGATCGAGCTCTGCCGGCTGCGCCTCTGGCTATCGCTGATCGTCGATGAGAGCGGCGCGCAGCCCCATCCGCTGCCGAATCTCGAGTACAGGACGATCGGCGCCGACTCGCTGCGGGACTTTGTAGGCGGCGTAGAGGTGCAGCAGACACGCTCAGGCGAATGGACGCTCGGTCTTGACCTCGAGGACCCCGGCGCGCTGCTTGCGCTGCGCGAGCGCTACTTTGCTGCCGCCGACCCCGCCGAGAAGGCGCGCCTGAGGGGCGAGCTCGAGCAGGCTGAGGACCGCGTCGTCGAGCGCATCTTCGAGCGCGCGCACGAGAGCGCCCGCGAGCAGCGCAGCGGCCGCCGGGCGCAGCAAGCGGCGGCGGCGACGTTGGGCCAGCTGGACTTGCTGCGAGCAAGGTTTGGCTCGCGCGACCGCGTCTTTCCGGCCTTCCTGCCGGCCTTCAGCGCTCCCGATGTGATGGCGGCCGGAGGGTGGGACATCGTGATCATGAACCCCCCCTACGTCGGCCGCAAGGAGATGCGAAGGCGCTTTGACGCCGGCTACCTGGCGGATCTTGAGCGCCACTACGGGCGCACCTACGACCTGATGATCCACTTTGCAAAGCGCGCCTTCGAGCTTGCCAACCGCAGGCACGGCACGGTGGCGATGATCTTCAACGACTCGATCTTCACCAGCAGTGACGCCGATGATCTGCGCCGCCAGCTGTTCGATCCCGAGGGCGCGATCGAGGTGCTTGCCCTCGCGCGCACGCGCTGCTTTGAGGGCAAGGCCGTCAACGGCGGCGTCGTCGTCGCCACCCGCGCCGGAGACGCAGATCAGGCGCTGCGCTGGGTCGAGAACCACGGGCGCCCGCCGAGCGACCTGGCCGGCGCCTCCGCTCCTCAGGAGCCCTCAAGCCGCCACCACGCAGTTGGCAGCTCCGAGCTGTGGGTGGTGCCGCGCGCGGAGTACCGGCGGCTTCCGCACCGGCCGCTCTACCGACCAAGCCCGGAGGCGCGCGGGCTGCTTGAGGTCTTTGAGGCCTGCGCGGCGTGGGGGGAGCTCTCGCGCTGGCAGGCCCAGGTGGGCGGCAACTGGCCGATGCTCTCGGAGACCTCGCGTCTGGAGGAGTGGAAGCGCACGCAGCGAAAGGCGGGCTTCTACGATCGCCTGCGCAAGCGCGAGCGCTTCGTGCTGCTGGGGCTGATCGTCGCCGGCGGCCAGGGTCTTGCAACAGCTGATGACAGACGCTTCCTGGCGGCGATCGAGGGGACCGCGGAGGCGCGCGATGCCCAGGCGCGACGCGAGCGGCTTGCCGAGCTGGTGCTCGCGCGCGCGGCGCCGGCGCGGCTCTACCGTGAGCGCCTGGATGCGGGGCGGGCGATCGAGCAGGCGCTGCTCGACGTGGCGCTGCAGTTCAGCGATGCTGAGCTGGGCTGGCCGCGGCAGGGGCTGATTCGCACCGCGCCGGCAGCGCAGGTCGCTCGTCGGCGGCTGTCGCGGGAGGAGGTCGAGCAGGGCATCGAGGGGGAGGCGTGCTGGGTGCCGTTTGAGAAGGGCGACCGCTCCGATGAGCAGGGCGGCGCGCGTTGGCGGCGCGAGAACCCGATCGTGATCGACTGGTCGCGCGAGGCGGTGGCGCTGCTGCGCAGACGGGCCCGGCAAGAGCGATCCTACCGGAAGCCCTACTTCCGCAATGAGGAGCTCTGGGGCCAGGGTGGTGTGACTTGGAACAGCATCGCCCGCTATCTGCGCGTTCGCATCGTCCCGAACGCGGGCATCTTTGGACACAAGGCACCGACCATCAGGCCGACGGTCGACTGGCTCAGCACCGAGGCGCTGCTTGCGTTGCTGAACGCTCCCACGCTTGACTTCACGCTGCGGACCTTTCTCGGGTCGCTGATGATGGTGGAGGTAGGGGATGTGCGCCGACTGCCGGTGCCAGTCCTCTCCGACCGCCAGGCCGAGCGGCTCAGCGACCTGGGCCGACGCGCGCTCCTGGCCAAGGAGGCAGCCGACCGCGGCGAGGGCGGCGCAGAGCTGGAGGAGATCGAGCGCGAGCTTGACCGCGTCGTGCGCGCCCTCTACGGCATCGCTGCCGAGGCTGAGCTCTGGGTGGTTCGCTGATGGCCGAGAACGACAGGCTCGCGCTCTCCTACTCCGACAACACGCGGCTGACGGTGGGCGATCGCCTCGCCGCGGAGATCGAAAGCGATCCCTCGCGCCTGTGGGTTGCCTCCGGCTATTTCGCCCCCTCGCTCTGGCGGGCGGTGGGGCCGGCGCTGGAGCAGGTGCAGGAGTTCCGGCTTCTGCTCGGCAAGGACTTCGAGCTGGCGAATCTCGAGCGCGGCCACGAGGAGTCGCGGATCGCCGACCTCGTGCTGCAGGCGATCAGGCACGAGACCGAGGCCGGTGAGGAGGGGTCCGGGGAGGCACGGCGCCCGCAGCTTCGCAGGCGCGATGAGGCAGAGCACGTCGCGGCGCTTGTCGCCTTCCTCGAGCGCCACGCGCAGCGCGGTGCGCCGGTCGTCAAGCTGTGGGAGGGCGCGGGCTTCCTGCACGCCAAGGCCTACATCCTCCGCGGCTCGGTCGGCATCGGCAGCGCCAACTTCACCGGCGGCGGGCTGACGCGCAACCGCGAGCTGGTGGGCTGGCGCCAGGATCGCCAGCCCGTAGCCGAGGTTGCCGAGTGGTTTGAGGGCTACTGGCAGCACGAGCTGGCGCGCGACTACACCGCCGAGCTGATCGCGGCGCTGCGCGCGACGCCGCTCGTCTCCGATCAGTACACGCCCTACGACGTGCTGATCAAGGCGCTCGCTGAGCGCTATGGGATCGAGCGCCCGCCCTCGCTCGATCAGGCGGCGTTCACGTTGAAGTGGTTCCAGGAGGACGCCGCCTTTCGCGTGATCCAGCTGCTCAACCGCCGCGGGCGCGGGGCGCTGCTGGCCGACGCGGTCGGCCTTGGCAAGACATACGTCGCGATGGCGGTGATCAACCACTACCTCTATACGCATGCGGAGGCGCGTCGTGGCCGCGGCAGGCCGGTGCTGCTCGTGGTGCCGCGATCGCTTGAGGAGATGTGGCGGCGAGAGCTGGAGGAGAAGGGCCTGCTGTGGGCGTGCGAGATCGTGACGATGCAACGGCTGCGCAGCGACTTCGATGCCGCAGCGCACGCAGGGGCCGATCTCGTCGTGATCGACGAGGCGCACCGGCTGCGCGGCGGCGGCACGTGGTTTCGCAAGGCGATCGATCTCGTCCGCGCGGGCGAGCGGCCGGAGGACAAGCGGGTGCTGCTGCTCACCGCGACCCCGGTCAACACCGGAATCGCAGATCTGGTGAACCTGCTGCGGGTGCTGACGAAGAACCAGCGAGCGGTTTGGGCGCCGGAGATCGCCGACTTCGAGCGCTACCTAAAGCGCGTCGAGCGCGGTGAGGCTGATCCCTTCCCGGTGCTTGACCGCTCGCTCGTGCGCCGCAGCCGCTCGGACATTCTCCGCGCTCTGGAGGAGGCGCGCGCGGCCGGGCAGCAGGTCCAGGAGGTGCGTCTGCCCGAGCGCCGGCTTGCCCACGTCGATCACGATTACGGCGGACGCGATGATCTCTTCGAGACCTTTGCGCATGCGCTGCGCTCGCTCGTGCTTGTGCCCTACGACCTCGAGCGCTTCCGGAAGGACGAACGCGAGCCGCACGGACAGCTGCAGCTGCGCGACTCAAACGGCGAGGTGATCGATCAGGAGGACCGCGACATCGCGATCCGACCCGGCTCGCTGGCGGCGCTCTGCGCGGTCGGGCTCTTGGTTCGCTTTCAGTCCTCGCTTGCGGCGATCCGGCGCAGCCTGCGCCGTTTGGATGCCGTGATGAGCCGCTTTGGCGAGGCGCTGGCGCTTGATCCGCCGCGGCTGCTCGATCTGCAGGGCAGCCCCGAGGTGCGCAGGCTGCTCGAGCGTGAGTCGCAGCTGCCAGACCGCGACGAGGGTGAGGAGCCCGAGGCAGGAGACCCGCTCGATGAGGCGTGGGAGGAGGCGCTTGCGCGCATGCCTGCGCTCGCCGACGCAGAGGGGCACGACCTGACGCAGATCCGCGCTGCGCTAAAGCAGGATCGCCGCATCGTCGCGGAGCTGCTTGCGTCTCTTCCCTCCGAGGAGGAGGACGGCAAGGTTGCCGCGCTGATCGAGGCGCTGGCGCGCGACCCGCGGGACTCGCGCAAGGGCGCTCCCGGCCTGGCGGGGCGCAAGGCGCTCATCTTCACCCAGTTTCGCGACACCGCCCGATATCTGAGCGGGCGGCTTGCTGCGGCCGGGCATCCCAACCTGCTTGTCGAGGGCAGCGTCGCTCCCGAGCGCCGCGCCGAGCTTGTGGCTTGGTTTGACCCCGATCGCCACGACGCGTATGCGATGGCCGCGCGAGCGCGGGGCGAGGAGGAGCCGCTGCTGCTCATCTCAACGGACGTCCTGGCGGAGGGCCACAACCTGCAGCTGGCGGAGGCAGTCATCAACTACGACCTGCACTTCAATCCGCAGCGGGCGGTGCAGCGCGCGGGGCGAGTCGATCGACTTGAAAGCCCGCACAGGGTCGTCCACCTGATCAGCTTCCTGCCGCCCGAGCCGCTCGAGCGCCACATCGGCCTCCTCGCGCGCTTGGATGAGCGCTTCAGGCGCATCCACGGTCTGGGCCTCGGCGACGAGCAGGTGATGCCGCTTGCCGCCGACCGCCAGGCGCAGACGCTCGAGCAGATCCGTCGCCTCTACGCCGACGAGGCCTCGGTGCTCGACGAGCTGGAGCGCACCTGGACGCTTGGCTCGACCGACTACATGCGCCATCCGCTTGAGGCATTCCTCGCGCGTGCCGGCGCCGAGAAGGTGCACTCGATTCCGCTTGGCGTCTCGTCGGTCAAGCGGCTTCCGCACGGGTGGCGCCACGGGGCGGGCGCGTTCATCGCGCTTGCGGCTCCGCGCGGCCCCGAAGGGATGCGAGAGACCCACTGGCGCTTCTATCCACGGACCCCCGGCGGCCGCTGGGGCGCGGCCGTCACCGACGAGGTTGAGATATTCCGGGCGATCACGGCCCGCGAAGGCGAGCCGCGGGCCGAGCCGCAGTGGAGCTCCGCGGGGCCGACGGTGATCGACTGGGCGCTTCTGCAGCGCGCGGCGCGCGAGCTGGCAGAAGCGCTCACGCGCGAGCGCTCAACCGCGCAGATCGCCGCCGGAGCCTCCGAGCGCTCGCGCAGAATGCGCTCCGAGCTGCGCGCCGGGCTCGAAGGCCTCGCGATCGAAGGGGCCGACGAGCTGCTCGAGCGGCTGCTGCAGGTGCGGGTAGAGGACTTCGACGGAAGAAGCGGCTGGCGGTCCTTCGATGAGGCGCGTCGGAGCCTGCGTCGAGCAGAGTCGCTCGGCGAGCGTCGAGAGGCGGCTGTGAGGGTGGTCGAGCAAGGGCTGGAGCTGCTCGGCGCTCCGGTTCAAGAGGGCGCGACCGACATCGGGCCCGTCGAGGTCGGGCCGGAGGACATCCGTCTGGTCGCCTACGAGGACCTTGTGGAGGCGCCCGGCACGGTGCCGGAGCCTCGCGCGCTTACCGACGCTTCGCTCTTCGACTGAGCACCTGCCCGAGGGCCCTGACGGCGCAGGCCGAGCGCCCGCGCGTGCGTCGGCACGCCGTGAATCGGTCACGCAGAGTGCGCGCGGGACGGAAAAGGGCTCAAGATGGCTCAAGTCGAAGCCGGACGTGACCCTGACTGCGCGCTCTGCCTGCTGCTTCCCTACGGCGCATGCGACTGGCACCGCGCATGGTGCGATGGGGAGGCTGGCAGGGCTTCCGCCACGGCGGAGCCCTTCGTCGTGCGGCGATGCGCCGTGGAGGCGAGCGAGGGGGACAGCTCGCGGGCGCCAGGCACGCTCGCGGCCTCAAGCCTGGAGCAGCCCTCGGCACAGGGGGCCGCGCAGGCGCAGGGCTCAGAGCAGGCGAGCTAAGAGAACCTCCAGCCGCAGTCGCGGATGAAGGAGACGACATTCATGCAGGGGACGTTGAAGTGCTCGCACGCCATCGGAATCCGCGGACGTTTATGCACGCCGACCTTCTCCTCGGTCACCACAGTCAATCGGCGCACCCGCGCGAGAGCGACCACGAAGGGGTCGGCCTGGTTGCGGCCGCTCAGCTCCTTGACGAGCTCCGGATATGCGCTCAGCACTTCCCTTGTCGCCCGCTGCGTGTCTTCGTCAAGCGGGATCAGGAGCTGCGGTCGCGCCTTGACCCAGCGGTTGAGCCCGGCGTCCTTCCTTTCGATCTCGCGTCCGACCTCATCGGGAGAGCGGATCTCCGCACTAGCGATCGTTGCCGCCAGGCGGTCCCAAAGGGCGGGGAAGACATCGACCGGTAGTATTCAGTCCAGCACTTGATTAATGCGCTCGTGTCGAAGCAGTAAGCCACTCCCTACACCTCGACCGCCGAGCTGCGCCGGTACTCATCTTCGAGCTGCGGGAGCTTGTTTACCTTGATCTCGAGGTACTGCGCGATGTCTGAGCCGTTGATCTCGTTGCGGTTATAAGCCTCCAAGGCGAGGCCGACGTATGTGTGTCCGAGGTCGCGGAGCTTGACGCGGTAGTAGGACGGCCTGCCCTGGCTCTTTGCGGCACGGGCTTCGGCGTAGGCCTTGCGGTACTCGCGTTGCTTCTCGTCGACGAAGTCCCAGGTCGTGAGCTCCAGCTCGAGCAGCCTTCGCAGGACCACCTCGCGGCTGACCGAGTAGCGATCAGCAAGCTTCGCAAGGTCCGCTTCGTCCCAGCGTCCGCCTCGCGGCAGCTTGCGGAGGCGGCGCTCGTCGGCAAATCGATCGCGCGGCAACAGGATCGCCGCGGCGATCGCGTTGCACGTGATCTCGATGTCGTCGGCTGCCTGGCGCGCTGGCGCGTCGTGCAGGTCGCAGACGCCGGCGCTGTTGAGAAGGATGTGAGCGAACTCATGAAGCGCGGTGAAGAGGCGGCCCCGCGGGAAGTCACCTCCATTGAGAACAATGACGGGCAGCGTCGGGCCCGAGATCGAGAAGCCGCGCATCTCCTCGAGCGCGACTCGCTGGGCGTGTAGCACGAGCACGCCGGCGCCCTCGATCGCTCGCACCCAGCCGTTCAGCGCCTGGTACTGATCACGCCAGCCCACCTGGTCCTCGATGCTCACCCCGAGCAGCGCTCGGGCGTCAGCCGCGAAGCGATCGATGTCGTCTGGGGCGCTCCCGACCCTTGGGGGCTGGGGCTCTGGTTCGCCGAGAAGACGCATCAGCTCCAGCGCGACCTCGCGCTGGAAGTGCGCGCGGCGGATGGCCAGGCGCAGCGCCGGCGACCACTTGGCGGCGCGCGCGTCCGGCAGTCGGCGGAAGTCGCTCAGGGCGCGAAAGTCCTTTGGCGGCTGCGGGAGATAGAAAACCGCCAGCGGGCGCTTGTAGACCGCCGCAAGCTTGCGAAGCTGCGCGATGGTCGGCCGCTCGGCCCCAGACTCCCAGGCGGAGATCCGCTCTGCGGCCACCCCGGTCTTCCCGGCCGCTTCCTCGATGCTCAGGCCGAGCGTGTCGCGCGCCCACACAAGCAGGTCGGGCTTGACCAGGGCCTCCGGAGTGCGTGCCATCGCCTAGCCGGCAGTGTACGTGATCGCCCCCGCCGAATCGGCGGCGAAGAGCGCTCCAATGAGGGTGTGGTCCTGACACCTGAAGCGTGGCGGTGCGCGCAGAGCGGGGCGTTCGAGCGGTGTGCATGGCCCGTCGGGCTCCTCGCGCCGGTGGACATTCGCTCACAGAGCTCTCCGGCGCGCGCCGCGGTCCGCTGCACCGCCGAGGTGCCCTCGAGCAGGATCGACTGCGCAGGCTCCGCGCGCCTGCAAGCAATAGTTCATCGTCCAGACGGCGCTCGGTCGCTCATGGCTGCCGGTGCCTGCGCCGATCAGATCGGTGTCCTGATTGTTGACTCACCGAAGGTGACGCAGACCGCCGGCTCCTCCGGCAACGGGCGGCTCGGCGCCACGGATGGCCGCTGCCTTGTCACTGCCGAACACACAGCCCAACTCGTCTGCCGCCAAGGGGTCGCTCGAGCGTGCGCCCTTGACCGAGATCTTCCGCTCGCCTGGGTCCGAGCGCATCGACGCCGAGGACCGCGAGCGGCTCCTCGCACGCCTGCTTGCCGAGATTCCCGAGGCGGCTATAGCGGCCTTCGCCGCCGATGGCACCTTCACCGAGATGCCCACCTCGATCTTGATTGGCGAGCACCCGGTGATCGAGGGGCGCTCGGGCATCGATGGCGCCAGGGACGCCGAGAGCCGCAACGCTCTGATCGCAGCATGGCAGCTGATGCTCGAGCGGGGCATCGGCCTCTTCCGGCTGAAGCTTCCAGACGCGCCCGAGGTCCTCTGCTACTGGCTCGACGTGCGCGAGCGCCACGACGTCATCTTCGGCCTCTTTGAGGCGGCCGACCCGACCGAGGCGCCGCAGTTCAGGAGCATGCCGCACCGTCTGGAGACGCCAACTCCCCGCATCACCTCGCTGCGCAAGAACAACCTGGCCGAGCTCATCAGCATCGATGAGAGCTTCACGGCGATCCTTGGCTGGGAGCCCGAGGAGGTCGTGGGCAAGCGCTCGCTCGAGCTGATCCACCCCGATGACCGCGATCTTGCCGTGGAGAACTGGATCGAGATGATCTCCCGGCCCGGCCCGGCCCGGCGCCTGCGCCAGCGGCTGCGCAGGAAGGACGGCACGTGGGTCTGGTTTGAGGTCAGCAACCACAACCTTCTGGACGATCCCGACTACCAGTGCGTCGTCGCAGAGATGGTTGACATCTCCGAGGAGATGGCGCGCGAGCAGCTGCTCGACCGCCTCACCGCAGCGCTTCCCGTCGGCGTGCTCCAGTTCGACACCGATCGCAGGGTGCTCTTCACCAACGAGCGCCTGCACGCCATCCTCGGCGTGAGCGTTGCCGAGACGGTCGAGGCCCAGCTGGCGACCGTCGCTGCCGCCGACCTGCCGCTGCTGGAGGAAGCGCTGAGATCGGTTCTGCAGGAGGGCGCCAACGCCGACATCGAGCTGCGTATCCTGATCCCTGAGACCGAGGAGCTGCGGCGTTGCACGGTCAGCCTGCGCGCGCTCAGCCACGAGGACGGCAGCGTGAGCGGCGCGATCGCCTGCATCGACGATGTGACCGATCGGGCGCGGATGCAGGACGAGCTCAAGCGTCGTGCCACCTTCGACGAGCTCACCGGCTGCCACAACCGCGCTTCGATCGTCGCTGCGCTCGAGGAGCTCGTCGCAAGCGCTCGCGGCAAGGCTGAACGCGCCGTCATGTTCCTCGACGTCGACGACTTCAAGGGGGTGAACGATCGCCACGGGCACGCTGCCGGGGATGCGCTGCTGCGCAGCATCGGCGCTCGGCTGCTCGAGGCGGTGCGTGAGAGCGATCTGGTGGGCAGGATCGGCGGCGATGAGTTCCTTGTCGTGTGCCCCAGGATCGGTGGGCCGGAGGCAGCTATGAAGCTCGCCGGGCGGGTCGCCGATGCGATCGCGGAGCCCGCGCACGACATCGGTGCGGGCGAGATCAAGCCGCGCGTGAGCATCGGCGTGGCATGGTCGACCGGTCGAAATGTCGATGTCGACAGCCTGGTGGCGATGGCCGACCGCGCGATGTATGAGTCAAAGCACACGGGCGAGGGCAGACCGGTGCTGGCCTCATCGGCGCGAGCGGCTTCCCAGCAGCCGGAAGCCTGAGCGCACCCTCGCGCCGGTCGCCCTCAGCCGCCGGTCGCTATGGAGGCCCCGCCGGCGCGTAGGATCGCGATCAGATCCGATCCGCAGGCGTTCATCGCCGACTGGAACTGCGGGCTGTTGCTGTTTGTGCCCTTGTCGGAGAGGATTTCGTTCGGCCCACCGGAGAAGTTCGGGGCGGGCAGCTTGATCCCGTGGCCGTCCATACACGCGACAAAGGTGTTGATCGCGCTCTTCAGCGCCGGGCTGTAGCCTTGAGCGGGCTTGCTTTCGTGCTTGGGCGCGCTTGAGCGGTGGCTCTTGGGGGATGTCTTTTCAGTGCTCGGTGCGCCGTTGCTGCCTGGCGCGGCCGCGGAGCTCCTCGCAGCGTTGGAGCTGCCGCTTTGGCTCGTCTTGCTCGCGGCGCCCGCGGCGCCCGACCGCGCTGCCGGGGCGCTGTGGCTGGTAGCGGCGCTGATCGTTGAAAGCGCGGCCTGGCGGTGGCTGGTGCTTGCGCTCTTGGACGATCCTCCGCAGGCGGCAGCAAGCAGCGGGATCGTTGCCGCACACAGCGCGACCGCAGCTCGTCGGGCGTTGTTCTGCATGTGGATCAATGTCTTCTCCTCCTGGGTTGCTCGGCGCGCTCGCGGCCTGCTGCGATCTGCGCGAGCTTTGCTGAGGGTAGCGGATATTCCCATAGCTCAACCGCCGGAGGAGCGCTCGGCGCCGAGCTCGCTGCCGAGGTCCGCGCGACAGCTCGTAACCGCGCTCCTGAAGGCGGCGCTTGCGGTATCGAGGCCCCGCGTTGCGAAGATCGAGCCCTTGCCGGAGGTGTTGGGCGCGCCCAGCGCGATTCCGTGCGAGCGCATGCAGGTGGCAAATTCGTCAAGGCGCTTCTTGAAAGCGGCGCTCTTGAGCAGCGCAAGCGCATCGGCTCTGGCCGCGCTCCGGCCAGGAGCATCGGCGCGGCAGCGCCTGAGCGCGGCTTCAAACACCGACTGCGAGACTCCGGCGGGAGGCTGCAGAGCGTGCTGATGCAGGTGACTTTGGCCGAACAGGCCGGAGGCGCCCGGCCTGGTGCCGTTTGCGTGCGGACTCGCGGGCAGGCTGATCCCGTTCTTGGCCATGCATTCGCGCAGCGCAGCGTAGCGACCCGAGCGTGCGCCGAGTTGGCCTGAGCCGCCGAGCGCGTCGGTGGCCGCAACCGTCGTGCGGGCCGCCCGCGCCGCGGAGGAGCCGCCGCAGGCGGCAAGCGCGACCGCTGCGCCAAGCGCAAGGGCGAGGGCGGCTGCGAGCGGCTTCAGCCTGTCGAGATCCCAGCTCATCGGCCGTCAGATGTAGCTGCGTCATCCAAGCGCACCGGAACACGTTAGCCAGGCTTTGCGATCCGAGGCGCAGATTGATCGTGCCCTGCCGGCTTCTCGACTATCTTTAGAGCGCGGTGCCACCAACGGTTCTGCACCTGACCTCGATCCTGCGTGGACCCCTCCTCGACCCGAAGGGCGAGCGGCTGGGGCGCGTGGAGGACCTGATCGTGCGGCTCGCGGATGAGAGCTATCCGCCGGTCACGGGACTGAAGGCGCGCATCGGCGGCCGCGAGCTGTTCGTCGCCATCGATCGCATCGCCGAGCTCTCTGCAGGAGCTGTGCGACTCTCTGAGGAGAAGCTGAGCGTGCGGCGCTTTGAAAGGCGCGAGGGCGAGGTGCTGCTGGCTCAGGACGTGCTCGATAGATCGCTCGTGAACATCGGCTCCGAGCCTCCGCGCCTGGTGCGTGCGCGGGAGATCGAGCTTGCCTGCATCGACGGCTGGTGGCGCCTGGTCGGTGTCGATGAGAGCTTTCGTGCGCGACTGCGGCGCGCCTTGCCGCGGCGCGTTCGCCACCTTCTCGGCACGCGACCGTTTCTTGACTGGAGCGACATGGACCCCTTTGTCGGCCATGTGCCGACGATGCGCCTGCGCTTCTACCACCGCAAGCTTGCGAATCTCCATCCGGCGGAGATCGCCGACCTCGTGGAAGCCGCCTCGCATGAGGAGGGCGAGGAGATCATCGAGGCGCTCGGGCGTGACCGCGAGCTTGAGGCAGACGTCTTCGAGGAGCTCGACGTCGCCCATCAGCTGGAGCTGATCCGCGAGCGCTCGGATGAGGAGGTGGCTGGCATGCTCGCGCGGATGGCCCCCGACGACGCGGTCGATCTGATCGAGGAGATGGACCAGGAGCGTCGCGTGCGCGTGCTGGCGCTGCTGCCGGCGACCAAGCAGCGGCGCCTGAAGGCGCTGCTCGGCTACAACCCCTCGACCGCCGGTGGGCTGATGAGCCCAGAGCTGGTGCTGCTAGACGAGCGCATCAGCGCGGGCGAGGCACTGGAGCGAGTGCGCAAGAGCGAGACCTCGCCGGAGTCATCGGTGGTGGTGCTGCTGCACGATGAGCACGGACGCCTGTCGGGCTCGATCGATCTGGTGCGGGTCCTGCGCGCCCCGCAGGGCGTTGCGCTGGCCGAGCTGGTCAGCCGCGAGCCGGTGTCCGTCGGCACCGATGCGGACGTCACGCAGGTCGCACGGACGATGACCGACTATGACCTGATCCTGCTGCCGGTGGTCGACGAGGAGGGCCGCGCGGTCGGGGTGGTCAGCGTCGATGACGTCCTCGAGCTGACGCTGCCCGCAGGCTGGCGTCGGCGCTTTGGCGTCGCGCGCGACTGAGCAGCGATAGCGCCGCTGCCGCCGTGGCAGCGCTTTGTTAGAGTAGCCGTGCGGCCGTCAGACGGGCGCACGCAAGAGGAATGCAAGCGATGGAGACCCGCATGGAACACGAAGATCTTCCGCGAAGTACGGGGCCGGCCGCGCACTTCCTCATGCTCGCGCGCAGCTAGCGCAGCAGGCGATCGCCGGATCAAGTCTGCGGCCTGAGGCTCTTCGGGCGCCCCGGCGAGGGCTGCGCACGCCGGCGCTGTGGGCGCCGCCGCGCAGGCGCAGGGGCCCTGTTCACATCTCCTTCACGCGGAGGGCATCTTCGGCCAGATGGATTTGAGCGAGCAGAGGACGATGAAGGACGACACCCGTACAGTCGCAGAGGCGCACGCCCGCGCGCACATCTCCCCACCGCCGCCGGGCGTGCCGCCGGTGCTCGACGAGGCGCACGTCGGCGACATCCGCGGCGCGCTCGGAACGCTCAGCCAGCGTGACAGCGGCGAGCGGCGCAGCTTCCGGGGCAGGCTGCTGGCGCTGCTGGCGATCATCGGCCCTGGGCTGATCGTGATGGTCGGCGACAATGACGCTGGCGGCGTCTCGACCTACCTGCAGGCGGGGCAGGAATATGGCCCGACGCTGCTCTGGACGTTGATCCTGCTGATACCGGTCCTGATCGTCAACCAGGAGATGGTTGTGAGGCTTGGTGCGGTGACGGGGGTCGGTCACGGGCGCCTGATCAAGGAGCGCTTCGGGCGCTTCTGGTCGTTCTTCTCGATCGGCGACCTCTTCATCCTCAACTTCCTGACGATCGTCACCGAGTTCATCGGCGTGAGCTTGGTGTTCGAGTACTTCGGGATCTCCCGCTACATCGCCGCGCCGGTCGCCGCCTGCGCCCTCTTTGCGATCACCGCCGGCGGCGGCTTCCGCAGCTGGGAGCGAACGATGCTTGTCTTCATCGCCGGATCGCTGCTGGTGATCCCGCTCTTCTTCCTCGCCCACCCGCAGGCGGGCGCGATCGCGACGCATTCCTTTGCTCCCGGCATCGCCGGCGGCGTCACCTCGAGCGCGGTGCTGCTGATCATCGCGATCGTGGGCACGACCGTCGCTCCCTGGCAGCTCTTCTTCCAGCAGTCCAACGTGATCGACAAGCGCATCACCACGCGCTGGATCAACTACGAGCGCGCGGACACGGTGATCGGCGCCTTCGTGGTGGTGATCGGCGCGGGTGCGCTGATGAGCATCGCCGCGTTCGGCCTCGGCGGCGCGCGCGGCATCGGCCATTTCATCAACGCGGCGGTGACCGCGCATGCACTGGCACACAACCTCGGCTCGGCAGCCGGCGCGCTGCTTGCGATCGTGCTCCTGAATGCCTCGCTGATCGGCGCTGCGGCGGTGACGCTCTCAACCTCCTACGCCTTCGGCGACGTCTTCGGGCTGCACCACTCGCTGCATCGCAGCTTCCGCGAAGCGCGCTTCTTCTACTCGAGCTTCGGGGCGCTGGTGCTGGCTGCGATGGGCATCGTGCTGATCCCATCGGCTCCGCTGGGGGTCATCACCGAGGCGGTGCAGGCGCTCGCCGGCGTGCTGCTGCCGAGCGCCACCGTCTTCCTGCTGCTGCTCTGCAACGACCGCGAGGTGCTCGGGCCGTGGGTGAACCCTCCCTGGCTGAACGCGATCGCAAGCCTGATCGTGACGGTCCTCGTCGGCCTCTCGCTGGTGCTTGTCGTCGCGACGGTCTTCCCAAGCGTGAACGTGACGACCCTCGTCGGTGCGATCTCGGCGCTGGCGCTGGTCGGGCTGGCGCTGGTCGGGCTGGTCTCTTACCTGCGCCGACCGCGTGTTCAGATCGCCGAGGAGTACACCGCCGCGGAGCGCCGCAGCTGGACGATGCCGCCGCTGGCGCTGCTTGAGCCCGTGCGCTGGTCACCCGCTCGCCGCGCGGCGATGATGGTGCTCAGGCTCTACCTCGTGATCGCGATCGCTCTGATGGTGGTGAAGGCAACCCAGATCGGTCGCTAGTCGCCCGCGAGGCTGGTCGGGATCGGCCGGCCCGGCGGCGGTGGATCGTCGCGCAGCAGCTGCGGCACCGTCACGGGCACGAGGCCGCGCCTGCGCAGCCCCGCGACGATCGCCGGCAGCGCGGCGATCGTCTGGGCGCGGTTGCCGCCGCCGTCGTGCATCAGGATGATCGCCCCCGGGTGGGCGCCTGCGAGCGCGCGCTGCACGATCGCCTGCGTGCCGGGCAGGGTGTAGTCGGCGGTGTCCGTCGACCACAGAACCATCAGCAGGTGCAGCGAGCGCAGGACCTTGAAGGTGGTGGCGTCAAATGAGCCGTAGGGCGGGCGGAAGAGGCGCGGGCGGGGAGCGCCCGCGACTTCCACGCGCGCCATCTGTTCGGTGAGCTCTTCGCGCTGGGCGGAGGCGGAGAGGGTCGCCATCATCGGGTGCGTCTCCGTGTGATCGCCGACCGCATCGCCCGCTGCGACCTCTGCGCGCGTCCCGCTTGAGAACCAGCGCTCCATCATGCCGATCGCAAAGAAGGTCGCGTGCACGTGCAGGCGGTCGAGGGTCGCGACCAGTTCGTTGGTGTAAGGGCCGGGCCCGTCGTCGAAGGTCAGCGCGACCTCATTGCCGCGATGACCGCCTTCGACCACCGCCGGGGTGTAGGAGAGAACGTGGTTGATCGCAGCTTCTTCTTCAGCGCGCGAGGAGAGCGGCGCCGAGCGCCGCTGGCGCTCTGCGCTCGCGCGACTGTGGCGCGCAGGCGGGCGCGCATGGGGGCTGCGCTGGCCCAGCGCAACCACGGCGCCGATCGGCAGCGCAAGGATCAACAGCGCCGTTGCGCCCGCCAGCCGGCGACGAGCGCGGACCCTGGCGCTGGTTGCGCCCCCCGGGCGGGAGCGGGTTGTCTCCTTTGACTTGTTGCTGAGCGGAGTGTGCATGTGGGCAGCAGCTGTGCGGGCTCAGCGTAACGGCTTGGCCGCCCGCCGCGCGTGCGCGGCGCAGCGGCGAGAATGCGCAGGTGGACGTGCTTCCCTTCTGGCTGTCGATCGGCGTGCTCTCGCTGCTGCAGGGCGCGACGGTCGCGTTGGTGCGCATACCGCAGGCGCTGCACGCGCGCATCGGGCGTCCGCGCGCGGCGTTTGCAGCGATTCCGGCGCTCTCGGTGCTCCTCTTCGTGGTTGCGGTGCGCGCCTTCGCCCAGAGCGCCGAGGCGCTCACCTATCTTGCCCTGATTGCCGTTCCGCTCCTGGCCGGCGTGGCGATCGTGATGCTTGGCGGCCGGCGGCTGGCGGCCCTGCTTGCGTGCGCGCTCTTTGCGCTGGCCTGGGTGGGCAGGGGATCCCCGGCGGCTCAGCTTGCCGGCGGCGCTCTCGATGCGCTCAGCTGCGCAGCGCTCGGCGGCCTGCTGGCGCTGCTTGCGCCGCGGCGCGCGCTGGCGCTCGGAATCTATGCGATGGCTGCAGTCGATACGACGCTGATTATCGTCGAAGAGCTGCAGCGGCCAAACAGCGTCCTTAACGCGGTCCGTCCGCCCGCGCAGCTGCCGCGGCTTCAGGCAGAGGCCTTCGGCAGCGCGGTGATGGGCTACGGAGACCTCCTTGTCGCAGGCGTGCTCGGGGGTCTGCTGGTGCTGCACTTCGGAGGCGCAGCGCAGCTGCGGGGGGCGATCGCGGTGGCGGTGCTCGCCCTGCTCTTCGACCTGCTCTTCTTTGTCGTCCATGAGCTGCCCGCGACCGTTCCCGTTGCCGGGGCGCTTGCACTGCATGACGCTTGGCGCATGCGCTCTGCCCGCGCTGTGGCGCGCAGCGCTCCTGCGCGCTCGCCTGCCCACTGATCCACTTGCTCTCGCACCGCTTACAGACGCCGGCCGGGAGGCGCCGGCGGCGTAACGACGGGCTCGCGGAGGGGTAGATTGCTTGCGATGTCAAGAAGCAGGCCCGCGCTCAAGCCTCAGGTCTACGTCGACCCCCGGCCGGGGGAGTACTTCACCCCCTACTACGCCTTCGCGCGCGAGCGCGAGGTCGGCTGGCTGCTCGAGGTGGCGCGCCTGATTCTCGTGCCGCTGTGCATGCTCCTCTACCGCGTTCGGGCCAGGGAGTGCGTCAACGTCCCCGCAAGCGGCGCTGCGATCATCGCGCCCAACCACTTCTCCACGCTCGATCACTTCTTCGTTGCGATGTACCTGCGCAGGCGGGTGCGCTTCATGGCGAAGTCACAGCTCTTCAAGGGTCCGCTCGCCCTGGTTCTGAAGCGCGTCGGCGCCTTCCCGGTGCGGCGTGGCCGGGGGGACGAGGAGGCGATGCAGGCCGCCCTCTCGGTTCTTGCCAGGGGCGGGGTGGTGGTGATCTACCCCGAGGGCGGCCGCTCGCGCACCGAGTCGCTCTCTGAGCGCGCAAAGCCGGGCGTGGGGCGGTTGGCGCTTGAGAGCGGCGCGCCCGTGATCCCGGTCGCGATCCACGGATCGCAGTGGGCGCGCAACTGGCGACGCGGGCAGCTGCCGCGGATCACGGTGCGCTACGGCGCGCCGGTCACCTACGCGGGTGACACCCAGGAGCTCGATGGCGGGCGCGAGCGCTGGCAGGAGGTTGCAGATGACGTGCTCGAGCGTGTCCGGGCGCTCTGGGCCGAGCTTGACTCAGAGCGGCGGCGGGGCGCCTCCGAGCGCATCGCGGCGCTGCCGGCGGGGATGGTGGCGCAGGCGCGCAGGCGCGCCGAGGCGATCCCGCCGATCGTCGGCGCATTGCACCCGGTTGTCGGTCATTTCGCCGTCCTGCGGCGCCGCGTCAGGCGCGCCTCGCACCCCGGCGACTGGGTGCCCGCCGCACCCTCGCTGGGTGCGTTGCGGCGCTCACTGCGCGGCGCCGCGCTGCGCGCGCCGCGCTCTATCAGGGCGCCGCGGCTGCGACCCCTGCGCCTAGGGGACCTGCGCGCTGGGCGCCTGCGCGCCTCTGCAGAGGCGGGCCGGCGAGGCGAGCGGCGCCGGCGCTCCCGCGTGCGCTGAGGCGCCTGAGCCATCGGCGCTCGTTGAGGCGCGCGGTGCAGAGGGGCTCGCCTGACATTCTGAGGTCCTGACGCTCGGTGATGCGCCAAAATGGAGCGTCCGCGCGCCGGGTAGGATTGTTGGAATGGAGGCCAGTCGGGATGTGGCCGCTGCATCGGGTTCCGTGAGCGCAGGCGATCGGCCCGCGTCTGCACCTGCGCCTGCGGGCGCCGGATCGCTGCTTGCCGTCGAGGGCCTGAGCGTTCGCTTCGGCGGCGTGGTCGCGCTCGAGGAGGTGTCGATCGCGATCGCGCCCGGCGAGGCGCTTGGCGTGATCGGGCCCAACGGTGCCGGCAAGACGACGCTCTTCAACGCGATCTGCGGGTTCGTCCGTCCCCAGCAGGGGCGCATCATCTGGCGCGGCGAGGCGCTTCGGCGCGTGCGCACCGACCGGCTGATCCGCCATGGCATCGCCCGCACGCTGCAGGGCGTCGGGCTCTTCTCCGGGCTCACCGTGCTCGAGAACGTGATGGTGGGAGCCGAGCGCTTTCGCTCCAGCGGCTGGGTGGGCTCGCTGCTGGGTCTGCCCCGCAGCGCGCGCGAGGAGGAGAGCCTGCGAGCGCGGGCGCTTGACGCCCTTGCGCGCCTGGGCTGCGCCGATCTAGCCGAGCGGATGCCCGGCAGCCTCCCCTACGCCAGCCAGAAGCGCGTCGCGCTTGCGCGTGCGCTCGTCGGGGAGCCGCAGCTGCTGCTGCTCGATGAGCCCGCGGGCGGGCTCGATGCGGGCGAGCTCGAGCAGCTCGTGGAGCTGCTGCACGGGCTGCGCGGCGCAGTGGCGGTGATGCTTGTCGATCACCACATGGAGTTTGTGGCGCACGTCTGCGAACGGCTCGTGGCGCTTGACTTCGGGCGTGTGATTGCGGCCGGTGATGCCGCGACGGTGCGCCGCGACCCGCGCGTGATAACCGCCTATCTGGGCGAGGAGGCGGCTGCGCCGGGCGCTCGTGCGCAGGCGCAGGCGCGGCGGAGAGAGGGAGAGGGCCCCGGCGATGCTTGAGGTGCAGGATCTGGTCTGCGAGTACGGGGCGATCCGCGCGCTTGACGGCGTCAGCCTGCAGGCGGCCGCGGGATCGGTGACGGCGGTCCTGGGAGCCAACGGAGCGGGCAAGACGACCCTCCTGCGCGCGATCTCCGGGCTCAAGCGGCCGCGCGCCGGCCGCGTCGCGCTCGACGGGCGGGAGATCACCGCGGCAGGCGTCGAGGAGATCGTCCGCCTCGGTCTGCTCCACGTGCCCGAGGGCCGGGGGGTGATCGCGGAGCTGACGGTTGCGGAGAACCTGCGCCTGGGCGCGCTGGCGCGTGGCGCGCGGCGCGGTGATGGCATCGAGGCGATCTACGAGCTCTTTCCACCCCTGCGCGCACGTCGCAGCGAGCCGGCAGCCTCGCTCTCCGGCGGCGAGCGCCAGATGCTCTCGATCGGCCGGGCGCTGATGGCGGCGCCGAAGGCGCTGCTCTTGGATGAGCCATCGCTGGGCCTTGCGCCGCTGATCGTCGCCCAGATCATGGGCCTCGTGCGCGAGCTCTGCGAGGAGCGGCGCATCGCGGTGCTGCTGGTGGAGCAGAACGCGCGCAGCGCGCTCTCGATCGCAGATCATGCGCTCGTGCTCGACTTAGGCCATGTTGTCGCCAGCGAGACGCCTGAGCAGCTTGCCAGGGAGCACGAGCTTCTCCACGCCTACCTCGGCTACTAGCTGCAATGACGCAATTCATCGATCTGACATTGAGCGGCATCTCGAACGGGGCGATCTACGCGGCGGTCGCGCTGGCGCTCGTGCTGATCTGGCGGGCGACGCGGATCGTCAACTTCGCGCAGGGGGCGATGCTGATGATCACCACATACATCGCCGCGGCGCTCGTGGAAGCGGGCAATCCCTATTGGCTGGCGCTGGTCGTGGCGGTGGCGGCGGGGCTTGTCTTTGGCGCGCTGACCGAGCTTGTGCTGATCCGACGCGTGGAGTCGGCGCCGCCGATCAACGCGGTGATCGTCACGCTCGGGCTGCTTGTCTTCCTGGAGGCCCTCGCGGGGATGATCTGGAGCGACACGCCGCGCGCCTTTCCGGCGGCCTTCTCGATCCAGGGCTATGAGGTCGGGCACACGCGGATCCTGTTCTCGCCCAACAGCACCTTCATCGTCTGCGTGGTGGCGCTCGTCGCGCTCGCGCTGGGGGCGCTCTTCCGCTACACGAGCCTTGGCCTGAAGCTGCGCGCGGCGGCATTCGCCCCGGAGGTCGCGCGCCTGCTCGGCGTGCGCGTGGGACGGATGTTCACGATCGGCTGGGCGCTTGCCGCGGGCGTCGGCGCGCTTGCCGGGGCGCTTGTGGCCCCCTCCACGTTCGTCGGCCCGTCGAATTTTGACCCGATCCTGATCTTTGCCTTCACCGCGGCTGTGCTCGGCGGCTTGGAGAGCCCGCTCGGCGCGATTGTCGGTGGCGTGCTGATCGGCCTCGTGCTCTCCTATGTCTCCGGGTATGAGGGCGAAGCGCTGGCGCCGCTTGCCGCGCTGGCGATGCTGCTGCTGACGCTGATGCTGCGCCCGACAGGCATCTTCGCGGCCAGCAGGGAGCGGCGCGTATGAGGGCGCTCGCGCGGGTCGGGGCGGTGCGCGCGGCGGTCGTGGTGCTGCTCGCGGCGCTCGCCTTCGGAGCGGTCTCCTCATTGGTCGGCGAATATCGCGACCTGCAGCTTGCCGACGGCGCCTACTACTTCGCAGCCCTGATCGGCCTGAGCGTGCTGATCGGCTTCGGCGGCAAGATCTCGCTGGGCCACGGGGCGTTCATGGCGGTCGGGGCGTACGCGGTCGCGCTGCTCGTCGCCGACGAGCACTGGCCGCTGGTAGGGGCACTGGCGGCGGCCACCGCCGTCAGTGCGCTGGTGGGCGCGGTGCTGGGCGCGGCGGCCTCGCGCCTGCAGGGGCCGTATCTCGCCGGCGTCACCCTGACCCTCGCGGTAGCGCTGCCGCAGATCGGCAATCGCTTCCCGGAAACGCTGGGAGGCGAAAACGGGCTTGTGATCGACCCGCCCGCGCCGCCCTCGTTCCTGGGCTCGAGCTTTCCGCCGCAGCGCTACCTGGCGTGGATCGCCGGCCTGGGGGCGCTGGCGGCGCTGTTCTTCATCTACAACATGACACGCTCGGGCGCCGGCCGCGCGCTGCGGGCGGTGCGCGACGATGAGGTTGCCGCGGCGCTCTGCGGCTGCCACGTCGGACGCACCCAGACGGTGGCGTTTGTGCTCAGCGCAGCGTGCGCTGGGCTTGGCGGCGGGCTGGCGACCGTCGTCCTGCAGCTCGCCCAGCCGGGAGCGTTTCCACTGGAACTCTCGCTGCGCATCTTTGCCGCCGCGGTGATCGGCGGGGTCGGGTCGCTGTGGGGCGCCTTCTGGGCGGCGGCGCTGCTCGTCCTGCTCCCCAACTGGAGCCATGACATCGCGCAGTCGCTCTCGCTGTCGGGCAATGTCGCGGCAAACCTGCCGCTTGCGATCTACGGAGTTATGCTGATTGTCGCAATGCTCCTGTGGCCTGGTGGCATCCAGGCCGGGCTGCGGCAGCTGTCGGGTCTTTTGAAGCGGGCGTATTCCTCACGCCACAGTGTCACACAGTCAAATCCGGCCAAGTAAACAGAAATGGAGGCAGCATAAAATGAGTCTCTCGATGTCCAAGCGCAGAGCATGGCTGCTTGCGGTTGCCGCAGGCGGCCTGGCGGTGGTGGGCTGCGGCTCCTCGGGCTCCACAGTGGGGGTGACGCCGACCAGCGTCACCTTCGGCACGCATCAGCCGCTGACGGGCCCGGCAGCGCCCGGCTACAGCGAAATCGCCCCGGCCTCGATCGCGTTCTTCAAGTACGTGAACGCTCACGGCGGCGTCTGGGGGCGCAAGATCAACCTGATCGTCAAGAACGACGAATACAACCCGACGCAGACCGTCAACGTCGTCCACCAGCTGGTGCTCCAGGAAAAGGTCTTTGGGATCTTCGAGGGGCTGGGAACGCCCACCCACACGAAGGTCGTCGGCTTCCTGAACTCGGAGAAGGTGCCTGACCTCTTTGTCGCCTCCGGCTGCCCGTGCTGGGACAACGGCGCCGAACACCCCTACACCTTCGGCTGGCAGCCCAACTACACGATCGAAGGCAAGATCCTCGGCCAGTACATCGCCCAGCACTTCGCGGGCAAGAAGGTCGGCGTGCTCTACCAGAACGACGACTTCGGCAACGGCGGGCTTGCGGGCATCCGCGACGAGGTGCCGAGCAAGGACATCGTCGCGACGCAGCCCTACGAGCCCGGCACGACCACGCTGGCTGCGCAGATCACCGCGATCAAGTCCGCGGGCGCGGAAGTGCTGGTCGACTTCACCGTCCCGATCTACACCGCGATCGGCCAGCTGACCGCCTTCACGCTCGGCTACACCCCGCAGCTGGTGGTCTCGAGCGTCGGCATCGACCCGACGACCGTCGCTGCGCTGCTGAAGACGATCTCCAAGGGCAAGGCCTCGGGCACGGCGCTGATCGAAGGCGCGATCACCACCAACTACCTGCCCTCCTCCACGGAAACGAGCAACCCCTGGATCGCGCTCTTCCGGCGCATCCACAGCGAATATGACCCCGGCACGCCCTTTGACGGCAACACCGTCTATGGCATGGCGACCGCTTACACGCTCGTGCAGGCGCTGAAGGCCGCCGGCAAGAACCTGACCCGCGAAGCCATCGTCAAGGCGGTCGAGGAAGGCGGCAAGTCCTGGAGCGGGCCGGGGCTCGTGCCCTTCCGCTACACGAAGACCCAACACGGCGGCTACGGCGGCGCAGAGATCGGCAGGGTCGAAGGCGGCAAGATCGTCCTCTCGGGCAAGCCGCTGCTGACCGAACCGACCGCGGGCACCCCGATCACCCCCTACACCGGCAGCCAGCCGGCGCCGCCGACGGGCGGCGTGCCCAGCGAATAGCAGCAACTGCGCTCAGCGTGCGGGCGGCGCCTTCGCGCCGCCCGCACAGCGGGCCGCAGCCCCGCGCCCGTTGCGCGCTCGCGGCAGTGGCGACCGCAGGGCGATGACGCGCTCGCGGTGGCGCTCCTCTGCCAGCATCCGCTCACGCGCCGCAAGCAGGTCGAAGACGCTGACAATGCCAAGCAGCCGCCCGGCGCCTGCAGGCTCTCCGCTGACCACCGGCAGCGCGCCGATGCGGTGCTGGGCCATGCGCTCGGCGACCGCACGCAGGCTCTCGGTGGGCCGGGCGGTCAGCGGCGAGCGGAGCATCAGCTGCTTGGCGCGCGGCGCCGGCGCAGGGTCTGGCGCCTGCACCTCGCCGTCGCTGTGCAGGATGCTCGAGGCGGTGAGGATGCCCAGCAGGCGCCGCTGGCGGTCGAGCACGGGGATCAGCCGCTGGCCGGGCGCCTGGACGCCGCGCAGCAGCTGCTCGCGCAGCTTCGCAAGCGGGCACTCGGGCGTGGTCGTGAGCGGCTCGCTGGTCATCACCTCGCTCACGATCAGCGCCTCGAGCGGGTCGACGGCGTACTCGCGCATAACGTGGAAGCCGCGGCGGGCCACCTTCTCGGTCAGGATCGAGCGCCCCAGCAGGAGCGTCGAGAGCAGGTGCGCGATCGCGCTTGCGGCAAGCAGCGCGGGCAGGAGGTCGATCGAGCCGGTGAGCTCGAGCGCGAAGACGACCGCGGTGAAGGGCGAGCGCGTGACGCCCGCAAGCGTCGCGGCTATCCCGATCAGCGCCCAGGTTGAGAGACCACCGCCAGGGAGCAGCGGCGAGAGGATGCCGCCGAGCGCTCCGCCCATCATCAGCAGCGGTGCGAGGATGCCGCCGCTCGTGCCCGAGCCGAGCGAGAGCGACCAGATCACTAGCTTGACAACAAGCAAGGTCACGAGCGTGCTGACACCCAGGTGCCCGGCCAGCGCGGCGCCGATCGTCGGGTAGCCGACGCCGAGCGCGCGCTGATCGACCATGCCGCCCAGGCCGACCACAAGGCCGCCGAGCGCAGGCCACCACATCCAATGGATCGGCAGACGGGCAAAGGCATCCTCGGCGCCGTAGACGGCGACCGTCAGCAGCCAGGCAAGCAGCCCGCCGATCAGCCCGACGAGCGCAGCGGCGGCGACGCCTGACGCCGGCAGAGCGCTGTGGTGGGGGACGGGGAAGAGCGGCGCCGCCCCGATCAGGCCGTGATGGGCGAGGAGCTCGCGGATCGCCTGCGCGAGGAGGACCGCGAGCGCGATCGGCACCATCGAGCGTGGGCGCCACTCGAAGACGAGCAGCTCGACGCCGAAGAGGGCCGCTGCGAGCGGCGTGCCGAAGACCGCCGCCATGCCCGCGCAGGAGCCGGCGACAAGCAGCGTCCGGCGCTCGCTCGCGGTGAGCGAGAAGAGCTGGGCGATCAGCGATCCGAAGGCGCCGCCGGTCATGATGATCGGCCCCTCGGCGCCAAATGGACCGCCGCTGCCGATCGCGATCGCGGAGGCAAGCGGCTTGAGCAGGGCAAGGCGCGGGGCGACCTTCGAGCCGCCCGTCAGGATCGTCTCCATCGCCTCCGGGATGCCGTGGCCGCGGATGCGCTCGGAGCCGTAGCGGGCGATCAGCCCGACGATCAGACCGCCGAGCACAGGGACGAGGATGGAGAGCGCGCCCAGGCGTCTGGTCGAGGGGGCGATCAGGCTGCTGCCGAGGCTGGCGTAGTAGAAGAGGTGGGTGAACAGCCCGATCAGCCGCAGCAGCGCGAGCGCGACGCCCGCGGCGATCGCCCCGACGAGCAGCGCAAGCGGGATCACCCGCAGCGCTTGGGGGGTGATCGTGAAGTCACGCAGACGCCGCCCCCGCGCCTCCTCGCCGTTGTTCTGCAGAGCCACGATAATATTGTGTCACGATATAAATGCAAGGGCAGTGAGATGACGGCCGGCAGCAGAGAGGGCGCACGGCAGGGCGTGGGCGCGCAATCGCCCCCCGCCGCCGGCCGGCTGCGCGAGGGCGACTACGCGCGGCTGCTGGCGTTGCGAAACGATCTGCGCCGCTTTCTGCGCTGGAGCGAGGAGCGCGCGCGCGAGGTCGGTCTGACGCCGGCCCAGCACCAGCTGCTGCTTGCGGTGCGTGGGCATGAGAACCCTGCGGGGCCGACGATCGGCGAGATTGCCGACCATCTGCTGCTGCGCCACCAGAGCGCTGTCGGGCTCGTCGATCGCGCCGAGGCCGAGGGGCTTGTGGAGCGAGTGCGCTCAGGGGAGGATCATCGGGTCGTGCGCGTCGCGCTGAGCGCTCGTGGTGCGGAGCTGCTCAGCGCGCTCTCCGCCCTGCACGCCGAGGAGCTGCGGCGGCTGGCCGGCCGCATGGGCGCGCTTGCCGCCGGCCTTGAGGCGCCGCGGCGCGACCACGGGGGGACGGTGAAGGGCCCGGCGCAGGGAGGAGGGCGGCGGGGCCGTGAGGCGGGCCGCCGGCAGCGCCGGCAAGGGCCATGATGATGCTTTGACGCCCTGGCGTCTTCTCTATGCGCACCGAGCCAAAGCCGGCGAGTGACGGGGTTGCGGCCGCGCGCGAGCCGGCGGCTGGAGAGAGGCGCTGGCTGGGCGCGGTCATCTGCGAGCCTGCCCGGCGCCTCTTGACGCCTGCCCGCTGTTAGGGCGCGCCGGTATGAGCCTCAGCCGAGGCTCACGAGGAAGGTGTAGACGACCAGCGCGCCGAGCACGGTCACGGCGACGCGCAGCGCCCAGAGCAGCGCCGCCGTCGAGCGCCGGAGACGGGCGCGGGGCAGCGGTGCCGAGCGCTCCGCGGCGAGCTGATCGCGCTCCAGGTAGGCGATCAGCTGCTCGCGCCCCCCGCTCTTCTGTGCGCTCCCTGTCGCCATCTCAGCCTCCGATCAGGTGCGTTGAGAGCAGGAAGGAGTCGATCGCGTAGGCGGCGCCCGCGGCGCTCACGAGCGCGACGATCAATCCCGCCGTGAGGTTGCGCGCGCGCGTGTTCGCATGGCGTCCCATCAGCTCGCGGTCGGAGGCGAGCAGGATCACGAAGATCAAGGTCACCGGCAGCAGCACCGTCGCCAGCACGTTTGCGTTCAGCGCAATCGAGAGCAGCGGCGCGCCCGGGATCATGATCACCGCTGCCGCCACCACCGCTACCGCGATGTTGGCGCCGTAGAAGAGCGCTGCGTGGCGGGGGTGGCTGTTGAAGGAGTTGCCTGCGCCGACGCACTCGCCGAGGGCATATCCGGTGGAGGCGGAGATCGCAAGCAGCGCGACCGCGCCCGCCTCGATCAGGCCGAGCGCGAAGAGCGCGCCGGCGACCTGCCCGGCGCGGGCGCCGATCGCCTGCGGAAAGGCGGCGCCGAGGAAGCCAGAGATCGAGCCGCCGCCGTGGCTGAACAGCGCGGCGCCGCCGATCAGCGCCGCGATGCCGAAGATCGCCGCCAGCAGCGCCCCCGCGAGCGTGTCATAGCGGCCGTGGCGGACGTCGTGGGGCGTAAGGCCCTTGTCCGCCGAGGCGCTCTGCTGGAAGAAGACCATCCAGGGGGTGACGGTTGCGCCGATCGTCGATGCGATCAGCAGCAGCAGCGTGTTGATCGAGCCGTGCGGGAAGGGGGAGAGCGTCGCGAGCGCGTGCGCAGCGGCGCCCCAGTGCGGATGGGTGAGGATCGCGACCGGGACGAAGAGGCAGTTGAGCACCGCCAGCGCAAGCACCATGCGCTCCCAGCGCCAGTAGCGGCCGAGGCTGAGCGTAAGCAGGACCAGCGCGACGCCGATCAGCGCCGACAGCTGCGCCGAGAGCGTCCCACCGCCCAGGAAGTAGGCGACGCCGACGCGAATCGCGACCAGCTCGGCGATCAGCGTGACGAGGTTGGTGAAGAGCAGGTCGATCGCAGCCAGCCAGCCCCAGCTGCGGCCATAGCGCTGGAGCACGAGCTGTCCGTAGCCGCGGTGGGTCACCGCGCCCACGCGCATCGCCATCTCCTGGCAGACGTAGGCCATCGCGAAGGTGAGAAGGATGAAGGGCACGAAGAAGCCGATGCCGTAGGTGGCACCGGTGGTGGCGTAGGAGAGCATGCTCGGGCCGTCGTTCTCGCCGAGCATCACCAGGATTCCCGGGCCGATCAGCAGCCACAGCAGATGCAGGCGCCGGTGGCCGTTGCGCGCGCGGTGCACGCGCTCGCGATCGCGCGAGCGCAGTCGGTCCTCGCGCGTCAGGGGCGGCAGCGGCAGCGCGACCGCGCCGCCGAGCTCCCCGCCCAGCGGCGGTGGCGGCGGCGGTGGGCTCAACTCTCCTCCTCCGCGAGCAGCGCGACCCGCATCGCGCGGGCGAGCTGCTCGCCGAGCGCGTGCTGCTTGCCTTCGTGGCTCACCTGCAGCGGGCCGCCGAAGGGCTCGCGGCCGATCACCTCGACGACCGCGCCCAGCGCGATCTCCTGCGCGGCCAGATAGCGCAGCTTCTCCGGGTCGGAGTCCGAGACGCGCACGAAGCGCGCGCGTGTGTTCTCGGCAAGCTCGGCGAGGCTGATCGTGTCCGGGCCGCTGAGCTGGAAGTCGGCGCTTGGGATCGGGTCGCCGTGGGGGTCGACCTCGGGATGGCCGAGGCGCTCGGCGATCAGGTGCTCAAGCTCCTCGGAGAGCGCGTGCTCGAGCACCTCCGCCTCGGCGTGCACGCGATCCCAGGGCATCTCCAGAGCCTCGGCGAGGAAGAGCTCGATCAGGCGGTGGCGGCGGATCACCTGCAGCGCCAGGCGGCGGCCCTCGGCGGTCAGGCGCACGCCGCGGTAGGGGACGTGCTCGAGCAGGCCCTGCTCGGCGAGCTTGCGCACCATGCCCGAGGCAGAGCCGGGGGTGACCCCCAGCCGCTCGGCAAGGTCGTTGGTCGAGACCGCAGCGCCCGCGCGGTCCTCGAGCGCGAACACCGCCTTCGCGTAGTCCTGAACCGATGGGGAGAACATCTCTGCAGGCATGTGTCTGAGATTTTGGCATGACTAAACGTTTTCTTCAAGGCGCCGTCAACATTTGTTTGACGCAGACGGATGGCCGGCGGGCCGGCACCCCGGCGGCTGCCGGCACGGGCTGGGGGTTCGCCGCTGCGGCCCCTATCGTGCCGGGCAAGGTGAGCAGCAGTTGGTGATCGCAATAGACGGGCCCGCGGGCGCGGGCAAGTCGACGCTGGCGCGTGCGCTTGCAGCGCGCCTTGGCTTC
Source organism: bacterium (assembly GCA_021323635.1). Taxonomy (GTDB): domain Bacteria; phylum Actinomycetota; class Thermoleophilia; order Solirubrobacterales; family Solirubrobacteraceae; genus Palsa-744. Next base: position 18,660 of record JAJPKQ010000005.1, on the reverse strand, counting down.
CGCTACCTCGACACCGGGGCGATGTACCGCTGCGTCGCGCTTGCAGCGCGCCGCGCGGGGATCGACCCCGAGGCGCCGCAGGGCCCCGCGCGCCTCGGCGAGCTTGCGCGCAGCGCGGCGATCGAGCTGGGCGAGCGGATCCTCCTTGACGGTGAGGATGTGACCGCCGCGATCCGCGCCCCCGAGGTCTCTGAGCTCGCCTCGGTCGTGGCTGCCAAGCAACCTGTGCGCGAGGCGCTTGTCGCGCGCCAGCGGCAGCTGCTTGACAGCGGCGACTGGGTCGCGGAGGGTCGCGACATCGGCCAGGCGGTCGCCCCGCAGGCGGAGCTGAAGATCTTCCTGACCGCCTCCGCGCAGGTGCGCGCGCGCCGGCGCGCCGAGGAGCTGCAGTCGGACCCCAAGCAGGTGCTCGCAGAGCAGGCGCTGCGCGATGCGCGCGATGAAGGGCGCGCGGCGAGCCCGCTTGAGCCCTCAGCGGATGCGGTGATCATCGACGGCAGCGAGCGGTCCGTCGATCAGCTGGTGGCGGAGGTCGCGCAGCTGGCGCGTGCGCGCATGGGCTGAGCGCCCCGCTTGCTCTATCGTCGCAGGCCAGATGAAGGTTGCCCTGGTTGGCTATCCGAACGTCGGCAAGTCGACGCTCTTCAACCGCTTGGTCGGCGCGCGCGAGGCGGTCGTGCATCCGCGCGCGGGGGTCACGCGCGACCGCAAGGAGCGCGCCTGCAGCTGGCAGGGGCGATCGCTGACGCTCGTCGACACCGGCGGCGTGGACCTCGCCGAGGGGGATGAGCTGGCAGCCCAGGTGCGCTCGCAGGCGCGCGCCGCGATCGAGGAGGCAGACCTGATCGTGCTCGTGACCGACGCGGTCGCGGGCGTGCGTCCGGGCGACGAAGAGCTGGCGGCTCTGCTGCGGGGCATCGGCAGGCCGGTGCTGGTGGCGGCAAACAAGTGCGACAGCGACGCTCGCGCGAGCCTTGCGGCGGACTTCCACCGGCTCGGGCTGGGCGAGCCGCTGGCGGTCTCCGCCGAGCATGGGCTCGGCTGCGCGCAGCTCCAAGAGCTGGTGCTGGAGCGCGCCGGGGGGGAGGTCGGCGGCGGGGACGGCCGCGCCGCGGGCGCCGGTGAGCAGCAGCAGGATGAGGCGCTGCTGCCGCGCGTTGCGCTGATCGGTCGCCCGAACGTCGGCAAGTCATCGCTGCTAAACCGCATCCTCGGCTCTGAGCGGGTGGTCGTCTCGCCGCAGGCGGGGACCACGCGCGATGCGATCGACACGCGCGCGCAGCTTGCCGGTCAGCCGCTGGTGCTAGTGGACACCGCCGGCCTGCGCCGTGCGGGCAAGCGCTCCGACGAGCTCGAGCACTACGCTGCGCTGCGCTCGCAGCGCGCCGCGCAGCGGGCGGATGTCGCGCTGGTGGTGGGCGACGCCCGTGAGGGCATCACGGCGCAGGACCTGCGCATCGCCGCGCTGGCGATGGAGGCCGGCTGCGCGACGTTGATGGTGCTCAACAAGTGGGATCTGTGCGGGCCCGAGGAGGAGCGCGAGCTGCGGCGCATGCGTGCCTTCGTCGAGCACCGGCTGCGCCAGCGCCCCGAGCTTGTGCGGGTGAGCGCACGAAGCGGCCTCGGGGTGAACGCGGCGCTGCGCAAGGCGCTTGCGCTGGCCGAGCGCACGCGCACGCGGATCCGCACGCCGGAGCTAAACCGCTACCTCGACCAGCTCCAGGCGCAGCTGCCGCCGCCGCGCTCGGGGGAGCGGGGCGGAGCGCTCAAGATCCTCTACGGGGCCCAGATCGACGTTCGCCCGCCGCGCTTCATGCTGCACGTCAACGAGCGCGCGCGCCTGCGCCGCGAGTACGCCGCCTACATCGAGAACCGCCTGCGCGAGCGCTACGGGCTGCGCGGCGTGCCGCTGATAATCGACTATCGTGGCCGCAGCGAGCGGGGGCGTCCGAGCACGTCGACCGGCCGCGATCGTAGACTTCGAGGGGGAACCGTAAAGCGCCCGCAGCGGGCATGAGCGATAGGTCAGGTCTCCAATGAGCAACTTGCAGGACAACGAATACCTCTTCACCTCCGAGTCGGTGACGGAGGGGCACCCGGACAAGATCGCCGACCAGATCTCCGACGGCGTCCTCGATGCGGTGCTGAGCGACGACCCCTACGGGCGCGTCGCCTGCGAGACGCTCGTCAACACCGGGCTGATCGTGGTCTCGGGCGAGATCACGACGGAGACCTATGTCGATATCCCCGCGATCGCGCGCGAGACCGTGCGCCGGATCGGCTACGACAACGCCGACTTTGGCTTCGACTGCGAGACCTGCGCGGTCATCAACGCGATCGACAAGCAGTCCCCGGACATCGCCCAGGGCGTCGATCTCGCCTACGAGACCCGCCACGACCCGGCGGCCGCGGAGGAGCGCATCGCCGCGGCCGGCGCGGGCGACCAGGGGATGGTCTTCGGGTATGCGACCGACGAGACCGACGAGCTGATGCCGCTGCCGATCGCGCTTGCCCACCGCCTCGCCAAGCGACTGGCTGAGGTGCGCAAGGCGGGCGTGCTTCCCTACCTGCGACCGGACGGCAAGACGCAGGTGACGGTGCGCTACCGCGACGGGCGGCCGGTCGCGGTCGAGAAGCTGCTGATCTCAACCCAGCACGCGGAGGGGATCGATGTCGAGACGATGATCAAGCCCGACCTCTTCGAGCATGTCGTGCGCCCGATCCTTCCCAGCTACCTCTATGACGAGAAGCAGCTGCAGCGCGACTTCCTCGTCAACCCGACCGGGCGCTTTGTGATCGGCGGCCCGATGGGCGACTGCGGGCTGACCGGACGCAAGATCATCGTGGACACCTATGGCGGGATGGCGCGCCACGGCGGCGGCGCCTTCTCGGGCAAGGACCCGACGAAGGTCGATCGCTCCGGCGCCTACGCTGCCCGCTGGGTCGCCAAGAACATCGTCGCCGCCGGGCTGGCCGCGCGCGCGGAGGTTCAGATCGCCTATGCGATCGGCGTCGCGCGCCCGGTCTCGCTGATGGTTGAGACCTTCGGCACCGAGAAGATCGCGCGTGCGCAGATCGCGGGGCTGGTCGAAGAGCACTTCGACCTGCGCCCGGGGGCGATCCGCGAGCAGCTGCGCCTGCACCGGCCGATCTACCAGAAGACCGCCGCCTACGGCCACTTCGGGCGCGAAGACCACGACTTCAGCTGGGAGATGACCGATCACGCGCCGGCGCTGCGCGAGGCCGCGGGCCTCAAGGAGCAGCCGGCGGAGGTCAAGCCGATCGCCACCGCCCGCGCCGCCTCCTGAGCGCCTCCTGCGGGCGTCCGGCCGCAGCCCGAGCGCAGGCCCAGCGCCTGCTTTGCAGCTCGGCATGGGATCCGCGCGCACGGATACAACTGGCTCCGTGAGCGCCGCCGTCGCCAGGGTCCAGCCGCTTGTTGCCACGCGCGCGCTTGCCGGCCCCTTCGACTACGCGCTGCCGGAGGAGCTGCGCAGCCAGGTGCAGGTGGGCTCGCTGCTGCGCGTCCCCTTCGGGGCGCGCGAGCTGACAGGGGTGGTGGTCGAGCTGGCGGGCTCAAGCGAGCTTGCCGAAGGGCGACTTCGCAGACCGCGTGCGCTGCTCTCGATCGCGCTTCCCGGCGAGCTGATCGAGCTTGCCCATTACATCGCGCGCATCTACTGCTCGACCTTCTCGCGCGCGCTCGCGCTCTGTCTGCCGCCGGGGGCAGCGGCGGGTATCGGCCTCCGTCGCGCCCCCGCGCGCGTGCAGGCGAGCGACGGCAACGGGCGGCAAAGCGAGGTGACCCTCCAACGGCCACAGCTGACCGCTGCGCAAGCGGCGGCGCTGGCGCAGATCGACGAGCGCCTCGGCGCCCGCCGCTTTGCGCCGCTGCTGCTGCACGGGGTGACCGGCTCGGGCAAGACCGAGGTCTACCTGCGCGCCTGCGAGCGCGCGCTTGCGGAAGGGCGCTCGGCGATCATCCTCGTGCCGGAGATCGCGCTCACGCCGCAGATCGCGGCGCGCTTTCGCGCGCGCCTGGGCGATCGCGTAGCGGTCCTGCACTCCGCGCTGCCCGACGGAGAGCGGCGGGCGCAGTGGCGGCGCTTGCGCGAGGGCGGCGCGCGTGTCTGCGTGGGCCCGCGCTCGGCGGTCTTTGCGCCCCTTGGCGAGCTTGGCCTGGTCGTGCTCGACGAGGAGCACGACCCCTCCTACAAGCACGAGTCAGACCCCCGCTATGACGCCCGGCGAATCGCCGCCGAGCGCGCCCGGCGCTCCGGCGCGGTGCTCCTCGCCGGCAGCGCGACGCCGCGCGCGGAGAGCTTTGCGCACCTGCAGCGCCTGCAGCTGCCTGAGCGCGCCGATGGCAGCCCGCTGCCGGCGGTCGAGATCCTCGACATGCGCGCTCAGCGCAGCCTCCTGCATACCGCGAGCGTCGAGGCGCTTGCGGCGCTGCGCGCGGCGGGGGGCAAGGCGATCGTGCTGCTCAACCGCCGCGGCTTCTCGGCGTTCTTGGCCTGCGCGGACTGCGGCCACGTCTGGGGCTGCCCCGAGTGCGACGTGACACTGGTCCTGCACCGGCGCGAGGGCAGCCTCTCCTGCCACCACTGCGGGCACCGGGAGCGCGCGCCCAGACGCTGCGCCTGCGGGTCGGCGTCGCTCGTGCGCCACGGGCTTGGCACCGAGCGCTTGGAGTCAGAGCTGCTGGAGCTGCTGGGGTCGGAGCTGCCCGTCTTCCGCCTGGACTCCGATGTGCTTGCGCGCGAGGGGCGGGCGGGGGAGGTGGCCGAGCGCGTGCTCGCCCGCTTCGCGCAGGCCCGCTGCGGCGTCCTGATCGGCACACAGATGGTCGCCAAGGGGCACGACTTCCCGGACGTCTCGCTGGGGCTGGTGCTCGATGCGGATGGCACCCTGCGCTTTCCCGACTTCCGCGCCGAGGAGCGAGCATTTGCGCTGATCGCGCAGCTGGCCGGCCGCGTCGGGCGCGGTGTGCGCGGGCGCGTGCTCGTGCAGACGCTCGCTCCTCAGGCGCGCGCGATCCGCCACGCGGCAATGCACGACGCTGAGGGGTTTCTCGCCGCGGAGCTGCGCCGTCGCCGCGCCCTTGCCTATCCGCCCTATGCGGAGCTGATCCGTGTGATCTGCGCCGCTCAAGAGGCCGCCTCAGCGCACGGGGCGGCGCAGTGCGTGCGCGCGCATGCCGAGGATGAGCTGCTTGCTGCAGGGGTCGCTGAGCGCACGCGCCTGCTCGGGCCTGCGGCGCTGATGCGCCTGCGCGGGTCAGAGCGCGCCGCGCTGCTCGTCAAGACGACCGCGCTCGAGGAGGCGGTGCGGGCCTTGGGCGCCGCCGTGGAGCGCGCCGCCGGCGAGCACCGCGCGGTCGCCTTCGCGGTGGACACGGATCCGCGCTAGGCCGCCGCCGGGGATGGCGGCATCTAAACTCGCAGTGAGATGAGCGAGCAGGCGACAATCGGCGCCGCACTCCAGGCGGGCGGCAGCTCCCCTGCGGCGGCGCTCGCGCAGGTCGAGGGCGAGGAGCGCGAGCGTGCAGCCGGCGAGCAGGAGCGCGAAGAGGGCCTGGACCCCGAGGCACGTGCGCGCCGCGACCGCGCGCTGGCGGAGATCCGCAAGCTCGGTGACCCGGTGCTTCGCACCAGGGCGCTCCCGGTCGAGCGCTTCGATCGTGCGCTGCGCGCGGAGGCCAGGCGCATGGGCGAGATCATGGCCGATGCGCTCGGCGTGGGGCTGGCGGCGACGCAGGTCGGCATCCTGCACCGCCTCTTCGTCTACCGCGTCGACCCCGATGAGGAGGTGCAGGCGCTCGTCAACCCTCTCATCGTGGCTGCCAGCGAGGAGCGCGAGACAGGCGAAGAGGGCTGTCTCAGCATCCCCTATGTGCATGTCGCCGTGGAGCGCCACCGTCAGGTCACCGTTCGCGCGCAGGACCTCAAAGGGCGGGAGCTGGAGCTTGAGGCGGAGGGGCTGCAGGCGCGCGTGATCCAGCACGAGCTCGACCACCTCGATGGCGTGCTGATCCTCGACCGCATCTCACAGGAGGCACGCCGGGAGGCGATGCGCCTGATGCGCGAGGCGCGCGCGGCGGCAGCGAGGCGCTAGCCCGGACGTGCGCACCGTCTACCTCGGGACCTCCGAGTTTGCGGCGGTCGTGCTCGACGCGCTGGCCGCCTCGGCGCATCGACCGGCGCTCGTGATCACGCGACCTGACCGCCCGCGCGGGCGTGGCCGGCGCCTGGCGAGCCCCCCGGTCGCCGAGCGCGCTCGCGCGCTCGAGCTCTCGCTCGCGCAGCCGGAGCGCGTCAACGAGCAGGAGGCGCGCGGTCAGATCGGCGCCGAGCGGCCGGAGGTCGTGGTCGTCTGCGCCTTTGGCGCCCTGATCAAGGAGCCGCTGCTCTCCGAGCATGAGATCCTCAATGTCCATCCCTCGCTGCTGCCGCGCTGGCGCGGCGCCGCGCCGATCGAGCGTGCGCTGGAGGCAGGTGACGAGCGCACGGGCGTCTGCATCATGCGCCTCACCGCCGGCCTGGACAGCGGCCCGGTCTGCATGCGCCAGAGCGAGGCGATCGCCCCCTCCGACGACTACGGCTCGCTGGCGGCGCGTCTGGCTGCCGCGGGCGGGCGCCTGCTTGTCGCGGCGCTCGATCGCTTGGCCGCCGGGGAGGGTCTTGAGTTCGAGGAGCAGGATGAGGGCTCGGCGACCTATGCGGAGAAGATCGCACCCGCCGACCGCCTGCTTGACGAGGAGCTCTCCGCCCCGCTTGCCGAGCGGCGGGTGCGCGCCCTGCACCCGCACATCGGCGCGCGCATCGACCTTGGCGGTGGTGCCTTCCTGGGCGTGGAGGCCGCAGCGCTTGGTGCCGGCAGCCCACCGCGCCGCGGCCTCTACACCGAGGCGGGGCGGCTGTACCTGGGGCTGCGCGACGGCAGCCTCGAGCTGCTCAGGGTAAGGCCGCCCGGAGGGCGCTCGATGAGCGGAGCCGAGTATGCGCGCGGACACGCGCTCCCGGCGCCCTGAGCGCTCAGCCGGCCAGGGGAGCCCCCGCGCCGGGCAGGGCGCGCCGGTTGCCCCCGCCCGCGCCTGCGCACACAGCGTCCTGCTGCGCTGCTGCGAGCAGGGCGCCTATGCGGACCGCGCCTTTCACAGCGCAGCGGAGCGCCTGGGAGCACGCGACCGCGCGCTGGCGATGCGCCTTGCTTACGGAGCGCTGCAGCACCTGATCACGCTCGACCATCTGCTTGCCGCGATCTGCACTCGCGAACTTGACCGGCTTGATCCGGGCGTGCGCGCGGCGCTGCGCCTGGGCCTCTACGAGCTTCTGTACCTCGAGGGCGCGCCCGCCCGGGCGATCACCAACGACGCGGTCACGCTGGCCGCGGCGAGCGTGCATGGCGTGCGCGGCCGGCGCGCGGCCGCGGCAGGCTTTGTGAACGCCGTATTGCGTCGTGCCGCGGGCGAGGGACGCGCGCTGCTGGAGCGACTCGATGATCAGAGCGCGGCGGGCGCGGCGCTGGCGCACTCCGTGCCGAGCTGGCTTGCGCGGATGTGGTTCTCGCTGCTTGGCGACGAGGGCGCGCGAGCGCTGCTTGCCGCCTGCAATGAGCCCGCCGAGGTTGCGCTGCGCGTGAACACGCTGCGCGCGCAGAGGCCGGAGGCGATCGCTGCGCTCGGCGCCAAGGTGCGCAGCGGCCCCTGGCCGGCGGAGGCGCTGGTGCTGCAGGAGCCCTGCGATCTGCAGCGCTCAGCGGCCTTCAGGGCGGGCCTCGTGGTGGCGCAGTCGCGCGCGGCGATGCTGGCCGCCGACCTGCTTGACCTTGCGCCCGGCCAGCGCGTGCTTGACCTCTGCGCGGCGCCGGGCGGCAAGGCGACGCACATCGCCGCGAGGCTCGGAGGTCGCGGCGAGGTGGTGGCGCTTGAGCAAAACAGCGCTCGTGCGGCGGCGCTCTCAGCCACCGTGGCCCGGCTTGGCGCCGGCGCCATCGCGGTGCGCTGCTGCGATGCGCTTGCCGGCGTGCACGACGCTGAGGGCTTTGACCGCGTGCTCGTCGATCCGCCCTGCTCGGGGCTTGGCACGCTGCAGCGCCACCCCGATCTGCTGCTGCGCGCAGGCCCGCGGAGGATCCAGGAGCTCTCGGCCCTGCAGCGGGCGCTGCTGCTGGCGGGCGCCGATGCGCTCCGTCCGGGCGGTCTGCTGCTCTACGCTACGTGCACGATCTCACCAGGGGAGAACGAGGCTGTGGTTGCCGGCGCGCTTGCCGAGCGCGCCGATCTGGAGCTGCTCGATCTCGCTGCCTGCGGCTACGAGCAGCTGCGCGCGGCGCACGCCTACAAGCAGCCGCCGCGCGCAGGTGTGGTGGCTGCGATCGCGCAGCGAGCGCTGCTGACGCTGCCCTCGCGCGACCGCACGGCGGGCTTCTTCTATGCGGCGCTGCGCAGGCACGAGCGGAGAGGGTGATGGGGGAGTGGGCCAGTGAGCGGCGGTGAGGCGGGCGCTCCGCGCGATCTGAGCAGCGTGCTGGGGCCGGAGTGCCCGCACTGCGGCGAGCCGTGGCTGCGCCCGACCAACCTGCCCGGGCGCTACCGCTGCGTCTACTGCCTGCATCGCTTCGAGCTTGCCTCCGTGTGCCCCAACTGCGGCGAGCACTCGACGATCGTGCGGATGTCCCGCACGGCAATGGTCAAGTGCAACTCCTGCGGCGGGTCGATGCTGATGGCGATCTAGCCACGACGGCGGAGGTGACCGACTGAGCCTCGTGCGGATGATCGAGTTTGACCCCGCAACGCCGATGTGATGTGATGAGCCGGTGAGCGAACACAGCCATGCCGTGCCGATCCCGCCCGGGATCCAGGTCGCCCCCTCGATCCTCGCCGCGGACTTCGGCGCCCTGCGCGAGCAGGTGGCGACTGTGATCGACGCTGGCGCGCGGCTGATCCATGTCGATGTGATGGACGGGCACTTCGTCGAGCCGATCTCGGTCGGGGCGCCGGTGATCGAAGCGCTTGCGCCGCAGGTGCACGCCGCCGGCGGGCTGCTTGAGGCGCACCTGATGGTCGAGCGTCCCGAGCGCCACATCGAGGCGATCGTCGCCGCGGGCGCCCAATCGCTGACGCTGCACGCCGAGGCCACGCCCCAGCTTGCGCTTGCGATCCACCGCGCGCGCGAGGCGGGGGTGGGGGTGGGCGTGGCGATCAACCCCGGCACTCCTGCCGCTGCAATCGAGGAGGTGCGCGCCGATGTCGATGTCGCTCTCTGCATGACCGTCAACCCCGGTTGGGGCGGGCAGCCCTTCATCGCCCGCTCGCCCGAGAAGATCGCACGGCTGCGTGCGCTGATCGGCCCCGACGTCGCGCTCGAGGTCGACGGCGGCATCGACGTGCGCTCGGCACCGATCTGTGCGCAGGCGGGCGCAAGCGTCTTCGTCGCCGGGGCGGCGATCTTCGCGGCGCCCGACCCAGGGGCCGCATACCGTCAGCTGGTCGAGGCGCTCGCAGGCGCCGGCGCCCCGCCGCGGCGATAGAGGAGCCCGAGCATCAGCACCAGCGCGCTCGCCGCTGTGGTGTAGCCGACCTCTGCGCGCAGCAGCTCTTCGGGCAGGATCGGCGCGAGCATCCAGGCGATGAAGAGCGCTGCCGATACAGCCCAGCACGAGGCCGCCGCGCGCGCCTGAGATCGTGCCAACGCCGCCTGGTTGAGGGTCCCCGCGATCAGGTGCATGCCCAGCCCGACGGCGACCAGCGCGAGGCCGTAGCGGTTGTAAGAGAAGCGCTGGCCAAAGAGGGCGTGATCGAGCAGCGCCGGCCCGAGCAGCGCCAGCAGCAGCGCCAGCAGCGCGCTGAGCGATCCGATCAGGCGCACGGTCAGCAGGACTGCGCCTGCAAAGGCGCGCCTGCTCCTGCGCACCGCAAGGCGTGTCAGGTGCGGCAGCAGCGTCGTCTGGATGGCCTGAAAGAGCTGCAGCGGCGCGCGCGCGATCAGAAAGACGTTAAAGACGATCCCCGGCAGCGCGGCGCTGCGCGAGGTGATCGCAACGGTCACGATCGCGCCGTTCAGGAGCGCCTGTTCGGAGGCCATGATCACGGAGACCGCGCCTGCAAAGCGCGCCCCCGAGCGCAGGGTCAGCGCCCTCTCCGGAGCCTGCCGGCGGGGCGCCGCTGCGCCCTTGGGAGAGCGCGCGGCGCCCTCGGCCCGCGCCAGCGCGGGGGGCAGCACGAGCAGGGAGAGCGCGGGCGCGGCAGCGATCCCGAGCGCGACCGCGTCGGTGCCCTGCGCGAGCCCCGCGGCTACCGCCAGCGCGAAGCACAGTCGCGAGAAGGATTCGATGAAGACCAGCGCGCCGTAGAGGGCGTAGCGCTCGTGCCCGGCAAGGTAGCCGCGCGCGAAGTAGCTGGCGGCATAGGCGAGCGTCCCGCCCACGAGTATCAGATAGAGCGTCTGTGAGCCGCCGAGCAGATGCACGCGGATCACGCCCTCGAGGGCAAGCGCCGCCGCCAGGAAGGCAAGCGCGAAGGCCGCCTGGATCGCCAGCGCGTGGCGCAGGCCCTCGGGCCGGCGCTCGAGCGCGCGGTGCTCTGCGATCGAGCGCGAGAGCAGCTGTTCGATCGGCCGGTAGATGATCGAGATCACTACGAACATCACCGACCAGAGCACGTCCAGGCGCGAGGCTGACCCGGCGCCAAGCACGTGGCTTGCAAGCGAGAAGTAGATGAAGGTGAGGACGCCCGTGGAGGCGATGCCGAGCGCCATGATCCGCGCGCCGGCCTTGTAGCGCGCGCTCTCCGCCGCCGCGGAATCCGGGGCGCTCGCCGGCGCGCGCAGCGGCGGCGCGCTGCTTACAGACGCACCAGCGCCAGCGTCCAAGGCAGCGGCTTGCGCACGGCGGCAACCTCGCCATAGCGCGAGAGAAGGTTGACAAAAGAGCGCGCAGACCAGTGGTTTAGGTGCCCGGGGGTGTTGCCGAGCGCGCTCAGGTAAGCGCCGCGGGCGACGTTGAGCGCGCGCCAGAGCGGCTCGCGCGGCACCGACACCAGCAGGTGACGCTTGGCGCAGCGGGCCATCTCCGCGAGCGCGCGCTGCGGGTCGGGGAGGTGCTCGAGCACCTCGATCGCGCTGACTAAGTCAAACTCGTCCTCGGCAAAGGGCAGCGCTTCGGCGCGGGCGATCGCGAAGGTGAGGTTGGGCGCGGCGTTCTGCTCCCAGCCCCGCTGCAGGCTTGGCTCCTCCAGGTCCACGCCGACCACACGCCGTCCCTCAAGCAGCGTTGCAAAGCGCTTGGCGAGCACGCCCTCGCCGCAGCCGACGTCAAGCAGCGACTGGGGGTCGGCGTTGAGCAGCAGCTCCTCCAGCTCACGCTGGAAGGCGCTCATCAGGCGACGCACGACCGGGTTGCCGGAGCCGTACTTGTCGAAGGTGTTGCCCGTGACCACGCCCTCGCGCGAGAGCGTCAGCCCACCGGAGGCGCCGCTCACTGCCCGCTCCGCTGCGCGCCGCCCGCCGGCGGCTGGCGCGCGTGCTCGGAGAGCAGCGCTGCGAGCGCCCGGTCGGCCTGCTCTGCACCTGCGCCCGCCGGCTCCGCTGCGCCGGGCTCATAGTGGGAGGGCGCGACGCCCACCTCGAGCTCGATCCGCCGCACGCGCTCGAAGGTGCGCTGGATCATCACCCGCTGGGCGGCGAGCAGGTCGCCGATCACGCCCAGCGCAAAGAGCACGACCGCTGCGACAAAGAGCGCGGAGCCCAGGATCAGCGACTGCACGTGGCCGTTGCCTTCCCCTTCGACGAAGGCGACGATGAAGCGCACCCAGACGCCCAGCGCCGCCAGCGCCATCAGCGCCGCGAAGGACCAGAAGACGCGCAGCGGCTCATGCTGGGCGTAGATGCGGAAGATGGCGATCGCATTGCGGCGCACATAAGACCACATCGAGGGGAAGAGGCGGGAGGGGCGCGTGGGGGGATTGGTGCGCACCGGCACGTGCTCGGTCGCAACCAGCAGCTTGCCCGCCTGGATGATCGTCTCCAGCGTGTAGGTGAAGCGCGAGACGACAAGCATCTGCAGCGCCGCCTCGCGGTTGTAGGCGCGAAAGCCGGAGGTGGTGTCGGGCACGGAGGTCTGCGAGGCCTGGCGCACCACCCACGATCCAAGGCGCTGCAGGAGGCGCTTGAGCGGCGAGAAGTGCTCGATGTCGCGGACCACGCGGTCGCCGATCACCATGTCCGCGCGGCCCTCGAGGATCGGCGCGACCAGCCGCGCCACGTCGGGCCCGTAGTACTGGTTGTCAGCGTCGGTGTTGACTACCACGTCTGCCCCCAGCTTCAGCGCGGCGTCAAGGCCCGCCTGGAAGGCGCTCGCCAGGCCTTTGTTGTTTGTCAGGCGGACGATGTGATCCACGCCGCAGGCGCGCGCGACCGCGGCGGTCTGATCGCTTGAGCCGTCGTCGATCACCAGCCACTGCACCTCGTCGAAGCCGGGCAGGGAGCGGGGCAGCGCAGCGAGCGTGGCGGGCAGCTGGGCGGCCTCGTTGAAGCAGGGAATCTGGATGATCAGCTTCATCGTCGTGCGAGCGGTCGATCGCGGTGCGTTCGGTAGCGGTGCGCTGCCTTAGACTGGCAGGCGCTCCTACGAGCACCCCAAAGAGTATGGCGGCCGGGTGCCAGAGGCCTCCGCGCCCGGCCCGCTGCCACAGAGAGCGATGCAGAGCGCGACGATCACCGAGACAGCCTCCGGGCTTGAGCTGCCGGCTCGCGTGCGGGCGCTCCCCGCGGGGCTGCTGCGCGCGCTCGCGCTGGGTGCGCTAGCGCTGATCGCGCTTGCCGCCTACCTGCTCTTTCCGACCTTCCCGACCTATGACTCCTTCTACGCCCTGCTCTGGGGCAAGGCGCTGATCGCGGGGCACCTGCCCGATCTGCACGTCTACCGCGCGCCGACCGAGCATCCGCTTGCGATCATCTTCGGCGCTCTGTGCTCGCTCTTTGGGAGCGCCGCCCCGCGGCTGATGATCCTCGGCTCCTTCGTCTCCTTCCTGGCGCTGATCGCGGGCATCTTCCGCGTCGCGCGCCTCGCCTTCGGGGAGGTCGTAGCCTGGATCGCCGCCGCGTTGATGCTCAGCCGCTTCTACGACGTCAACCTGATGATCCAGGGCTACCTCGACATCAGCTACATCGCGCTGATCGTATGGGCGATTGCGCTTGAGCTGCAGCGCCCGCGCCGCGGAGGGGCCGTCTTGTTGGCGCTGCTTGCGGCCGGGCTGCTGCGCCCTGACGCCTGGGTGCTGTCGGGCTGCTACTGGCTGTGGTGGGCGTGGCCCAGACGCCACGAACGTGCGCGGGTGGCGCGCTACGCGCTGCTTGCGGCCTCAGCGGCGCTGATCTGGGTCGCCTTCGACTGGGTCCTGACCGGAGACCCGCTGCACTCCTTCAAGGCGACCACGGCGCTGGCGGGCGAACTGGAACGCAGCCACGGCATCTCGGCCGTGCTCTCGTCGCTGTACCCCTTTGCGGTGCGCATCGACAAGGCGCCCGTCGTGCTGGGGGCGCTCCTCGGCGCGGGCGCCGCCATCTACATCGCGCCCCGGCGTGCGGCGATCCCGCTTGCCGCGCTGGTGCTGCAGGTCGCGGTCTTCATCGCCGAGGGGGCCGTGGGCGCGTCGGTCATCAACCGCTACCTGCTCTCCGCGTGTGCGCTGGCGGTCGTCTTCTGCGCGTTTGCGCTCGGCGGCTGGTCGCTGCTGGAGCGCTCGCTGCGGCGCACGCTCTGGATGGCTGCGGCCGCCGCGCTGCTCGCCTATGGGGCGCTCAACGTGCTTGAGACCTTCCACATCTCCGAACTGCCGCGGACGATGGCCTACCACGAGGACTTTCACGTCGATCTGGCGCGGGCGCTTCAGAGCGCGCCGGTGCGCGGCGCGCTTGCGCGCTGCCCGCTCGTCTCGCTGCCCGACAACAAGCTGATACCCGATGCGCGCTTCATCCTCGGGGCGGGCCACGCCCGCATCCTCGCGCGCAGCCAGGCAAGCGATCAGGCTGCGGCCGGGAGCTTCGGCCTGGAGCGCGCGCTCGCACGCGGCTCTGTGGCCGTCTACCCGCTGGGAGCGGCGGTCTTCTTCGAGGCGCTCGTGGATCCGGGCGACCGGGCGCTCGACCAGGTTCCCCCCGAAGGCTTCCGGCTGCTGTACTCAAGCCAGTTCTACGCCGTCTATGCCAACTGCTGAGCGCAGCGCCCAGCCCGCCGGCGAGGGTTCGGGGTCCCCTGTCGCTCGCCGGCGCCGGGTGGGCGCTCGCCCCCTGCGCGTCTGGCAGCTGCCGCGCTCGCGCGGGCGGCTTGGTGTCTGGGCGCTGCTTGGCGGCGTGCTCATCCTCGCCGGCGTGCTGCGCATCTGGGGGATCGCGCACGGCCTGCCCTACGCCTACAACATCGACGAGGCCGATCAGTTCGTCTCGCGGGCGATCGCGATGGGCGGGCTCTCGCTCAACCCCCACTACTTCGCAAACCCGCCCGCGCTGACCTATCTGCTGCACCTGATCTACACCCTCTACTACGGCGGTCACGCCGCCGCCGTGGCGGCGTTCGAGCGCCAGCCGGGCGGCGTCTATGAGATCGGCCGCCTGACCGTCGCCGCGCTCGGCGTGGCGGCGGTCTGGCTCCTCTACCTGCTCGGCAGCGAGCTCTACGACGCCCGCCACGGCCTTGTCGCGGCGGCGCTCTCGGCGGTCGCCTTCCTGGAGGTCTTCTACTCGCATCTGGCGCTCAACGACGTGGCCGCGCTGGCGGCGCTCACGCTCTGCCTGCTTGGCGCCGCGCGCGCGCAGCGCACCGGGGCAGGGCGCGACTTCGCGCTGGCCGGGGTGGCGCTCGGTGTTGCTGCCGGCGCCAAGTACACGGCGGGCATCGCGATCCTGGCGCTGCTCCCCGCCGCGCTCGCGCGCGGGCACGGCGGGCGGCTTGACCGCGGGCGCCTCTACGGGGGGGCGCTGGCGGCGCTGGCGGCGCTGGCGGCGTTCCTGGTCGTAAATCCCTACGCCCTGCTCGACAGCCACGCCTTTCTGCACGAACTCTCGCATGAGTCGGCGATCGCCGGCGAAGGCGCGGGCAAGCTGGGTGCGGAGCACCAGGCCGCGATCCTCTACTACCTGTGGTCGTTCACCTGGGGGCTCGGCTGGGCTCCGGCGCTGGGCGCGCTCGGCGGGCTGGCGATCGCGCTCGTCAGGCGCGAGCGCTCGCTGGCGCTGCTGGTGCCGATGGCGATCGCCTACCTCGCCTTCATGGGGCTGCAGGGGCGCGCCTTCGGGCGCTGGCTGATCCCGGTGCTCCCGGCGGCGACGATCTATGCGGCGCTTGCGGCGGTGTGGCTTGCCCAGCGGCTGGCGGGGGCGCTTGGCGGCGGCAGGTCGGGGGCCTGGCGGGCGGCGGCCGGAGAGCTGCTGCTGGCGGCGCTGCTTGCCGGCCTCTGTGCCCAGGCGCTCGTGCACGACATCCACGAGGACATCGTGCTCTCGCGCACCGACACGAGGACGCTGGCGCGGCGCTGGCTTGAGGCGCACACGCCCCCGGACGCCCGCATCGTGGTCGAACCGGGGGTCGTTGAAGCCGCGTGGCTGCGCAGCGCGCCTGCGCCCGGCGCGATCGCAAAGGTCCCAAACCGCTGGCAGAGCTACCCCTATTCGAAGTGGCTGATCGTCCCCGCAGCGGCCGCCGCAGGAGCGCTCCCGCGCGCCTCGGCGCCGGCGCGCCCGAGCGCCTGGCGCCCGCTGCGCTACTACCCGCGCGAAGAAGACTACGTGCGCACCCTCTACCCGGGGCTGATCGACTACTACGAGCAGGCCGGCTACTGCTATGTGGTCAGCGGATCCACCCAGTCCGGACGCGCCTTCGCCGATCCGCGGGCGGTGCCCCAAGCGGTCGCCTACTACCGGGAGCTTGCGAAGGTCGGGCACCTGCTCTACCGCGCCTCTCCCTACGCCGCCGGCAGCGCCGCGGTGCCCTTCAGCTTCGACTTCTCCTTCGACTACTACCCGCTTGCCTACACCCGGCCGGGGCCGCTGATCAGCATCTATGCGCTGCGCGGCGGCAGCTGCCGGGGAAGCCAGCCCTCTATCCTGCCGACAGGTAGATAAGCGATGGCGCTCAGAGCAGATATCGACTCCGTGCACCTGGCGCGGGCGATTGAGCTTGCCGAGCGCGGCCGCGGGCGGGTGGGCGCAAACCCGCTTGTCGGGGCTGTGATCGCACGCGGCCAGGAGGTCCTCGGCGAGGGCTTCCACGAGCGCTACGGCGGCCCCCATGCGGAGGTCAACGCGATAGCGGCGGCCGGCACGGCGGACCTCTCCGAGGCGACCCTCTACGTCTCGCTTGAGCCCTGCGCCCATCACGGCAAGACGCCGCCCTGCACCGACGCGATCGCACGCGCGGGGATCAGGCGCGTGGTGGTGGCCTCCAACGACCCCTCCGAGAAGGCATCCGGCCGCGGCCTCGGGGTCCTCCGCGACGAAGGCGTGGAGGTGATCCTTGCCGAGGGCGCGCTCGCGGAGGCCGCGCGGCTGCTCAACCAGCCCTTCCGCAAGCACGCCCGCGTCGGGCGCCCCTGGGTGCTGCTCAAGCTGGCGATGACGCTCGATGGCAAGGTCGCCACGCGCGCGGGCGACTCGCAGTGGATCAGCAGCGAGGAGAGCCGCCTGCGCTCGCACACCTGGCGCGCGGAGCTGGGCGCGGTGATCGTCGGCATCGGCACGGCGCTTGCCGACGATCCGCTGCTGACCGCACGGCCGGCGCAGGGGCAGATCCCGCCCGAGGAGCAGCCCCACCGCGTGGTCTTCGACTCGCTCGCGCGCCTGCCGCTCTCCTCGCAGCTGGTCTCAAGCTGCCCGGAGGTGCCGCTTGTGGTTGTCGTCTCGCGGGCGGCCGCGCGCGCGGACACCGAGGCGCTCGCGGCGGCGGGCGCAACCGTGATCCTCGCCACCGGCGAGAACGAGCCCGCGCGCGTGGCCTCCGCGCTCGATCAGCTGGGCGCTCTGGGCATCACCGGAGCGCTGCTGGAGGGCGGGCCGCGCCTGGCCGGGGCCTTTCTGGACGCCGGCGAGATCGACGAGGTGCGGCTGTTCCTGGCGCCGCTGCTGCTAGGCGGGCGCGCGGCGCGCGATCCGCTCGAGGGCGAAGGCGTGGAGCTGATCTCCCAGGCGCCCCGCGCGCTCTCCTTCGCCTGGGAGGCGGTCGGCGATGACCTCTTGATCTCCGCGCGCCTGCGCGAGTGGTGAGGAGCGACACCTGTTCACCGGGCTGATCGAGGACGTCGGGGTCGTCGCCCGCTGCGAGCGCGACCAGGCGGGCGCGCGCCTGCTGATCGCAACGCGCTGCGCGCGCGAGCTTGCGCGCGGCGACTCGATCGCGGTCGCGGGCGTCTGCCTGACCGCCGTCGAACCCGTCGCCGAGGAGGTGCTCGTGGAGGCGATGAGCGAGACGCTGCAGCGCACGACGCTGGCTGGGCTCTCGCGCGGCAGCCGCGTGAACGTCGAGCTGCCGCTGCGTGCGGGCGAGCCCCTGGGCGGGCACATCGTGCAGGGCCACGTCGATGGCATCGCGCAGGTCCAGGCGCTGAGCGAGCGCGGCTTTGCCCGCGAGCTGTGGCTGAGCGCGCCGGCGGACCTTATGCGCTACATCGTCCGCAAGGGCTCGGTCGCGCTCGACGGGGTGAGCCTCACCGTCAGCGACCTTGCAGCCGAGCGCTTCGCCGTATCGCTGATCCCCGAGACGCTGCAGCGCACGACGCTGGGAGAGCTGGCGGCGGGCGATCGGGTTAACCTGGAGGTCGACATCCTCGCCAAGCACCTCGAGCGGCTGCTTGGTGACCGCCCCCACCATGCCTGACCCACGCCACACGATCGAACCCAGCGAGGGGTCCGCCCTGCACCCACAGCCGGGGTCGCAGGAGCACGAGAGCGAGGCGGCGCGTGGCCAAGAGGAGAGCGCCGGGTGCTTTGCGACGATCGAGGAGGCGCTTGAGGAGATCCGCGCCGGGCGCATGGTCGTCGTCTGCGACGACGCCAAGCGCGAGAACGAGGGCGACCTGGTGATGGCTGCCGAGTTCGTCAGCGCCGAAGCGATCAACTTCATGACCAAGGAGGGGCGGGGGTTCATCTGCCTGGCGCTGACCCCGGAGCGCTGCGAGGAGCTGGGGCTCGAGCTGATGACCGCCAAGAACGAATCGGCGCTGCAGACGCCCTTCACGGTCACGATCGAGGCGCGCCACGGCGTCAGCACGGGCGTCTCCGCACACGATCGCGCGCACACGATGCGCGTGGCGATCGACCCGCAGAGCACGCCGGGAGATCTGGTTCAGCCGGGTCATGTGAACCCGCTCAAGGCCAAGCCGGGCGGCGTGCTCGAGCGCACCGGCCACACCGAGGCGAGCGTCGACCTGGCGCGGCTGGCGGGGCTGACGCCGGCGGGGGTGATCTGCGAGGTGATGAACCCCGACGGCTCGATGGCGCGCGTGCCCGAACTGGAGCGCTACTGCGCCCGCCACTCGCTGAAGATGATCACGATCGCCGACCTGATCGCCTATCGACGCCGCCATGACCGCCTGATCGAGCGGGTGGTGCGCGTGCACCTGCCGACGGCATTTGGCGAGTTCGACGCCGTCGGCTACCGCTCGCTGAT
>JAJPKQ010000035.1 GCA_021323635.1 bacterium | reverse complement strand
TCAGCAGAGGTTGCCGATCGAGACCCAAGCTCGGACGAGCAGGCCGCCGGCGCGAGCACCGGCGGCCCAAACGTGAAGAGGTCCCGTGTTGAAACGTGAAGACCTCTCGAGGTGGAGACGGCGGGAGTCGAACCCGCGTCCGAGGCCGCATGAGTGATGGCTTCTACGAGCGTAGCCGGCGCTCTGATCTCGTCCCCCGCTCGCCTCGCCGGCCGGGTTGCGAAGGACCAGCTCCCCTGAAGGTCCCCGGATCGGCGGGAGCAATCCTCACCGGGCGAGCCTGCTTTCTGATCCCGGATCCCCGCCGCAGGCCTGCGGGGGCCGAGACCTCGCTCTACCTAGATGCTAGGCGGCGAGGGCGTGCTCGTGAGAGCTCGCACTTGTTCTTTTCCGGGGGTTTTACGAGGCCACCCGGAACCTCGACTCGCAACCATCCCCACGAACCGGCCCCGTCGAAGCCTGTCGTCCCCAGGGATATGTGCTCATTGTAGCACGCGCCCGTGGAGCCGGCGAGCAGAGAGCGGCTGCCGCACGGCAACCGCGCAACGCACTGCCGGGGTGCATAAAGACGCGACCGGGACCGCTGCGAGGACCGGGAAGGGCGATGCCCTTCGCTCCGGTGGCGCGGCCTTACACCTCTTGGCCTCGCTCTTCTGCGGCCCCTGCCGCGTCTGTCATCCAGCATACGCCTTCGCATCCGGATTGCAAGGGCGCGCGCCGACCCGACCCCGCAGATTGCGACAAATGCAGGAGGCTGCGCAAGCGGGAGCGATCCTTAGAGAGCGCTAATGGCGCGTGCGAGAATGAGGCCATGGACGACCATCGCCCCAACCTCTACAGCCCCCCGCTGGCCAGGCCCCAGGAGCTCACAGAGAGCAACGGGCTTGCGATCGGCGCGCATCCCATCGCCGATCGCCAGCCGGCGCTCGCGCCGATCGACGCTGTGGCCGGCGATCAGGCGCCGCCACGTCGCGGCGTGCGCAGAGGCCCGGCAAGCGCGCTCGCGGCGCTCGCAGCGGTGGCGGCGAAGTTCTTTGCGGCGATCAAGGCGCTGCTGATCGCGCTGCCCAACCTCAAGCTGCTTGCCACGGCCGGGACCGCGCTGGTCTCAGTGGCGGCATACGCTCTCTTCTTCGGCTGGCCGCTTGCGGCGCTCTTCGTGGCGCTGCTCTTCATCCACGAGATCGGCCACGTCATCCAGCTGCGCCGCGAGGGGCTGCACGCCAGCGCGCCCATGTTCGTCCCCTTTCTCGGCGCCTTCATCGCCGCCCGCTCGCTTGGCGAGGACGCCGCGGCAGAGGCCCGCGTGGGCCTGGCGGGGCCGATCCTCGGCTCACTGGGCGCCGGCGCGGTCGCGCTCGCAGGCTCCCTCTTGCACAGCCCGCTGCTGCTTGCCGCCGCCTATCTCGGCTTCTTGATCAACCTCTTCAACCTGATCCCGGTCACGCCGCTCGACGGCGGCAGAGCGGTAGCGGCGATGTGGCCGTGGATGTGGTTCGCGGGCTTTGGCATCCTGATCGCGCTGCTGATCACCGACTCCAACCCGATCCTGCTGCTGATCGTGATCATCGCCGGCTTTGACCTCTACAGGCGCTGGCGCGAGCGCACCCGGGGTGGCGAGGCTGTGCGCGCCTACTACGCCGTCTCGCCGGGCGGGCGCACGCTGATCGGCGCAACCTACATCGCATTGCTCGTGCTGCTGGTGCTCGGCATGGGCGCAACGCACGTGCTCTTTGCCGAAGGGCACTCCTTCAGCAGCCTGTAGGCGCCTGAAGGCGCCTACAGCGACGAGAGGGCGCTGCAGCCGGCGTCGCTCAGCGCCTTGCTTCGCGCAGGCCGCGCTCGATGTCGCGCCGCATCTCGCGCTCGCGGATCGCCTCGCGCTTATCGTGGGCGGCCTTGCCCCGGGCAAGCGCAATCTCGACCTTTGCGCGGTTGCCGGCAAAGTAGATCCTGGTTGGCACGAGCGTCAGCCCCCGCTCCTTCACGCGGACCGCTATGCGCTCGAGCTCGTAGCGGTGCAGCAGCAGCTTGCGCGGGCGCTCCGGATCGTGGTTGTCGCGCGCAGCCGGAGCATAGGGCGGTATGTGAACGCCGTGCAGCCAGAGCTCGCCGTCGCTGATCACCGCATAGGAGTCCTTCAGCTGGGCGCCACCGGTGCGCAGCGACTTGACCTCGCTGCCCACGAGCACGATCCCGCACTCGAAGCGGTCGAGCAGCTCGTAGCGAAAGCCCGCTGAGCGGTTGGTCGCCACGTTGCCCCCGCGCGCGCTGCTGTGCCGCTTGGTCATCGCCTGGACACTAACGCCCGCCACCGGCGCGGGCGCGCCGCCGCGGCGCTCCCCGCCTGCCGGCCGCTCGCCGTGCGCCAGGGGCGCCGGCAGGCACCGACGACATTGAGCGCCCGCGCTCGGCGTCCTCTCGATCGCCCACAGCAAGCAGCTCGACGCGTCCGCGCAGCGTCTCTATGCGCCCCACGCGCACCGCCAACGGATCGCCGATGCGAACGGATCGGCCGGCGCCGCTTGCATGCAGGATCGTGCCCTGCGCGTTGCATTCGTAGTGAGCTCGCACGCCGGCGCCACGCAGCTTGCGGGCCGCCGCTGCGGGCCTGCCTGGGCCCGCCTCCGAACGCTGCGCGGCGCGCAGCTGGCGCAGCGCAAGCAGGCCTTCAAAGGGTGGCGCATCCGCTTCGGCGGTGGGCCTCAAGGCGCGATTCTCCGGCAGCCCGAAAGCGACGAAGGCGCCCGCACTGATCACCCCGACAACGACTCCTTGCAGGGGGCGCTCGCGCTCGCCGCCGGCGAGCGCCTGCTCGAGCGCAAAGCAACGTGCCATCGCGTCGGCTTCGCGTTCGAGCGCCATCGCGGCGCGCTCGCGCTCCGAGCACCAGGCGCCAAGGTCCGCGAGCCCGGCCGCCTGCGGAAGCTCAGCTCCCGCGAGACTTGCCAGCAGCGCTCGGTGGCAGATCAGATCGGGATAGCGGCGAATCGGGGAAGTGAAATGACAATATGCCTCCGAGCGCAGCGCAGCGTGGCCGATGTTGCGCGGCGAATAGAAGGCCTGGCTGAGGCTGCGCAGGATCAGGGCGCCGAGCGCCAGCTGCAGCGCTGCCGTGGTGCGCCCGGCGGCGAGCGCGGGAGCGCCCGCGCTGCGCCCTGCCAAGGCGCGCAGGTGTCCGTCGGTGAGCCGGGCGATCTCCGCCAGCGCGTGCCCGGCGTCAGCGGGCGTCATCACCTCCGCGAGCGGCGGCGTCGGCAGCTCGAGGCTCGCCAGCTGATCGCGCAGCAGCTCCACGCGAGGAGGCTCGGGATGCTCGTGCACCCGGTAGAGCGCGGGCACGCGCGCACGCGCGAGGTGTCCGGCAACGGCCTCGTTGGCAGCGATCATCAGTTGCTCGATCAGGCCGCGCGCGTCGACCTCGCCGCGCCCGTGGGCCGGCGAGCCGCCGCTGCGACGCATCGCAATCGTCACCGCGCCGGCTCGATCAATTCGTACCTCCGGCTCGAAGGAGCAGAGCGTCAGCGCGCCGCGCTCCCTGCGGCGCCCTGCCATAGCGCAGGCCACGCGGTGCGCGAGTGCGAGCGCCGGCGCCAACGGCCCCTCAAGGCGCTCTCTCCCGCCGAGGACGCGGTCGACCTGCTCATACTCGAGGCGCGCATCGGAGCGGATCAGCGAGCGCTTGAATGAGCTGCGGACGACCATCCCCTCGCGGACCTCAAGCTCCACGCTGATCGCGGGGCGCTCCACCCCGGGCCGCAGCGAGCAGAGGTCTGCGGAGAGCACCTCCGGGAGCATCGGCTCGACTGCGCCGGGGAGGTAGACGCTGCACGCCCGGGCCTGCGCGGCACGGTCGATTGCGCCGCCCGGCCGCACATACGCCGCGACATCGGCGATGTGCACCCAGATCAGCGTCCCGCCGCCCTCAAGCTGCGTCGCCGAGATCGCGTCGTCGAAGTCGCGCGCATCGCTCGGGTCGATCGTGAAGGTCGGCAGCGCGCGCAGGTCGACCCTCGCACCGTGAGCGACAGCGCCAGGCGGCCGCCGCCGCAGCTCCGCTGCTTCGCGCTCAGCGGCCGCATCGAAGGGTCGGCCCAGCCCGGCATCGAGCGCCAGTGCCCGGATCGCCGCCGCCGCGTCCTCCGCGCTCCCGATGCGCTCGATCACGCTCGCGTGCGCAGCGCGCTCGACCCGCACCAGCGCAAGGTCGCCATCCTCGAGCGCATGGCCGCGCAGCGCTCGAGCCGGGCCGATGCTCAGCTGAGCGTTGGCGTTGCGAGCGCGCCAATCGGCGTCGCGCGCCGCAAATGCCGGGCTGCCGACCAGGAAGCGGCCGCGGCGCTGCAGCGCGCAGACCAGCTCGGAGCCGTAGCGCAGAGGCCTGCCTGCCTCGCTCACAGCTTCGCCGTAACCACCTTCAGGGCCGCCGCAAGCCCAGCTTCGGTGTCGACCTCAGAGTCGGGCAGACGCACTTCCGGGGTGATCCCCGCGCCCTCCCTGACGCCGCCGCCGCCGAGGTTGCGCCCGTCCGGGGTGAAGTACTCGCCGACCGTCAGGTCAAGCGCGCCCCCGTTGGCCAGCGGCAGCAGCTCCTGGAACACGCCCTTGCCGAAGGTGTGGGTGCCGACGACAGTCGCGCGATGATCGTCCTGGAGCGCCGCGGTCGTTATCTCCGCCGCCGAGGCCGTATCGTGATCAACGAGAACCGCCATCGGTATCCGGGTGGGGATAGCGTCGCCCAGCGCATAGAGGGTCACGGGGCGCACCACGCGCCCGCGCATCGAGACGATCTCGCCATGGGGTATGAAGATGCTTGCGATCTGCTGCGCTTCAGCCACCAGGCCGCCGCCATTGTGACGAAGATCGAGCACCAGCCCCTGTGCACCCTGATGCAGCAGCCTTTCGACCGCTTCGCGGACTTCGCCGTGCGCGCCGGCGCTGAAGCTCGCCAGATAGACGATGCCGATCTTCTTGCCCCGGTATCTCTGCATGCCGGAGGCCACGACCGGCTCGGCTATCTCCGCACGCGTGAGCGTCAGCGTGTGGGAGCGCCCGGCCGATCGCAACGTCAACCGCACCGAGGTGCCGGCCGGCCCGCGAATCATGTTGCGCGCCGATTCTGCCGGAATGCCGCGCAGCGCGCGACCGTTGACCGCGATGATTTCTTCGCCCGCCCGCAGACCCGCCCGCTGAGCCGGCGAGGGATTGAAGACGCGCTCGATCAGCAGCCCTTCACGACCGCCCGCAGCCTCCAGCCCCACCCCGGAGAAGTTGCTCGGGGTGGCGAAGGAGCGGTATTCGGCAGCGCTCAGGTAGTGCGAGAAGGGGTCGTTGAGGCTGGCGATCGCGCCCGCGACCGACGCGCTCACGAGCGAGGAAGGGCTCACGCGACGGTAGTAGTCGTGCTCGATCGTCGCGATCGCTTCTGCGCTTGCGCTGCCGGCCCCGCCCGACGCCAGCGCTTCACGCAGGAAGCCCGGCAGATCGTTGGGATGCCCGCCCAGATAGATGCCGCCAAGCAGCACTGCCATCAGCACGATCAGGGCCTCCGCCCAGCTGCGCACAAAGCGCAGCGCGCCCGAGGCCGCCGTGCCCCGAGCACCCTGCCGCGGGTCTCCTTGTTCTTGCATCTCTGCCAGGGTAGTGGTCGACCGCTGGCTACCCTCCCACTGGAACCCTGCCCCCAGGCGATGGCGAGGCAGCCTAACGATCGATCCAGAGAGGAGCGCCCATGAGCACCGCACAGCAGAGCGTCCGCGAGCTGCAGAGCAACGGCCTGCGCATCTTCCCACTGCCCGTGCCCGGCACAAGCGCGCTCAGCGTGCTGCTCGCCTTCGATGCCGGAGCGCGCTGCGAGCGCGCGGAGGAGAACGGCATCGCGCACTTTCTCGAGCACCTGGTGTTCAAGGGAGGCGAGCGGTATGGCACCCACCAGGCGATCAATCGCACAGCCGAGGGCATGGGCGGTGTGCTCAACGCCTATACAAGCCAAGACCTGGTTGCCTTCCACATCACCGTCCGCGCGCAGTCGGCGATCGGCGCGATCGATCTGTTGAGCGACTTTGTCGGCAGGCCGCGGATCGCCGCGGAGGACCTCGAGCGCGAGCGCGGCGTCGTGATCCAGGAGATCAACCGCGCCAACGACCAGCCGGCGGTGATCGCCGAGAATCTGATCGATCAGGCGGCCTTCGGCGAGCACCCGCTGGGGCGCACCGTGCTCGGCCCGGTGGAGCACATCGCGAGCTTCTCGCGCGATCAGGTGATCGCCTTCAGGCAGCGGCGCTGGTCAGGACGCCGCGGCGGCGCCTTCCTGGCGGGCAACCTGGAGCACCTGCCAGCCCCCGAGCAGCTCGATGAGCTGCTCGGTCGCCTTCCCGACCTGCCGCTCAGCGAGCCCTTCCCGCCGGCGCCTGCGCCGCGCTTTGAGAAGCTGGTGTGCGAGCGCGACACCAACCAGTCGCACCTGCGATTGATCTATCGCAGCGCCCAGCCACCAGGCACCCGCGCAGAGCGGGCGGCAGCGGCGGTCTTCGCGACGATTCTCGGCGGCTCGATGTCCTCACGCCTCTTCGAAGAGCTGCGCGAGCGCCGCGGCCTCTGCTACTCGGTCTATGCGCTTGCCCACAGCTACGCCGACGTGCCGATCTTGCAGATCGGCTCCGGGCTCAAGTCGGAGCAGTGCATCGAGGCTTACGCCCTGATCCGCCAGATCGTCAGCGAGCTGGCCGACCAGGGGCCGAGCGAGGAGGAGGTGGCGCGGGCGCGCGCCTACACCGCCGGGCGCCTGGCGCTTGCCTTCGAGAACAGCTCGGCGATGGCCAGAGGCGCAGCCGAAGAAGTGATCGTGCACGGGGAAGAGCCCGATCCGGAGGCAATGATCGCGGCGGTCGACGCCGTCGACGCGCACGCGCTGCGCGCGATCGGAAGCTCGCTGATCCTCGAGCCGGCGGTCGCCTGCGTCGGGCCGCATTCCGCAAGCGACTTCTGAGCGCCGCTCAGCCGATCGCGACCATGCGCTCGATCGGAATGCGCGCACGTGCTGCAACGTCGGCGGGCACGCGCACCTCATAGCGGAGCTTACGCAGGCTCGCGAGCAGGCGCGGCAGCGTCACAACCTTCATGAAGGCGCACGCCGCGCGCGGGTTGGCGGGGATGAAGCGCATTCCGGGAGCCGCCTGCTGGAGCCCGTAGAGCATGCCGACCTCCGTTGCAACGATCACCTCCGCGCCGCTCTCGCTCCCCCCTGCGCCGACCGGCCGCGGCGCTGAGGGATCCCCGCTTGCGGCGATCCCGACCAGCTCCTGGTCGCTGCGGGCGGCTGCGTGCCTTGCAAAGCGAAGCATCCCGCCTGTGGAGAGCATGTGGACGCCCTCCCCATCGATGTCCCCCGCCGCCAGGTACTCCATCACGCTTGTCGTGCATCCGCACTCGGGATGCACAAGCAGCTCGGCCCCAGGATGGCTGGCCCGCAGCGACTCGATCTGGTCGGGTCGGATGCCGGCGTGCACATGACACTCGCCGTCCCAGACGTGCAGGGGCCTGCCGATCTCTCGTTCGACGTAGGCGCCAAGCCACATGTCCGGCCCAAAGAGGATCTCCACGTCCTCGCCGTGCTCAGCAAGCACATGGCGGACGACATCGACCGCGTTCGCCGATGTGCAGCAGTAGTCGGTCAGCGCCTTCACGGCCGCGCTCGTGTTCACATACATCACGACGATCGCCCGCGGGTGCTCCTGACGCCAGGCCTCGAGCTGATGCTCGTCGATCGAGGAGGCAAGCGAGCAGCCCGCGCGCGGATCGGGCAGCAGCACCGTCTTCTGCGGACACAGCACCGATGCCGTCTCGGCCATGAAGTGCACCCCGCAGAAGACGATCAGCTCCTCGCTGGCGCGTGCGGCCTGCCGCGAGAGCGCAAGCGAGTCGCCGACGAAGTCCGCGACCTCCTGAACCTCCGGAAGCTGATAGTTGTGGGCAAGAATCAGCGCCTTATGCTCACGGGCAAGCGCGCGCACCTCCTCCTGCATCGCCCGGCGCTCCTGCTCCCCGAGCGCACGAGGGGCGGGCAGCGCCTCGATCTGGGCAAGCTCCAGCCGGCCGGGCGCAGGCGCCTGCTCGCTTGCGATCACGCGCGCCATCTTCAGCCGGCCAGCTTCATCGAGAGGTCAAGGGAGGGAGCGGAGTGGGTCAGATAACCCATCGAGATCCAGTCTACCCCGGTCTCAGCAAGCGACCGCAGCCGCTCGTATGTCACCCCGCCGCTTGCCTCAAGCAGCGCCCGCCCCTCGGTGCGGAGCACCGCCGCGCGCACTTCGGCATCGCTCATGTTGTCGAGCAGGATGCGCGGCGCCTTGCAGGCAAGGGCCTCCTCGAGCTCCGCAGCGCTGCTCACCTCGACCTCCAGCGTCGCGGCAAGATCCGGCCGCCGCTCGCGCACGAGCGCGATCGCGTTCGTGATCGAGCCGGCGGCTGCGATGTGGTTGTCCTTGATCAGGACCGCGTCGTCGAGACCACGGCGATGATTGCCCGCACCACCCGCACGCACCGCCGCCTTCTCCAGCACCCGCAGCCCGGGCGTCGTCTTGCGCGTGTCGACGATCAGAGCCCGAGTGCCCGCCACCGCGCGCATCGCGCGCGCCGCCGCTGTGGCAACGCCCGAGAGATGCCCAAGCAGGTTGAGCGCGGTGCGCTCGCCGGTCAGCAGCGCTCGCACAGGGCCCTCGAGCGCGAGCACAGTGGCGCCCTCCTCCTGCCAGCTGCCCTCGCTCACTTGCCGCTCGCAGCGAACCTCCTCAGAGAGCTCTGCAAAGACGGCCTCTGCGGCGGCAAGGCCGAAGATCACACCCGGCTCGCGCTGCACGATCAGCGCGCTGCCGCGCAGCGTCGCTGGCACGGTCGCCTGCGTCGTGGCGTCCCCAGCGCCCACATCCTCGGCGAGCGCGGCGCGCACGACCGCAGCAATCGCCCCCTCCAGCTCGCTTGTGCTCACGCCGTGGCAGCATAGAGAGGCGCGCCCTGTGCGGTCGGCCGACCGCACCGGGCGCGCCTTACAGCGAGACTAGAAGGCAAGCAGAACGCCGCGACTGGGGCGCGGTGTCTCGATCGGCGCAGGCTCGAGGCTCGAGACGGTGAGCGCGCGCTCGCGGCGGCGGCGGACCTTTTCACGCCGTCGCTTGACCTGGCGGGCAAGCTCGTCCACGACCAGGTTGACTGCGTGGGTCAGATCGGCGGAGGCATCGCTTGCGCGCAGCGTCACGCCCTTGAGATAGAGGACTGCGTCGACGACGTAGCGGTCAGCCACGCGCCGGTTGCGCTGCTCGTGAACCTCGACCTCGAGGCGCGCCAAATCGGATACCTGCCGCGCGACCTTGCGCAGACGCCGCTCCAAATGGCTGCGCAGCTCCTCCGGAGGCGCGACATTGCGACCCTTGAGCTCAATCTGCATTTCATCCCCCTTTCCTGGGATAGAAGGGATTGACGCTCTCATTTTAGGACGGCATCGCGCCGCCTCAGGGGCGGATCGGCCGAACGTCCAGCGGCCGCGCGAGCGTCGGCGCATCGGCGGCGATCGCGCCGATCAGGATCGCCTGCTCGGGCAGGTGGACGCCGGGCATCAGAATCGTCTCGCGCAGGGCGGACCAGGCGCCGACCTCCGCGCCGGCGCCCACCACCACCGGTCCGCTCAGGCGCACCCCCTCGCCGAGGCTCGCGCCGGCGCCGATCAGCGCCGGAGGCTCGATCTGCACGCTCTCGGGCAGCACGCAGCGCTCACCGACACGCACTCCGGGAGCGATCTCCCGGGCGTCGCAGCGCAGCCTGAGCGCGCCGCAGAGCGCGTCGAAGGTGCCGCGCCGCAGCTCCGCAAGCGAGCCGATGTCGTTCCAGTACTCGCCGATCTCATGGATGAAGAAGGGCGCATCGGCGGCGAGCAGGGCGGGAAAGACGTCGTGGGCGAAGTCGGCGAAGGCGCTCTCGGGAAAGTAGTCGAAAATCTCCGGCTCGAAGACGTAGATACCGCAGTTGCCGAGGTCCGAGCGAGCCCGCTCGGGGTCGGGCTTCTCTTCAAAGCCGGTGATGCGACCGTCCTGATCGTGCAGGACGACGCCGTACTCGCGCGTGTCCGTAACGCGCTTGACCGCCAGCGTGGCAACGCCGCCGTGGGCACGGTGGCTTGCGATCAGCGCGGAGAGGTCGATGTCGGTGAGCGCGTCGCCTGAGATCACGAGGAAGGGCTCCTCCGCGAAGAAGTCGCGAGCGGCGCGCACGCCGCCTGCGGTGCCGAGCAGCTCCGGCTCCTCGCTGTAGGCGATGCGCTCGCCGAAGCAGGCGCGAATCGGCTCGGGGAAGTAGTGGAGGTTTGCGATCACCTCGTCGATCCCGTGCGCCTGAAGGAGGTCGAGGATGTGCGCCATCACCGGGCGGTCGAGCACCGGCACCATCGGCTTGGAGATCGCGTAGGTCAGGGGGCGCAGGCGCGTCCCCAGCCCGGCTGCCAGCACCATCGCTCTCATCGGCGCTAAATCTAACGTTCCCAGAGCGTTCGGTAGCGCTGCTGCTCGTCGCTTTCAGCGTCGATCTCGACCCCCAGCGCGGCGAGCTTGAGCGCGGCGACAGCGCGATCGATCTCCTCAGGCACCGGGTGGATGCCGATCGCAAGCGGCTCGCTCGCTCTTGCGGCACGCTCGACGCACAGCGCCTGGAGCGCAAAGGAGATGTCCATAACCGCCGCCGGATGGCCCTCGCCAGCGGCGAGGTTCACGACCCGCCCCTCCGCGAGCAGGTTCAGCCGGCGGCCGTCGGCGAGGGTGTAGCGCTCCACAAGCGGACGCACGCTCTCGCGCTCGCGCGCGGCGGCGCCGAGATCCGAGAGCGATATCTCGACATCGAAGTGGCCGGCGTTCGCGAGCACCGCGCCGTCGTGCATGCGCGCGAAGTGCTCGGCGCGCAGCACGTTGCGGGAGCCCGTGACCGTGATGAAGACGTCGCCGCGCTCCGCCGCCACCAGCGCCGGCAGGACCTCATAGCCCTCCATCCGCGCCTCCAGCGCGCGCATCGGGTCGACCTCGCATACGATCACCACCGCGCCGGCTCCGCGCGCCCGCAGCGCCACGCCGCGCCCGGTCGGACCATAGCCGATCACCACCACCGTCCTGCCCGCAAGCAGCAGGTTGGTTGCGCGCAGGATGCCGTCGAGCGTCGACTGGCCGGTGCCGAAGCGGTCGTTGAAGGTGCGCTCCGCGCGTGACTCGTTTACCGCGTAGACGGGGCAGGGCAGGCGACCCTCCCCATGCAGCGCCCGCGCGGTGATCAGCCCTGCCGAGGTCTCCTCCGCGGCGGCAAGCAGCGAGCGCTGCCGCCCACGTGCGCGCGCTGCGCCGGCAATCAGCTCCGCGCCGTCGTCGAGGATCAACTGGGGGTCGCTGGCAAGCACGGCGCGCAGGGCGCGCAGGCGCGCACGTGCGCTCTCGCCGCGCCGACCGCTCGCGCGCACGCCGCCGCCAGCGTTGAGCGCGCGCACGACGTCGTCCTGGGTGGAGAGCGGGTTGGCGGCGCAGAGCATGACCTCGGCGCCGCCACCGACAAGCGCCCGCGCGAGGTTCGCGGTCTCGGCGGTCAGGTGCAGGCAGGCGCCGATCCGCACGCCCGCGAGGGCACGCTCCTCTGCCAGGCGCGCCGCGACGCGCCCGAGCACCTCCATCTGGGCGCCGGCCCAGCGAATGCGCTCCTCGCCGGCGCGGGCGACCTCGCCTGCGGCCACTGCGGGCGGCGCCTCAGTAGCGGTAGTGGTCGGGCTTGTAGGGCCCCTCGGGCGGAACGCCGATGTATGCGGCCTGCTCCGGGGTCAGCTCGGTCAGCCGCACGCCCAGCGCACGCAGGTGCAGTCGCGCCACCCGCTCGTCGAGGTGCTTGGGCAGCGTATAGACCCTGCGCTCGTAGCGCTCGGGATGGTTGAAGAGCTCGATCTGCGCCATCACCTGATTGGTGAACGAGTTGGACATCACAAAGCTCGGATGGCCGGTCGCGTTGCCGAGGTTGAGCAGCCTGCCCTCGGAGAGGACGATCACCGCGTGGCCGTCAGGGAAGACCCATTGGTCGACCTGGGGCTTGACCTCCACCCGCCTGATGCCGGGCACCCGGGCTAGCCCGGCCATGTCGATCTCGTTGTCGAAGTGACCGATGTTGCCGACGATCGCGAGATGCTTCATCGCCGCCATGTCCTGGGCGGTGATGATGTCGCGGTTGCCGGTCGCCGTGATGAAGATGTCCGCCTCCCCGACGACTTCCTCCAAGCGCCTCACCGCAAAGCCGTCCATCGCCGCCTGGAGGGCGCAGATCGGGTCGATCTCGGTCACGATCACCCGCGCCCCCTGCCCGCGCAGCGACTCGCAGCAGCCCTTGCCGACGTCGCCGTAGCCGCAGACGACGGCAACCTTGCCGCCGATCAGCACGTCGGTTGCGCGGTTGATCCCGTCGATCAGCGAGTGACGGCAGCCATAGCGGTTGTCGAACTTGGACTTCGTCACCGAGTCGTTGACGTTGATCGCCGGGAACAGCAGCTCGCCGGCCTCGGTCATCTGGTAGAGACGGTGCACACCCGTTGTCGTCTCCTCGGTCACGCCGCGGATGCCCTCGGCGATGGCGCTCCACAGGCCCGCATCCTCGGCCAGCGTCCTTGTGAGCAGGGCGAGCAGCGCCTGCGCCTCCTCAGAGTCGGCGTCCGCGGGGTCGGGCACCGCGCGTGCGCGCTCATAGGCCACCCCGCGGTGCACCAGCAGCGTCGCGTCCCCGCCATCGTCAAGGATCATGTTGGGGCCGGCGGTGCCGCCGCCCTCATCCGCGCCTCTAGGCCAGCGCAGAGCCTGCTCGGTGCACCACCAGTACTCCTCGATCGTCTCCCCCTTCCAGGCGAACACCGGCACGCCGCGTGGCTCCTCGGGCGTGCCCTCCGGCCCGACCACAACCGCAGCCGCGGCGTGATCCTGGGTGGAGAAGATGTTGCACGAGCACCAGCGGACCTCTGCGCCCAGCGCACGCAGGGTCTCGATCAGCACCGCGGTCTGAACGGTCATGTGCAGGGAGCCGGTGATGCGCGCGCCAGCGAGCGGCTGGGCCTGCGCGTACTCGGAGCGCATAGCCATCAGCCCGGGCATCTCGTGCTCGGCGAGCGCGATTTCACGCCGGCCCAGCTCCGCCAGCTCGAGGTCCTTGACACGGTATTCGATGCGCTGCCCTGCCAGCGTTGCGCTCTGGCTCATAGATGCTCCTTTGTGGTTGAGATTTCTCCGATCGATATCGAAGCCCGCTGGCTGCGCACGGCGCCGCCGCCGCTCTCCCTGCGCCCGGGCGGCCGCCCGAGCCGCTTGAGAAGCTGCTCATGGCGGCGCTGCTCATAGTCCAGCCAGCTTTCGCCGCCAAGCGCTCCCGGCGGCTTTGGTCGGCCGCCGAAGAAGGCCTCAAGCGCCGCTCGCAGCCGCCGATCGCGCCGCAGCCGCAGCGCAAAGCCGACATCGGCAAGCTCGAGGTCAAAGGACCCGATCAGCTCGCGAAGCTCGCGCAGCCGCGCAAGCTCCTGTGCGCGGTAGAGTCGGTAGCCGCCTGCGGAGCGCGGGGGGGCAACCAGGCCGAGCTGCTCGATATAGCGAAGCATGCGGGCCGACCAGCCCGTCGAGCGGGCGGCGTCGTTGATCTGCAGCGCCTCGCGTGCGACCTCTGCCATGAGCGGCTACCTTAGCACGTGAGTGTCAACCTTACGCCGCTCCCGGCAGCCTCACTCCGAGGAGAGACCGGCCTTCAGCCGCTCGATCATCGCGACCGGCCCGGGATCGACGCCGCGCAGCACAGCCAGGTAGAGCGAGACCAGATCGCCGAGCAGCACCAGCGAGATCACGCGCTCAAGCGCGCTCTCGCCGCGCGTCTGCACGCGCAGCGAGCGCTCGGCGCTCTCGCCGATCAGCGCCGCGGTCAGCTCCAGACGCTGCTTGATGCGCGGGTGCGCATCGGAGTCGTCAAGAAAGACCGCGCAGAAGCGCCCGAGCGCACGAGCGCCGGCCCATCCCTCCAGCTCGTTGTGGTCGAGCTCGGGCAGCTCGTGGGAGAAGGCCGGCTGCTTGGCATTCTCGTTGATCTGGGTCTTCCAGCGATAGGCGATCGGCGCCGTCAGGCCGGCGCCTGCGATCACCGGGATCGTCCCTGCGATCGCGCGCGCCAGCGCCTTGGCCTCCGAGTCCTCGGGCGCATCTGGCCCCCAGGCGGCAACAAGCGTCTCGCAGTGCGAGGCGGCGACGTCGATCTCGGCAGTCAGGCGCGGACCCACGCCGCATAGCGCCGCGACCTCGAGCGAGCAGACGATCATGTAGGCGACCGCAGCGCGCGGCTGCAGCCCGCCTGGCAGCGGGATCACCGGCACGCCATCGGCGCGCGCCAGCTCGGCAAGGCGCCCGCCCGTGGTGGCGACGACCCGCCGTGCGCCGAGCGCGCCGGCGGACTCGTAGCAGGCTAGGGTCTCCTCCGTGTTGCCCGAGTAGGAGGAGCAGAGCACGGTGGTCTCAGGCGTGGTCCACGTGGGCAGGCCGTAGACGCGCGTCACGAAGATCGGGCGCGATGCCTGGTCGGCGAGCGCAGCACGCGCGAGCGCCCCGCCGATGCCCGAGCCGCCCATCCCCGCGACAACCATGCCCGCTGCGGTGTCCTGCTCAGGAACCTGCGCCGCCTCCACGCGCCAGAGCGCATCGCGCAGCTGGTCGGGCAGCGCGAGGACGTCGTCGAGCTGACGGCTGCTGTCGACGCCCTCGATGTCCTTGCGGCTGAGCGCTGAGGGCGCATGCAGGACGGCCGGGGGATCGCCGCCGCGCCCGGATGCTTCAACTCCGCTTGCCTCGCTCATCAACGTTGCACCTCTCCGCTCTTGCGCCTTCGTGGCGAGGCATCATATGGCCTGGCGGCCGGTGGATGCCTGGCGGGCGCCCTCAGAAGCGCATGGCGCCATCGGGGAGGCTGACGCCCGGGAAGATTCGCGCGCCCGCCGCAATTACGTTGTCGGCGCCGATCGTCACACCCTCGCCGAGCACAGCTTCGCCGCCGACGCTCGCGCCGTCGCCGACCCGGCAGCCTGCGGCGACTATGCAGTCGGCGATGCGACAGCCGGCGCCGATGCTCGACCCGTTGAGCACGACCGCGCGTTCGACGGCGCTCCCGGGGCCGATCGTGACGTCGCAGCCCAGATAGGCGAGCGCGCCCACATGCGCTCCCTCGCAGACGCGCACGCCACGCTCGAGCAGCGCCGGCGGGATCGCCCGCCCAGCAAGCTCGACGCCGTCGGCAAGTGCCAGGAAGTCGCTGCCGAGACGCTCGGCGACAGGCGTCTGAACATTGCGCTCGAGGATGTCAAAGGTCGCCTGCAGGTAGCGCGAGGGCGTGCCGATGTCCAGCCAATAGCCTGCGCCGGGATAGCCAAACAGCCCGTTGCCGACCAGCTGCGGCCAGATCTCGCGCTCGATCGAGACATTGCGCCCGGCGGGCACGAGGTCGAGGATCTCGCGCTCCAGGACGTAAGCGCCGGCGCTGATCAGGTTGTCCTCGCCCGCCTGCGCAGAGCCCTCCACCACCTTGTCCGAGCTCGGCTTCTCGACGAACTCCGCAACCGAGCGATCCGCGGCCAGACGCACGAGCCCGTAGTTGGTCGGGTCGGGCACCGCGACCAGCGCGAGCGTGGCGCGCGCGCCGCTGCGCTCGTGCTGCGCGATCTGGGCGGAGAGGTCGATGTCGGTCAGGATGTCGCCGTTGAGCATCAGGAAGCGATCGGCAAGCAGCGGCTCGGCAAGCTTTAGCGCGCCTGCGGTGCCGAGCGGCTCGGGCTCCTCGACGAAGCGCAGTCGCAGGCCGTAGGCGGAGCCGTCGCCGAGGACGTTGCGCACGCTCGTGGCCAGGAAGCCGCAGGACATGATCACATCGTCGATCCCGTGTCGCGCCAGCCAGTCGAGCATGTAGGCGATCAGCGGTCGATCGAGCAGCGGGACAACCGGCTTGGGCACGGTCGAGGTGAGCGGCCGCAGCCGCGTGCCCTCCCCGCCGGCAAGTATCAGCGCCTGCATCTAGCGCCTCGCCGCCGCGTGGGCAAGCGACGTCGCCCGCGCGGCTCCGGTCGCAGCTGAAGCGCTCGCTCCAGCTCGCTGTGCTGCTGCGCTGCCACCACGGCCGATGCCCTCATAGGTCAGACCCGCCGCCTGCACCCGCTGCGGATCGAGCGCGTTGCGCCCATCGATCACCAGTCGCCCGCGCATCCGCTCGGCGGCGGCGTGCCAATCGAGCGCGACCAGCTCGGGCCACTCGGTCACCAGGATCGCCGCCTCCGCGCCCTCAAGGGCGTCAAGCGCGCTCGGCGCGTAGGTGACCGCCGGCAGCAGCTCGCGCGCGTGCGTGCTGGCGACGGGGTCGTAGGCGCTGACATGCGCGCCTTCGGAGAGCAGGCGGGATGCCAGCACAACGGAGGCAGCGCCGCGCATGTCGTCGGTGTTGGGCTTGAACGCGAGGCCCAAGAGCGCGATCCTGCTGCCCGCAAGAGCGCCCAGGTGGCGTTCGATCTTTGTCACCACGCGCCGCTTCTGCAGCTCATTGACCTCGATCACCGCCGAGAGCAGCTGGAAGTGGTAGCCGGAGTTGCCCGCAAGCAGCTTCAGCGCGCTCACGTCCTTGGTGAAGCAGGAGCCGCCGTAGCCGATGCCAGCGCTCAGAAAGTCCGCCCCGATGCGCCGATCAAGCCCCATTCCGCGCGCAACCTCCAGCACGTCGGCGCCGGTCTCCTCGCAGACGTTTGCGATCTCGTTGATGAAGGAGATCTTCGTTGCAAGGAAGGCGTTTGCAGCCAGCTTGATCATCTCTGCGCTGGCGACATCGGTGCGCACGAGCGTCCGCCCGCCGCGTGCGCCGGCACGCTCCAGCAACGGCCGGTAGAGCTCGAGCACCGCATCGCCCGCCCAATCGCCCGCGTCGCCGATCACAACGCGATCGGGATGCATGAAATCCTCCACCGCGCTGCCCTCGCGCAGGAACTCCGGGCAGGAGACGTAGGCGATCGAGCCATTGCGCCGATCACCGAGCAGACGTCCGATCGCCGCGCCCGTGCCGCAGGGGACGGTGGACTTCATCACCAGCGCGTGGCGACCCTGCGCCGAGGGCCCCTGCGCGGAGCACACAGACTCGACGACCGCATGCACCGCGGAGAGGTCGGCGTCGCCGGAGTGCGTCGGCGGCGTCCCCACGGCGACAAAGACCAGCTGCGCGCCTGCCAGCGCATCGCCAAGCTCGGAAGAGAAGCGCAGCCGCTCGCGGTTGCGCGCCAGCAGCTCCTGTAGTCCTGGCTCGTAGATCGGCACCTGACCGGCCTGCAGCAGCGCGACCTTCTCGTGATCGATGTCCACGCAGTGCACGGCGCTGCCCAGCTCGGCGAAGCCTGCGGCAGTCACAAGGCCGACATACCCGGCCCCGACCACGGCTATCGGTGCGCGCTCTGCCATCTGCTGCTCGAAGGCTAGATGGTTGCGCGCTGCCGCGCGCTGTGCTCGCCGGTGCTCAAGAGAGGCCCGCTCAGGGCTCGATCGCCAGAAACGCCTCGCAGCGGCGGATCTCACGCCGCGCGCGCGCCTGCTGCTCGCTGCCCTCCGGCGCGCGCTCAAGCGCAGACCTGGCCTCGGTGAGCCGGCTCTGCAGCTCATCTCGATCGAGCGCCTCGGGCGCGATCGCCTCCTCGACCAACAGCAGCGCGCGGTTGTCCTGGAATTGGATGTAGCCCTCGGCCTGCGCGAAGCGCACGATCTCCTCCTCAGAGCGGTACAGACGCAGCTCGGTAGGCTCGAGCAGCCCCAGCAGCGGCTCATGCCGCGCGAGGATGCCGATGGTGCCGACAGCTGTGCGCGTCGAGACCATCTCGACCTCCTCGGCGAAGGCCTCGCCTTCGGGCGTCACGACCTCGACGGGGAAGCGCGCGTGGGCCATCGCCGTCCCTAGGCCTGACGCCTGGCGTCCGCAAGCACCTCGTCGATCGTCCCCTTGAGGAAGAACGCGCGCTCGGGGAGCTCATCGTGCTTGCCCGCGATGATCTCGTCAAAGCCGCGGATCGTCTCTGCGATCGGCACATAGGCGCCGGGAGTGCCGGTGAAGGCTTCGGCGACGTGGAAGGGCTGGGAGAGGAAGCGCTCGATCTTGCGCGCTCGCTGCACCGTCAGCTTGTCCTCGTCGGAGAGCTCGTCGATGCCGAGGATCGAGATGATGTCCTGGAGCTCCTTGTAGCGCTGCAGAACCTCCTTGACCGCATTTGCGACGCGGAAGTGGTCCGCTCCGACGACATCGGGCTTGAGGATCGTCGAGGTCGACTCGAGCGGGTCCACCGCCGGGTAGAGGCCCTTCTCGGCGATCGAGCGCGAGAGCGCGGTCGTCGCGTTGAGGTGCGCAAAGACCGAGGCCGGGGCGGGATCGGTGTAGTCGTCTGCCGGCACGTAGACGGCCTGGATCGAGGTGACCGAGCCGGTCCTTGTCGAGGTGATGCGCTCCTGCAGGCCACCCATCTCGGTCTCAAGCGTCGGCTGGTAGCCGACCTGCGAAGGCATCCGGCCCAGCAGCGCCGAGACCTCGGAGCCGGCCTGCACGAAGCGGAAGATGTTGTCGATGAACAGCAGCACGTCCTGACCCTGGTCGCGGAAGTATTCGGCCATCGTCAGCCCGGAGAGCGCGACGCGCATGCGCGCACCCGGCGGCTCGTTCATCTGACCGAAGACGAGCGTCGTCTTGTCGAGCACGCCCGACTCCTTCATCTCCAGCCAGAGGTCGTTGCCCTCGCGCGAGCGCTCGCCCACGCCGCAGAAAGCCGAGAGGCCGCCATGCTCCTTGGCGAGGTTGTGGATCAGCTCCTGGATGATCACGGTCTTGCCGACGCCGGCGCCGCCGAATAAGCCGACCTTGCCGCCCTTCGCGTAGGGGGCCAGCAGGTCGATCACCTTGATGCCGGTCTCGAACATCTCGGTTGTGGGCGTCAAGTCCTCGACGGATGGCGCAGGCTGGTGGATCGAGCGCCGCTGCACATCCTTGGGCAGCGCGGCGCCGAGGTCGATCGGCTCGCCCAGCACGTTGAAGATGCGCCCGAGCGTCGCCTCCCCGACGGGCACGCTGATCGGAGCGCCGGTGTCGATGACCTCCATGCCCCGCGCCAGGCCGTCGGTGGTGTCCATCGCAACCGCGCGCACGCGATCATCGCCCAGATGCTGCTGAACCTCGCAGTAGAGCAGGTTGCCGCCCGCCTCGGCCGAGATTCCCGCGGCCTCCTCCTCGGCGCTGATCGCCGGCCGCTCGATCACGATCGCGTGGTTGATTTCGGGCAGCGAGTCGTGAAAGACGGCGTCGATCACGACGCCGCGGATCTCCTCGATCGTGCCGATGTTGCGCTTGGAGCCGTTGGTCTTCTTTGCGTCGGCCGATTGTGCCGAGCTGGTTGGGCTTGCCTGCATCTGTTGGTCCTTTGCTCTTTCGTTTAGCTCT
Source organism: bacterium (assembly GCA_021323635.1). Classification (GTDB taxonomy): domain Bacteria; phylum Actinomycetota; class Thermoleophilia; order Solirubrobacterales; family Solirubrobacteraceae; genus Palsa-744. The sequence goes on along the minus strand of JAJPKQ010000035.1, from coordinate 23,194 downwards.
CTGGCTTGCTTGCGCCCGCCGCCCGCTCTAGCCCACCCCAACTCCGCAGGCGGCAGAGCCTTTTATAGCGATTGGGTGACCGCCACGTCTCTAGAGTCCCTCCGCGCCGGCCACGACCTCGAGGATCTCCTGGGTGATCTCCGCCTGGCGAGCGCGGTTCATCTGCAGCGTCAGATCGCCGATCAGCTCGCCGGCATTCTCAGACGCATTGCGCATCGCCGTCATTCGCGCGCCGTGCTCGGAGGCCGTCGACTCAAGCAGGGAGCGGAAGACGGAGACCTCGACATAGTCGGGAACCAGGCGCGCCAGAATCACGGCGGGGTCGGGCTCATAGTCGACGGGCGTCGGGCGACCATCCTGCTGGTGCTCCTCCTCCCTCAGCCCACCCGGCGCCTGGTCGAGGACCGCCGCCGCAGCGACCGGCAGCAGCACTTCGCGGCGCACTTCCTGCACCAGCGGCGAGACGTAGCGGTTGTAGACAATCTCGACAAGGTCCACCGCGCGATCGCTGTAGGCGACGATCAGGTCCTGGGCGATGCGACGCGCATCCGAGAAGCTGGGGCGATCGGAGAAGCCGACATAGGCACCCTCGGGCTCTGTGCCGCGAAACGCAAGCGAGGAGACCCCGCGTCGGCCGCTCGCGTAGAAGGAGACCGAGCGTCCCAGGCTGCGGTGCTCCTCGGCGGTGCGCAGGCCGGCGCGCAGCACCTGCGAGTTGAACGCTCCAGCAAGGCCGCGGTCGCCGGTGACCAGCAGCACTGCAACACGCTCGCAGGGGTCGCGCTCCGCAAGCAGCGGCAGTGTCGCGGTGCCCGCGCCGCTCGCCTGCGCAGCCTTTCTGGTCATCCTTGCGATCGCGTTCGCGTAGGGGCGCAGCGCGGTGATCCGCTGCTCGGCGCGGCGCAGACGCGCGGCGGCAACCATCTCCATCGCGCGGGTGATCTTCTGGATGTTGCGCACCGATGCGATCCGGTTGCGCACGTCACGCTGCGATTGCGGCATCGAGGCGCCCTCGCTCTTCGATCAGACCGCCGCGGGCTGTGCCTGCGCCCGGGCCTCGGGCTCGGCCGCGGGGCCTGCGCCCTGCGGGCCGCCCTCGTCGCTGCCCTCGCCCTCGTCGAGCCGCCGCGAGGGGCTGAGCGCCGGGGGCGGCTCCTCGTCCGAGAGCGGCTGGCCTTCCTCGTCGAGATCAAAGCCGAAGTCAGCCGCGAAGGCGCCGACCGCCTCGCGCAGCTGCGCCTGGATCTCGTCGCTCCACTCGCCCCGGCCGATGCGCTCGAGCAGCTGTGCCTCGGTCGCCTGGATGCGTTCGATCAGGCCGGAGAGGAACTCGGGCACGCGCTCGATCAGCAGGCGGTCGAGAAAGCCTTCGGTGGCGGCAAAGATCTGAGCCACCTGGTCGGCGACTGCCAGCGGCGCGCGCTCGTCCTGGTTGAGCGTCGCCACCAGTCGCTGACCGCGGGCGAGCGTGCGTTGCGTCTCGGCGTCGAGGTCGGAGCCAAACTGCGCGAAGGCCTCCAGATCACGGAACTGCGAGAGCTCGAGCTTGATCTTTCCGGCAACCTTCTTCATCGAGCCCAGCTGAGCGTTGCCGCCCACGCGTGAGACCGAGATGCCGACGTTGATCGCCGGGCGCACGCCGGCGTAGAAGAGCTTGGGTTCGAGGAAGATCTGCCCGTCGGTGATCGAGATCACGTTGGTCGGGATGTATGCCGATACGTCGCCCGCCTGAGTCTCGATCACCGGCAGCGCCGTCAGCGAGCCGCCGCCGAGCTCGTCGTTGAGCTTGACCGCGCGCTCCAGCAGCCGCGAGTGCAGGTAGAAGACGTCGCCGGGATAGGCCTCGCGGCCGGGCGGACGGCGCAGGAGCAGCGACATCTGCCGGTAGGCGTAAGCGTGCTTGGTCAGATCGTCGTAGATGCACAGCGCATGGCGCCCGGAGTAGAGGAAGTGCTCGCCCATCGCGCAGCCCGCATAGGGCGCGATGAACTTGATCGGCGCGGCCTCATCGGCCGGGGCGGCAACGATGATCGTGCGCTCCAGCGCGCCGTGGTCCTCAAGCGTCTTGGCCAGCGCGACCACCGTCGACATCCGCTGGCCGATCGCGACGTAGACGCAGTGCAGGTCGCTCTCACGGTTGTTGATGATCGTGTCGATCGCGATCGTCGTCTTGCCGGTCTGGCGATCGCCGATGATCAGCTCTCGCTGCCCGCGTCCGATCGGGATCATCGCGTCGATGGCCTTCCAGCCCGTCTGCATCGGCTCCTTGACCGGCTGGCGTTGCACGACGCCGGGCGCCTTGAACTCGGCCGGACGAGTTGACTTTGCGGCGATCTCGCCCTTGCCGTCAAGCGGCCTGCCCAGCGGGTCCACGATGCGCCCAAGCAGCTCGTCGCCGACCGGGATCTCAAGCAGCGCCCCGGTGCGCTTCACCGTGTCGCCCTCGACGACCTTTTCCCACGGCCCGAAGAGCACGGCCCCGACATTGTCGGACTCCAGGTTCAGCGCCAGGCCGACGACTCCGTGAGGCAGCTCGAGCATCTCAAAGGACATGCAGCTCTCCAGTCCGTAGATGCGCGCGATGCCGTCCGCCACGGAGATGACGGTGCCGACCTCCGTCAGCTCGGCCGGGCCCTGCTCCAGGCCTTCGATCTGGCGCCTGATGATCTTTGTTATCTCGTCGGGATTGATCTGCATGTTGCTCCTGGGTCGATGGACTTCTACATGAGATTAGTGTGCGTCGCGCCGAAGCGCGCGCTCTCAGGCGGCTCTTGCCACCTCGCGCCGCAAGCGCTCAAGCCGTGTGCGAATGGAGTTGTCAAGTATCGAGTTGCCAACGCGCAGCACCAGGCCGCCGATGATCGCGGGGTCAACCCGGCTCTTGAGATCCACGCGCATGCCCGTGTGGCGCCCGATCTGCGCCGCCAGGCTCTGTGCCAGCTGCGCGTCAAGCTCGACAGCGCTTGTGATCTCCACCGACAGCCGCTCTTCGGCCTGGGCGCAGAGACGCTCATACTCCTCGCGGATGCGTCCCAGCACGGGCATGCGGTGCCGCTCGATCAGCAGCAGCAGAAAGCGCAGGAAGTCGGGGTCCGCGCCCTCCAGCGCATCTTCCAGCCCGGCCTTCTTCTGCTCGGTGGAGAAGTGCGGCGAGAATAGAAACAGCCGCATGTCGCGGCTTCCCGCAAGCGTGTCGGCAAGCTCGCCGAGCTGCTCGCGGATGAGCTCGCGCTTGCCTGCCTGATCGGCCACCTCGAAGAGGGAGCGCGAGTAGATGCGCGCAAGCTCCTCCATCAGTTGTTCGCCGCCTCCGCCGCCGAGCTGCCCGCGAGCGCGCCGAAGTCCAGCTCGGAGAGCGCTTCTTCCACCAACCGGCGCTGGTCGCCGCTGTCGAGCGCCTTGCGCGTGACCTTCTCCGCTGCGACCACGGTGAGGTCGGCGACCTCCTTGCGCAGCTCCGCAAGCGCTCGGCGCGTGGCCTCCTCGATTTCGCGCGCGGCTCGCACCCGCCCCTCCTCGGCAAGCTTCTGGGCCGCCTCGCGGGCGCGTGCCTCGTGCGCGTCGGCGGTCTCGCGGGCGCGCTTGACGATCTCCTCGGCCTGATCACGCGCATCGTGGATGCGGGCGCGATACTCGGCCAGCAGCGCCTCTGCCTCTTCGCGTGTGCGCTGAGCGGCCTCGAGCGACTCGCTGATGATCGCCGCGCGGCGATCGAGCGCCTCGCGGATGCGTGGGAAGGCGAGCTTGCTGAGGATGAACAGCGATATCGCAAAGACGACCAGGGTCCAGATCGTGAGCCCGACGTTGGGGGTGATCAGCCACGAGTTGTTCTTGGTCGCAAGCAGCATGTGAGCGGAGGACGCCATCGCCCTAGAGGAAGAAGGCGATGAAGCCGCCGACGAGCCCGTAGAAGAAGGTCGCCTCGGTCAGCGCGAAGCCCAGCCACTGGATCGAGGTGATTTCGTCGCGCATCTCCGGCTGGCGGCTGATCGCCTCGATGACCTTGCCGAAGAGCATGCCGATGCCCGCGCCGGCGCCCGCCGCCCCACCGCCGGCGCCAACGCCGAGCGCCACCGAGCGCAGCCCTTCCTTGGCGGTTTCGGCAACACCGCCGGTAGCCGCGAGCAGCGGGTGGAGGACACCCACGAGCGTCGCCTGCAGAACATGAGTCACCATCTATTCGCTCTCCTTCATTGATCGTGCTTGCGCATCGTTTGTTGTTGTTCTTCGCTGCATATAAGTGGTCTCGCTGTCAGTGCCTGGTGACCGCGCCGCCCAGATAGATGGCGGCAAGGATCGCAAATATGAACGCCTGCAGACCGGCGATCAAGACTGCCTCGAACATGTAGATCAGCACCCCGATCGGCAGCGTGAACCAGCCGAGGATCTGCAAGCCCAGCAGCACCGCAAGCGCACCGGACATGAAGTCGATCAGCAGGTGACCGGCCAAAAGGTTGGCCCAGAGCCTGATCGTCAGCGAGAGCAGGCGCAGGAAGTTGGAGACGATCTCGAGCGGGAAGATGAGCGCCAGCATCGCGCCGCGCACGCCCTGCGGGATCAGGCTCTTGAGGTAGCCGATCGGGCCCTGGTGGCGAATCCCTTCGAAGTTGTAGGCGATGAAGACGCCCAGCGCCAGCAGCAGCGGAACCGCCACGTTGGTGTCCGCCGCGTAGATCTGGAAGGCGGGGACGTGCAGGCCGAAGAGGTTGAACGTGTCAACGGTGTCGACCGGCAACGGGATGTAGCCGATCAGGTTCGTGAAGAGGATGAAGAGAAAGAGCGTGGCGACGACGGGGAACCAGCGCAACGCCATCTGCTCATCCATGTTCTCGCGCGTCATCCGGGTGGTCAGGTCGTAGGCCCACTCGACCGCCGTCTGCAGACGGCCGGGTCGCGACTCCATCCGATAGGCGGCCCACGTGATCGTGCCTACCGTCAGCGCGGCGGCGATCAGCAGGTAGAGGACGCCCTTGTTGAATTCGATCGGGCCGACGATCTTGAACCAGGTGACCAGGTGGTAGGCGTCAATGACGTTGAACGATTCGTTCTTGTGACCGTGCACGCCGAAGGCCACCCCGAAGACGACCAGCCCGAGCACGTAGACGAGCAGGATCCCATAGAGAACCTTGCGCGTCTTGCTCATGCGCGCAATGCGGCTCATGCCTGCCCCCTCGCGCGCGTGCTCGGCGGCCCGTAGATCACCTTGACCGCGAAAGCTACCGAGTAGCAGGCGCAGATCAGCACTGCGGCAGCAAGCCCATCCGGACGTCCTCCGATCACGCCCGCCGCGACGATCGCCCCGGCAAGCAGCCAGATGCGTCCGAAGCCCTCCGCCAGATGAAGCCCGAGGCGGTTGCGGGGCTCCTGTGCGCGCATCACGACCCCGCGGTCGACGTGCGCGAGCACCCGCTGCAACAGCCATGCGCCCGCCCCCACGGCGACTCCCAGCGTCGGCGCGCCAATCGCTAGGCCAAGCACCAGGCCAAGCGAGGCCGCCAGGACATCGAGATAGCCCGCCGGCCCGCTGCTGCGACCTGTGCGCAGCCTCTGTGCGCCTATCGACACCGGCGCTCCCTGCGGCCGGGCGGCACGTGTGGCCCCGCCGCTGTTGCGGCTCGGCGCTCTGCCGAGGGCATCCAGATGTCGCTATGTCCTGTCGTCGGTGCTCTCATCGCGGCTGCTCGCGCTGCCCAGGAGCCGTTCCTTGGGGCGCGCAATCGTAGCCCATGGGCCGTCGTGCGCGCGCCCTGCGGGCCGCGTGAAGACGGCGCCCATTGCGCCAGGCGCATGCGCTCGGCGCAGAGACAGCCTGGATCCTATCGGAGAGAGGGCCGCCGGCGCTTTCTCGAGCGCGAATGCGAGCGCGAGCGCGCCCACGCCGCCGAGCCCGTCGAGCACGAAGTGATTTCCGGTTGCAAGGATCACCAGGGTCGTGAGCGCGGGATAGAGGACGGCGAGGCAGCGGCCCAGCGGGCGCCGCCAGCTGCGCCAGATCGCAACTGCGCACCACAGCGCCCAAGCGACGTGCAGCGAGGGCATCGCGGCGAACTGGTCGGCGACGTGGGCGAGCGCTCCGGTATGCCATTGGCCGAAGGTGTCGGAGTGCCCGACGATGTCGTAGAAGCCGGGCGCACTCAGCATCCGCGGCGGCGCCAGCGGATAGAGCCAGAAGACCGCAAAGCCGATCACGTTGACCAGCGCAAGCGCGCTGCGCAGCGGCCGGTAGAGCTCGGCGCGACGCAGGTAGAGATAGCCGAGCAGCCCGAAGGTCACGATGAAGTGGGCGTTGTCGTAGTAGAAGGAGGCGATCTGTCCGAGCGTGTGATGGGCGGAGAGCCAGCGGTTGAGGATCAGCTCGGGGTCGATGCCAAGGGCTCGCTCGGCGTGCCAGATGCCCCAGGCGTTGGCGATCGCCTCGTGAGCGCGCAGCGGCGCGTAGTTGGAGAGCAGATCGTAGATCCAGGCAAGCCAGGCGATCATCAGCGCCTCGCCAAGGATGCGCGGACGTCCACGCTCGGGCGCATCCGCGCGCAGGCGAAGGAGGCGGCGCCCGCCCGCTCTGAAGCGCTCTTGCGGCTCGGCCTCCGGCTTCAGCGCTGCTTCAGGCGCGGTGGCGGGCATCGACCGAGATCGTACAGCGCTCACCGATCGCCGAGCGCAACCGGCTGAAGGCCGCGCTCGGCCAGACCGGCGAGGATCAGCGGCAGCGCCGCCGCCGTGCGCCGATGCGAGCACGGGGCGCTGTAGTGATCCGCATCGTGGAGCAGGCCGACGCCGCCGGGCTCGGCGGCACCAAGCAGCAGCGCCGCGATCGTCTCGGCTGTGGCGCGCGCCTGCCAGTCCTTGCCCCAAGCGCTCCAGAGATATGTGGTCCAGCCGCGGGCGCGGGCGATGCGCAGCGCCGCGCCGCTGAGAACGCCGTATGGAGGCCGGTAGAGGCGCAGCGGCAGCTGCGTGTGCTCCTCGATCGTGGCCGCGGCACGCTCCAGGTCGGCACGGACCGCCCACGGCGGCAGCGCCAGCAGGTTCCTGTGGCGGTCGCAGTGGATGCCCACCGAGTGGCCGGCCGCAATGATCTCCTCCGCCAGCGTCCGATGCCTGCGCACCTGCTCACCGACGAGGAAGAACGTCGCCTTGACATCGGCCTCAGCGAGGATCTCAAGCACCGCCGGCGTGCCCAGCGGATGGGGCCCGTCATCGAAGGTCAGCGCAAATGCGCCGCTGCTGGTGACCCGATCGCGGACGCCGAGCGCCCCGCGCAGCGCGGGCACAAGCGGCCGCCCCGAGCGGGGATGGCAGGAGGCGAGCGCCGGGAGCAGATGGGCACCCGCCGCGGCCGCGGCGCCCATCGTCAGCAGCGCTCCTGCAGGCCCACACTTGGCACCCTGCTCAGCGGCTGCCATGATCGTCCCTGCACATGCCTGATCTGCTTCTCGGCATCGTCTGCGCCTTCGTTGCCTCCACCTTCTACAGCCTAGGCGTCGCCTTCCAGGCGACCGAGGCCCGCAACGCCCCTGCCCACCATCACCTGCGCCCGACCCTCTTCCGCGGGCTGGTGCGACGCGCGCGCTGGCTGCTCGGAGTGACGCTGTCGATGCTCGGCTGGCCGCTGCAGGTGCTCGCGCTCGTCTTTGCGCCGCTGATCGTGGTGCAGCCGGCGCTTGCGACCGGGCTGCTGGTGCTCGTGCTTGCCGCCGAACGCATGCTCCACGAGCGCGCAGGGCGGCGCGAGCACCTTGCGATGGGCGCGATCATCCTCTCCGTGGCGGGGATCGCGTTGACCGCGCCTTCGCGCTCGAGCGGGCACGCGGATGTGCTCACGCTGACGATCGTCCTCGGCGTCTTGGCGGCAATCGCGGTCATCCCTTACGTGCTGCTTGCCTTCGGGCGCACCAGCGCGACGATCACGATGCTCGGCGCCGGGCTCGGGTTCGCCTGGAGCGGCATCGCAACGAAGCTCGCAGAGGACGATCTGCGCAGCGGCCACCTGCTGCCCGCCCTGCTGTGGGCGCTCTCGACCGCCGCCGCCTCCGTGGTCGGCGCGCTCAGCGAGACCAGCGCGCTGCAGGCGCGCCCGGCGATCCAGGTCGCGCCGGTGGTCTTCGTCACTCAGACCGTCGTGCCGGTGGTGGTTGCGCCGCTGCTGCTGGGTGAGCGCTTCCCGACCACCGCCGCCGCCGGAGCGCCGCTTGCATTCTGCCTGGCAGTGCTTGTGATCGCCGCCGGCGCACTGGCGCGCTCGCCGCTGCTGCTCGCGCTCGTCGAGGGCGACTCGCCGGAGCTGCTCACCGCCAGCAGAGAGGAGAGGCTGACGGCGCTGCGACCCCCGCGCTCAAGCCAGGTGAGGAGGCGCACAACGCCGGCGGCCTGCGAGCCGGCCGAGGGCGGCGATTCGACGACGACGATGTCGCCGGAGAGCGGCAGGCGCGAGGGCAGCGGACCGCTTGCGCGCCATCGCAGCGTGCCGTAGACCGGCGTATCGCCCGCGCTTCGCACCTCAACCAGCTGGCCGAGGATCAGGCCGCCCGGCGGTGCAAGGAATCTGATCTTCCCCCGTATGCCCAGCGCCCGCGCCTGGGCGTGCAGAAGCCCGTCGGTTCCGACCCAGCGCAGCGGCGCGCGCGATTCGGGCACCGCCGGCAGCAGCTGCTCGCCGAGCGCCCGCAGGCGCGCGAGCAGCGCCGGCCCAGGCTTTGCGCCGTCGGCAAGCGTCACGTGCTCGCCGTCCGCCGCCAGCCTTTCGGCGATCGGCAGCAGCTCGCGCTGAGAGACGCGCACGACGACGCCGACATCGCTGGTGGGCGTGCTCACCCGTGTCAGCCCGTGCACGCGCAGCAGCAGCGCGGCCACCGCGTTGACGTCATCGGTCGACATCAGCCCGAAGCCGCCGGCGAGCAGCAGCGCCGACTGGGCGCCGAGCGTGGCGGCGCGCAGGCGCCACGCCGGGATCGATCGGACCCGACGGGGTGGGTGCAGCACGACGCTTGCCGCATGCTCCCCCGCCAGCCCAGCCTGATCCTGCCCGCTGCGTAGGCGCGCCCCGAGCGGCAGCGCAGCGGCTAAGGCCTCCTGCACGTGTGCGCGCAGCTCGCCGATGTCCTTCGCCAGCCGCAGCAGCTTCAGCTTCGCCATCTCGCGCGTGTTCAGGCTCGCATGACCGACGGGAAGGCCGTAGGAGACGATCGGCAGCGCCGTCGCCCGCGCCTCCAGGCAGGTCACCCCGCCCGTCGAGTGCACAAGCGCATCGGCCGCCGCAAGCAGCTCCGGCATGCGATCGGTGAAGCCGTAGACATGGATGCGACTGTCGGCCGCGAAGAGGCTCTGCAGCCGCTCGCGCAGCTCCTCGTTGCGGCCCGCCAGGCAGACGATCGCCGAGATCTCCGAGACGCGGCAGAGCTCGCGCACCGCGCCCTCGATGTCCCCCACTCCCCAGCCGCCGCCTGAGACGACCACGATGCGACCCTCGGTCGGCAGCTCGAGCGCCGCGCGCGTGCGGATCGGGCAGCGGGGGCGCAGGAACTCCGCCGAGATCAGCGGCGCCACGACGCGGGCGCTGCCGCGCCCGGCGATGCGCTCCACCGCGGGCAGGGACTCGGCATAGCAGACGAGGTGAACGTCGATGCCAGGCTGCGCCCAGAAGAACAGGCCCGTCAGGTCGGTGATCGTTGCAACTGCGGGAACGTTGACGACGCCGAGCCGGCGCAATCGCCCCAGCACGACGGTCACGACTGGATAGGTGGAGACGACCACGTCCGGATCGTGCTCCTCGATGCAGCGCCTGAGCGGCCGCGAGCCGACCAGATAGAGCAGCTCGCGTGAGATCCAGCGCACCGGGGCCACGCGCTCGAGCATGTTGTAGACGAGCGTGTAGGTCCAGGGGGCGAAGCGCAGCTGGGCGCGATAGCCATCCTCGACGACCATCTGCAGCGGTCGTCCCATCGCCGCCAGGCCGTCGACGATCTTGACCTCGACGGGCTCGCCGGAGCGCTCGAGCTGCTCCTTGAGCGCCCGCGCTGCTGCCGCGTGGCCCTCGCCGACGTCTGCTGAGAGGATCAGCACCCTGCGCGCGCCCTGTCGATCCGCTCCGGAGGGAGCGCTCCGGCGACGCGCGCGCCCGAGCGCCGCAAGCAGCGCGCTCACGCCCTGCGCTCCGTCGCGCTCGACCTGCACGTGAACATTAAGGTCATGACCTCGGCATCGGCTTCTTGTGGCGCAGGCGATCGAGCGCACCGCACGCGCAAGCGTACGGCAGCGCGCCCGGTGACCCGCCTGCCGGCCATTGAGTACTTGCAAAGCGTATCGGGTGGGGCGGTAAGAATGGTGCCATCGCACCCGAGAGCAAGAGCATCCTCGTCGATCGGACCCTGGCGCGGGCGCCGGCCGCGACCATGCCAGGCGAGGCGCGAAGGGCGCCCACGGGCGGCCCCCTGCGCTCGAAGCGGGCGCCCCTGCGCACGCCGGCCGGCGCCCTTGCCGGCAGCGCCGGGCTGCTTGGCGTGCTGATCTGCTGCGTGGGCCTGGCAGCGGGGGCGGCGGGGGCGGGCAATGGCGTCTTCCTGCCCGGCGATGCGGGGCTGTGGCCAAAATGGCTCGCCAGCCCCCTGCAGGCGCTCGGTGTGCGCATCGGCGCCGGCAGCTTCCAGACGCTCACGCTCGCGCTGGGGGCATCCTACGCGCTGGTGCTCGTCGGCCGCCGCACGCTGCCCGCCCGTGCGGTCTGGGCGACGATATGCGCCTGCTACGGGCTGCTGGCGCTGGGGCCGCCGCTGCTCTCGCGCGATGTGATCGGCTACATCGCCTACGGGCGCTTGGGCTCCGTGCACGGTCTCGACCCCTACTCCCATGCACTGACCGGCGCAGCTGGCGACCCGCTGTTCGCGCTTGTCGGATGGCCCGGGCAGCACACCCCTTACGGGCCGCTCTTCACGCTGCTCTCCTATCCGCTTGCGCTGTTGGCGCCGCAGGCGGCGCTGTGGGCCTTCAAGGCGCTTGCAGCTGCCGCCGCGCTTGCCGCAGTCGCGCTGCTCGCGCACGCTGCGCCCGCACGCGGCCAGTCCGGACGCTCGATCGCCGCCTTCGTGGGACTGAACCCCGCCCTGCTCGAGGTGACGCTCGCAGGCGACCACAACGACACGCTGCTGCTGGCAGGCGACGCGCTTGCGCTGGCGCTGGTCTTTGCCCGGCGCGCTCGCCTGCGTGGCGGCGCCGGGGCGCTGGTCGGGACGGCCGCGCTGAAGCTCTCGGCGGCTGCCGCGCTGCCCTTCCTGGTGCTCGCGCCGGCGCCGGCCGGCCGCCGCCTGGATCGACGCGAGCGCATCGCCTTGATCGGCTTCAGCCTGCTGGCGCTGCTCGCCGGCGCGATCCTCGCCCTGCCCGCCTTCGGCGCGCACGCCTTCGGCTTCCTCGGCGCGCTCGGCGCCGAGCAGTCCTTTGTCTCGCCGCACTCGCTCCCTGCCGAGCTTGCCTCCGCGCTCGGCCTGCACGGAACGCCGCCCTGGTGGCGCGCGCTCTTTCTGGCAGCCTTCGCGATCTGCGCCGCGACGCTGCTGCTGCGCACCGCGCGCGGCAGCGACTGGGTGACCTGCGCGGGCTTTGCGACGATCGCAATGTGTCTTGCCAGCGCATGGTTCCTGCCCTGGTATGCATCGTGGGCGCTCCCCTTTGCCGCGCTCTCCGACAGCCGTGCGCTGCGAGCGGCAACGCTCGCGCTCTGCGCCTATGCGCTTGCCTTCCACCTGCCCGCAGCAGCCGGCATCCTTGCCACCTCCCACGCCCACGCTGTGCGCTCGCTGCCCGGCTTTGTGGCGATCGCGCTCGGACGATGAGCAGGGTTGTCCCTCAGCGCAGCGCGCGCTACACCCGCCGCGAGCTGCTGCAGCGAGGCGGCAGGCTGGCCGCCGGCGCGGGCGCGCTGGCGGTGGCCGGGTGCGGGGCGCAGCGCGCGCTTGCTCCGCAGGGCCAAGGCGCGGGCGGGCGGGCGCTGCAGCGGCCCTTGCCGCTGCGCCTGAACGCGGTCTTCGACAACCCCGGCCAGGGCGCGCTGCAGAGCGCCTTCCAGGACCCGCGCACGCTTGCGCGCCTGGGTTTCACCCACCAGGTTGTCGCCGACTGGCGTCCGCCGACCGCGGCTATCACCTACGCGCAGCTTCCCGGCCCCGCAGCCTTTCCGGCCGGCTCGCAAGCGCGCTCGTGGGTGGAGCGCGCGGCAGAGCGGATCGCGCAGCGCACGGCCGCGATCCACGCAGCCGGCCTGAAGGCGCTCTACCACACCGAAATGGTCCTGCTGCCGACCGCGCTGCTGGAGCGACACCGCTCAGAGCTGCTCGGCCCGGGCGGGGTGATCGACCTGGAAGCGCCGCTCACCCGGGAGCTGATCAGGATCGCGCTCGCGGAATGCTTCGAGCGCTTCCCGGACCTGGACGGGCTGGTCATCCGCACCGGCGAGGTCTATCTCCAGGACCTGCCCTACCACAGCGGCTCCGATCCGATCACAAAGGGGCCCGCGAGCCATCTGGCGCTGCTTGCGCTGCTGCGCGAGGAGGCCTGCGTTAAGCGCGGAAAGCTGATCGTGTATCGCACATGGGCCTTCGACGGCTTCGCCACCAGCCCCTCCTACTACCTGGCGGTTGCCGAGCACATAGCCCCTCACCCGCTGCTTGCCTTTGCGATCAAGCACACCGACGGGGACTTCTGGCGCACGGTCCCCTTCAACCCGACACTTGGGATCGGCCCTCAGCAGCAGGTCGTCGAAGTGGAGTGCGCCCGTGAGTACGAGGGCAAGGGCGCATATCCCAACTACATCTCCCACGGCGTCATCGAGGGCTTCTCCGAGCTGCGCTCAGATCCGCCGCCGATCGGGATCGCGGACCTGATCGGCAGACCCCAGCTCAAAGGCATCTTCACCTGGGCCCGGGGCGGTGGCTGGAACGGCCCTTACATCGCCAACGAGCTCTGGTGCGCGCTGAACACCTATGTGCTCGCCCGCTTTGCGGCCGCGCACGGCCCCGAGCGTGAGCTGTTCTTTGCGTTTGCCGCCCAGCTCGGGCTGAGCGCACCGGCACAGCAGCGCTTTCGTGAGCTGGCGCTGCTCTCCTCGCAAGGCGTGCTGCACGGCCACTACAGCACCGTTCACCGGCTCGGTGCGCTGGCCTGGACCCGCGACGAATACCTGGGCGGCTGCGACCTGGAGCTGGCGGAAGACTTCAGGCAGATCATCGCCGCGCGCCAGGCGGAGCCGGTCGCGGCGGAGAAGCTCCAGGCGGCCGAGCTCTGGCGGCGGATCGTCGACCTGGCCGACGGCCTCGCCGGCGCGATCGCGCCTCGCTCACGCGCAGACGCCGCCTATGTGGCAACCTCCGCCCGCTACGGCGCGCTGCTCTACGCCGCGATCGCGCATGGCTGGGTGGTGATGCTCAAGGGCGTCGAGGGCGAGCTCGGCGGGCGCTTCGACCGCGGCGCGATGCGCTTTCACCTGCAGCGCTTCGATGGGGCCTGGCGGGCGCTGGAGCGACTGCCCGCACGTGCTGCGCAGTGCGCAACGCTCTATCAGCCCTTCTCATTCACCGAGCCTGCCGACCCCAGCCGGGAAGAGCCGCGTGCGGACCCTGCGCACGGCCTGCGTCCCTCGCTGGAGCGATATCGACGCATGCTGAGCCTCTGAGGCCCACACCGAGAGCGCCTCCAGCCGCGGGCGCGCCGTGAGCGGATACGCTGAGAGGGAGCGCCACGCCGTGCGCCAGGAAACCCGCCATCGGAAAGGCCGATCGCGACGTCGATCACAGAAGCTCCCAAGACATCGCTGCGAGCGCTCGGGCAGGTGCTGCTGCGCAACCCGCTTGCGGCGGCGCTCACCTACCCCTACGGCGTCGATCGCTACAGCGAGCTGATCGATGCGCTCTCGGTGCGCGACGAGATCCGCGCGCGTGTCACTGACGTCTGGCATCAGACGCGACGCTCGGTCACTTTCGTGCTTTCGCCAAATGCGCGCTGGAGCGGAATGCGCGCCGGGCAGTACATCAACCTCAGCGTCGAGATCGACGGCGTTCGCCTGACCCGCCCCTACTCGCCCTGCTGCTCGGAGCGCCGCGCGCGCGATCAGCTGGAGCTGACCGTCTCAACCCATCCCTTCGGACGCGTCTCACGCTATCTGCGTGAGCAGCTGCGGCCGGGAATGGTCCTCACGCTCAGCGAGCCCCAGGGTGACTTCACCCTGCCCGCAGCGCTGCCGGACCAGATCGTGCTGGTGAGCGGGGGCAGCGGTATAACGCCGGCGCTGGCGCTGCTGCGGACGCTCTGCGAGCGCCGCTACGACGGGCAGCTCGCCTTCATCAGCTACGCGCGCTCGCCCGCCTATGCGCTCTACCGCGCAGAGCTCGCAGAGCTCGAGCGCTCCAACCCCAACCTGACCGTGGCGCGCGGCTACACGCGTGGTCGCGGCGGCAGGCTCGAGGGGCGCTTCTGCCCGGCGCACATGCGCGCGGTGCTGCCGGCGCTGCGATCGCCGCAGTGCTTTGTGTGCGGCCCGCCGGCGCTGATCGCAGCGGTGCAGGACGCCTGCAGAAGGATGGGGCTCGCGCCGCCCAGGTGCGAGAGCTTCGCCGCGCTCGGCCGCCCCCGCGCAGAGGGCGAGCATCGGCACCGCGCGCTGCGCGCGACGATCACGCTGCGCCGCAGCGGTCGCGAGCTTCGCGCGCGCAGCATGCCGCTGCTGGAGCAGCTTGAAGACGCCGGATTGAGGCCGCCCTTCGGATGCCGCATGGGAATCTGCAACACCTGTGCCACGCGCAAGCGTGCGGGCGTTGTGCGCAACATCGTCACCGGCGCCCGCTCCGGCTCCGAGGAGGAGCTGGTACGCCTGTGCGTGAGCGCGCCCGAGGGCGATCTGGAGCTTGACCTGTAGAGAAGGAACGGAGGTTCGATGACCAAGACAAGTGCAAAGCGCAGCGATGGGGGCGCCGGCGTGCGGGGCGGCGCTGAGGCGTCCGCAGCGCCGAGGGCCGGCCTCCCGAATCTCACGCCCGCCCAGATCGAGCGCTTCGGCCGTGAGCTTGACGCCCTGCGTGAGCGGGTACGCGCCGACCTGGGCGAGCGTGACGCCAACTACATACGGCGCATGATCGCGCTCCAGCGCACGCTGGAGCTGGGCGGTCGGGGCATGCTCTACGCATCGCTCTTGCCGCCGGCGTGGCTTGCCGGAACGGCGGCGCTCTCGCTGGCAAAGATCCTCGACAACATGGAGATCGGCCACAACGTGATGCATGGGCAGTACGACTGGATGGGCGACCCGCGTCTGATCGGCGAGCGCTTCGAGTGGGACACCGTCTGCCCGGCCGACCAGTGGCGCCACTCCCACAACTACATCCACCACACCTTCACCAACATCGTCGGCAAGGACCGCGATCTGGGCTATGGCATCCTGCGCGTCTCAGAGCGCCAGCCATGGCGCCCCTACTACCTCGGCAATCCCCTCTACGCAACCCTGCTCGCGCTGCTCTTCCAGTGGGGCGTCGCCTTCCACGACCTTGAAGTCGAGCGCGTGCTTGCGGGCGAGGCCTCCGCACGCGAGAAGCTGCCGCTCGCGCGCGCCATCTTCGCCAAGGCACGCGCCCAGCTGCTCAAGGACTACGTGCTCTATCCGGCGCTTGCGGGCCCGCTTGCCCCGGCGGTGTTTGCGGGCAACCTGAGCGCCAACCTCACCCGCAACGTCTGGGCGTTTGCGATCATCTTCTGCGGCCATTTTCCCGACGGCACGCAGGCCTTCGGCATCGAGCAGAGCGCGCGGGAGAGCCGCGGGGAGTGGTACCTGCGCCAGGTGCTCGGCTCGGCGAACATCAGCGGCGGCCCGCTGCTGCACGTTCTCTCCGGAAACCTCAGCCACCAAATCGAGCACCACCTCTTCCCCGAGCTGCCGGCCCACCGCTACGCGGACATCGCCGTCGAGGTGCGCGCGATCCTGGAGCGCTACGGCGTCCCCTACAACAGCGGGCCGCTGCACCGGCAGCTGGGGACGGTCGCACGGCGCCTGGCGCGCCTCTCCCTGCCCGACCAGATGCCACTGCAGGGCCTGGCGAGAAAGCTTGCCCACAGCGCAGAGCCGCCCGCGCGCCTGATCGGGTCGGGGCTGCGACTCTCGAAGGCGCCGCTGACGCTGACGCGCAGAACGCTGCTCGGAGCCGGCAGGCTGGTGGGCAGAGGGCTGCTCAGCGGCGCTGCTGCGGGCCGACCCGGCTTGCGGGACCGACGGAGGGCCGCCCGGACGCAGGGACAGCGGCAGAGCGCACGCCCTGCCCGGCCGGCTGCGCGCACTGCTCGGCAATCGGCTCAGGGGCGCCGTCGGCCCGCTCGCCGGACGCCGGCGCTGGACGCCGTCCCGGCGGAGCTCGCCTGAGCAGCTCCGGCCGCACCACCGCCATTTCGCCGGTTTCCAGGTCGCGCTGCAGGTCGCGCTCGATCTCGCCCTCGCTCGCACTCGGTCGCAGCAGGCGCAGGCGCAGCGCGTCCAGGCGCCGGAACTTGAGGATCTCAAGCAGATAGACGAGATAGATCGAGGCCGCGAACACGATCGCGCCGATCGCCGCCAGCAGCAGCGTCCACCCTGTGCGGAACTGCCCGTGATGGTTGCTGTAGGGGATGAAGCGCAGCGCCAGCGCCAGACCCGCGAGCATCAACGTCCACGCATAGAGGTAGGCGATCGTCTTGCGCGGCGAGAAGCCGATCCGCGCCATGCGGTGGTGGAAGTGCTCGCTGTCGGAGGCGTAGATCGGGCGTCGGTACTTCAGCCGCTTGAGCACGACAAAGGTCGTGTCGAGAAACGGCACCGTGAGCAGGATCAGCGGCAGCACAAAGGAGATCACGACTTCCGTCTTCACCGTCGCCTCGACCGCCAGGCAGCCCATCAGCAGGCCGAGCAGGTTTGCGCCACAGTCTCCCATGAAGCTCGACGCGGGCGGGAAGTTGTGCACCAGAAAGCCGAGCGAGGAGCCGGCGATCAGCGCCGCAAAGACAGCCGGTGCAAGGCTTGGCAGATGGTGGCCTTCGTAGAAGAGGCTGATCGCGATCAGCGCCAGCGCAGCGGCGACGATCGCGGAGACGCCCGCGGCCAGGCCGTCCACGCCGTCGGAGAAGTTCACGACGTTCATCAGCGCAACAAGCCCCACAACCGTGATCGCAGGCCCCTCGTGGGGGAACTGCAGAAGCCCGACGAAGGGGACCGAGATGTCCTTGACCACGACGCCGTAGTGGACCGCGACGATCGCAGCGAGGATCTGGCCGGCAAGCTTGAGCGCAGGGTGCAGGTCAAAGCGGTCGTCGAGCGCGCCCACCAGCGTGATCACTGCGGCCGCCAGCAGCACGCCATACCAGTGCGGCCCGTCGCTTTCGCGCGCTGGCAGCCAGATCAGCCCGGCCACCAACACGCCGGCGAAGATCGCCAGACCTCCGAGCAACGGCACGGGACGATCCGAGAGGCCGCGCTCGCGCGGATGGTCGACCGCACGCAGCGCGCGCGCCAGGCGCATCGTCAGCGGCGTCAGCAGCGCCGTCAGCGCGGCGGCGGCAAGGAAGGCAAAGAGCGCGTCAAGCTCGGTCGGGTGCATAACGCTCGCCTACAGGATCGCAGGAGCGGCGGCGATCGGCGCTGCGCTTGCCGGCCGGAGCCTGCAGGAGCGCCACGCTGCGCCCTATCCGGCCACGGCAGCGCCCTGCGCAAGGGTCTCGTAGAGCGGGAACCGCTCGGCTAGCGCACGCACGCGCTCGGTCAGGCGCGGAGCGAGCGCCTCCTCGTCGGCGCTGAGCAGCATCTCGGCGATCAGCTCGCCCACCTCCTCGAACTCCGCGGGGCCGAAGCCGCGCGTGGCAAGCGCGGGGGTGCCGATGCGAAGCCCTGAAGCCTGCATCGGCGGGCGCGGGTCGAAGGGCACCGCGTTGCGGTTGACGGTGATCCCGATCGAGTGCAGGCGATCCTCGGCCTGGCGGCCGGTGAGCTCGTGAGAGAGCTCGCGCAGGTCGACGAGCACGAGGTGGACGTCGGTGCCGCCGCTCAGCACCTTCAGCCGCCCGCCGTGCTGATCGGCGCCAGCCTGCAGCCGCTCGGCCAGGATCTGCGCGCCCGCGAGCGTTCGGCGCTGGCGCTCTGCGAACTGCTCGCTGGCGGCAATCCTGAGCGCCACCGCCTTGGCGGCGATCACATGCTGCAGCGGCCCGCCCTGCTGGCCGGGGAAGACCGCCGAGTCGATCCGCTTGGCGAGCTCCTCGCGGCAGAGGATCAGCCCCGCGCGCGGACCGCCGATCGTCTTGTGGGTGGTGGTGGTCACGACGTCGGCGTAGGGAACCGGGCTCGGGTGCAGCCCGGCCGCCACCAGACCGGCAAAGTGGGCCATGTCGACCATCAGGTATGCCCCGACCTCATCGGCGATCTCCCGGAAGCGGGCAAAGTCGAGCACGCGCGGATAGGCTGACCATCCCGCCAGCAGGAGCCTCGGGCGGCGCTCGCGCGCAAGCTCGGCAAGCGCATCCATGTCGATCAGCGAGCTCTCGCGGTCGACCTCATAGGGAACCGGCTCGTAGAGCCGTCCGGAGACGTTGATCTTCATGCCGTGAGTCAGATGGCCGCCATGGGCGAGCGAGAGGCCCATGATGCGATCGCCCGGCTCCAGCAGCGCGTGGTAGACGGCGGCGTTGGCCTGCGCGCCGGCGTGCGGCTGGACATTGGCGTGCTCGGCGCCGAAGAGCGCCTTGGCGCGGTCGATCGCAAGCTGCTCGGAGATGTCCACCCACTCGCAGCCACCGTAGTAGCGGCGAGCAGGGTAGCCCTCGGCGTACTTGTTGGTCAGCACCGAGCCCTGGCATTCGAGTACCGAGAGCGGCACAAAGTTCTCCGAGGCGATCATCTCGAGCGTCTGCTGCTGGCGCGTGAGCTCGCCGCGCAGGACGGCTGCGATCTCGGGGTCAACCTCGGCAAGCGGCCGGTTGAAGAAGTCCTCGGGAAGGGTCGTGGATGCGTTGCTGGACATCGGCGCTCCTTGGCTTGGTCGTTGCTTGTGCCCAGGCGCGCGGCTGCTGTCGAAGCCATGAGGCACGCCCGCTCCCCGGTGGTTGCACCCACCTTGACTGCGCCAGTCGCGAGCGCCCTTCGAGGCTAGCAGGGCGCGCCCGTGGTTAGCGCCCACGCAGGTGGTGTACGACCCGACCCTCGCGCAGCGGCCGGCACTCAGCGCGGCCATCTCGGGATCCTTCGTGGATCAAGTCAAACCACACGAAGGAGATGACCACTCTTGGCCGGCGCTCCACAGCATGAGCCTTTCCGAGCTCCTGAGCGCTCAAGCGCCAGCAAGCTGACCCCGGCACCTTGCGCTCGCTGCTCAAGACTCATCTGCTGAGCGCTGATGTCCGCAGATGCCCAAGCCCTACGGCACGCCGGATATGGAGAGGTCAGCACCGAGCGCAAGGGCTCCCGCAACGGCTACCGTGAGCGCCCCTGGGACACCAGGGCCTGAAGCATCGAGCTGCGCGTGCCAAAGCGCCGCCAGGGCAGCGAGAGGCGATGCTCGCCGGGCGCGAGCGCGAATGGCTCGGAGGTGGAGATGTGATGCTCGGCGTGTTCGTCGCTGATCGCGTAGCCGGAAGCTGCGGGCTTCATCGCCGGATCGGGCCTTGCAGGCTCGAGCTCGGCTACTGGATTCACCCCGCCTTCACGCGCCGGGGCCTCGCCACGCGGGTGGCGTGGATGCTCACGGACGCCGCGTTCGCTCTGCCCGGCATCGAGCGTGTCGAGATCCACCACGACAAGGCAAGCGAGGCCAGCGCCGGAATCCCGGCGAAGCTCGGATATAGCTTCGTGGGCGAGAGACCGGACGGGCGCGATGCTCCCGCGGAGGCCGGGATCGAGTGGCTGTGGCGGATGATCAAACACGAGTGGAGACCAGCGAACTATCTACGACGAGCGCGGTGAGCCAGCGCCGGCGGCCCATTCCCGGGCGGCGATCAGGAGGTGCTGGACATGGTCGGCTTTGGCCTCCGAGTAGGCAAGCAGCGTCGGGTGCAGACTGGCCGCCGACAGTTTGGCCCCCGCATAGTCAGCAGCCGCGTCGGGGTGCGAGCGCAGGTAGTCGCGCAGCAGGAGGTTCTCGATCCAAAGCGCGCTGCCCGGCGCCATGAGGTGCACGTTGACCGCCGGCGGCGAGCGGCGCCAGCGCAGGTAGCGTCGTCCGGAAACGCCCGCCTCACCGAGATCCACGTAGCCGAGTCGCTGCAGAGCATCGACGGCCTCCTCGCGATGGGCGGGCTCTACCGCCACCGCGAGATCCACGATCGGCTTCGCCGCGAGCCCGGGTACGGCCGTGCTGCCGATGTGCTCGACGCCGCTGGCGAGGTGACCGACAACCGCACGCAACTGGTCGGCGGCCCGTCGCGCGTCTTCGATCCACCCGAGGTCGTGCGGCACGACCTCGATTGGCTCATCCAGGCTATCGCTGCCGGAGTCGTCCACGGCGCCATTGTTGTACACGAACCGTCGCCGACGTCTGAGCTGGTCGGGACCCCGGCTGGGATCAACCAGGCGCGGAGGGCCGACTCGGGGTCCTCGACGGCATCGAATCGCGCAACGCGATCACTTGCTCGGCGTCCAGCGCGGCCCCTCCCGGAGTCACGCCAACGCCGCACCGGACCCCCGGTGGCCAACCGCTACCGTGTGTCGATGCGCTTGGTCGAGCTGGCGAAGGTGACCGACCGGGACTGGCGGCAGGTCATCGCGGGAGAGCCAGAACCATGGGGCGGGGTCGGCGAAACTCTGCACTGGCGAACGAGCACCCACAGGCTCGGACTGCGCGATGAGGCAGGGACTCTGGTTGCACTGGCTGGACTCCTTCTCGCCGATGTGCGGGTTGGTGACTCACTGCTCCAGGTGGCCGGGATCGGCGGGGTGATCGTTACTCGTGCTGCTCGTGGACGTGGTCTTGCGCGCTTGTTGATCGAGCGTGTGCTCCAAGTTGCCAATGAGCTTGGCGCCGAGCGAGCAACGCTCTTCTGCTCGCCGGCAAACGTCCGCCTGTACGCCAAGTTCGGCTTCAAGCTCATCGAGGGGCCTGTCTTCGCGCAGCAGCCCTCGGGCGTGATCGAGATGCCCATGCTCGCAATGTGGAAGCCGCTCACAGCGGGAGCGGACTGGCCCGAGGGCAGGGTCGAGCTCCCAGAGGAGCCGTTCTGATCGCTACCCAGAGAGCCGAGCTCCTCTGCCCGCCGTTGCAACTTCCTTCCGGTCGTGTGCGTGCCCGCGCTGGCGCTCTCAGCGCTGAGGTGATGTGTCGCGTGGCGTTCGTTGACGGGCCACCGCGATGGACCCTATGCGGGCAGGAGAAACGGCCGCAAGCTGGTCTCGGCTCGGTGGAAGTGCGCGGCGGGAGCGGCAGCGTCGTTGCCGCGCCGCCCGGCTCATGTAACGTGAGGTCTTCATGGGCGTCGTTGCGCTCGATCACGTCCAGCTGGCCGCCCCGCGTGGCTGCGAGGACAGGGCCCGCTGGTTCTTCGGTGACCTGCTGGGGCTCGCCGAGATTGAGAAGCCGGAGCCGCTCCGCGAGCGCGGTGTGGTGTGGTTCGCTGTCGGACGACAGCAGCTACACTTCGGCGTCAGCGAGCACTTCGTCCCTGCGGTCAAGGCCCATCCGGCGTTCCGCATCGATGCGGGAGAGCTCGACGCTCTCGCGGAGCGCCTGAGCGCTGCTGGCATCGAGGTTCAGTGGGACGACTCGCTGGCAGGGACTCGTCGCTTCTACATGGAAGATCCATGGGGCAACCGCGTCGAGCTGATGACATCGAGCTAGCGTCTCGCGGCGGTTCCCCGCCGCTGGGTGGTATCGAGAGTCCCGCCAAGGCTGGCCCACGCGCGTCAGCGCAGCGCCCGGCTAGATCCGGGGAGGTGCTGCGCGACCTCGCGCTCTGGCTCAGACCGGCAGGGTGGCCACCGCTGCCCGAGGCTGCGCGCCGCCGTACGTGGTTGCTCGCGTGGGCTTCGATCCTCGCACAGCTCGTGTTCGTCGGCGGATGGGCGCTCGCGGGCGCACTCGAACCTCACTACTCAGTGGTTCGCCAGTACATAAGCGAACTCGGTCGGCAAGGCGCAGCACACCCCTGGATCTTCACGGCGTTTATGGCGGTCTGGGGACTGGGCTTGATCGCCCTCGCCGTCGCACTCCTACCGGCGCTGCTTACGCGGAGCTGGCCGCTGGCGATGCCGTTGTGCTTCGTGCTTGCCGGAATGTGCGCGATTCTCGTCGGGCCCTTGCGCATGGATTGCTCGCTGATCACGAGCGCCGCGTGCAGATCACGCGCGGCCGCGGGCGCGATCTCCTGGCATTTCG
Organism: bacterium; assembly: GCA_021323635.1. Classification (GTDB taxonomy): domain Bacteria; phylum Actinomycetota; class Thermoleophilia; order Solirubrobacterales; family Solirubrobacteraceae; genus Palsa-744. The sequence goes on along the minus strand of JAJPKQ010000035.1, from coordinate 842 downwards.
ACGCCCACATATGGCTGAGCCTCGGCATCAAGGTGTCCCTCCTGCTGAGCGGCTTCGCGCTGGCCCGGTCGGCGTGGCCGAGCCGGCTGGCGCGAGTCGTGCTGAACGGCGCTCTGGTGCTCTCGGTTGCTGGGATTGTCACGTTTGTACTGCATAGCTCGTTCGTCGGCGACCAGGGGCTCGAAGAGCGTCTGTGGGCGCTCGTCGCCCAGCTGTGGGCACTCGCGTGCGCGATCGTGCTGATCCTCGAGGCCACGCTGGCCCAACCGCCATCGCGGAGAGGAGCAGTCTGAGATTGCCTTCGCGGCGGCCACGGTAGTGTCGCTATGGAACGCGAGTAGGCGCCAGCGTGGCCCCGCAAGACAGTGCTGCTATCCGCCTGGCGGCGACTTGTGCCCCACCCCACGTGCCGGCCGGTCCGGTGCCCACCCGGCCCCCTCTCCTCGCGGAACCGGTGCCGGCTGCCATCGCCCATCCTTGCCGACGGCTGACGACCCCGAAGCTCCCTGGACTGCCCTAGGTTCGACGGAGACCGGGTTTTGGGCCAAGATTCTGGTCGAGAAAGACTTCATTGACTTTCCGCGAGAGGGCCAGTTCGGTCTCAAGCTGACGTATGCGCCGCTTGGCGGCAGCGAGCTCCATCTGTCCCTCGGTGTTGAGCCCCGGCGCCTCGCCGCGGTCGATGCGCTCCTGCTTGCACCAGTTGTAGATGGTGGTCTGCCGCATGCCGAATGCATCGGCCAGCTGCGCGACCCTGGTGCCCGATCGGGCCAGGTCGACGACCTGCCTGCGGACCTCGGCGGAATAGCTGTTTGGCATCGGATTCCTCCTTGTCGATTGCC
>JAJPKQ010000039.1 GCA_021323635.1 bacterium | reverse complement strand
TTCGCCTCCACGACCAGTGCCCAGCGAGATCCCTGTCCAGGGTGAGACGCATGTCTCGACTCACCAGAGACCTATCACCTGGGACATATGTCTTGAACCCACACACCGCCCTCTCCGTTCCGCATCTCCGGTGCTGAGGTCGAGATGCGGCGCAGGCGGCCCTCGCCGAGTCCGCCGCGGCGGGCCCGCGTGCCGCAAGCAGCCGCATCTTCGCGGGCGCCCCGAGGCATGCCGGCGAGACGTGCTGCGTGTGCGCCGGTCCTCACAGCAGCGCATACCGCCCGACGGGATCGCGACGCCGCTGGAGCGGCTAGGCGGCGGCCAGGGGGCGAGCGCTGTAAAATGGGTGGCAGGCGGAGATCAGAGGCGGGGTCTGCGGTGCGCAGGATAGGTACCGATGAGCTCAAACAGGACAAACCGCAACAGACTCCGCAAGCGAGCGGCCGGCTCCCCTGTCCGGAGCCGTGGCGGCGGTGTCAATCGCCCGCTGGCCGGTGGCGCAAAGCCGGAGAGTGGGCATCTGCCACGTCTGACCTACCGCACCGCGAGGGTGCTCAGCGCGATCGCCGAGCAGCCGGGCGCGCCCAATCGGCGCATCGCATCACTTGCTGAGATCAGCGACGAAGGGCAGACCTCCAAGCTGCTACAGCGCTTGGAGCGCGCTGAGCTGATCTACCGGCGCGGCGAGCGTCAGATGGGCGGTGCGAACGCCTGGTTCCTGACGGCCAGAGGCGTCGAGGTCGAGCGTGCGGGTGCCAGGGAGCTCGATCGGCTGCCGCGGCGAGTAGTTCGCAAGGGCGCTGCGCGGCGAACGCCCTAGAGGGCGCGCGCAGAGATGCCAAGAGCGAGGTCTTCGGAGCGCTCGCGCGCGCTGGCGTCGGCCTCGGCCAGCGCCGCGGCAAGGTCCGCGCTCTGGCGCAGCGTGAGACGTTCGGAGAGCGGCTGCAGCAACCCGCGCAGCGCATAGGCGCCTGCTGCCCAGCGGGGCGCGAAGACGCGCGCCGCACGTGCCTCGATGCCCTGCTCGATCGCATCGATGGCGCAGGAGAGCGGTGCCGGCCCGCGCAGGAAGGAGGGCATGCGCCGGTTCATCCGCTCCGCCGCCGGGTGGGCGTAGGAGGCGCGGACGATGTCGGTGTCGATGAAGCCGAAGTAGGCTGCGCCAACACGCGCGCCGCTCGGCGCAAGCTCCATCCGCAGTGCGTCCGAGAGAGCGTCTACGCCCGCCTTGGCGGTCGTGTATGCGCCCATCAGCGGCGCGTGCAGGATCGCAGAGAGCGAGGAGATGTTGAGGATGTAGCCTTGGCGCTCGATGATCTGCGCAGCGACAGCTCGATCGGTCCGCCAGACGCCGAGCAGGTTGACCGCCAGCGTGCGCTCGATCTGCTCGATCGGCGAGTGGGCAAGCGAGCCCACAAAGGCGATGCCGGCGTTCGCGATCGCGATGTCGATGCCCCCAAAGCGCTCGACCGTCTGCGCGACCGCCGCCTCCAAGGCGCCGCTGTCGGTGACGTCGCACTCCAGGGCAATTGCGCGCTCCTGCCCCAGCCGCTGCACATGGGCGCTTAAGCGCTCGGGCTCCAGGCCGACCAGCGCGACGTTCACGCCGCGAGCGTGCAGGCGCTCTGCCGTCGCGGCGCCGATCCCGCGCGCGGCGCCTGTGATGAAGGCGGTCTTGCCGCTGAGAGCAAACAGCGGCTGCCTCGATCTCCTGCCTGCCACCAGCGCAGCCTAGCGACGGCGGCGCTGCCGCGTCGGCTGTGTGCTCAGGCGCGCCTGCTGATCTCAGGGAGGGCGCTTGCTGTCACGACAGCGTTGCCGCCCTCGTGCTTGGCTTCATAGAGGGCGTTGTCGGCGGCCTTGAAGAGGGGGTCGAACGCGACCTCCTCGCCGACCGCCACCGCCACTCCGATCGAGATCGTCACGCGCAGGCCGGTCGGGCGCATCTCGGAGATCGACGCACGGATGCGCTCCGCGATCTCCTGGCCCCGGCGCTGGCCGACGCCTGGCAGCACCACCAGGAACTCCTCCCCGCCGAGGCGGTAGATCAGCTCGAAGGAGCGCAGCTGCTTGCGCAGCTGATAGGAGATTTCCTGAAGGACTGCATCGCCGCGATCGTGGCCGTAGGAGTCGTTGATCTCCTTGAAGGCGTCGATGTCGCACATCAGCAGGCACACCGGACGCCTGGTCAGGTGCGCCTGGGAGGCGATCTCGCGGAAGCGGCTCATCAGCGAGGAGCGGTTGAGCAGCGCGGTGAGCGGGTCCAGCACGGCGGCGTCGCGATGGTGGAGCTCCGCAGACTGGATCGCCCAGATGATCGAGACGAAGCTCACCAGCAGGCCAAGCGTGGCGATGACCGCAACCGGGTGGTCCGCTGCCTGGGTGGTGTCGACGCCGAAGGTCGCGGCGAGGATCGCGACCACGGTCAGGGCAAGGCCGGCGATGACGACCTGCGGGCGGAAGCGCGCGGCGGTCGCCCCCAGGGGCAGCACCAGCCAGGGAAGCGCCGGGCTGCGCGAGCCGCCGTTGATCGCTACGCCGCCGGCGAGCACGCCGAGGGTGATCAGCATCGCTCCGGCGCTGATCAGCTCGGGGCGCTGTACGCGGCGGATGGTCAGGTCGACGGCGCCGAAGGTGATAGCCACCGGCAGCGCGAGGATCGGGTAGGTCCAGCCCTGCCAGGGGGCAGAGACCAGCAGCGCGACCACCGCTGCGCCGAGGCTGATCATGCGCAGGTTGCGCACGCGCACGTTCGCGTCGACCACACGGGCGCGGTCGAGCTCGGTGGGGCACAGCCAGGAGGTGCGACGTCTTTTGAGCAACCCGGGTTCGTTTGTGGTGGAACTGTGAGTGGCATAGAGAGCTTCGGCAGAAGCGGTGCCGTTCTTGACCGGCCGGGGTCTCATTTGCGGTGCGCATTGCGCGAGCCTCTGCAAGACTGCTCAGAGCGAGGCAAACAACCACGAACATCTGGAGGCCGCGATGTCCGAGAACAGCTTTGGAGCTCTGTCCACCCTCGAAGTGGGGGGCCGCGAGCATCGGATCTACCGCCTCGACGCGCTCGCGGATCGCTTCGATGTGGCACATCTTCCCTATGCGCTGAAGATCCTGCTTGAGAACCTGCTGCGCTGCGAGGGTCGGGGCACGGTCACTGCCGCCGACGTGGAGGCGCTTGCGGGGTGGTCGCCTGCGGCGAGCCCCGCGCGCGAGATCACCTTCACGCCTGCGCGAGTGCTGATGCAGGACTTCACGGGCGTGCCCGCGGTCGTCGATCTGGCGGCGATGCGCGAGGCGATGGCCGCGCTCGGCGGCGACCCGGGACGCATCAACCCGCTGGTGCCGGTGGAGCTGGTGATCGACCACTCGGTGCAGGTCGATGCGTTCGGCAGCCCTGCCGCCTTCCAGATCAACGCGGAGCGGGAGTTCGAGCGCAATCGCGAGCGCTATGCGTTCCTCCGCTTCGCTCAGGACGCCTTCGACAACTTCGCGGTCGTACCGCCCGACACCGGCATCTGCCACCAGGTCAACCTCGAGTACCTGGGACGGGTCGTGTTCGGCTCGCTTGAGGGGCCGGACGGCCAGGAGGCGTATCCGGACACGCTGGTGGGCACCGACTCGCACACGACGATGATCAACGGCCTGGGCGTGCTCGGCTGGGGCGTCGGCGGCATCGAGGCGGAGGCGGCGATGCTCGGACAGCCGATTCCGATGCTCATCCCGCAGGTGATCGGCGTGCGCCTGCACGGTCGTCTGCGCGCTGGCGCAACCGCGACCGACCTCGTATTGACCGTCACGGAGCGGCTGCGCGAGCGGGGCGTGGTGGGCAAGTTCGTCGAGTTCTTCGGCGCGGGGCTGGCGGGGCTGCCGATCGCCGATCGCGCGACGATCGGGAACATGTCGCCCGAGTTCGGCTGCACCTGCGCGATCTTCCCCGTCGACGCAGAGACGCTGCGCTACCTCGAGCTGACGGGTCGGCCGCGCGCGCGCGTCGAGCTGGTCGACGCCTACTGCCGCGAGCAGGGCCTCTTCCACGAAGAGGGCAGCCCCGACCCCCGCTACAGCGAGGTCCTCGAGCTTGACCTGGGGACCGTCAGCCCCTCGCTGGCCGGACCCAAGCGCCCCCAGGACCGGATCGCGCTCGATGACTCCAAAGAGGCTTTCCAGAGGGCGCTCGCAGCGATCCTCGGCAGTGCGGGCGCTGGCGCGCAGGGCGGCTCCTCGGAGCTGCACGGCCACGATGAGGCGGTGGCCGAGTCCTATCCGGCCTCCGACCCGCCCGCCAACGGCGCCCCCGGCCACGAGCCCGTCGCCGAGGGCGAGGCGGAAGAGGGATCCAACGGCGCGCCGCCGGCGACGCTTGCGCCGGCGCGTGCGGCGCAGCTGGAGCTCGATGGCGACCGCGTGGAGCTCAAGGACGGCTCGGTCGTGATCGCCGCGATCACCTCGTGCACGAACACCTCCAACCCCTCTGTGATGGTCGCCGCCGGGCTGCTTGCCCGCAACGCGGTCGCGCGCGGCCTTGCGCGCAAGCCATGGGTCAAGACCTCGCTTGCGCCCGGCTCGCGGGTCGTCACCGACTACCTGCAGCGGGCGGGCCTGATCGAGCCTCTGGAGGCGCTCGGCTTCAACCTGGTGGGCTACGGATGCACGACCTGCATCGGCAACTCCGGGCCGCTGCCGGAGCCGATCTCAGAAGCCGTGGCCGAGCGCGACCTTGCTGTGGTCTCGGTGCTCTCTGGCAACCGCAACTTCGAGGGGCGGATCAACCCTGACGTGCGGATGAACTACCTTGCCTCGCCACCGCTGTGCGTCGCATACGCGATCGCGGGGACGATGGACATCGACATCGCACGCGAGCCGTTGGGCGTGGACAGCGAGGGCACCGAGGTGCACCTGCGGGACATCTGGCCGAGCGAGCAGGAGGTCGCGCAGACCGTCGCCGAGGCACTCCAGGCAGACATGTTCCGCAAGGACTACGCGGACCTCTACGCCGGCGACGAGCGCTGGCGCGAGCTGGCACGCGAGCTCGAGCAGCGCGCGCCCGCTGCCGAGCAGGGGGGCGGTGCGCCCCGCTTTGCCTGGGAAGGGAGCTCCACCTACGTCCGCCGCCCACCCTTCTTCGATGCGATCGAGCCTGAGCCTGCGCCGCTCACCGACATCGCCTCCGCGCGCGTGCTGGCGCTGCTCGGCGACTCCGTCACCACCGACCACATCTCGCCTGCGGGGGCGATCAAGCGCGACTCCCCGGCAGGGCGCTATCTGATCGAGCACGGAGTGTCGGTGCGCGACTTCAACTCCTACGGCTCGCGCCGGGGCAATCACGAGGTGATGATGCGCGGGACATTCGCAAACGTGCGCCTGCGCAACCTGATCGGGGGCGGCGATCCGCTCCCCGAGGGCGGCTACACCCGTCATTTTGGCGCCGGCGGCCCTGAGCAGATGACGATCTACGACGCCGCGATGGCCTACGCCTCAGAAGGGGTGCCGTTGGTGGTGATCGCCGGGAGCGAGTACGGCTCGGGCTCCTCGCGCGACTGGGCTGCAAAGGGCACGCGGCTGCTTGGCGTGCGAGCGGTCATCGCACGCTCGTTCGAGCGCATCCACCGCTCGAACTTGATCGGCATGGGCGTGCTGCCGCTGCAGCTGCCCGAGGGAGCGGACGCTCAAGGGCTTGGCATAACCGGCGAGGAGGAGATCTCGATCAGCGGGATACCCGCGGCGGTGGCCAGGGCCGGAAGTGATCTCCAGCATGTGCATGTGCGCGCGCTGCGCCCCGATCAGGATGGGCGGCAGGTGATCGAGCTCGATGCGCTGGTGCGCATCGACACACCGCGCGAGGCGGAGTACTTCCGCCATGGCGGCATTCTGCAGTACGTGCTGCGCAGCCTGCGCTAGCGCTGAGGCGGCCCGGGCGCCGGCCGAATCCGACGCCCGGGCGGATCTCGCCCCTCAGGGGGCGGTCACCGTGTACTCACCGCCGACCCACGGTTCGCCTGCAGCTTTCACTGCCCAGTAGAGCGCCACGCCCGGCGAGGGACTTGAGAAGCCTTCCGAGACGGTCGAGTAGCCGTATCCCGGTTCGACGTCATTGACGACGAAGTCATAGAGGCAGAGATAGCCGCGTTCGGCCCTGCCGACCCCAGGGCAGTGCGGGGCGCTCGTCGCCGGCCTCTGGACATCGATGATGTGGGTTGGTTCGATCGCGGTCGCAAGCGGCTGGGTGTAGGTGATGCCTGTGCCGATGTAGCCGAAGAATCCCGAAGACCCCGGGTCCCAGCCGCCCGCGGCGGCGAAGCCGCCGGACTCCGACTGGCCTGAGGGCAGCGTCGTCTCGGCGGTGAGGTTCTGCCCGGCGGCACCCTGCGGGCCGGTGGCTCCCTGCGGGCCGGCGGCACCCTGCGGGCCGGCGGCTCCCTGCGAGCCGGTGGCTCCCTGCGGGCCGGTCGGGCCGCGGTGTGCGCCGCTGCCGCGCAGCGCGCGCAGCACCTTGGGGCTGATCTGATGGGTGGAGGTGATCAGGTAGTGGTGGGCGGCGAGCGCTGCTCCGCTCATTGAGAACAGGAGCGCAGCGGTTGCTGCGACGCTTGGATAGCTGTGGCGCAGGCGAGCACGCAGGCCGCCACGGCGATGATTGAGCACGAGAGTGATCCTCCTTGCGGTCGTGGTTGTCGTGTCGAGCAGGAAGCGTCGCGAGGCCCGCGCTCGCTCGCATCGGGGAGGAGGCCCTGATCTTTGGCGGCGCGCGGCGGATGCGGGCTCAGGGTGCTGAGCGCTCGCTTGAGCGCGGGCGCGTCGGAATCGAAAATCCGCGGGCCCCGCTTGCCTGTGCGGCGCGCCGGCGCTAACGTCCCTTGCGTCATGCCAACGCGCTTCCTGGATATCGAGCAGCACCTGATGCTGCTCGAGCTCGATGCTCCCTTTGACAAGCGCGCAGTGCAGCTTGCGCGCCGCCGCATGGCCAAGCGCTGGCATCCCGACATCGCGCCGGCGGGCAAGCGCCACGAGCACGAGGCGCACCTGAAGGCCATCAACGAGGCCGCCGACCAGCTCGAGCGCCTTGCGGAGGGCTCGCGCGGCGGGCGCGTCTCGGCAAGCGCGGTGCGGGCCTCTGCTGCTGCCGCGCGCAAGGCGCGCGCCGAGGAGGGCCGCCGCGCCTATGAAGCCGAGCAGCGCGAGCGCGAGCGCGCCGCCGAACGCGAGCGCCACGACCCCTTTGGCGACCGCGTGCCCGACCACTCGGTCGTGCACCGCTACGCCCGCTGCCTCGCCTATCCGGAGTGGGGGGTCGGCACGGTTACAGGCATCTACTTCTCAGAGCAGGAGGGGCGCACGCAGCAGTGGGCACGGGTCTCCTTTGCGCACGGCGTGCGCACTGTCCCCGCAGGCTCGATGCGCTTCGTTGACTTCTCCAAGCCCGACCCTGCTGCCGAGCGCGCAGAGCGCTTCATGGTTGCCGCGCGCCGGGCGATGGCCGAGGGCGACTACGCGCTTGCCGGCCAGCGTCTTATCTACGCCCGCGACGCCGAACCGCAGAGCGTCGCGATCCTGCGCTTGATGACGATCGCCTTCTGGCGTGCCGGCGACCTGGAGGCCGCAGCGCGGTGCGCGCGCGAGTGGTCGCGTGTGGACTCCTCCTCGCGCGGTGCGCTGCGCTTCATGGCGCGCATCTACAAGCGCATGGGCGCCGCCGACCTTGCCGCGGAAGCGCTCGGGCGGGTCGCGGCATAGCGCGCAGCGCGAGCGCGGCGTCTGTGTGGCGCCAAGCTCCGGCAACCCCATCTATAAAGTGGGAGGAAGAAGCAACCCGTGCGGCGCGGAGCCGGCAGAAGGCCCGGTTTCCACCGACGGCAAGGGGCCTTCGAGTGAGCAACGCGGGTCAAAGCAACGGATCGTCAAAGAAGGCGCAGGCGCCCCAGCGCCAGCTTGCCGTCGGTGGCGGCGGCTCGGCGCGCGCACTCGAGGAGCGCGTGCGGCTGGCACCGCTGCTGCGCGACGAAGATCGCGGTCGTCTGCCTGCGCCGTTGCGCCTGCGCTCGGGACGCTCGACGCGCGCGGCGTGGGGCTACCAGCGTGTGCGCCTCTTCCTGGCGATGGTGCGGGCCGTCCACGAGCACGGCTATCGCGACGCGAGCGTGGACGAGCTCTGCCGGCTTGCGGGGGTCTCAACGCGAACCCTCTACGAGCGCTTTCCCGGCGGCAAGCAGGCGTGCTTCCTGGCGATCTTCGACCTTGTCACTGACGTCGCCGCCCGCCGCGTCTTTCGAGCGCGCGAGTCGGAGCTGGCCTGGCGCGAGCGGCTCGAGATGATCGTGGGCGCGTTCGCCCGGCAGGTCGCCGAGGAGCCGGAGGCCGCGCAGCTGGCGCTGGTGGACTCCTTCGTGGCAGGTGAGGCGGCGCGGGCGGAGATCGACCAAATTCGCGCCCGCTTCGAGGCGTTCGTCGCAGCGTGCTTTGACGAAGCCCCCGACGACATCGGGCTCGAGCCGCTCATCGTCAAGGCGATCGTCGCGGGAATCGCTCATCTTGCGCGCTCGATGCTGATCGCCGGCCGAGCCAGCGAGCTGCCCGACGAGGTGCCGACGATCGTTCGTTGGATGCTCTCCTACCGTGCGGATGCCGCGCGCCCGGTCGTGCTCCCCGGATCGCTGGCGATCGCGCCGGATCAGCAAGGGCCGGTTGCCTCGAGCTGCGCCGCCCAGCTGGAGGCGCTTGGCACGCGCGGGCGGATCATGGCCGCAGCGGTGAGGATCGCCGCGCGCGAGGGCGCGGGCGCACTCGCGGGCGAACGGGTAGCCAAGGCGGCGGAGGTCTCGCGCTGGACGGTTGCACGTCATTTCGCAAGCATCGAGGAGTGCCTGCTGACGGCGATAGAGGCCCTCGTGGAGGCGGAGCTCGCGGCGATCGCGCGGGCGGCTGCAGCGCACTCCGACTGGGGCCAGAGCGTCTGCGCGGCAACCGTGCGGATGCTTGCGCGCGTGGCCAGCGACGAGGAGTACGCGCGCGTCGCGTACGTCGAGGTGATGGCGCTCGGGGCGCCGGGGATGCGACTGCGCGACCGCCTGCTCGCCGACGCCGGCCGCATCTTTGCGCGCTCGATGCCCGCGCAGGCACGCCTGCCGGCAAGCGCCGCGGCCGCCTCCGCAGGCGCGGTCTGGGGGCTGATCTTCCAAGCGAGCGAGCGCGGCGAAGCGCACAAGCTCGTCGACTACGCGGGCCTGTTCTCGTTCCTGGTGCTTGCGCCGACGCTCGGCGCCGACGCGGCGCTGCGCTCGATCGCCCCAGCGCACGGGTCTGACGCCCGTTCGTGATCGCGGCCATGCTCGACCGATCGCCGGAGGGCCCGGATGCCTTGCGGTGTCGTGTCTGGCGCCGAGCCGGGCTTGGCCTGAGCAGTCCCACGCGCGCCCGGACACGCTGAGCCCGCCGCAGCCGGCGTGCGCTCCGAAAAACGACTGGTGCAAAAGGCCCTTGTCGGCGTCTGCGGCCGCTAGATCGTGGATGGGCGCAGCAGTGAGACCGAGCACCGAGACAGCGCACGAGCTCGAAAGGTTCGAGCGAATGATCGCCGCCGCAAGGGCCGGCGTCGGCACGCCGCGGCCGGGCGTCGAGCGCCGGCGCGCAGGGCGTGACCAGCGCGATCGACTGCACTACGCGCTGCTCGAGCTGGTGGCCGACCGCGGGCTTCAGGGTGTCTCCGTGCGCGCGCTCTGCGCCCGTGCAGGCGTCTCGACGCGCTCGCTCTACTCCCTCTACGGCGGCAACGGCGAGGAAGCAAAGGAGAGCTGCTTTCTGGCCAGCTACGACCGCATCGTGCGCGAGACGGTGTCGCGGATGTACGCGGCGCGGATCGCGAGCCGCGACTGGCGAGAGGGCATGCGGGGCGTGGTGCAGGCGCTTGCGGTCGCGGTGTCAAGCCGCCCGGAGCGGGCGCGCATCGTGCTCGTGGAGCCCTACGGCGCCGGCGAGCCGGCGCTGCGCCGTCTTGCGGATACGCATCGCCAGTTTGAGGGGCTGCTTGCCCAGCGCTTCGCAAGCGGTCCGCAGGGCGTGCGCCTGCCGCCGCTGCTGCTGAAGGGGATCGTCGGCGGCCTGGCGCGGGTTGCGCGCAGGGCGCTCGTCGAGGGCACGACCGCCGAGCTGCCCGACCACGTCGATGAGCTGCTGGCCTGGATGCTGAGCTTCGGCGACCCCTGCAGTGAGCGCGTCGGCGAGCTCGCCTGGCTTGAGGGCTCGCCGCTGCTCGCTCAGCGGGTGCCGGCGAGCCGCCAGCCTGTCGCGCCGCGCGAGCGCCTGCTGCTCGCCGCTGCGCAGATCGCAGCGGCGGGCGGCTACGAGAGCCTGAGCGAGGGCGCGCTGCTGGCGCGTGCGCAGGTGCCGCGCGCGGCGTTTGTCGAGTCGTTCGCAGGGGTCGAGGACTGCTTCATCCAGGCGGTCTGCCTGCGGGTGGCGCAGACGATCGCATACGCGTCGATGGCCGCGCGGGCGGGCGCCCCCGGGACGGAGGCGGTCTACCGGGCCACGCAGGCGCTGTGCACGCGCATCGCCGGCTCGCCGGCGCTCGCGCGCCTCTCCTTCGTCGAGATCTTTCGCGTCGGCGCCGCCGGCGTCGATGCGCGCGAGCGCCTGATCGGGGCGCTCGCGCGTCTCTTCTTCGAGCAGCTGAGCGCGGCGGAGCGACCGGGCGAGTACGCGGCGCAGGCAAGCGTCGGGGCGCTGTGGCGGATCGCGCACGACCACGTCGTCGGCGAGCGCGCCCGGTCGCTCCCGGCGCTCTCCGGGCCGCTCGCCTACCTGCTGCTGACTCCTGCGATCGGTGCGGAGCGGGCCTTCGCTGAGATCCGTGCCGCCCAGGCGAGGATGCGCGGGCCGGCGCGCAAGGCACCTGAGCCGGCCGGCCGCCAAAAGCCATAAAACACGTGTAAAACGCCACTTGAACCGACGCCTGCCGGCCGCCATCGTTTGGGGCGAGATCTCTCACCCGGCTGAGCCCGAGCGTTGCCGCAGCGCTCTGCGGTTGCAGCTTGAGCGGCCGGGAGGGAGGGAGAAGGTCGCAAGCGTTGGCTTCGGGAACTGCAGAGAGAACGCAGCAGGGCAGCGCCGCGGCGCCCCGGGCGCCGCGGCGCCAGGGGGCGCTCTTCCCGCGCCTGCACCCGGGCCCCTCGCCGAGGCCGGGCCACGTCGCCCACCACCAGCGCATGCGCCTCTGCGGCGCGCTGATCGAGGCGCTTGCCGCAACCCCCTACGACAGGCTGAGCGTGCGCGAGCTCTGTGCGCTTGCGGGCGTCTCCACCCGCACCTTCTATGTCCACTTTCGCGGCAAGCACGAGTGCTTTCTGGCCGCGCACGACCTCGCCTGCACACAGGCGCTGCAGGGAGCGCTCGCCGCCGGCGGCAGGGTCGTCCGGGGGCGCTCGCTCGAGCGCGAGCTGGCGGCCTTTCTGACGCTGCTTGCCGAGAACGAGCACGCCGCGCGCTTCTGCGCGCTCGAGAGCTTCAGCGCGGGCGCGCTCGGCGCGCAGGCCGCCCGGCGCTCGGCCGCCGCCCTCGCGGCGGCGGTGGCGCAGCTGCGCCAGCAGGCTGGGCTGTCCTGCGGCCCGCCCTGGATGGCGGAGGCGCTGGTGGCGGGCGTCTGGCGCGTGGTCGCAAACCGCCTCGGCGCCGGGCGCGCTGCGGAGCTGCCCGCGCTGGCGGTCCCGCTGGCGCGCTGGCTGGCGACACCCTGTGCGGCGGGGCCGAGCTCCGACCTCGGGGCGGCCACGCCGGGCGCGCGCGGGCGCTACGGCGCGCGCGCCCTGGTCGGCGCCGATCCCGCGCTTGGCGGCAGGCGCCTTGCCGCCTTCCAGCTCTCGCCCCGGCGGGCGCTGATGGCCGCCGCCCTCGATCTCGGCTGCCGACGCGGCGCGGGGGCGTTGTGCGAGCGGGCGGTGGCGCAGGCGGCGGCGCTGCCCGTGAGGCGCTTGCGCGAGCACTTCGAGAGCCCGGCACAGTGCCTGGCCGAGGCGCTGACGCTGGCCTGGGAGGAGCTGGTGCAGAGGCTGCTCGTGCTCGAGCGCGCAGGCGGCGCTCAGGCGCGCATCGCGGCGCTGATCGACGCGCTTGCGCAGGACGCGCCCTTCGCGCAGCTTGGCCTCGAGGAGGTGGTGGCGTTCGGCCCGGCGGGCGTGCGAGCGCGCGAGCGGATGATGTGCGGCATCGAGCGGCTGCTTGAGCCCGACCTGCCCGCGCAGCTCGAGCGCCCGCTCGCAATCGAGGCGGGCGCCGGCGCGATCTGGGGCGCTCTCGGCGCCTGCCGGCGCGCCGGCAGGCTTGGCGCCTCCCCCTCGCTCGTCCCGGCCCTGC
>JAJPKQ010000007.1 GCA_021323635.1 bacterium | reverse complement strand
CCCGCGCGGGACATTCAGCGAGCAGGCGCTGCTCTCGGCGCTGATCGCAGAGCGCGTGGCGCCGGTTGCCTGCGAGACGGTCTACGACGCCGTGATGGAGGTTGACGCCGGCGCTCTGCCCTACGCCCTGGTGCCGATCGAGAACTCGATCGAGGGGCCGATCACGGTGACGCTTGACACACTCGCGACGGAGGCGCAGTCGGTGCGGATCGTCGGCGAGCTGGTGTTTGCCGTCCACCACTGCCTGATCGCCCGCGAGGAGCTGCCGCTGGGCGACTACCAGACGATCCTCACGCACCCGCAGCCCGCAGGCCAGTGCCTGCGCTTCCTGCGCAGCGAGCTGCCGGCTGCGCGCATCCGCCACTGCACCTCGACCGCCGAGGCGGTCCGGATCGTAGCGCAGTCCCCCGGCGAGCGGATCGCTGCGATCGGCACCGCGCTTGCGGCTGAGATCTACGGGGCGCGCGTGATTCGCGCCAACATCGAGGATCGCGCCGACAACCAGACGCGCTTCACCTGGCTGGCGCGCGGGGAGGCCGACCTCACGGGCCTGCCGCTGCGCGAGCCGCCCGGCCCGGAGCGGCCGTGGAAGACCTCGCTGGTCTTCTGGGGCCAGGGCGCCCAGCGCCCGGGCTGGCTGGTGGCGTGCCTGCAGGAGCTCGCCGAGCGGCGCATCAACCTGACCAAGATCGAGTCGCGGCCGCGCCGCGAGCGCCTGGGCCACTACATGTTCTTCGTCGACCTGGAGGGATCGACGGCCGAGGCGCACGTGCAGGAGGCGCTGGCGGCGCTCGGCCGCCACTGCCAGGAGGTTCGCGTGCTGGGCACCTATCCGGCGGCCTGAGGCCCGGCGGTGGGCGCCCGCTACACTCCCGGTCAAGAGCATGGAAGACGCCCCCGTACCAGCGCCAGCGGGGTCCGTGTCGCAACTCGAGCGCCCGCGGCACGGACCGGCCAATGCTCCGCCGACTGCGGCGGGGGCAGAGGGCGCTCTGCGGTCGGCAGGCGCCGCGGCCCAGCAGCAGCCTGAGGAGCGGGTCATGTTCGGGCGGGTGCTGGTGCTGAATGCAACGTATGAGCCGATCAACGTCTGCTCGACACGTCGTGCGGTGGTGCTCCTGATCAAGGAAAAGGCCGAGGTCGTCGAGCGCGGCAGGAGGGAGCTTCACGCCGAGCACCTGACGATCGCGCGACCGGCGGTGATCCGCCTGCTCGCCTACATCCGCGTGCCCCGCGAGGCGCACCGGCGCAAGATCACGCGGCGCGCCGTCTTCGCGCGCGACGGCTGGAGCTGCCAGTACTGCGGCTCGCGCTCCAATCTGACCGTCGATCACGTGATCCCGCGCTCCAAGGGCGGGGAGTCAAGCTGGGAGAACATCGTCGCCTCCTGCGGCCCCTGCAACCGCCGCAAGGGCGACCGCTCACCCGCGCAGGCGGGGATGGCGCTGCTGCGGGCGCCGCGGAGACCGCACCCGGAGATCTTCATCCACGTCGCCGCGCCCTCGATCCCGCGCGCCTGGCGACCGTATCTGCCGCTGGCCGCCTGAGCGCCGCCGACGCGCGTGCCGAGGTCTTAGGCCCCGGCAGGAATCGTGCTCGCGCGCACGAATCTCACCGGCAAGCAGCACGGCATGTTTGCGGCAGGCTCCTCGCAGTGGCCCGTGCGGTCAGCGGTGAGCCTCGCGATGTGCGTGACGATCGATATCGCGAAAGGAGAAGCACCACTGTGATAATGAGAGCTCGCGTGCAGGCGGGTTTGGCCCTGGCGATGACGCTGACCGTCACTGCCTCAACGCTGATCCTCGCTCCCGCCGCCTCGGGGCGAACGATCCTCGCCTGCTACAACACCCGCTCGGGCAAGTACCGGACATACGGCGCGCTGCGCATCCGCCGTCCGGGTGAGCGCTGCTCCAGCGGCGAACTTGCCGTCACCTGGAACACCGTCGGGCCACCTGGCAAGCGCGGCCCCGCAGGCGTCACGGGGGCGACCGGACCGGCTGGCGCAAACGGCGCCGCCGGATCGGCGGGCGGAGCCGGCGCTACCGGCCCGGCAGGCTCGACGGGGCCCACCGGGGCGACCGGCGCCGCCGGGGCCAGCGGAGTAACTGGTGCCACAGGCGCCGCCGGGGCGACCGGGGCGACCGGGGCGACCGGGGCGACCGGCGCCGGCTCCACCGGCGCGACCGGTGCAACGGGGCCAACGGGTCCGACAGGTTCAACAGGGGCCACAGGGCCGACGGGGGCTACGGGCACCACCGGGGTGACCGGCTCGACCGGCTCGACCGGGGCGACCGGGCCCGCGGAAGTGACGGTCGAACACGCCAGCTCGGGCACGATCAGCGGCGCAACCGCAGATGAACTCACGCCCGCGGCGGAAGCCGAATGCGGTTCAGGAAAGACGCTGATCGGTGGGGGCGCCAAGCCCTTGGTCACCGGGACCTCCGGGCCGACCCCCGGCATCGTCGAATCCTACCCCAGCAGCAACAAGTGGGTGGCAAAGGCGGTGGTCATCAAAGGCGGGGAAACCGGAAGTACGCTGGCCGTCGAAGCCTACGCGATCTGCGCACCCTGACGCACGAGCGTCGTTGGCCGCGCGCGAAGCTGTCGCACCTTGCAGAGACGCCCCCCGGCAACCGGGGGGCGTCTTGCCTGAAAATGCAGCTGGACTTGCCGAGGCGACCCTGCTGCTACCGGAGGGACTGGGCCCGGCGGCCGCCTTGGGGTGTCGCGGTTGGATTCCGCTACGCGCTCCAGCCTGCCGCTGCTAGCGGCCGGACACCTCCAGGGTCCCGCAATGACTATCTACCAAGGTCTGGACCACCTCCTTTCTCTGGTACTCGCAGGGTAGCGCAGCGAACGGACGGCGGCAAAGGCGGGGCAGAGCACCCACAGCGGCCCGCACGGCGCCCGGCTCCGCGCTGGCCTCGGCCTCACGCAGCGAGCGCAGCGGCCAGAAGGCAAGCGCGATCAGGATCAGCAACGGCCCGGTGTTGGGATCGGTGCCCTGGCCGGAGAGGATCTGGCCGAAGCTCTCGCCCAGCACCCAGATCGCCGCAGCGGCTGCGATCGAGAGGGCGAGCAGCACGCGTGCTGCGCCCGCGGGCAGGAAGATCGCGATCGCCGCCAGCGCGAAGACGACCGCGAAGGCAAGCGCGATCGCCGAGGCGTCGGTTGCGCTGGTACTCGCCCAGAAGCGCGCGATCGCCGCCACGAAGCGCGGCTCGCCCGTTCCGCGCGCCTGCGCATAGGCGACTGCCCCGGCCCAGTGCGCAAGCGCCGGCGCTCGCGCCGCTTCGCGAGCGCTTTCAAAGACGCCGCTCTGCGCGATGCCGAGCGACCCGAAGCCGCCCTGCAGCGCAAGCCAGCTGGCCGATCCCCAGAGCGCAAGCCAAGCTGCGCCGGCCCAGTCGCCGAGCAGGCCGGTGGTGGCGGCTGAGCGCGTGGGCAGCCAGGCACCGGGCCCGCCCGAGCGCCTCGCTCCCGCTCCCGTCGGCTGGCGCTTGAGCGGCCAGGCGAGCAGCGCCAGCAGCGCGTAGAGGACCGCCGCTCCGGGCGCCCCGGTGAAGGGACTTGCGGCGGGGCTCAACACGCCGCCCAGCCCCTCGCCCAGGAGCCAGACCACCAGCGCCCAGAGGATCGTTGCGATCAGCGCTGCTCGCACGGTGCGACGCAGCAGCAGCCCCGCGCCGATCGCAAGCTGGATGGCGCCGAAGGGGACGTCAAAGAGGACCGGGTGGGCCCCGACGAGGTGCGCGAAGTAGAGAACCGGGCCTGAGACCCAGCCGGGGCTTTCAGCTGCGGCGGGCTCGAGGATGTGGTCAGCGAAGGCACGGGAGAGCATGTATGGCTGCAGCTGGAGCGCCCCGTCGAGGATCCAGAGGGCGCCTAGCGCCAGCTGCAGCAGCCGCCTGGCGCGCTCTGGGGCGGCGTGGCTCTCGCGATCGATCCTGCGCGTTGCTCCCATCATCGTGAGCTCCTTGCGGTCTTCGCCCGCTCCCGTGAGGCCCGCAGGGTGCGCCGCGCGGCGGTGCTACGGTGTCTGCCTGCCGCGCGGCGCCCTTGCGGTTATCGGGCACGGGGTGTTGGAGAGGTCTTTTTTCTAGGCCGGCGTGGCCGTGATGAACCCGCGCATGTACCCGACGTGTTCCATCGACCATGGATCACACGGGAAGATGCAGTGCCATTCGAACTTGCCCGGCTTGTCCACGACCAGCTTGTATTCGTGGGTTCCCGGCTCGACGATGATGTTGACGCCGGCTTCCGGCGCGGTGATCGAGTGCGGCACTTCGTCGGTGTTGTCGATCTTCAGCGTCACCGGCTTGCCGACGATCACGTGGAATTCGGTCACGGTGAAGTCGTCGTGGAGCTTGCCTTCCGGCCCCTTCTTGCCTTCGGCGATCACCTTCAGACTGACCGTTTCGCTGACGCTCGCCTTGGCTGCCGCCGCGCCGCCACCGCTCGAGCCGCCAGGGGCCGGCGAGCCGGCGGAGCTTCCCGCCGCCGCGCCGGCGGCACCGCTGCCAGCGCCGCCGGCAGCTGCCGGTGCCGCCGCCGCGCGCAGCACTTCGGTGCGTGTTTCTGAGCGGTTGGTGACCGCGATGATCGACATCAGCAATGCTGCAAAGATGCCAAGACCCGCCATGGTCTGCAGGAGGGTCTTGCCCTTGCGAGCGACTTCGGCGTCAAAACGCTGTTGGTCTGATCTTATGGCTGACATTTGAAACCACCTTTCGTAGCCCGATGCTGATAGATGCAGAATCACCTTGCCATCTCTGGGTGCGGATGAGGCGTTCAGGGCTTCAAAAGCCATAGCTAGTTAGGGCTACCAGATAAGCTAGCGTTATGAGTGATCGGGATCAGAAGCGGGCTTGGCGGCCAACCAGGAGCCCCCAGCTGGAGGAGCTCAAGCTCTTCTGCACAGCCGCCGAGCTGGGCTCGGTGGGGCGCGCTGCCAGGCGGCTTCACATCACCCAGCCGGGTGCCTCCAAGCGCCTGCACGCGCTTGAGGACCTCGTCGGCACGCCGCTCTTTGAGCGATCCGCCCGCGGCGTCACCCTGACCGCCGCCGGCGAGCGCCTCTACGCCCACGCCAGGCGCGTCGCGGCCGATGTCGAGGAGCTGCAGGATGTGATCGCCGACATCCACGGCCAGCGCCAGGCCGTGCGACTTGCGATCAGCCACACCGCGGCCGAGTACCTGATGCCGCGCGCGCTCGTTCTCATGCACCACCGCACCACCGCGCCGGTCGAGGTGCTCTCGGCCAACTCGCGGATCGTCAAGCGGATGCTGCGCGAAGGGCTCTCCGACGTCGGCGTCGCGGCATGCATGATCGACGAGCTCTCCGGCGAGCTGGAGAGCATCCCGCTGCTGGAGGATGAGATCGTGGTCGCCGTGCCGCTCGGCCATCCCTGGGCGCGCAGGCGCGCGATCAGCACTCAGGAGCTGCTCTCGACGCCGATCGTGCAGCGCGACCCTGCCGCCCACACGCGGCAGGTCGTGGAGGAGGCGCTCGAGCGCCAGGGGCTCCCCGCGGTGCAGGCGGCGCTCGAGGTCGGCTCGACGCAGGCCGCCAAGGAGGAGGCACACGAGCTCTGCCTGCCGACGCTGCTCTCGCGCCTCGCCTTCTCGGTCGCCGATCGACTGGAGATCGTCCCCGTCGAGGGGCTGTCGCTGAAGCGGTGCTTCTGCGTGCTGCACCCGCCCGGCGTGCTGCCTGCCGCGGCGCTCAGCCTGATCGAAGCCTTCAAGGAGAGCGCTGAAGCGCTCGAAGGGGGCGCGCACCCGGACTGATCGGCCGCGGCGCCTCCTCGCTGCTACGAGGGCTGCTCTGGCGCATCGGCGGCGGAGGCGCCGTCGGCGCCCGGCGCCTGCGGCGCCTGGGCAGAGGCGACCTGCTCCTCCTCATCGCCCTCGTCCACCACCAGGGCGATCGCCGAGACGACGTCATCGCCCTTCAGGTTCATGACGCGCACGCCCTGCGAGGCGCGCCCGTAGCGGTTGATCCCGCGCACCGAGGTGCGCTGCACCATGCCGCCCGCCGAGACGAACACCAGCTCCTCGTGCTCGCGCACCACCAGCGCGCCTGCCAGGGCGCCCTTGGACTCGGTCAGGGTGATCGTCTTGACGCCCATCGCCCCGCGACCCTTGCGCGGGTACTCGGAGACCGGAGTGCGCTTGCCGTAGCCGTTCTCGGTCACCACCAAAAGCTCCTGCTCGTCGCGCGCCACGTCCATCGCGATCACGCAGTTCTCGCCCCGTGAGACGTTCATCCCGCGCACGCCGCTGGTGTCGCGGCCCATCGGGCGAGCCTCGGACTCGTGGAAGCGCGCGGCCTGTCCCGAGCGCGAGACCATCAGGATGTCGTCATCGCCTGATGTCCGCCGCACCGCGACAAGCTCGTCGTCGGGGCGGATCTTGATCGCGATGATCCCATCGGCGTTGATCGGGGTGTTGTAGGCGCCGAACTCGGTCTTCTTGACAACCCCCTTGCGGGTGGCAAAGACGAGGTAGCGTCCCTCGCTGTAGTCGCGCGTGGAGAGCACCGACTGCACGCGCTCGCCCTCGCGCAGCGGCAGCACGTTGACAAGCGCGCGCCCCTTTGCCGTGCGCGAGGCCTCCGGCAGCTCGTAGACCTTCGAGCGGTAGACCTTGCCGCGATTGGTGAAGAAGAGCAGGTAGTCATGGGTCGAGCAGATGAACAGGTGCTCGATGAAGTCGCCCTCCTTGAGGTCCATGCCGCTGATCCCGCGCCCGCCGCGGCGCTGCTGGCGGTAGGTGGCAAGCGGCAGCGACTTGATGTAGCCGGAGTGCGTGATCGCGATCACCATCTGCTGATCGGCGATCAGGTCCTCGATGTCGATCTCGCCCTCGGCGTGGGTTATCTCCGTGCGGCGCTCCTGCGCGAAGCGCTCGGCGATCTCCGAGAGCTCCTCCTTGATCACGCCCAGCACACGGCGTTCGTCGCCCAGAATCGAGCGCAGCTCGCCGATGCGCTCGCGCACGTCTTGGTGCTCCGAGCGGATCTCCTCGGCCTCCAGCGCGGTCAGCTGCGAGAGGCGCAGGTCGAGGATCGCTGAGGCCTGCGTCTCGGAGAGCTCGAAGCGCTCGACGAGGCCGTTGCGGGCGCTCTCGCGGTCGGCGGAGGAGCGGATCAGCTCGATCACGTCGTCTAAGTTCGCAAGCGCGATCAGCAGCCCCTCGAGCACGTGGGCGCGGGCCTCCTTCTCCGCAAGCTCGTGCTTGGCGCGGCGGATCACCACCTCGCGCTGATGGGCGACGTAGTACTGGATCGCCTCGCGCAGGTTCAGCGTCCGCGGCACGCCATCGACGAGCGCCACCATGTTGACGCCGAAGGTGCTCTGCATCGGGGTGTGCTTGTAGAGCTTGTTCAGCACGACCTTCGGGATCACGTCGCGCTTGAGCTCGATCACCAGGCGCATACCGCGCTTGTCGGACTCATCGCGCAGATCCGAGATCTCAGCGATGCGACCGTCCTTGACCAGCTCGGCGATCTTCTGGATCAGCCCGCCGTCGCCGCCCTTTTTGACCATGAACGGCAGCTCGGTCACGATGATCGCCTCCTTGCCCTGGCGCAGCGGCTCCACGTGTGCCCGCGCCTGCACGCGCACGCGGCCACGCCCGGTCTCGTATGCGTCTCTGATGCCGTCATGGCCGAGGATGATCCCGCCCGTGGGGAAGTCCGGGCCCCTGACATGGCGCATCAGATCGGCCACCGAGACGGACGGGTTGTCGATGTAGGCGATCGTCGCCGCGACCACCTCGCTCAGGTTGTGCGGCGGGATGTTCGTCGCCATCCCCACCGCGATCCCCGAGGAGCCGTTGACGAGCAGGTTGGGGAAGCGCGCGGGCAGCACGACCGGTTCGGTGCGGGTGCTGTCGTAGTTGGGGACGAAGTCGACCGTGTCCATGTCGATGTCCCGCAGCATCTCCATCGCAATCCGCGCCAGGCGCGCCTCGGTGTAGCGCATCGCCGCCGGCGGGTCATCGTCCACCGAGCCGAAGTTGCCCTGCCCGTCTACGAGCGGCGCGCGCATCGAGAAGTCCTGGGCCATCCGCACGAGCGTGTCGTAGATCGCCGCATCGCCGTGTGGGTGGTACTTGCCCATCACCTCGCCGACGATCAGCGCCGACTTCGAGCGCGCCCGCGTCGGGCCCAGGTTGAGCTCGTTCATGGCGTGCAGGACGCGACGATGCACGGGCTTTAAGCCGTCACGCACGTCAGGCAGCGCGCGGCCGACGATCACTGACATCGCGTAGTCGAGGTACGCGGTGCGCATCTCCTCCTCGAGCGCGCGCGGCTCGATGTTGCCGCCGGAGATGATGTCTGTCGAGGCCATCGCCTAGACGTCCAAGTTGGCCACGGCGCGCGCGTTTTCCTCGATGAAGCCGCGTCGCGGCTCCACCTGGTCGCCCATCAGCATCGAGAAGATGCGATCCGCAGCGGCTGCGTCCTCGAGCGTGACCTGCGCGAGCGTCCTGCTTGAGGGGTCCATCGTCGTCTCTGCCAGCTGCTCGGCGTCCATCTCGCCGAGCCCCTTGAAGCGCTGCAGCTTGACGCCGCGCTGGGCCAGCTCGAGCACCGCGTCGCGCAGCGCCTCGAAGGAGCCCGCGCTGCGGCTGGCGCCGTCCAGCGCCACCGTGAAGGTCGGGCGGCCGGCCATCTCCGCCAGCCCCGCGTGGACCTCCACCAGCTTTTGATAGTCGGGGTCGGCGAAGAGCGCATCAGGAAGCTCGAGGATCCGCGTCAGCCCGCTCGCGCGCTCGCAGATCCGCACCGTCATCGATCCCGCGCGGGCCTCGACCAGCTCGGTCTCGTGCAGAGCGCCCTCGGCGCTCTTCGCGCCGAGCGCCTTCTGCGCGGCCTTGGCGCTCAGCACGCCCTCGGCGAGCAGCGACGACTCCTCCAGGAAGGACACCAGGTCGTGGCCGTGCTTGGCGCGCAGCGATGACGCCCAGCCTTCGTACTGCTTGAGCCTGCGCGTGAAGCTCTGCCAGCGATTCGCGGTCAGCTTGAAGGCGCGGCCGCCCTGGTCGACCACGGAGAGCTTCTCCCACTTGTCCTGCAGCAGGATCTCTTCCAGTTCGGACTGCTTCTCGATGTAGCGCTCTCTGGCGCCCTGCTTGAGCTTGTAGAGCGGCGGCTTGGCGATGTAGACGTAGCCCGCCTCGATCAGCTCCTGCATCTCGCGGAACAGCAGCGTGAGCGCGAGCGTGCGGATGTGCGCGCCATCGACATCCGCATCGGTCATCAGGATGACCTTGTGGTAGCGGGCGTTGGCGATGTTGAACTCATCGCGCACGCCCGTTCCGATTGCGGTGATCAGCGCCTGGATCTCGGCGTTGGCAAGCACCTTGTCGATGCGGCTCTTCTCGACGTTCAAGATCTTCCCGCGCAGCGGCAGCACCGCCTGCGTGTTGCGATCGCGGCCCTGCTTGGCCGAGCCGCCCGCGGAGTCACCCTCGACGATGAACAGCTCCGCCAGCTCCGGGTCCTTCACCGCGCAGTCGGCGAGCTTGCCCGGCAGCGTTGAGTTCTCAAGCGCGGACTTGCGCCTTGTGAGGTCGCGCGCCTTGCGCGCAGCCTCGCGCGCACGCTGCGCCTGAACGGCCTTCGTGATCACAGCCCGCGCCTCGGAGGGGTTCTCCTCGAGGAACTCCGCAAGCCCTGCGTTGACGATCGACTCGACGAAGCCCGCCATGCCCGGGTTGCCGAGCTTGGTCTTCGTCTGTCCCTCGAACTGGGGGTCGTGCAGCTTGACCGAGACGACCGCGGTCAGTCCCTCGCGCACATCCTCGCCGGAGAGGTTGTCTTCCTTCTCCTTGAGCAGCCCGTGGTCGCGCGCGTACTTGTTGATCGTGCGGGTGAGCGCGGAGCGGAAGCCCGCCAGGTGCGTCCCGCCCTCGCGGGTGTTGATGTTGTTCGCGAAGGTGTGGACCGATTCCTGGTAGGAGGAGTTCCACTGCATCGCGACCTCGACCGCGCCCTCATCGCTCTCCCCGGAGAAGGCGATCACCTTGCGGTGGATCGTCTCCTTGTTTTCGTTCAGATAGGAGACGAAGTCCTCGATGCCGCCCTCGTAGTGGAAGCGCGCAGAGTGACCCTCGCCGCGCTCGTCGCTGATCGCGATCGTCAGGCCGCGCGTGAGGAAGGCGGTCTCGCGCATCCGCTCCTCGAGCGTGCGGTAGTCGAAGTCGAGCGACTCGAAGATGTCGGCATCGGGCAGGAAGGTGATCGTCGTGCCGGTGCGCGCGCCCTTGGGCAGCTTTGCGCCGCGCTCGAGCTCGCCGAGCGGCTTGCCGCGCGAGTACTCCTGCGCGAAGACGTAGCCGTCGCGGCGCACCTCGACGCGCAGGCGCTCAGAGAGCGCGTTCACCACCGAGACGCCCACCCCGTGCAGGCCGCCTGAGACCTTGTAGCCGCCGCCCTGGCCGAACTTGCCGCCCGCGTGCAGAACCGTGAGCACGACCTCGACCGCGGGGCGGCCCTCCTGCTCGTGCAGCGCTACCGGGATGCCGCGCCCATTGTCCACCACCGTGACCGAGTTGTCCGGCAGGATCCTCACGGAGACCTCGTCGCAGAAGCCCGCCAGCGCCTCGTCCACCGAGTTGTCGACGATCTCGTAGACCAGGTGGTGCAGGCCCATCGGCCCGGTTGAGCCGACGTACATACCCGGGCGCAGCCGGACGGCCTCAAGCCCCTCGAGGACCGTGATGTCCTTGGCGTCATAGCTGGCGTCGGCGGGCCCGAGGGCGCCGTTGCGTGATCTCTTTGTCTCTGTGGCCATTGCTCTCCGATAACGTGCGAAAGCCCCGGTTGACCGGGGCATCGACCGCGGCTGCCTGGGTAAGGAGTACTGTTGGAGATGATAGCAGATGAGGCCCTCGGCAAGCGCCTGGAGACGATAGGAAATGCCTGCAAATACAGGAGAAATTGAGACCACCGACAGCGCTCGTGAAAAGGCCGGCTCGGAGCGCCCCGGCACGGGCGTCGAGCGCCTGTCGATCGACACGATCAGGGCGCTTGCGATGGATGCGGTGCAGGCGGCCAACGCCGGTCATCCGGGCACCGCGATGGCGCTCGCGCCGCTCGGCTACACGCTCTTCACCCGTTTCTTGGCGCTCGATCCGGGCGATCCCGACTGGCCTGACCGCGACCGCTTCGTGCTCTCCGCCGGGCACGCCTGCGTCCTGCTCTACTCGCTGCTTCACCTCTGCGGCTTCGATCTGAGCCTCGATGACCTGCGCGGCTTCCGCCAGTGGGGGTCGCGCACGCCCGGCCATCCCGAGCGCGGGGCGGCGCCGGGCATCGAGGTCACGACCGGGCCGCTCGGCCAGGGCATCGCGAACGCGGTCGGGATGGCGATCGCCGAGCGCGTGCTCGCCGAGCGCTTCAACCGCCCGGGCGAGGAGGCGATCGTCGACCACCGCACCTGGGCGATCTGCTCCGACGGCGACCTGATGGAGGGGATCTCGCAGGAGGCGGCGTCGATCGCGGGCAACTTCGCCCTCGGCAAGCTGATCGTCTGCTACGACGACAACCGCATCACGATCGACGGAACCACCGCGCTCTCCTTCGACGGCGAGAATCACGTCGAGCGCTTTGCCGCCTGCGGCTGGCACGTGCAACGGGTAGCCGACTCGGAGGATGTCGAGGCGATCAGCGCAGCGCTCGCTTCCGCGGTCGCCGAGGTCGAGCGACCCTCCTTCATCGCGATCCGCTCGCACATCGCCTATCCGGCTCCGCACGCCACCGACACCGCCAAGGCGCATGGAGCGCCGCTCGGCGAGGCGGAGGTCCGGGCGACCAAGGAGGTGATGGGATTCGATCCCGATCAGAGCTTCGTCGTCGACCCCTCCGTCCGTGCCCACATGGATCTGCGCGAGCGCGGCGGCCGCCTGCGCTCGGCGTGGGAGCAGCGCCTGGCGCGCTGGCGCTCGGCGCATCCGCAGCTTGCCGAGCAGTGGGAGCTTGCGCTCTCAGGGCGGCTGCAGCCGGGCTGGCAGCAGCACCTGCCGAGCTTCGCCCCCGGCGAGCAGCTTGCCACGCGTGCGGCCGGCGAGCGCGTGATGGCGGCGCTCAGCGAGCACGCGACCACGATGGTCGGCGGCGCGGCGGATCTGGTGGAGTCGACCAAGACCCACTTCGAGGGCGCAGGGCAGTTCTCGCGCGTGCACTCCGGGCGCAACATCCCGTTTGGCATCCGCGAGCACGCGATGGGCGCGATCGTCAACGGCGCAGCAGCCCACGGCGGCATCGTCAAGCCATATGGCTCGACCTTCCTGGTCTTCTCCGACTACATGCGCCCGGCAGTCCGCCTCTCAGCGCTGATGCGCCTGCCGGTGGTCTGGGTCTACACCCACGACTCGATCGGGCTCGGCGAGGACGGGCCGACGCACCAGCCGATCGAGCACTTCGCGGCGCTGCGGGCGATCCCCTTCCTGTGGGTGATCCGCCCCTCGGACGCAAACGAGACCGCGGTTGCCTGGAGGGTTGCGCTCGAGCGCGAGGAGGGCCCGGTCGCGCTGCTGCTCTCCCGCCAGGCGCTGCCGGTGCTTGAGCGCGAGGCCGCCGAGGCCGCCGCGGACTCGCTGCAGCGCGGCGCCTACATCCTCTGGCAGAGCGGCGGCGAGGAGCCCGAGCTGGTGATGATCGCCACCGGATCCGAGGTCGCGCCGACGCTTGCGGCGGCGCGCACGCTTGCCGCCGAGGGCAGCTCGGTGCGCGTGGTCGCGATGCCCTGCATGGAGCTCTTCGAAGCGCAGGAGGAGGCCTATCGCTCCGCGACGCTCGGCCCTCCCGGGACCGCTCGCCTGGCTGTGGAGCCCGGCGTCGCCTCCTGCTGGTGGCGCTGGGTGGGCGAGCGTGGCGATGTCCACGGTCTGGAGCGCTTCGGCGCCTCGGCGCCGGGCGCAGTGGCGCTCGAGCGCTTCGGCTTCGATGCGGCGGGGATCGCCGCCCGTGCGCGGGCGCTGCTGCGCGGTAGCGACTAGGATCGCTCTGTGAGCGCAGACGGCAGGCACAGCCCCCTCCAGCGCCTCTCCGCGCTGGGACAGTCGGTGTGGATCGACTACCTCTCGCGCGAGATCGTCAGGAGCGGCCATCTGGCGCAGCTGATCGAGCAGGACGCGGTCGTCGGGGTGACATCGAACCCGACGATCTTCGAGCACGCGATGGCCGCGGGCGAGAGCTACGACGAGGCACTGAGCGCGCTTGCGCGCGCGGGCGCCGGCACGGAGGAGATCTTCTGGAGCATGGCCCGCGAGGATGTCGCCGATGCCTGCGACATCCTGCGGCCGGTGCATCAGCGCAGCAGCGGGCGCGACGGCTATGTCTCGATCGAGGTCGACCCCGGTCTCGCCTACGAGACGCTTGCGACCTACCGCGCTGCGCTGACGCTGCACGAGCAGATCGATCGCGAGAACCTGCTCGTCAAGATCCCGGCGACCAAGCCGGGGCTGGCGGCGATCGAGGATGTGATCGCCAAGGGCAGGTCGATCAACGTCACGCTGATCTTCTCGCTGCAGCGCTACGCGGAGGTTGCCGAGTCCTACATCCGCGGCCTCGAGCGCCTGGTCGCGGCCGGCGGCGACCCGGCGCGCGTCCACTCGGTCGCCTCCTTCTTCGTCTCGCGCATCGACACCGAGACCGACCGGCGCCTGGATGAGGTCGGCGGCCATGACGAGCTCAAGGGGCGTCTCGCAATCGCCAACGCGAAGCTTGCCTACCAGCACTTCAAGGAGGTCTTCGCCGGCGAGCGCTGGGAGTACCTCGCCGGCAAGGGAGCAACGCCGCAGCGCGTGCTCTGGGCCTCGACCTCGACCAAGAGCCCGGCCTACTCCGACATCCTCTACGTCGAGGAGCTGATCGGGCCGGAGACCGTCAACACGATGCCTGAGGAGACGCTGCTCGCCTATCAGGATCACGGCGAGCCGCAGCTGCGCCTGGAGTCTGGCCTGGAGGAGGCGCGCGCGCTCTTTGAAGAGCTTGCTGCGGTCGGCGTCGACTACGACGACGTCACCGCGACGCTCGAGCGCGAGGGGGTGGCGAAGTTCGCCGACTCCTTCGCCAAGCTGCTGAAGACGCTTGAGGAAAAGGCCACGGCGCTCTCCGCGGCGTAGCGGTCGGCTCCGTGTGGCACCGGGCGCTGCCCGCGCGCGACGCCCCGAACGTACTATTGTGCAGGGTGGCCATGAGCGATAGCGCCGCAGACAACGCCGATCGTGAGCATGCCAAGCACCCCGCGCCCGGGCTGCTGACCTTCTTCTTTGCGATGGGCGCCGGTGTGGTGCTTGCCGCGGGTCTGGTGTGGGCCTCCGCGGTGCTCGGCGACTGGGCGCTTGCGATCTCGCTTGCGGTCGCCTACGGCGTCGCGATCTTCCTGATTCGCGAGATCTTCCTGATGCTCTCCGAGCAGGAGTAGCCGCCGCCAGCGCTGTGCGCGCTGCGCCGATCGGCGGCGAAGCTCGGGAGGCTGCGATCTTTTACTAACGCAGAGTTGGTAAAATCCCGCAGAGAGGCGATCGCTGCAGCTCAAACCCCGAGCTTCACCAGGAGGCACGATGACATACGTGATAAACGAGCCCTGCATCGGCGTCAAGGACGCAAGCTGCACCGAGGTCTGCCCGGTGGACTGCATCCACCCGACGCCCACCGATCCAGACTGGGAGGAGCAGGAGCAGCTCTACATCGACCCCGAGGAGTGCATCGACTGCGACGCGTGCGTGGAGGCCTGCCCTGTGGACGCGATCACCGCCGAGGACGCCGTTCCGCCCGAGTGGCACTCATACATCGAGAAGAACGCCGCCTACTACCGCAGCAGGGTGCCGTGAGCCGGGGCGCTCAGCGGGCCGCAAGCGCGAAGACCTCGCCGGCCACGCGGCCGGTGGCCTGCTCGGTGCCGCCCAAGAGCAGCCGCGAGAGCTGGGCGCGGCGGAAGTAGAGCGGCGCATCGTGCTCCCAGGTCGCGCCGATGCCGCCGTGGATCGAGATCATCGCCCGCGCTGCATAGTCGAGCGCGCCGCCCGCGACACAGCGCGCCGCCGCTGCCGCGAGCGGGAACTCGGCGGGCGCGCCGCGATAGGCGAAGCCTGCGTAGTAGAGCAGCGAGCGCCCATTCTCCATGCGCCGCAGGACCTCTGTCAGCTGGTGCTTGACAGCCTGGTAGGAGCCGATCGCCCGCCCGAAGGTATAGCGATCCTTGGCGTATTGAACGGTCACCTCAAGCGCGCTTGCAACCGCTCCGATCGACTCGGCGGCAAGCAGCGCCTGCGCCAGATGCCAGGCTGAGGCGAGCGCGTCGATCGGGCAATCGAGTATCACCGCTTGCGCCCCCGCGAAGGTCACATGTGCGAGCGAGCGGGTGGCGTCGTAGCGCGTGACCGGCTCGATCTGGACCCCCGGCTGCTCGCTTGAAGCCGCAAAGGCGACGATCTCACCGTCGCGCTCGCCCGCTCCCACGAGCACCGCTGCGCCCGGCGCGTCCGGAACGAAGGCGCAGGCACCCTCGACCGCCGCGTGCCCGTCGCCGTCGGTCGGGCCGACTGCAGGCACAGGCTCGCGCCCAAGCCCAGAGCGGCGCTCCGTGCTCCAGGCGCCATCGTTGTCGGCGGGCGGACGGGCGGGCAGGTAGGCCGCTCGCCGCTCGCCGCTCGCGTTCGCGGGCAGGAACGACGTCGCGTTGGCGGCGGCGCTCAGGATCGCTGTGGCGGCAAGATGCCCGAGCAGCGGCACCCCCGCAAGCACGCGTCCGCACTCCTCAGCCACAAGCATCGCGTCGAAGGCGTCAAGCCCGGCCCCGCCATGCTGCTCGTCGATCAGCAGCCCCGGCCAGCCCGCCTCGCAGGCCGTCGGCCAGAGGTCGGGCAGGCTCTGCTTGCCGTCGAGCGCCGCGCGCGCGGCCTCAAGCGTCTTGACGCGCGAGAGCGCCTCGCGCGCGGCCTCGCGCAGCATTACCTGCTCGTCGGAGAGCGCCAGGTTCATTGCGCTGCGGTCTCCTTCGCGCGCAGCTCCGAGAAGGGGACCCCCTTGTCCAGGCGCGGTTCGGCGGGCAGGCCGAGCACACGCTCGCCGATCGTGTTGCGCAGGATCTCCTCGGTGCCGCCGGCGGACTTCAGCCCTGGCAGAAAGGAGATCATGTAGGCCCACTCGCTCTCTGAGGCAAGGGCGTCTGGGCCGAGCACCTCCGCAATCAGGTCGCCGGCGGCGATCGCCGAGTTGACCGTGGTCACCTTTGCGAGGCCCGCCTCGGGGCCGGGGATCTGCCCCTGCTGGAGCGCGGTCAGGACGCGGTAGCCGGTGAAGCGCACGGCCGTGAGCTCCGCGGCGATCTCGCCCAGGCGCTTGCGCACGAGCGGGTCGCGCTGCGCACCGGCGGCAAGCAGCGCGCGCGCAAAGCGCAGCGGGTCATAGCCCAAGCCCTCGCCGCCCAGGCCGATCGTGACGCGCTCGAACATCAGCGTGGTCAGCGCCGTGCGCCAGCCATTGCCCACGCCGCCGACGTCCGCGTCCGCAGGCAGATGCACCTCGTCGAAGAAGACCTCGTTGAACTCCGCCTCGCCGGAGATCTGCCGCAGCCCGCGCACGGTCACCCCGGGCGCATCCATCGGCACGACGAACATCGTCAGCCCGTTGTGCTTGGGCACGTCCGGATCGGTGCGCGCAAGCAGCAGCCCAAAGGAGGCAAACTGCGCGTTTGTCGTCCACACCTTCTGACCTGAGAGCACCCAAGAGCCATCCTCCGCGCGGCGCGCGCGGGTCTGGATCGCGGCGAGGTCCGAGCCCGCTGCAGGCTCCGAGAAGAGCTGGCACCAGACCTCCTCGCCGTGCAGCATCGGCCCCAGGTAGCGGGCCTTCTGCTCCTCGCTGCCGTGCGCGATGATCGTCGGGCCGAGCATGCCCACGCCGATCGCATCGAGGATGCCCGGGACGCCCGCGCGCGAGATCTCCTGGCCGGCTATCACCTGCTCGACCGGGCCAAGGCCCTGGCCGCCGTAATCCTCAGGCCAGGTCACGCCCGCAAGGCCGCCTTCGGCCAGCCGGCCCTGCCACTTGCGCCGGGCGGCGATGATCTCGGCCTCCTCGGTGAGCGCGCCCGGGCCGCTCAGTACCGGCGCCTGCGCCCTGTTCTCCTGCAGCCAGGCGCGCGCCCGCGCCCGGTAGGCCGCCTGCTCTGGCGTGTCGTTCAGATCCACAGCAGGGCTAAAGCTAGCGCAGGGCGCCGCCGCGCGCGGAGCGCCTCGCGCTCAGGCTCCGCCCGGGATGATCGCTTCGCGCCTGTGGCGCTGGTGGTAGACCTGCTCGAAGCCGTCGTCGAGCAGGCGCTGGGCCTGGGTTCCCGGCGCGGGGGAGTGCAGCAGCACCACGCCCAGCCGCACGCCATCCCTTTCGGCGCTGCCGACCAGGCAGGTGCCGGCGGCTTCGGTGTAGCCGGTCTTGACGCCGTCCGCTCCTTGATACCCGTACATCAACAGCGGGTTGTTGTTGTAGAGGTAGAGCTTTCCGCCCTTGATCGGGAAGGGCAGGATCGCGCTTGCGCTGGCCATGATGCGGGCGAGCCGGGGCTGGGCGAGGTCGTCGTAGGCAAGGACCGCAAGGTCTGCTGCGCAGGAGAAGTTGCCCTGGTCGTAGTAGCCGGAGGGGTTGGAGTAGCGCGTGCAGCCCAGGCCCAGGCGCGCCGCTTCGGCGTTCATCAGCGTCACGAAGCCGGAGAGGCTGCCGCCGACGTGCTGGGCAAGCGCCACCGCGGCGTCATTGCCGGAGGGCAGCAGCAGGCCATAGAGGAGCGGTTCGACGTCGACCCACTTGCCGAGCGGCAGCACGCCGACCCGCGAGCCGGGCATTTCGACCGCCTGGCGGGTGATCAGCACGCGCGTGGCAGGCGAGCTGTCCTCGACAGTCAGCAGAGCGGTCATCATCTTCGTCAGGCTTGCGATCGGCGCGCGCAGGTAGGGGTGTTCCTGCCAGAGGACCGCTCCGGTGCGCAGGTTGAAGAGCAGGCCCGCGCGCGGCGGCTCCGCAAAGCGCTGGCGCACAGCGTCGGCTCGCTGATCGCCGACCCCGGCAAGCTTCAGCGCGGGCGTTCCAAGCTGCAGGCCAGCGGGCGAGAGCGCCGCCGGCTTGGCGAGGTTGATCGAGCCTCTGATCGCAAGGAGCGCTCCGCCGGGCCGACCCGATCCGCTTGCGCTGCCCTCGAGCAGCAGCGCGGCGAGGATCGCGACCGGCACGATCAACGCAAGCAGCGCTGCGGTGGGCAGGCGCAGGCGCCAGCGCGCCTGCGCGCTGCGGCGGTGGTCGATGCGCAGGCTCCAGACTGCCGATCCGCTCGCTGCGAGCGTCGCTGATGGCGCCCGTTTGCGCGCGCGGCGCGCCAGCCTCCGGCGGCGGGCGGGCCCCTCAGGCGCGAGGAAGGGCGAGCGCTCAGCGCCCATCGGGCGGGCGCCTCCCCAGCGCCCCGCCGATTCCAACGCCAAGGACGATCAGCACGAAGATCGAGGGCACGACCAGCACCAGACTACCGATCGTGATCCCTTCAGAGAGCACCGCCAGGACGATCAGCACCGCAAGCGCCGTCACAAAAAGCCACGTCAAGGCAAGGATCAGCGCTCTCATGGGCGGGGCAAGGCCGGGCTTGGCGGGCGCAGACGGCTGCGGGCGGGGAGGAAGGCGCGAATCAGCGCCAGACCGAAGAGAAAGCCGCCGATGTGGGCGAAGTTGGCAACGCCGCCGCCGCTGCCCGTCCCGCTGACCTCCGCTTCGAGCACCTGCAGCGCCAGCCAGAGCGCGAGCAGCAGCGCGGCGGGCAGCTCGATGATCGTGAAGAAGAAGAAGATGAAGACGAGCGTCAGCACCCGCGCGCGGGGAAAGAGCAGGAAGTAGGCGCCGAGCACAGCGGCGATCGCCCCGGAGGCGCCGAGCACCGGCGCGGTCGAGGATGTCCCGGCGCCAACCTGCGCCGCCAGCGCGATGACGCCGCCGATCAGGTAGAAGGCGAGGAAGCGGGGTGCGCCCAGCCTGTCCTCCACCGCCGGCCCGAAGATCGCCAGAAAGAGCATGTTGCCCCCGA
The DNA here is from genome assembly GCA_021323635.1 of bacterium. GTDB lineage: Bacteria > Actinomycetota > Thermoleophilia > Solirubrobacterales > Solirubrobacteraceae > Palsa-744. Next base: position 81,191 of record JAJPKQ010000007.1, on the reverse strand, counting down.
TGTGCAGGAGGCTTGCGTGCAGGAACATCGAGGTGAAGATCGTCTCCCAGGTGGGCAGCGCGCGGGTTTCTGAGAGCACCGGCGCGGGCAGCTGCCTGGCGAGCGCTCCGGCATGGGTGGAGCAGGCGATCACCGATTCGAGCCCCGCGAGCCCTTCTGCGGTCAGCAGCGCGCAGTGGCTCGCCGGATGGGTGAGGGCGTAGGGGATCGCGCTGTAGCGGGCTGTCACGGCCAGCGACGGGCCGCTGAGGATGGAGCCGCCATGCTCGATCGCAAGCAGGTAGACGACCACGTTCGCGAGGACCAGCGCCAGCGTGATGAGCGGGAAGCGCTCACGGCGGATGTTGTCCTTGAGCGGGAAGATCCTGCAGAGGCTACAGCTGGCGCGGGCGCTCCCGAAGGTGCGTCTCGGCGTAGTAGGAGGAGCGCACGAGCGGCCCGGCCGCGACGTGTCTGAAGCCCAGCGCGTAGGCGTCGCGCTGCAGCGCCGCAAACTCGTCCGGATGCCAGTAGCGAACGACCGGCAGGTGGCGCTCTGAGGGTCGCAGATACTGGCCGATCGTGAGCACCTCGACGTGCGCCTGACGCAGCAGCGCAAGCGCGTCCACGACCTCCTCATGGCTCTCGCCGAGGCCCACCATCAGCCCGGACTTGGTCACCACCTCGCTGCCGCCAAGCTCCTTCGCGAGCGCGAGCACCCGACAGGAGCGCTCAAAGCGCGAGCCGCGGCGGGCGAGCGGGTAGAGCCGCGGGACGACCTCGACATTGTGGTTGAAGACGTCCGGGCGCGCCGCGATCACCTTTGCGAGCGGCATCTCCTGGCCCTGGAAGTCCGGCGTCAGCACCTCCACCTGACACGCCGGCGCCTGCCTGCGGAGCTGCTCGATCACCGCAGCGAACGCGCCCGCGCCCTTGTCGGGGAGGTCGTCGCGGTCCACCGATGTGATCACGGCGTGGCGCAGCCCCATCTGCGCGACGGCGCGCGCGACGCGCACCGGCTCGAGCGGGTCCTTCCAGGTCGGCTTGCCGGTCTTGACGTTGCAGAAGCCGCAGCGACGGGTGCAGGTGTCGCCGAGGATCATGAAGGTCGCGGTGCCGCGCTCCCAGCACTCGCCGATGTTCGGGCACGCCGCCTCCTGGCAGACCGTGTGCAGGCTCTCGCCGGCGATCAGCCTGTGCAGGCGGCGGTATTCCTGGCCGCCCGCTGCGGGCACCCTGAACCAGGGCGGCTTGCGCTCGCGCAGCGGGCGCACGCTTGGGCCGAGCAGCGCGGCCGGATCGCGCCCGCCCGGCCGCGCGCGCGAGCGTGTCGGGGCGCCCGCAGCCTGGCTCATGCCGCGCTCCCACGCAGCGCACGCTCCTGCAGCGCGCCGGAGAGCGTGCGGTGGATGGCGCCGCGAAGTCGCGCGCCGAGATCGCCGGCGTCGGCGCCAAGCTGAAGCTCGGCCGCGACTGAGGTCATCTGTACGCCCGGCAGGCCGCAGGGGACGACCCAGCTGAAGGGCGCAAGGTCGTTGTCGACGTTGAGGGCGAAGCCGTGCGTGGTCACGCCGCCGGCGACATGCACGCCGATCGAGGCGATCTTGCGCTCCTGCACCCAGACGCCGGTGAAGTCCGGCCCCTCCGCAACGCGCGATCGCCCCTGCACGCCGATCTCATAGAGCGCCTCGATCAGCGCACGCTCGAGCATCCGCACGTGCGCGACCACGTCCTCGACGCGCGCGATCACGTAGCCGATGAGCTGACCGGGACCGTGGTAGGTCACGCGCCCACCGCGGTCGGTCTCGCAGACCTCGATCCCAAGCGAGCGGTAGTGCGCGGCGCCGGCGGGCAGCTCCTCAGGCCGCGAGCGCCGCCCGCGGGTGTAGGTGGGCGGATGCTCGAGGAAGAGCAGCGTGTCTGCGATCAGGCCGGCGCGCCTGGCGCGCTGCAGCATGCGCTGGAGGGCGAGCGCGTCAGCGTAGGGGGTGATCGGGAGATCGCAGCGCAGCAGCGTGGCGTAGGAGCGCTTGTCAGCGGTCGCGATCACTCACAGCCAAGACTAGCCGCAGGGGTGGGGATCGACGCGGCGACGGCGCATCGACCGTCGCCCAGCGCCAATCTGGGACGGGCTCGGCCGCGGAGAAAAGTGGAGGCTCGACAGGCATGGCGCAGCCCAGACGACTCCGGTCAGCCCCATGAGTGTGCGTGCAAACTTGCCACTATCGGCCGCCGCGGATATCACTACCATCGCCCCTCGTGCCGATCGCCAGAGAGATAAGACCGCCCGGCGTCTCGGCCGTGTTGCCGCTGCGTGCGAGCACTGCCGGCCAGTCTGGGAGCTTTCTTGTAGCTGCAGATGATCAGCAGCGATATTGGTGTAAAAGCCTCAACAATTTCCAGTGTGCTCGCATCGCGATAACGGAGCAGATCGTTGGTCGCTTGGGTGCTCTAATCGGCGCGCCAGTCTGCCGCGTGGAGCTCGTCTGCCTCGATGCGATCGCCGGCTGGGAATTCCGCCGTGGCTCGGGGCGCGTGCTCGAGGCCGGCTGGGCACACGGCTCCGCAGCGGTTGATCCGGCCCTGGAGACCCGCTTGTTGGATCATCGCAGCGAAGATGACAACCGTCGTCGCCACTGTGGAATCTATGCGCTGTGCGACTGGCTGGCGGGCGCTGACCTCCAGTGGCTGCGCGCGGTCGGCGAAAGCGACGCCTATTTCAGCCACGACCACGGCTTCTATCTGACCGGTCCGCAATGGAGCATCTCAACGCTTGAGGCCGGCCGAGACCAGCCGTACGGGTTGTCGGTGCCACCCGATCGACTTGATCCAATGGAGCTCGAGCGCTGCGCGAGAGCTCTCGAAAGCGTCACCCGCGACCAGATTGAAGAAGTGCTCTCGAAGCTGCCCGCAGCTTGGCCGGTGGATAACGACGAGCTTGAGGCTGTTGCGACATTCGCGGATCTCCGGCGCCTGCCGGTCGCCACGCGCCTCCGCGCACTTGTCTCCTAACATCCTCCCAAGTGGACTTCCAGTTCTCGGTTATCCGCTTCGTGCCGGACCCGGCGCGAGGCGAGTTCGTCAACATTGGCGCGATCGCGGGCAGTGACCAGGCGCGCGACTGGAAGCTCCGGCTTGTCTCAAGCCTCTCGCGCGCAAAGGCGATCGACGATCGCGCCGCGCTGCCGGCGGCGATGGCGTGCGCGGCCGAGCTTGAGGACCACATAGCGGCCCTCGAACAGCTGCCCGGGACGGGCGGTCCAGAGGCAGTCTCGGTGTGCATGCTGCGTGCCCGCGCCGCCGAGATGCAGAACATAGTCCAGCTCTCGGCGCCGGCTCCGGTGGCCGCTGACAGCGCCGAAGACGCCCTTGACCTGATCTTCGACCAGCTTGTGCTTGACGCGGAACGCCGAAGCTACGACTTCGAGCGCAAGAATCGGGCACAGGCGGCGGTGCGCAATGCCTACAGGTCTCACGCGGTGCCCGCCAACGCAGTACGAGAGCGCACGAGCGTCCAGTGCGGCCCCTTCGAGGGCATATTTGACTTCGCCGTCCACAATGGACGCGCTGTTCAGCTCGTTCAGTGCTGGTCGTTCCAGCTGCCCAACCAGAGCGATTTGGCCGAGCAGGTCAAGGCATGGTCGTGGCTGGTCCACGAGATTCGCAACAAAGGCGGCAAATTGGCAGCGGACGGCGACGGAGTCGAAGTGCCGAGAGATCTCGACATCTACGCGATCGCCGTGGAGCCGAAGCCCGGCCAGCCCTCGCCTGCATACAACGAGGCCAAGGCGGCATTTCGCGAGAACGGCGTCGAAGAGGTCGGCCTGGGCGGTGCTGAAGTGATCGGTGAGCGAGCGATCGCAGCGCTTCAGCCGAGGCGGTGACCATCGCGCATCTGATTGCAAAGCGGTAGCGCGCGTCTCGTGGGTGAAGACCGCATCCAGCGCGAATGGCGGCAAGTGGCCGTCCCGCGCGCACGCGGGGGTGAGCCGGGCGCCACTATCCCGCCGGGTCTTGTTTTATTCAGAGCGCAAGCGCATCCGGCGCTTCGAGCAGCTCGCGGATGCGGGCCAGGAAGATCGCGGCGTCGGCTCCATAGAGCGCGCGGTGGTCGCAGGCGAGAGTGGCTGTGAGCAGCGCGTGCGTCTGGATCTCATCCCCGCGCACGACCGCTGCGCGCTGCACCGCCCCGGCGGCCAGGATCGCCACCTGAGGCGGGTTGATGATCGCTTCAAAGGCGCTCACCCCATACATCCCCAGGTTCGAGATCGTGAACGTCGCGCCAGAGAGCTCAGGCGGTGTGATGCTGCCCGCGCGCACCCGCGCGGCCGCCTCGCGCGCGCTGCGCGCGATCTCTCCCAGCGAGAGCCTGTCGGCATCGAAGATCGTGGGCACGACAAGGGAGCTTGAGAGCTCATCCTCGGACCCGCTCGCCACCGCGATGCCGACATTCACCCGCTCATGGATCTCAAGCGCCCCGTCGCGGTAGGTCGCGTTCACGCGCGGATGCTCGCGCAGGGCGATCGCCGCGGCCTTGACGAGCATGTCGTTGTAGGTCGGGACCACCTCTCCGCGCGCGTGCTCCTTGATCTGCGCGCGCAGCGCGACGCAGGCCTCCATGTCGATCTGCGCCTGCAGGCTGAACGCGGGGATCGTGGCGCGCGACTCGGCCATCCGCCGCGCGATCAGCTGCTGGGTGCGGCTGAGCTGGCGCACGCGGCTTGCGCCCTTGGCGCCCGTGACCTCGGCCGGCGAGGGTGGCCCGGTCGGCGCCTTAGGGGCTGCCTGCTCAGCTGGCGCCTCATCAGCAGCAGCCCGCACCTCAGCGCTGCCGCCGGCAGCCTCGACGTCAGCCTTCACGATGCGGCCAGACGGTCCGCTGCCCGTGAGCGCGGCAAGGTCCATGCCGCGCTCCGCCGCCAGGCGTCGTGCAAGCGGCGAGGCCTTGATCCGATCGCCGCGCGCGGGCGCGGCGCGACGCTCCACGGCGGGCGGTTGTGCCGCTGAGAGGGGTTGCGCGGCTGGGGCCGACTTGCCGGCTGCTGTGAGCGGCTCGGTTGCGGTCCCCTCCACAGACTGCTCGCGGTCGTCCCTCGTCGCGCCGGAGGCAACGCGCGCGATCGGCGCCCCCACCGGCAGCGTCTCCCCCTCGCGCGCGATGATCTCGAGTGTTCCCTCCAGATCGGCCGCGTATGGCATCGAGGCCTTGTCGGTCTCGATCTCGACGATCTCCTCGCCACGCGCGATCTGCTCCCCGCTGCGCTTCAGCCAGCGCAGGATCGTGCCCTCCTCCATCGTGTCGGAGAGTCGTGGCATGACGATCTCGGCGCTCATCGCCTAGGCTCCATCGCGTGCCGGCTGGCGCCCTAGCGTGCCCAGCGCCGCGCGCATCACCTGAGGCTCGTGCGGGTAGGCGATGTCCTCGAGGACCTTCGAGTAGGGCATCGGCAGGTCAGCACCGCTCACGCGCGCGATTGGCGCGTCCAGGTAGTCGAAGGCCTGCTCTGCGATCAGCGCAGCGAGGTTTGCGCCAACGCCTCCGTGCGGCCAGCCCTCCTCGACGATCACGCAGCGATTGGTCTTTCGTACCGAGGCCAGGATCGTCTCCAGATCGAGCGGCCGCAGCGTGCGCGGGTCGATCACCTCAGCGCTCACGCCCTCGCTGTCGGCCAGCGCCTGCGCCGCGCGCGTCGCTGTCCGCGCCATCCGCGACACGCCGACGATCGTCACGTCCGAGCCCTCTCGACGTATCGCCGCGCTGCCGAAGTTGACGAGTGCATCCGGGTCCTCCGGAACCTCGCCGCGCTCGCTGTAGAGCGACTCGTGCTCGATGAAGACGACCGGGTTCTCGTCACGGATCGCCGCCTTCAGCAGCCCCTTCGCGTCGGCCGGCGTCGATGGCACGGCGACCAGCAGGCCGGGCACGTGCGCGAACAGCGCCTCGAAGCAGTGCGAGTGCGTGGGTCCCAGCTGGTGTCCGGCGCCCTGCGGCATGCGGATCACCAGCGGCACCCGTGTCTGGCCGCCGAACATGTAATGGATGTGGGCGGCGTGGTTGACGATCTGATCGAACGCCAGCAGGGCAAAGTTGATCGTCATCAGCTCGACCACGGGGCGCAGGCCCGCCATCGCCGCACCGATCCCAAAGCCCACGATCGAGTTCTCCGAGATCGGCGTGTCGCGCACCCGCTGCTCGCCGAACTCCTCCAGCAGCCCCTCTGTGACCTTGAAGGCGCCGCCGAAGACGCCGATGTCCTCGCCCATCAGGAACACTCGCTGGTCGCGGCGCATCTCCTCGCGCAGCGCCTCGCGCAGCGCCTCGCGGTAGCGAAGCTCAGCCATTCAGGAGCCCGCCTCCTGCTCCGCGCCGCCCACCGGCGCCTCCGGGAGCTCGAGCGCGCTGGCGCGCGCTTCCTGCCCGGTTGCAAGCGCGGCCGTGATCTGCCGCGCGATCTCGCCGTCGCCGGCAAGCTCGCTGCGCTCGCTCGGCCCGCCCTCGTGCGGCTCTGTGGTACGCAGCGAGTAGGAGCCCCGTACCTGGTCGCCAAGCACGTATATGTCGTCATAGAGGGCGTCCGGCGCGGGGAAGGGCGAGCGCTCGGCGAAGTCGACCGCCTGATCGACAGCCTGCCGGGCGCGCGACTGAAGCTCGGCGAGAGCGCCTTGATCGAGCTTGCCCTCGGCGATCAGTCTTGCGGGGAAGGTCTCGATCGGGTCGCGAGCGCGCCACTCCTGCACCTGCTCGCGCGTGCGGTAGCGCTCGGGGTCTGCCATCGAGTGCCCGCGGAAGCGATACGTGATCGCCTCGACCAGCATCGGGCGCCGTTCGCTGCGGGCGCGCGCGATCGCCGCGCAGACCTTTTGGTAGGTGTCGATCACATCCATGCCGTCGCAGCGGACGCCCGGGACCCCGAAGCCCTCGCCGCGGGCGCGCAGCTCCGTGACGGCGGAGTGGCGCTCAAGCGCGGTCCCCATGCCGAAGAGGTTGTTCGTGACCAGGAAGACGATCGGCAGCCGCCAGAGCGCGCAGAGGTTCATCGTCTCCCCGAACGTGCCCTGGTTGCAGGCGCCGTCGCCGAGCGTGCAGAGCGTCACCTCGTCCTTGCTCGTGTAGGCGCTGGACAGCGCCAGCCCGCCCGCGATCGGGAGGTTCCCGCCGACGATGCCGTAGCCGCCCATGAAGCGCCGCTTGCCGTCGAACATGTGCATCGAGCCGCCTCTTCCTTTCGAGCAGCCGTCGGCCTTGCCGAACAGCTCCGCCATGACCGCCTCAGGCGGGGTGCCGCGCACGAGCGCGTGTCCGTGGGAGCGATAGGTCGAGACCAGGTAGTCCGTCGGACGCAGCGCGCGCGCCGAGCCGACGATTGCCGCCTCCTCGCCGATCGCCAGGTGCAGGAAGCCGCCGATCTTCGCGCGCGCGTACATCTCACCCGCGCGCTCCTCGAAGCGGCGGATCAGGAGCATCGTCGCCAGCCACTCGCGGAGCGCCTCCGCTGGAGGCAGATCGACCGCCTCAGCTCCACTCATCGAGATCCCCCGGCTCGGTGCAGTCCTCGCGCGCGCCCTGCTCCTCGCCCCAGTCCTGCTCGTGCTCGCCCTCCAGCCAGCGCGCTCGAAACTGCTCCTCCTCGAGCGCTGCGAGGTCCGAGCGCAGCGCGCGCAGCAGGCGCCTTGCGCCCAGCGGGGAGAGGTCCCAGCAGAGCACCGCCTGGCCGCTCGCGCTCTCGATCAGCTCGACATGGTCGACGCGAGCAGGGTCCGCGAGCGCCGCCGGCAAGAGGCCGCCGCGGTGGTGGATCAGCCGGTAGAGTCGCTTTGCCTTCACAGCGACCCTCCAGCGAGCGCGGGTTGCGTTTGGGCGCCATCATCACGGAGCTTCGTGCAAAGAGCGCTTACCTCCTGCCAGCCGCAGTGGCGCTCTCCGCCGGCGAGCACCGCCGGCAGGCTGCGCACACCGGCTGCGATCGCCGCCCGCGTGCTTGCCTCGAGCAGCGCCTCCGTGCGCCGCGAGGAGCTGGCCTTGAGCAGCGCTGTGGGGTGCAGCTCGCAGGCTGCGCCTGCAATCAGCAGCCGATCTGCGTCGCTCAGGTCCTGGCCGCCCGCGAAGGCCTGACGAAAGGCTGCGCGCGCGAAAGCGATCCCGCGTCCGACCTCACGCGCATAGGTTGCGGCAAGCAGCGCCTCGCGCAGCTCGCCTGCGGGCTCTGGCGGCCAGCGCAGCGGCAGCAGCCCCAGCCGGTGGCCGTCGCGCTCGACCTGTCGGCGTGGCCATGTGTGCCGGCCGTCATGAAGGCGGCGCTCCGACACCGCCCGCCAGTCACGCAGCTGCGGCAGGGCGACCGAGATCAGCTCCGCGGCTAGGTAGCAGAGCGGGCTTGCGAGGTCGAAGTAGAAGATCCCCGCTCCCTGCTGCACTGCTCTCGCGGCTGGGGGTGCGTCCACGTCTAGAGCCTAGCCAGCGCGCCGCGCTGGTCGCCAGCGCGCGGGCGGCAGCCCGTAGTGTGGCGTGAGCCCGGCGAATAGCCGCTAAGGTTTGGTCTATCCAGTTCTAATCCTGTGGGCGCGGTTTGCCGATAGGAATCTCGATGGCAGCGACACTTCGCGAGGACACCCAGCTCACGTGGCAGCCTGAGCATCAGACGACCGTGGTCGCGAGCGTTGAGGAGGCAGAGCTCACTGCGGCCCAGAAAGATTCGCGGGTGCAGATCTTCCTCGCCGAGGCCGACGAATACCTCGCCGATCTCGATCGTCGCGGCCGGAATCGCTAGGCAAGCTCTCGACAGAGAGAGGCAGCCACAGTCGACGCGGACCGGCCTGCCCTGCCGATGGTCTGAATCCGAAGCGATCGCGCCACATCTGAGCCGTATCATCGTCATACGGATCAACCACTAGGACCGACGTTGCCTGCAACGCGTCGACGCGCCTTGCGGTCGCGACAGCATGCATCAGCAGATGCTTGCCCTCGACATCCGCCCTGCAATCCTTTGCGATCCATGTGACAAGCGCAGCTGGAACCATCGGGACTCCGTCGCCGGCGGCGAATTGCCGACGATGGCTCTGACGCAGCTCCACCTGTGCGGATGCCAGCGAGTAGTAGCCCATGATTTTTCCCTCAGCGACGAGCAGGCGAGTGCGGGAGATGGGGTGCGCGCGCAGCGCCTGATCCCTGAGCCACGCCGATGCTGCCTGCCCAGCTGGCCGCGTTCCTGCGTCGAACGATCCAAGCGCCGTGCGCAACGTATCGGGGATTTCCGCGCTGGCGGGCGGGAGGGTGATCCATGAGGGCGCGGGGTCGCGCAAAGCCGTCGAGAGTGCCTCAGCCCTGCCGAGCGCCTCGATCGTGGGCACCATCACCACGGCACCTCGGCCAAATCGCTCAGCTCGCTCGTGGTGCGGGCGAACGGCGCCTTAAGTCTGTAGTGCCTCTCCATCGTGAAACCGAAGCGCGCTCGCGGCGCCTTCTTTGAGCGCATCCAGGCCTTGAGCAGGTCTTCGCTTTGCAGCTCATCGATACCGCGCTGCAATGTGTCCGCAGAGATCCCGTACCACCGGGAGGCGTGCTCCTTGGGGAGTGTGAAGGTTGGAGCTTGTGCCAGGGAGACCAGGAGAGCGACCTTGGCAGCAAGAGTCAGCTTGCGATGCCAACCCTGCGTGAAGTACTCATAGGGCAGCTTGAAGAATCCTCGACCCTCTCCGCTGGAGCGAGCGTAGGGCCTCCCCGATCCATCCTCCATGAGAAGGTACACCTTGCGAATGCGCCGATCGCGTTCGGTGCGCACAAGTCCTTGTTTTTCAAGCCAGCTCCAATTACGCGATATCGTCGCCTCTGTCGCCGCGGTCTCGGGCATGGCGAGCATGCGCCCCCAGCTCATTGCAGGCTGCCTCACGTCCCAAGGCTCTGCGGCAGCGCCCGCGTGCAGCAACAGCCAGAGGTCGAGCGCCACGGCTCGCCGACCGCGCACAAACGCAGCCAGCGGCCCGGGTCGCTTGGGCGACCCTTCGAGCTGGAGGAAGCAGCGTCGGATGGGCACGCTGAGCCGGCGGGACCGGTTCAACAGGTCCATCAGGGTCTCTTCAGGTGTTGCAGCGCACTTGCTCTGCATGAGCCCGATACTAACGCGACCGCCAGCAGAGAAGGGGCGAATGAATTGCCTCTCACTTGAGTCCCCAGCGGTACCACTATTAATACCGAGTAGGGCCCAGGGCGAAGTCACATAGGAATCCCACGCCAAATCCAAGAGGCCGTTTGGCACGGCGCTCGCTTCTGCCCCCTGCGTCCGTCAGGGACCTATTCACGTTGGAGCCGAGACTCGTTGCAGATCTCAACCCCCGCGCACGGCGACGTCGTAGCCGAGCCATAGCCGACCAGCTTCGTGCCATGGAGGCAGGACGAGGAAGGGTTGCGCGGCCGCCGGAGTGGGCTCAGCCGTGGATCAGCCAGCCCTCGGCGGCGCGCCCTGCTTCCATGATCGCCTCCGAGAGCGTCGGGTGACCATGGATGATGCGGGCAAGCTCCGGATAGCCACCCTCCAGCGCACGCAGGTTCACGAGCTCCTGAATCAGCTCCGTGGCGCGTGTGCCGATGATGTGACCGCCGAGCAGCTCGCCGTAGCGGCGCTCGCCCACCACCTTCACCAGGCCGCTGCGGTCGCCATAGACGGTGCCGGCGCCGACCGCGCCGTAGGGGACCTTGCCGACGACGACGTCGTGCCCGGCCGCGCGCGCCTGGGCCTCGGTGAGCCCGAAGGAGGCGACGTTCGGCGAGCAGAAGGTGGCGCGCGGGATGTCCGCATGTGCGATCGCGTGCGTGCTGCGGCCGGCTGCCGCCTCAACCGCGATCACCCCCTCCTCGGAGGCCTTGTGGGCAAGCGCCGGCCCGGGCACCAGATCGCCGATCGCATAGACGCCCGGCAGCGATGTGCGCAGCGCTTGATCGACGCGGATCTGCCGGCGCTCATCGAGCGCCACGCCCGCCTCCGCCACCCCCAGCGCGCCGATGTCCGGGGCGCGTCCGGCGGCGATCACGAGATAGTCGACGCGCTCAGCGCTGCCGCCATGGGTGAAGCTCACGCCGCTCTCCTCGCTGATGACGCCTTCGACCGCGGTCGCCGTGTGGACCGCGATCCCCTGCGCCCTGAAGGCACGCTCCGCCAGGCGGGAGATGTCCTCGTCCTCCGTCGGCAGCACGCGATCGAGCATCTCGAACAGCAGCACCTCGCTGCCCAGGCGCGCAAAGGCGGAGGCGATCTCCGCCCCGGAGGCCCCTGCGCCGACCACGGCCAAGCGGCCCGGGCGCTCCGGCAGCGCCCACGCCTGCTCGGTGCCGATCACCCTGCCGCCGAAATGCACGCCTGGGATCGGCAGCCCGACCGAGCCGGTTGCAAGGATGATCGATCGCGCGGCCAGCTCGCTCTCGCCCACGCGCACGCGGCCGGGCGCACCCGCGACCAGCGACGCCTCGCCGCTGATCACCTCGATTCCGTTCTTGCGCATCAGCCCGGCCACGCCGGAGGTGAGGGTGCCGACGACGCGCTCGCGGCGCGCCTGCACGGCCGCGTAGTCGACCGCCGCCGACTCCACCCTCACGCCGTACTCCGCAGCCGAGCGCACCTCGCTCAGGATGTCCGCAGAGCGCAGCACAGCCTTCGCGGGAATGCACGCGTAGTTGAGGCAGCGCCCGCCGACCTTGTCGCGCTCGATCAGAGCCGTGCGCATGCCCAGCTGAGCGGCGCGGATCGCTGCGACATAGCCGCCCGGGCCCGCGCCGATCACCACGCAGTCGAAGCTCTGCTCGCTCATTCACCAGGCACCCTATCGCAGCCTCGCCGGTGCCTGAGGTTGGGCGCTCAGAGTGCTCCGGACCCCTCGTCGCCGCCGCTGTCGATCATCGCTGGGGCCTGCAGCCGCGCCATCACGCGCACGAGCTTCCAGAACAGCGTGCCGCCGACGATCATCGCAAGAGTCGAGTATGCAGCCGCAGCGAGCGTGTTGGAGAGCACCAGCGATATTGTCGCCACCAGCAGCTGGAAGACAAGCAGCGCCTCGAACGCGACAACGGCCCAATAGCGACGCGCGGCCATGCCGCCTGCGATCGCCAGCAGGAAGGCGGCAAGGAAGATCCCTCCGGGCAGCGAGCCGCCGTAGCGGTGAAGCCCGTGGATCGTCGCCGTCCCGACCGCCACCGCGACGCCCAGCGCGCCCGCCAGGACGGTTGCGAGAGTCAACGCCAGCGGGCGCTCGCCGGCGCCAAGCGGGGTGAGCTGCGCGCGAATCTCCTCAGCGCTGCGCCGCCGCGAGGCCGCTCTTGGCGGGACGCTAGCTCGCTCCAAGGACTGCCTCCGCGAGCGCCGCGGACGAGCCGGCGGGCCCGCCGTCAAGCGCTCTTCTCAGCGCCTGCGCGGCGCCAGAGTGGTCGGCCTGATCGGTGATCGCGCGCACCACAGCGACCCGGGTTGCGCCCGCAGCGAGAACGGGGGCGATCGTGGCCGGCGCGATGCCGCCGATCGCAAAGAAGGGCATGCCGGCGTGCGCGGCTGCGTGGGCGACCAGCGCCGTGCCGACCGCCGCGCGACCGGGCTTGGTCGGCGTTGCGAAGACCGGGCCGACGCCGATGTAGTCGACCGGCAGCCTGCCGGCGGCCTCGATCTGCTCGGCGGAGTGGGTCGAGAGCCCGATCAGCGGCTCGGGGCCGAGCAGGGCGCGTGCCTCCGCCACGCCCATGTCCTCCTGGCCCAGATGCACCCCATCCGCATCGATCGCCAGCGCCAGCGCCGGCAGGTCATCGATGATGAAGAGGGCCTCATGGCGAGCGCAGAGCGCCCGAGCGCACTCTGCGGCGCGCAGCAGCTCGCCTCCACGCAGCTGCTTCTCGCGCAGCTGGACGATGTCCACGCCACCCTCAAGAGCGGCGGTCAGCAGCTCCGCCAGGTCGCCGCTGTCGCTGCGCGCATCCGTCACCAGGTAGAGGCGTGCGCTGCTCAGGCGCTCCCGCCTGCGCTTCGCTGACGCACTCGGGCTCATGCGGTCAGTTTCGCACACCGTCAGACCGGCAGCTGCGCACCGCTGACGCAGCTTGCCTGATCGGAGCAGAGGAAGGCGATCACGGCGGCGATCTGCTCAGGCGTGCTCCAGCCGCTGCGGTCGGCGTGCGGATCGGCGGCGCGATTGGCGGGCGTGTCGATGACGCCCGGCAGCAGCGCGTTGACGCGGATGCCCTCACGCTCGTACTCGCTGACCAGCGCCTCGACGAACGCAAGCAGAGCGGCCTTTGCGGTGATGTAGCCCGCCGCGCCCGCAAAGGGGCGCCTGGCGGCGCGTGAGGAGACGCACACGATCACGCCCTCGCGGCGCTTGCGCATGCGCGCGAGCGCTGCTGAGCAGAGCAGGTAGGTCGGACGCAGGTTCAGCCGCAGCTGCGCCTCGAAGCTCTCGATTGGCGCCTCATGGACGCGCCCGGGCGCGGCGAAGCCCCCGATCAGGTTGATCGCTGCATGCAGCGGGGCGGTCGCATCATCGGCCTGAGCGACGGCCTCCGCCGCCTGCGGGGGGTCGCTCAGGTCCGCGCGCAGCAGGATCAGTCGCTGCCCGTCGTCGCCCAGCTGCGCGCGCAGCGCCTGCGCTGCGCCCTCGTCGCGGTAGGGGACCACGCAGCGGTAGCCCTCCGCGAGCAGGCGCGCGGTCACCGCTCCTCCGAGCCCGCCCGTGCCGCCCGCGATCACGACGCTCAGCATCGCCTCGATCCTACCCCTCCGGTGCGCTTGCGTCCGGGGGCGGCAATACCTTGTGACGGTGCCTCTCAGCGATCTGAAGCCCGGCAGCGAGGTCGATCAAGTGCTTGCCGTCAAGCGTGTGGAGCGCTCTACCGCGCGCAACGGCCGGCCCTTCCTGCGGGTGCTGCTCGGCGATCGCAGTGGCGCCGTGCGGGCGATGGTCTGGGAGGAAGTCGAGGCGATCGAGGAGCTGCTCAGCTCCGGGCGTCCCGTGCGCGTGCGTGGACAGTACGCAGTGCACCCCGACTACGGCCCCGAGATCCGGCTCAGCGAGATCTCACCCGCTGCGCCCGGCTCCTACAGCGAGGAGGAGCTCGGTGGAGCCCCCGGACGATCCGTGGCGGAGCTCGAGCGGGAGCTGCGTGAGCTGCTGGCATCCCTCCGCGACGAGCACCTGCGCGCGTTGCTCGCGCTTGCCTTCGATCCGCAAGGAGAGCTCTGGCAGCGCTTCCGCGAGGCACCCGCAGCCAAGCGCCTCCATGAGGCCTACCGCCACGGGCTGCTCGAGCACACACTGACCGTCGCACGCGCGGTTGCCGCGATCGCGCCCACCCTGCCTGGGTGCGACCGCGATCTGGCGCTCGCGGGCGCGCTGCTGCACGACATCGGCAAGCTTGACGCCTACGCGCTCGCCGCCGGATCGATCGAGATGACCGACGAGGGGCGTCTGCTCGGCGAGATCGCGCTCGGCTATCGCCGCGTCGGCGTCCTGCTGGCCAGAGTCGACGGCTTCCCCGCCGATCGCGCCCGCGCGCTCCTGCACATCATCCTCTCCCACCACGGCAGCCTCGAGCACGGCAGCCCGGTGCTGCCCGCCACGCGCGAGGCAACGCTCGTGCACATGATCGACAACCTGGCTGGAAGGCTCGGCAGCTTCGAGCGCCTGGCGCGCGAGCTTGCGCCAGGGCATGCCTGGTCGCAGTTTGACCGCGCGCTCGGCACCGCCGCCTACTTCGGGCTCGCCGCCTGACCCCGCCGGCGGGATCGACCCGGAGGGCGCGAGCAAAGATCCGCATTTTGCGAGCGCCTGCGACTGCGCCGCAGTCGGGGCCGCCGCTGCGCTCTATCGTTTCACTGGCGATGGCAAAGGACACCGAGAAGCTGATCCGGCAGCTTTCGCTGATCTCCTACCTGATGGCCGCCCGCCGCCCGGTCACCGCCCAGGAGATCAGACGCGACGTCGAGGGGTACGCGGCGATGAACGAGGATGCCTTCGCGCGCCGCTTCTACGCCGACCGCACGGAGCTCGATGCGCTTGGCATCGCGCTCACCATTCGCCGCCCGCTCGACGGAGCCGCCGAACAGGAGACCTACGCGCTGCGCTCGGAGAGCTTTCATCTGGAGCCGATCGCCTTCAGCGATCGTGAGCTCGCCGCGCTTCACACCGCGCTGAAGCTCTTAGACGGCGAGTTCGCCTACGCCGAGCCGCTGCGCCTCGCCCTTCAGCAGATCACCTGGGGTCGGCCAAGCCCGTTGGCGGGCGAGCTGCCGGAGACGATCACCCTCGGCATCACCGCCTCCGCGGGAGGGCCGGAGCTTGCCGCCAGGCTGGCGAAGATCGAGGCGGCGATCTTTCGCTCCAAGACGATCACCTTCGAGTACTTCACGATGGAGCGCGACGAGGTAGCTGCGCGCCGTGTCGATCCGTATTATCTGCTTTTCCGCAGCGGCGAGTACTACCTGCTCGGCTTCTCCCACGAGCGCTCCGCCGTGCGCGTCTTTCGCCTCTCGCGGATTCGCGGCAAGGTCGCATACGCGACGAAGTCCGAGCACGACTTCCGGCGCCCTTCAGACTTCGACCCGCGCGAGTACGCGAACCGCGCCGAGTGGCAGTTCGGCGAGATCGAGGGGGTGGCTGAGATAGAGCTCTCAGGGCGCATCGCCTGGTATGTGGAGCGCCACTTCGGTCGCTTCGGCGAGGTGGAGCCGGCGTCCGGCGCGCAGGAGGGGGATGGGGGCGAGGCAAAGCGCGCAGCGGGCGCGGGCAGGCGTCGCGCACGCACGACGCCCGAGACCGAAGCGCGCATCTTCAGGACGCCGTACGCAAGCTCGCGGGCGATTCTCTCATGGCTGCTGGGGCTGCGCGGCCATGCCAGGCTGCTCGGACCGCCGGAGCTCGTGGCCGAGAGCGAGCGGCGGCTGGATCTGCTCGAGCGCCGCCATCGCGGCGGGGTGCCGAGGGGCGCGAGGGTCCGCAGGATGACCACAGGCAAGGCGTCGGCCGCGGGGGCGCAAGCGTCCGAAGCGCCACCGCGCGAGAGCAGGCGCCCGCGGGCGATCAACGAGTCTGAGACCACGATCAAGCCCGAGCGCTTCGCTCGCCTCGTCACCCTTGCGGGCATCCTGATCGAAGCCGGCCGCAGAGGGCAGCGCCTTGCGCTTGAGCAGCTCTGCGCCGAGCTCAAGCTGACCGGCGAGGAGCTGCGTGAGGACATCTCGGTCTTGAACGTGATCAACTTCGGTGGCGGCTCCTACGTCCTCTACGCGGAGGTCGACGAGCAGCGCGGCGAGGTGGAGGTCGACCCCGAGCCCTACGCCGACAACTTCGACCGTCCCGCCCGCCTGCTACCGGTCGAGGCCAAGGCGCTGATCGCGGCGATCGACCTGATCGGCGCCCACATCGGCGAAGGCGCGCTCGCGAGCGCACGCGAGAAGATCGTCGCGGCGCTCGGGTCTGACCCGCAGTCTCAGGGCCTTGTGATCTCGCGCCCGACCGCCGACGACGAGCAGCTTGCGGAGCTGCTCTCCGGCGCGATCGCGCGCCGCAAGCAGCTGGAGCTCGAGTACTACAAGCCCGATGAGGACGAGCTCTCCACGCGCATCGTGGAGCCCTATGCCCTTGCCAACGGCCGTGAGGGATGGTACCTGGCGGCGTTTGACACCGGGCGCTCGGCGCTGCGTCACTTCCGCTTAGACCGCATCAAGCGCGCGCGCGCGACCGGCAAGCGCTTTGCCGAGCGCGCTGAGCTAGATCTTGGGCCTGAGGAGGCAAGCTGGCTGCGGACCGGGGAGGTGAGCGCCGCGCGCGAAGCGCGCCTGTGGGTCGCGCCCGAGCGTGCACGCTGGGCGCGCGAGCGCTACACCGTCCACGAGGAGCACGCCGACGGCGCGGTGGTGGTGGGCGTGCGCTACGCCTCGCTGGAGTGGCTGGTCGGCGCGCTGCTGCGCGAAGCGGGCGATGCCGTGGTGCTCGAGCCAGCCTCCGCCCGCGATGCGGTGCTGAGAGCGATCGAGCTGCTGCGCGCGGTCCCGGTCGCGGCCTGAGACGCCAGCCACCTGGCAGGGGAGCGCCTGCGGCTGGCGCCGGCGCGGGCATTGTCGTCTGTAGGCTTGCCTGGCGATGAGCGAGCTCAAGGGGCTGATCCTTGCCGGCGGGGAAGGCACGCGTCTGCGGCCGATCACCCACACCTCCGCAAAGCAGCTGGTGCCGGTGGCAAACAAGCCCGTTCTCTTCTACGGCATCGAGGCGCTCGTGGCGGCCGGGATCACGCAGATCGGCGTGATCGTCGCCCCGCAGACAGCGGCGGAGATCGAAGCTGCGGCGGGATCGGGCGAGCGCTTCGGCGCGCAGATCACCTACATCCCCCAACAGGCGCCGCTCGGCCTGGCCCACGCGGTGCTCACCGCCGAGCCCTTTCTCGGGGAGAGCTCATTTGTGATGTACCTTGGCGACAACCTCCTGCAGGGCGGGATCCAGGATCTCGTCGCCGCCTTCAGGGCAAGCGCGCCGGATGCCCTCATCCTGCTCACCCCTGTAGATGACCCGGAGAGCTACGGCGTCGCCGAGCTTGCGAGCGCGCCAGGGGGCGCGATGCGCGTTGTGCGGCTGATCGAGAAGCCCAAGCAGCCGCCGAGCGACCTCGCGCTCGTGGGCGTGTACATGTTCACGGCACGCATCCATGCAGCCGCGCGCTCGATCTCGCCGTCAGCGCGCGGCGAGCTTGAGATCACCGATGCGATCCAGTCGATCATCGACGGCGGCGGCCGCGTCGAGCCGCACATCGTCGAGGGCTGGTGGAAGGACACCGGCCGGCTCGAAGACATGCTCGAGGCCAACCGCCTGATCCTCGATGCGATCGGGGCATCGCTGGAGGGCGAGCTGGTCGAGACGACGGTGGAGGGGCGCGTGCAGGTCGCAGCGGGAGCGCGCCTGCTGCGCACGCGCGTGCGCGGGCCGGCGATCATCGGCGCGGGCGCCCAGATCTCAGACTGCTACATCGGCCCCTATACGGCGATCGGCGATGGCTGCACGCTTGAGCGCGCGGAGGTCGAGCACTCGATCCTGCTGGCGGGCTGCTCGATCAGCGACATCGACGGGCGGATCGAGTCCTCGCTGCTTGGTCGCAACGTGCGCATCGGCCGCGATCGCGGTGCGCCGCGCGCCTACCGCTTCATGGTCGGCGACAACTCCGAAGTCGCGATCCCATAGCAGCGGCGCTGAGAATCCACGACGCTCGCGCTGCAAGCTCGCGTGCAGCAAGCCCAAAAAGGGCTCAAGCTGTCGGCCCGAGCGACCGATGAGTGATCTATAGCCACAAACCGCGCACGGGTTGCCCCGGCGGTTGTCTCTTGCCACTGAGGGGCCGCTGCGACCCGCGAGCGCAATCGACCGGACGGCTCGCAGCGCCCTGCCGCCGGCCCTGCGCCCGAGTGCGCAAGGAATGAGGAAAGCGAGGTCAGGCAATGACCATGGATGGTTTGCGATCTCTTTTTCAGGCGCGCTGGCAGATTGCGCTGGCGCTGGTTGCAGCAGCGGCCGGCATGCTCAGCGTCGCCGGCCAGGCTAGCGCCACGGGCGTGAGCGTCGCGGCAAGCGAGGAACTCACCGAAGGCGGCTTTGAATTCATCGAATCGACGCCCGCTGCTGTGGCCTTTCCGGCCACCAGGATCACGGGCAAGAACATCGTCATCACCAAGGGCCAGCCTTTCGACGTCAGCGACGCCCGCGGCACCGGGGCGGGGTGGAACATCACCGCGACATCGACCGTCTTCAAGAACGGCACCCATGCCCTGCTGAGCACGGCGACGACGATCGGCTCGGCGCCGAGCGACGCATGCGACGCAGGAGCCACGTGCACGCTTGCGTCAAACGCGATCAGCTACCCCTACACGCTGCCGGCCGGGGAAACGATGCCCACCGCTACAAAGATGTACGACGCCGCCGAAAACAGCGGCATGGGCAATCAGACGGTCACACCAACCTGGTCGCTGACGGTGCCCGGGAACGCATACAAGGGCACCTACACCGCTACCTGGGAATTCTCGCTTGTGAGCGGCCCATAGGCGGGCGATGAGCGGGCTCCGGCCACCCGCTGGCATGATCGGCTCTGCGCCAGCGCGCCCGCTGGCGCGAGGCCGCGCTCTGGCGAGCCGGTGCGGCATCATCCTGGCGCTCGCAGCCGCTGCGGCGCCGAGCGCGCTCGCAGGCGAAGGCGCGCCGCAGCTTGGCGGGATCTCCGCCGTCCCGGCGACCTTCAGCGCCGGCGAACCGATCACGCGCTCATACTTTCGTCCGCACATCGCTGCCGGCGGCACAGCTCACGAGGAAGCGCTTCTGCGCAACTCCTCATCGCACACCGTCAGCATCCTCGTCTACCCCGTCGAAGGGCTGACCGGCGTGACGTCGGGGGCCGTCTACTCAAGCCGCGGCAGCGCGATGCACGGCCCCGGTCGCTGGGTGACGCCAGCGCTTGCCAGAGTGACCCTGGCGCCCGGGGGCGCGCGCCGCCTCGCCTTCACGGTGCGCGTGCCGCGCGGCACCCAGCCGGGCGATCACCTTGCCGGCATCGCCTTTCAGAATGCCACCCCCAGCCGCTCGGGAGGGCGCTTCTCGATCACCCAGATCCTGCGCATCGTGATCGGCGTCGAGGTGATCGTGCCGGGGCCCGCAGCTGCGCAGATCCAGGTCGAGGGCGCCTCGCTCGGCCCGCTTGGCGGCACGCAGCGAGCGGCGGTGATCGTCGCGCTGCGCAATGGCGGCCGCCTGCTCTGCAAGCCCGCGCTTACGGTCACCCTGCATGGCGCGCAGGGGGCGACGCGGACAGTCTCCCGCCGCCTTGAAGCGATCCTGCCCGGAGATACGATCCCCTACCCGCTGCCCTGGCCTCAACCGCTTGCGCCCGGCGCCTACACCATCGCCGCCCAGGCCAGCGACTGCGGGCAGGCTGTCACGATCAGCGCCGCTGCGAGCTTGGGTCAGCCGCTGGCCGGCAGCAGCTCCGCTGCTCCCACAGCGCGCCGTCGGACCCCACTCCCCTGGGCGCTCCTGGCAGGCGCCTGCGCCGCCGCCGCGCTGGTCTCGCTGCTGCTGTTGTTGTTTGTGCGCCGTCGCGAGCGCAGGCGCTCCGAGCCGGTCGCCTACGGCCATGGCCAGCGCCTCTGACCGTGAGCGCGCACACGCGCGGGGAGCGCAGGCGAGCGGCCTGAGGCGCATCCGCGCGGGCATCGGCGCAGCGCGAGCGCCAGCCGCGCTCCTAATCCTGGTGTGCGCGCTTGCGGTGAGCGGCTGCGAGTGGGAGCCGCAGACAGTGGGCGGCAGCATCACCGCGACGATCAATTCCGTCTCGTGCCCGACAAGCGCGTGGTGTGTGGCGGTCGGGGCCGAAGGCACGATCGAGCAGACCGCAAGCAGCGGCGAACCGGAATGGAGCAAGCGCACCTCGCCCAGCTCAGCCGAACTGCGCTCGGTCTCCTGTGCGAGCACGACCCTCTGCCTGGCGGTCGGCGCCGGTGGAGCGATCCTGCGCTCGACCGACGGCGGCGAAGCTTGGAGCGCGGTCAGCTCTCCGACCACGAGCAGCCTCGCCGCGGTCTCCTGCCCGACCACCAGCGACTGCGTCGCGGTGGGCGCCGCCGGAACGGTGCTGCGCTCTGTGAATGGCGGTGAAAGCTTCAGCGTCGTGAGCGTGTCCACTGCGCAGGAACTGCGCGCGCTCTCCTGCCTGCCCACCGGCATCTGCGTGGCGGTCGGCGCCGGCGGGGTGAGCCTCACCAGCGACAACTTCGGCGAAGGCTGGATGGCGCGCGAAACAGGGAGCACCGCGCAGCTCAACGGCGTCGACTGCCCAAGCGGGTCGATCTGCTATGCGGTCGGCGCCGGCGGGGTGATCCTCAAGAGCAGCTCCGGCGGCGCCTCCTGGAGCGCGAGCGCCTCCACCGTCTCCTACGAACTCAATGCGATCGCCTGCACCAGCACGATCCGCTGCATCGCCGTCGGAGACAAGGGCCAGGAACTGGCAACGATGCTCTACAGCGAGAACGGCGGCACAACCTGGCTGCACGGCTCAGCGGACACGACCGACAATCTCTACGGCATCTCCTGCCCCACGCGGCTGGTCTGCGTGACGGTCGGCGCGGTCGCCGAGATCCTGCGCAACTCCGATGGCGGCGGCATGGGTTGGGTGCAGCCGCCCTCACCCACCACCGCCAACCTCGCTGCGGTCTCCTGCGGGGGCATCGTTGCCTGCGTTGCTGTCGGCGCCGCCGGCACCGTCATCACCACGAGCAACGGCTCGGAATGGGCCCTGCACAGCACCCCGACGACGGAGGCGCTCGACGGCGTCTCGTGCGCCTCGGCGCTCGACTGCGTGGCAGTCGGCGCCGCCGGAACCGTGCTTACGAGCGCCGACGGCGGCGAAGCATGGACGGCGCGCTCGCCCCTTGGCGGCGGCACGCTGGAGGCGGTCTCCTGCACGAGCGCCGGCGCCTGCGTGGCGGTGGGCGAAGGCGGAGGCGTCTACACCAGCGCCGACGGCGGCGAAGCGTGGAGCAGCCGCGGGCCGCTGGGATCAGAAACGCTCTACTCGGTCAGCTGCAGCGGCAGCTTCTGCCTTGCCGCCGGCGCCGGCGGCGCCATCTACACGAGCGCCAACGGCGGCGAAGGCTGGAGCGCACGCACCTCGCCGCGCACGATGACCTTCTACGCGGCGGACTGCGCAAGCGCCTCCGAATGCTGGATCGGCGGCGCTGAAGGCTACGCCTACAAGACGACAAACGGCGGTGAAAGCTGGAGCGAACTGGAACTGCGACGAACGGAGACCTGGTACGCGGGCAGCTGCCCGGCCGCAGGTATCTGCTTCGGCGTCGGCGAAGGCGGCACGATCGAGAGCACCCCCTACAACGAAGTCTCCGCGAAGTACGGCGGCACGATCTATGACCCGGCGCCAAAGACCCTACATGGAGTCTCCTTCG
Source organism: bacterium (assembly GCA_021323635.1). Lineage (GTDB taxonomy): Bacteria > Actinomycetota > Thermoleophilia > Solirubrobacterales > Solirubrobacteraceae > Palsa-744. The sequence goes on along the minus strand of JAJPKQ010000007.1, from coordinate 59,253 downwards.
CGAATGCGCTGCGCGGCTTTGCGGTCGGCGAAGGCGGCGAGATCATCTCCTTCGAGAGCTCCTGCGCAAGCGGCGAAGCGACGATTGCCGGGCCGCCCACCCTTGCGCTGCCCGCGCTGCGCCTGAACGGCAAGAACGAGGTTGCAGAAAGCGCGCTCCTGCTGACGGTCGACGATGAATCGCCTACGCTGCCCGGCTGGTCGATCGAAGCGACCTCGACCCCGTTCAAGGATGTTGCCGGCGCCACGCTTCCCTCCGGCGCGCTCACGATCACGCGCAACGAATCTGCCCTCGGGGAAGGCGGCTGCGCCCCGCCGGTCAATGCGGTCTCCACCCCGCTCACCCTCCCCGCCGGTGAACCGGCGCCGGCGCCGGTGAAGATCTTCGACGCGCAGCCCGGCAGCGGCGTCGGCCCGGCGCGCGTGGTCAGCTACCTCAAGCTGGCCGTGCCCGCCGATGCCCACAAGGGCAGCTACAGCTCCACCTGGACGCTGACGCTTGCAAGCGGGCCGTAGGGCAGCTTCGCGGCTGCGCGCCACCTGGGCGCCGCTCGGGGGAGATCGACTAGCTTCCAGCCATGCGCATTCTGATCACAGGCGCCGGTGGCATGCTTGCCGCCGACCTGATCCGCGCCGCCGACCGCGCCGGGCACCGCGTGCTTGCGCTGCCCCACGCACAGCTTGACATCTGCGACGAGCGCCAAGTGACCGCGGCGCTCGAGCGCTTGGCGGATGGCGAGCCGGCAGAAGCAAGCGGCGCGGCGTCTGAGGATCCCTCCCCGGCGATCGTCAACTGCGCGGCGTTCACGGACGTGGACGGTGCCGAGCAGCGCCGCGAGGAGGCCTTTGCCGTCAATGCCGAGGGCCCTGGGCTGCTTGCGCAAGCAGCGGCTGCGCGCTCGATACCGCTGCTGCACATCTCAAGCGACTATGTCTTCGGTGGGGTGCGCCCCGGCGCAGCGGGCGCCCACGCGCCCGGAGACCCCTATCGCGAGTCAGATCCCCCCGCGCCCTGCGGCGCATACGGGATGAGCAAGCGCGCCGGCGAGGAGGCGGTGGCAGCGGCCGGCGGTCAGCACACGATCGTGCGCAGCTCCTGGCTCTTTGGGCTGGGTGGCCGCAACTTCGTCGCGACGATGCTGCGGCTGGCAGGGGAGCGCGGAGCGGTCTCAGTCGTCGATGACCAGGTCGGGACACCGACCTGGACCGGCCATCTGGCGCCCGCCCTGATCGGGTTGCTCGAGCGCTCCGTGCGCGGGATCGTTCACCTTGCAGGGGGCGGCGAGGTCTCCTGGTGTGGCTTTGCGCGTGAGATCTTCCGCCAGGCGGAGCTGGACTGCCGCGTCCAGGCAATCGGCAGCGCCGAGAGCGGCCGCGCCGCGCCCCGCCCGGCCTACTCCGCCCTGGCGAGCGAGCGGTCGGATGTGATCGCGCTCCCGCCCTGGCAGCAGGGGCTTGAAGGCTATCTTGCGGCGCGAGCTGGAATCATGCGCGCATGAGGATCATCGTCTGCGGCGGGGCGGGCTTCATCGGCTCGAACTTCGTGCGCGTCCGCGTGCGCGAGCACGAAGATCAGATCCTGGTGCTCGACAAGCTCACCTACGCCGGGCGGCGCGAGAGCTTGGCCGACATCGAGCAGGAGCCCGGCTTCACCTTCCTTCAGGGCGCGATCGAGAGCGAGCAGGACGTCGAGCGCGCCCTCGGCGCGCTGCCCGGCGTCGAGGCGATCGTCAACTTTGCCGCCGAGACCCACGTCGACCGCTCGATCGAAGCGCCCGATGCCTTTGTGCGCACGAACGTGCTCGGCACCTTCACCCTGCTCGAGGCCGCTCGTCGCCACTCGCTGCGGTTGATCCAGATCTCGACCGACGAGGTCTACGGCTCGATCGAGCAGGGCTCCTTCAACGAGACCTCGCCGCTGCTTCCCTCCTCGCCCTACTCGGCAAGCAAGGCCGGCGCCGACCTGCTCGTGCAGAGCTACCACCGCACCCATGGGCTTCAGGCATGCATCTGCCGTGGGTCGAACAACTACGGCCCCTATCAGTATCCCGAGAAGCTGATCCCGCTGATGGTGCTGAATGCGCTGGAAGGCGAGCACCTGCCGATCTACGGCGATGGCCTGCAGGTGCGCAACTGGCTCTTTGTGACCGACTTTGCCGCTGCGATCGGCCGCGTGCTCGAAGCAGGCGCCGCGGGCGAGGTCTACAACGTCGGCGGCCCCGACGAGTGCGCCAACATCGATATCGTCAGGCAGATCGTCGCGCTCACGGGCGCTGCGGAGACCCAGATCGAGCACATCCGCGACCGCCCTGGCCACGACCGCCGCTACTCGCTCTCCTCGGAGCGGGTGGAAGCGCTCGGCTGGTCGCCGGCGGTCGGGCTTGCAGAGGGGCTTGCGCGGACGGTGGAGTGGTATCGGCGCAATCGCGCCTGGTGGGAGCCGATCCGCTCCGGGGATTACCGCGCCTACTACGAGCGCCACTATGGGCGCGCGCTCACCGGCAGCTAGGAGTGGCGCGCCGGGGCCTGGCAGGGGCGGGTGAGTCTACCTGCAGCTGCTGCGCTGCCCCGAGATCCGCCAGGCGCTGCCTTCCTTGGCGAGCAGCAGGGTCGAGGCGCAGGGCTTGCCCGAGTAGGTGCTGCTCACCTGCGCGCTTGCGCTCTTGCCCTGTACCGAGATCGACTTGACTTCAAGCGTGATGTCCTCCACCGCCTTGAGCTGTTCCTTGAGCGCTTCTTCGCAGCCCTTGCCGGACTTTGCGATCTGCTCGCGCAGCTTGGCCGAGAGGTCTTCATTGCAGACCTTCTTCTGGCTTGCTTCGGTTGCATCGCGCTGGAACGCTGAGATGCGTTCCGCCACCGCGTGGCTTTCGCCGCTGTAGGAGCCCGTCGAGACGGTGCCCCCGCAGCCCGCAAGGGCTGCTGCCGAGGCGATCGCACAGGCCAGGCACAGCGGCTGCTTGGATGTGAGCTGCATGTCTGCGCAAGCGTATTCGAGCGGCGCCCCCGACGGCGCCTGCAGCAGCGGGAGAGCGCTCGCGCTCGCACAGCTGGGCGAGCGGGTGATCGGCTGCCGGCGCTGCGAGCGGCTGGTGGCCTGGCGCGAGCAGGTTGCGCGCGAGCGCCGCGCGGCCTTCCGCGATCAGGAGTACTGGGGCCGCCCGCTGCCGGGCTTCGGCGATCCGCAGGCGCGCATCATGCTGCTCGGCCTGGCACCCGCCGCCCACGGCGCAAACCGCACCGGGCGCATGTTCACGGGCGACCGCTCCGGCGACTTCCTCTTTGCCGCCCTGCACCGCGCCGGGCTGGCAAGCGCGCCGAGCTCGCGCCATCGCGCCGACTCGCTGCGCCTACGCGACGTCTACATCACCGCGGCGGTGCGCTGCGCGCCACCCGCCAACCGTCCCTCCACCTCCGAGCGCGACGCCTGCCTGCCCTATGTGCGCGCAGAGCTTGAGATCCTCGGCGGGCTACGCGTGATCGTCTGCCTCGGCGCCTTCGCGTGGGCTGCCGCGCTGCGGCTGCTCGAGCAGGAGGCGCGCGCTGTGCGCCCGCGACCGCGCTTTGCCCACGGCGCCGAGGTCGCGCTTGGGCGCCACCGGCTGCTGGGCTGCTTTCATCCCAGCCAGCAGAACACCTTCACCGGCCGCCTCACCGAGGCGATGATCGATGCGGTGCTGGAGCGCGCGCGTGCGCTTGCCGGCGCCGGTGAGCAGGAGCCCCGCTAGCCTCGCTGTGATGGCCAGGCAGTCAGAGCACAGGGAGCGCGCAAGCGGCGGGGAGCCGAGCGCCAGCGCCCGCCCCCAGCCGCTGCGCGTGGGTCACAAGGGCGCTGCGCACATCGCCCCCGGCAACACCCTTGCAAGCTTTCAGGCTGCGCTGCTGGCAGGGGTGGAGATGATCGAGCTCGACGTGCTGCCCGAGCGGACGGACGGCAGCGGCGAGCTCTTCATAGCCCACGACTACAGCGACCTCTACAGCCGCGAGCCGCTGCCGCTGGCCACCGCGCTTTCACACCTCGCGGGCGACCCCTACCGCGAGCTTGCCTTCGACGTCGATCTCAAGCTCCCGGGTTACGGCCTGCGGGTTGTCGACGACCTGGAGCGCAGCGGGCTTGCGGAGCGATCGCTGCTCAGCTGCACCTACCTCAAAGAGCTCATCTCGATCCGCAAGCGCGCTCCCCAGGTGCGCCTGGGCTGGTCGGTGCCGCGCGCCAGGCGCGACTACACCGCCAGCGCGCTCACCGCTGCTCCTGCCCTGCTCGCGCTGTGGCTGGGACGGCGGATCCTGCCCGCGCGGGCGCGCGCGGTGATCGAAGCCGGCCACGTCGATGCGCTGATGGCCCACTGGCGGCTGATCAGCCCCGCGCTCGCTGCCGCCGTCGCGGCCGCCGGCGGGGAGCTCTATGCATGGACCGTCGATGACCCGGCGATCATCGGCTCGCTGAGCGTGCTCGGGGTCGACGGCATCATCACCAACGACCCGCGCCTGTTTGACTCCGTCGCGCAGTACGCCTGAGCCGACTGGCAGCGGCTGGGGCCCAGCTCAAGGAGGCTGCCGCCGGAGACTGCATAGCGTCTGCTATTCACTCAGGGATGGTGCCAGCACGCTCGAGCGCCAGCCCGACCTTCGAGGAGACCGTCAGGCTGCTTGCGCACGTCCCGGTCTTCGCGGAGCTTGCGCCCGAGGATCTCGAGCGCATCGCCCAGGTCGCCGTTCCGCGTCGCTTCTCCGCCGGCGAGATCGTCTTTCGCGAGGGCGACGCCAGTGACACCTGCTACATAGTTCGATCCGGCCACTGCCGCGCCGTGCGCGAGCACGCCGGCGGACGTGCAATCACGCTTGCAACCTTCGGCCCTGGCGAGATCTTCGGAGAGCTTGCGATGTTCGAGGAGGAGCGGCGCTCGGCGACGGTCGAGGCGACCGAGGACCTCCAGGTGATCGGCGTGCTCGGCCGCGACATGCGCCAGCTGATGCGCCAGCATCCGGAGATCTCAGCGCGTCTGGTGATCGCGCTCGGCCGCAGGCTGCGCGAGACCAATGAGCGCCTGGCTCGGCAGTCCTTCCAGACCGTGCAGAGCCGCGTTGCCGCGGTTCTCCACCAGCTGGTCGAGCGCACGCTTGCAGAGCGCTCCGAGCAGCACGGCGGCGCTGCGGGGACGCAGGGAGCCCGCGATGTGCTGGTGATGGCGACGCAGGCCGACCTCGCCAAGCTCGCCGGCTCATCGCGCGAGTCCGCCAGCCGCTTCCTGGCGGTGCTGGAGCGCGCCGGGGTCATCTCCCAGGGACGCGGGCGCCTGGTGGTTCACGATCCCGCCGCGCTGCGGGCCTACATCTTCTGAGCGGCGCCGCGGCGGGCTTCGCAAAAGGGGCGAAGACCGATAGCCTGCCTGGTTGCATGCAAGTTCTCAACTTCTACTCGACGATCTTCGCGGACGAGCTCAAGCGCGGGCGCAAGACGGCCACCATCAGGCTTGGAGACAAGTCGCATAAGTACCGCAAGAACCAGCTTGTTCTGGTGACGATCGGCTATCAGTACTCGCCACGCGAACGGATCTTCGAGGCGGTGATCGACCAGGTCGAGGTCATGCGCCTCGCCGACCTCTCGCCGCGTGACATCAAGCACGACAACCCCGAGTTTCGCCGTCACGAGGAGCTGATCGCCTTCCTCGAGCAGATCTACGGCCGCAAGGTCTCGATGGAGGACACGGTCACCGTTGTGCGCTTCTCGCAGGTCGTCGACAACCCGCCGCACATGACCCAGGCGATGAAGGGCTTCGGCGGGGCGCAGAACTAGCGCCGCCGCGCAGCCCGGCGCGCGCCGGTGGCCCGCAGAGCGAGGCCGCGACCGCCTACCCCCGGCTCCAGCCGGCAGGCTTGTGAGCATCTCGTGGGCAGGGTGCCTGCTTGCCTGAATCTCTGCTATACCTCTGCCAGATCTGGCACTCTCGAGGGGAGAGTGCCAACCATGATGCAAAGCACACATTAGTTCAACACAGGTTCTATTTGGAGGTCCGTTGAAGATGAAGCTCAAGCCTCTGGGCGACCGTCTGATCGTCAGGGCGGTGGAGGAGGAGGAGACGACCGCGAGCGGCATCGTCCTCCCCGACACGGCCAAGGAAAAGCCGCAGAAGGGCAAGGTCCTCGCCGTCGGCGAGGGCAAGGTCGGCGACGACGGCAAGCGGATCCCGCTCGATGTCAAGGAGGGCGAAGAGGTCCTCTACAGCAAGTACGGCGGGACGGAGATCAAGGTTGAGGGCGAGGAGCTGCTCGTCCTGCGCGAGTCCGACGTTCTGGCTCGCGTGGAGTCCTAAGGAGAAGCAGAGGAAATGGCACACAAGCAGATCAAGTACGACGCGGATGCCCGCAAGGCGCTCGAGGCGGGTGTCGACGCAGTAGCGAACGCGGTCAAGGTGACCCTCGGCCCGAAGGGCCGCTACGTGGTTCTCGACAAGAAGTTCGGCGCGCCCACGATCACAAACGACGGTGTCACGATCGCGCGCGAGATCGAGGTCGAGGACGTCTTCGAGAACCAGGGCGCGCAGCTTGTCCGCGAGGTTGCGACGGCGACCAACGACGTCGCAGGAGACGGGACGACCACTGCGACCGTCCTCGCTCAGGCGATCGTCCGCCAGGGCCTGAAGAACGTCGCCGCCGGCGCCAACCCGCTCGCTGTCAAGCGCGGCATCGAGAAGGCCGTGGAGCAGGTCGTCGACAACATCGCCTCGCAGTCCAAGGAGGTCTCCGGCAAGGAGCAGATCGCCCGCGTGGCGACGATCTCCGCCGGCGATGAGACGATCGGCGACGTGATCGCCGACGCGATCGAGAAGGTCGGCAAGGACGGCGTCGTGAACGTCGAGGAGGGCCAGACCTTTGGCATGGACCTCGAGTTCACCGAGGGGATGCAGTTCGACAAGGGCTACATCTCCCCCTACATGGTCACCGACCAGGATCGGATGGAGGCGGTGCTCGAGGACCCCTACATCCTGATCGCCAATCAGAAGATCGGCGCGGTGCGCGACCTGCTGCCGGTGCTCGAGCAGGTGATCCAGTCCGGCAAGCCGCTGCTGATCATCGCTGAGGACGTCGAGGGCGAGTCGCTTGCGACGCTGGTCGTCAACAAGCTCCGCGGCACCTTCACCGGCGTCGCGGTCAAGGCGCCCGGCTTCGGCGACCGTCGCAAGCGGATGCTCGAGGACATCGCGATCCTGACCAAGGGCGAGGTGATCACCGAGGAGATGGGGCTGAAGCTGGAGAACACCCAGCTCTCCCAGCTCGGTCGCGCCCGCCGGGTGGTCATCGCCAAGGACACCACGACGATCGTCGATGGCGCCGGCGACGCGGAGGCGATCAAGGGGCGGATCAACCAGATCAAGGCCGAAATCGAGAACACCGACTCGGACTTCGACCGCGAAAAGCTCCAGGAACGGCTGGCGAAGCTCTCCGGCGGCGTTGCGGTCGTGAAGGTCGGCGCCGCGACCGAGACCGAGATGAAGGAGAAGAAGCACCGCGTCGAGGACGCCCTGCAGGCGACGCGTGCCGCGCTTGAGGAGGGCATCGTCCCGGGCGGCGGCGTGGCGCTGCTGCGTGCGGCCGAGGCCGTCTCCCTCAACGGCGGGCTTGAAGAGGACGAGCTCACCGGCGCTCGGATCGTGCTGCGCGCGCTCGAGGAGCCGCTGCGCCAGATCGCCGAGAACGCGGGCCTCGAGGGCTCGGTTGTCGTTGCTGATGTCCGCAAGGCAAAGAACGGCCAGGGCCTGAACGCCGCGACCAACGAAGTCGTCGATCTGGTTGCGGCGGGCATCATCGACCCGGCCATGGTCACGCGCTCGGCGCTTCAGAACGCGGCCTCGATCGCCAAGAACATCCTCACCACCGAGGCGATCGTTGCGGAGATCCCCGAGAAGGAAGCCGCCGGTGGCGGTGGTGGCGGCATGCCCGACATGAGCGGGATGATGTAGTCGTCCAGATGATGAAGTTCGGCGCCCGCGCTCATCGCGGGCGCCGATGCTGCCGATCTGATCAGGGTCGGCCGATGCAGCGACGAGGGCCCGGCAACGCTCCGGGCCTTCGCGCTCCCGGCAGACGCTCTCCACCGTTGGGACGGATCTTTACGAGACCCGCGGCTGGAGGCATGGTGGATGCGGTGGCGGTGGCATGCCGGAGAGCCACCGCCACCCACGCCTTGCAGCAGGGGTGGCAGCGGGCTCCGGCGGCCTTTACGCGAGCAGAGCCGAAAGCGGTCTCGGTCCCTCGCCCACATAGAGCGCCGTGGGACGGATCAGGCGCCCTTCGCGCTTCTGCTCGAGGATGTGCGCCGACCAGCCCGCCACGCGCGCGCAGGTAAACATCGGCGTGAAGAGCTCCGGCGGCACCTCGGCGAGGTCAAGGACCACCGCTGACCAGAACTCGACGTTTGTCGCCAGCACACGATCGGGCTTGCGCGCGTGCAGCTCTGCGAGCGCCGCGCGCTCGAGCGCCTCGGCGACCTCGAAGCGCGGCGAGCCAAGCTCCCGGCAGGTGCGCCGCAGCACCTTCGCGCGCGGGTCTTCGGCGCGGTAGATGCGGTGGCCGAAGCCCATCAGGCGCTCGCCGCGGTCGAGCGCCGCGCGTACCCAGCCCTCCGCATCACCGGAGGCTTCGACTTCGTCGAGCATCTTCAGCACGCGCGAGGGGGCGCCGCCGTGCAGCGGCCCGGAGAGCGCTCCGACCGCCGCCGAGAGCGCTGCCGCGGCATCCGCGCCGGTCGAGGCGACCACGCGCGCGGTGAAGGTCGAGGCGTTCATGCCGTGCTCTGCGGCCGAGATCCAGTAGGCGTCGATCGCCTTGACGTGGTCGGGGTTGGCCTCGCCCCGCCAGCGGATCAGAAAGCGCTCGGGAATCGAGTGCGCCTTGTCGATCTCGCTTTGGGGAACCGGCGTCTGGCCCGCCCCGCGCGCGGACTGGGCGACGAAGGAGAGCGCCATCACCGAGGCGCGGGCGAGGTTGTCGCGCACCTCCTCATCGGAGACGTCCATCAGCGGACGAAAGCCCCACTCGGGCGCGAGCATCGCCAGCGCCGCCTGGACGTCGACGCGCGGGTCACCCGAGCGCACCAGCAGCGGATGGGGCTCGGCCGGGGGCAGACCGGGGTCCAGATGACCGTCGACAAGCAGCCCCCATACCTGCTCATAGCGGACACTGCCGACCAGCTCCTCGATGTCGACGCCGCGGTAGCGCAGCGACCCGCCCTCGCGGTTTGGCTCGGCGATCTGCGTGGCAAAGGCAACCACGCCCTCGAGGCCGGACTTGACTTCCTTGCTGGGGTCGCCGTTGGCGCTCGCCACGGAGCCCGTGCTTTGAACCTGACTCATCACCTGCTCGCTTTCTGGCCGGCTTTCTGGCCGGCCTTGACATTGCTCGCGCACCGTCGGGTTGCGGCGGCAGCGCCTGATGCGGGCCTTCTGAGCCCACCGCGATATGTTTGCACCGCGGCGGGCGGCATGCTTCGTCCGTGCGAGCTCGCTGCCTCGACCTGGCGGCGCCACAGCGGCCCTCAGGCCGGTAGGGTGGCGGGTCGTGGCTCATTCGAGCGCCGACAAGGATCTGCTGCTCTGCCCGGCGCTTGAGCTGGCGGCGAAGGTGCGCGCCGGCGAGCTCTCAGCACGTGAGCTTGTCGAGCTCTCGCTGGCTCGGATCGAGGAGGTCAACGGGCAGCTGAACGCCTTCGTCGAGATCGACGCCGAGCGCGCGCTCGCTGCCGCCGATGCGGTTGCGCCGGGAGATGAGCGCCCCTTTGCAGGGGTGCCGACGGCGGTGAAGAACAACCGCGCCGTCGCCGGGCTGCGCCTGACCCACGGCGCGCCGCTGCTCGAGCGCCATCGCGCCCCTTACGACTGCGCGCTCACGCGGCGGCTGCGCGCTGCGGGCTTCATCGTGATCGGCACCACCACCGTCCCCGAGTACGCGATCCTGCCCGTCTGCGAGGCGCACATCTTCGGCCCCACCCGCAACCCCTGGGATCTGCAGCGCACGCCGGGCGGCTCCTCAGGCGGCTCTGCGGCAGCCGTCGCAGCAGGGATGCTGCCGGTCGCCCACGGCAATGACGGCGGCGGCTCGATCCGCATCCCCGCCGCCTGCTGCGGCCTGGTGGGGCTCAAGCCCCAGCGCGGTCGCGTCTCGCTCGCGCCGGAGCTTGCCCACTCGCTGCTGGTGATCGACGGCATGCTCACCCGCACGATCGCCGACTCCGCCGCGCTGCTCGACGTGCTCTGCGGCCCGGAGAAAGGCGACGCCTACTGGGCGCCCGCGCCATCTGCACCCTTCGCCGAGCTTGCAGCAAAGTCGCCGCGGGCATTGCGGATCGGCTTCACGACGCGCTCGCCGATCGCGGAGGCGCCGGTCGATGCGCAGTGCGCGGCGGCCGCTGAGCGCGCCGCTGCGCTGCTGGGCGATCTTGGCCACAGCGTCGAGGAGGTCACGCCCCCCTGGCCGGATCAGCGCCTCGGCACGCTCTTCGGGACGCTCTTTGCGATCAACATCGCGCTTGCGATCGCCTACTCCGGTCGCATCGCCGGGCGCGAGCCTGCCGCAGCGGACATGGAGCCGATGAGCTACGCGATCTACGAGCTTGCCAAGGGGCGCTCGGCGATCGAGGGGCTTGCGATCGAGACCGAGCTGCTCTCCGCGCTGCGCCCGGTCGCCGAGCTGCTCGCCGGCTACGACGCGCTCCTGACCCCCGCGCTGGCGCAGCGCCCGCTGCCGATCGGCGCCCTCGACACCTACGCCCCCGAGCCGCTTGAGACCTTCACGCGCTCAGGCCACTTCACGCCCTTTACCGCGCTCTTCAACGCCTCCGGTCACCCGGCGATCGCGCTGCCGTTGTTCGAAGGCTCCGACGGCCTGCCGCTGGCGGTCCAGCTCGTCGGCCGCCCTGCGGACGAGGGCACGCTGCTGGCGCTCGGCGCCCAGCTGGAAGGCGCATGCGCATGGGCGCAGCGACGGCCGCCGGTCGCAGCCGGCTGAGCGCAGCTAGAATCGGCGCGGCCGCGACAAGCCTGAGCGCGGACGGATCAAGAGACAGCGAGCCACCGAACGAGGAGAAAGGTTGAATCGATGGCCTACGTGATCGCCGAGCCATGCATCGGCACCAAGGACAACTCATGCGTCGAGGTCTGCCCGGTCGACTGCATCCACCCCACGCCAGAGGAGTCGGGCTACGAGACAGCGGAGATGCTCTACATCGACCCGGACGAGTGCATCGACTGCGACGCCTGCGTCGAGGCCTGCCCCGTGGACGCGTGCTTCGCCGAGGACCAGCTCCCCGAGGAGTGGCGCAAGTACGCGCAGATCAACGCCGAATACTTCGCCAACAGCCGCTGAGCGCTCAGGCCATCGGCAGCGAGGCGCCGATGGGCGCGGGCGCTGCCGCCGCCGGAGAGGCCCCGCCCGCCGCCGGCGCGGCCATCGGCAGCGAGGCGCCCACGGGCGGGGGGGCGAGCGCGATCAGCCCCCGCGCCGCGTGGCGGATCGCCTGCGCGGCAGGGTCGTCCGGGTCCTCGACGACCAGCGGCGTGCCGCTGTCGGAGTGCTCGCGCAGGGCGATCGTCAAGGGCACCTTTGCCAGCAGCGGCACATCCAGCTCCGCCGCAAGCTCCTCGCCGCCGCCTGAGCCGAAGATGGCGTAGCGCTCGCCTGCGGGCGTCGTGAAGCCGGACATGTTCTCGATCACGCCCGTGATCGCAAGCTGCAGGCGGCCTGCCATCTCTCCCGCCCGTCTGGCCACCTTCTGCGCGGTCGGCTGCGGCGTTGTGACGATCAGGAAGCTTGCGCCGGGGACCAGCTGCGCGAGGGTCATCGAGACATCGCCCGTGCCGGGCGGCAGGTCGATCAGCAGGTCGTCAAGCTCGCCCCAGTCCACGTCCTTGAGGAACTGGGCCAGCGCCTTGTGCAGCATCGGGCCGCGCCAGACCACCGCCGCGTCCTGCTCGAGGAAGAAGCCGATCGACATCACCTTCACGCCATGAGCCTCGTTGGGGATGATCTTGCGCTCCGCCGAGACTGCCGGGCGCGTGGCGCCGAGGCCGTACATCCGCGGAATCGAGTAGCCCCAGACATCGGCATCGAGCACGCCGACGCGGCGCCCTTCGGCGGCGAGCGCCGCCGCAAGGTTGGCAGTCAGCGACGACTTGCCCACGCCGCCCTTGCCAGAGCCGACGCACAGGACATTGGCGATCTGCGCGAGCGCGCCGTCGGGCAGGGTGCCGCCGATCCCCAGGCGCTGCTTGAGGGCAGCCTTCTGCTCGTCGCTCAGCACGTCGAAGAAGACATTGACGTGGCTGACGCCTTCAAGCGCGCCGACCGCGGAGCGCACCGCCTGCTGAAAGTGGCCGCGGATCGGGCATCCGGCGGTGGTCAGCGAGACGGTCACGTCGACCACGCCGCCCGCTCCGACCTTGACCTCGCGCACCATGTCGAGCTCGACGATCGAGCGGCGCAGCTCGGGGTCGATCACGCTCTTCAGCGCGTCTGTGATCGTCTCGACAGAGGGTGTCTGCACGCACCCATTCTGCCAGATCGCGGCGCGATGGCGGCGCCTGTCGTCGCGCTGCGCGGGGCGCCGCGGCGCCGATCCAGGTCTACGGCCACTATGCGCCGATTGCAGATGCACAACGCCCCGGCGCTGTGCGCCGGGGCGTTGGCGAGGGGGAGAGGGATGATGTGGGTGAAGCTTGCCGGCGGGGCAGCTGTGCCGCCCCGCCGGAGGGAGGGAGGAGAGGGTCCTGCTTCCACCGGCTGAAGGAGTTAGCCGGCAGACCTTCCGTCGTCGTCCTCCGCACGACGACGGGGAAGCCTGTTCGTCAGTCGCGACTCAATACGCGCTCCTGAATGCGTTCCATCGTCTGGCTCGGAGAGCCGACGCGATCTTTCAGCACGTCGCTGAGACGGCTCTGCGTGCGCTCGATCTGGCGCTGCGCCTGCTCGACCTGGGCGGAGAGGTCACGGCCAAGGCGCGTGCGCCGCTTTGTCAGCTCCCGCCGACGCATGCGCACGCCGCGCTCCAGGCGCGTGCGAGTGCGACGCACCTCGCGCTCCAGGCGCGTGCGGGCGCTTGCGCCGCGTCGTTCGAAGCGCCGCAGCTGGTTGCCGATCTCCTTTGCGCTGGTGTAGGTGGAGAAGACATCGTTGACGCTGGAGACCAAGCGCTCCCTGGCGATCAGCGCGGCGCCGATCGGGATCAGCATCGCCCGTTCGCCCGGGATGCGAGCGCCGCTGCGTGCTCTTGCTCCGTGCTGGGCACGTGTGCCCATGCTGCGCGTCGAGCCTCTGCGCTGCGCGCTGCGAGTGCTCTTCGCGCTGCTTTTCACCGCTCGGCTGCGCTGCGCACTACGGCCGCTCCCAACGTTTGACCTGGCGCTTGCTGTGCTGGCTGGCATCGCCTCGTTAAGCCTCCTGTCGACTCTGCTTTACCTGTTCGCCCTGGACCTTTTAGATCCTGCCTGTGGACAAGCTCCGTAAAGCTCAGCTCCTGTGCATCAGTCTACCACGAACAGATGTTTGTTCAAGGCGCTCGAATTGTCAAGGCCCGATTCGACGGATAGGCCGCAAACTCCGAAGATAAAAGGCCTCAGCGGGAGCCATTCGGGTCACGAACATATGTTCGATAATCTCCGAAGCCTGCGATGAGCGCCTCGCCGCCGCTCAGGCGATGCGCGCAAGCCAGCGCGCGGGCTCGGCCAGCTCGGCCGCAGTGGGCAGCGCCTCAGGCGCGGCGAACGCAAGCGCAAGCGCCTTAGAGCCACGCGCGGCGACGACCTCGTCGCAGAAGCGCCTGCCAACCTCGTACTGGCGCATCTTCATCTCCAGCCCGAGCAGGCGCTCTAGCACGCGCCAGGGCAGCGGGCGCGACTGGCGCCGGCGCTGGTCGAGCGCGCTGCGCAGGCGCGGCAGCGAGGGCAGCAGGTCGGCTCCGACCGCGTCCATCACGTGCTCCGCGTGACCCTCGATCAGGGACATCGCCGACTGCATGCGCTCGACCAGCGACCAGCGGCTCTCGCCGAGGGTCACGCGCAGCACTTCACCGCGGGCGAGCCGCTCGATCATCGTCGCGACTCCGCCCGGGCGCATCGCACGCAGAACGTCAGCGGGAGCGACGCTCACCTGCATGCGCTCGATCAGCTCGCGTATCAGCCCGCCGAGGTAGTCGCGCAGCCAGCTCGCTGAGGTGAACTGCACGGCGTGAGTCAGCTCGTGGATCGCGACCCAGCGCGTGAGCTCCTCGCGGTCGAGCTTCAGCGTGCGGGCGGTTTGCATCAGGTTCGGGGCAACCAGCAGCAGCCGCGGCGGGGCGCTCTCGTCGAGCAGTGCGACGTCGTATTGGCCGAGGACTCGCTGCGAGAGCATGCCGAGGATCGCTCCCACCTGGGCGCCGAGGAGCAGCGCTGAGGCGCCGCGCGCCGCACGCATAAGGGGGGCTGCTTTGCGCGGGGTGCGCCCAAGCCGCCTGGCCGCAAACGGCTCAAGGAGCGGACGCATCGCGGCGAGGTTCGCCGCTATCCAGACTGAGCGATCGACCGCCTCCAGCGGCGGCAGCTGCGCCGGGGGGGCGAGCCCCGAGTAATCGCTCACGCTGCGCGCAAAGCCGCTGGCGAGCTCGCGCATGTCGGGGAGCGCGCCGAGCGTGGGCGCCGCTGTGCCGGCGAGCCGCTCACCGATCCATTGCGCGATGTCCCAGTCGATCGCGTCCACCCGCATATCCTAGGTGGGTGCAGGAGCCAAGGCCCGCAGCTGTCAGCGAGCGCCCGGCCGTCGAGGCGACGGGGCGCCATTCTGCCCCGGCGTCGCGGACACCTGCCTGCGACGCGGCGCCGGCGCATGGCCTCGAGATCCTGACGGGCGGGTCGGCGCAGCGCGCTGCCCTGCTTGCGCAGCGCGCCCAGGCGCTGATCGCGCAGCGCAGCGCCCCGGAGTCGATCCTGCTCGTGGGGGTCGACGGCGGGGCGGTGGGGGCGCTGCGCGCCGCTCTGCGCGCAGCTGGCGGCCCCAAGCCCCGTGTGGTCTCGGCGCTCGGCCTCGCGCTTGAGCTGGTAGCAGCGGGCGCCGGCGCGGCGCAGGGCGCGGCAGAGCCCCGCGCAGCCTCGCGCCAGGCGCGGCTGGCGCTCGCCGCAGAGGCGGCGCTGGAGCGCGAGGCCAGACACCAGGGCTCGGCGCGGCGCAGGGCGCTGCGGATGCTGGCGCAGGAGCTCGAGCGCATCGATGTGGAAAGCGCGGCTGCGCCGGGGGGCGCTCGGCGCACCGAGGCGCTCTCAGCGCCTGAGACGCTGTGGGCAGCTGCTGAGGCGCTGCAGCGCCGCGGGCGCTTGCTGGACGCGCTTGCGGCACGCTACAGCCATCTGCTGGTCGCGGGCACGCCGGATCTGAGCGGCGCAGGCGCAGCGCTGATCGCGGCCCTCGCTGCGCTGCCGGCGCAGATCACAATCGCGCTTCCCGCGCGCGCAGCGCAGCGGCTGCGAGAGCTGCTGGCGAAGGCGTATGGCGACGCTGAGGTGCCTGTGCGCGAGCTGCCCGCCGACGTTGAGCCCTCCGAGCGCAGCGGCGGGCGCTCAGGCGTGGAGCTCCTGCTCTGTGCCGATCGCCACGCGCGGGCGCGCTGGTTGGCAGCCGAGGTCGAAGCGCAGCTTGGCCGCGATGGCCGCTCCCGGGTCGCTGTCGTCCTACCGTCGCTGGCGCGCGATGGTCGCGAGCTTGCGGGGGCGCTCCGGGCGCGCCACCTGCCCTTCTTTGCGCCCTTCGCGCCGGAGATGTTTGCCCCGCCGCCGGTCCGCGACCTGCTGGCCTGGCTGCGCCTGCTGCTTGACCCGCACGCTACCGAGGCGATGCGCCTGCTGCTGCGCCCGCCGGCGCTGCCGCCCGCGGAGGCGGCGCACGTCAGCAGGCTGCTCCAGGGACGCCGGCTCGATCTGGCAAGCGCCGCCGCTGCGGTTGCGCAGGCGCCGCAGTGCTCGCCGGCGGCGCGCGAGCGCATCCACTCCTTCCTCGAGCTCCACAGCGCGCTCAGGCAGGAGCTGGCCGAGGCGCAGCCCTGGACGCTGCTCCCGGCGCTGATCTGGCGCGCGGGCCTCCACGAGCTGAGCGAGCCTGATACGGATCGCCCTGCGCGCTGCGCGGCCGGAGCACTCGCGGCGCTGCAGGCGCTCGGGCAGGAGCTTGCCGAGCTGCGACCGGATGCAGATGCAGCGGCGATCGCAAGAGACATCCTGGCGATCGCCGACGCCGGCCTGCCGCTGGTTGCCGGCGAGGCCGAGGATCCCTGGGGCGAGGAGGGCTCCTGGCCCGAGGATTGCACGGGGGTGCCGCTGCTGCTCTCAGCAGCGGACTCCTGGGCGCATCCGCTCGACGTGGTGATCGTCGCGCCCGGCGCATCGCTGCCCTCAAGCGCGGAGCAGCCGCAGCGCAGCCGCGGCGAGCGCTCCGAGCGTGAGCGCTCCGAGCGTGAGCTTGGGGTCCTGGAACGTTGGCTGGAGCTTGGGCGCGAGCGCGCGCTCGTGGTCGCCGCCGAGCCCTTCGGCACAGCTGCCGCCGGCGCCCTCGGCGGCGCAGCGCAGCTGCTCTCGAGGCGCCTTGACCGCAGCTGGGAGCGCATCGACGGCGATCGCCTTGCAGGGCCCAAGCTCTCCAGCTCGCTGATGCGCGGGGCGCGCAAGGCCCTGATCGATGAGCTCGAGGCCGTCGGCTCACATCTCGGTGAGCTGCGCCTGGACAGCGAGCAGGAGATCGCAGCGGGTGTCAGCGCAGCGCTCGCCTACATGAAGCTTGCAGCGCTGCGAGCGCTGCCCGCCGAGGCTGACCCCCGTGCGCACAGCGAGGATCTCGACGCGCGGCTGCTGCGCAGCGCAAGCCCCCAGCAGCGCGAGCTCTTTCACGGCTCGCCCGTGGCGCAGCTGGCAGCGCAGCGGCTCCCGGAGCTGCTTGCGGGCGCCGAGCAGTCCGGCGCGGGCGCTGCGCCGGCGATCGCCGGCGCGGAGCGCTCGCTGGCGGCGCTGCTGCCACGCCGCGGCCAGGGGCTCGTGCTCTCCGCCTCGGATCTGGACAGCTTTCGCTCCTGCCCGCTGCGCTTCAAGTTTGCGCGGCTCTTGCATCTGCCGCGCTACCAGACACCCGAGCAGCGCTTCGGGATCGCTGTGCACCGCGCGCTCGAGCGCTTCCACGCCCGCTTTGCGGGCGATCAGGATGGGGCGCGGGGAGACGCCGGCGCCAGGGTGATCGAGAGCTGCCTTGGCGCTGCCTGGCAGAGGGTCGGGCTGGGCCGCGGCGGAGCGGAGCTCTATGCGCTCGCGCGCGATGCGCTGCTTGACTATCAGCGCTCGCTTGCCCTCCGGCCCGCGGACCCGGTCTGGCTGGAGCGCAGCTTTGCGATCAGAGTCGGGCCGCACACGCTGCGCGGCAGGGTCGACCGCGTCGATCGCATCGACGATCGCCATTACGAGATCATCGACTACAAGACGAGCCGCGCGCGTCCTCTCGAGCAGCTTGAAGAGCAGCTTCAGCTCGAGGTCTACGGCCTCGCCGCGCAGGAAGAGTGGGGCTGCGAGCAGGTCACGCTCACCTACAGCTTCATCATCGACGGCGTTCAGGTGCGCCTGCCGCAGCGCAGCGCGGAGGAGCGAAGGGCGCGCGTTGCGCAGGCGCTTGAGCAGGTAGCCGGGGAGATCCTCGCGCTGCGCTTCACGCCCCGCCCCTCCTATGCCGCGTGCGCGGCCTGCGACTTCCTGGCGGTCTGCCCGGCTGTGGAGAGCTGAGCCGCTGAGCGATCGGCGCAGTGCGCGGCGGCGCGTGCGCTAGGAGCCGTCCGTGCCGCGTTGGCGCAGAAAGCGCTGGAACTCGCGGGCGATCAGCTCTCCGGAGGGAAGCTCGCTCCAGAGCAGCGCCTCGTCCTCCTCGCTGCCGTTCTGCTCCAGGCGCTCGACGAACGCCTGCACGTCGGAGTCGGCGGCGACGGCCAGCCCGACCTGGCGCTCATAGTCGGCCGCAGCGCGCTCGAGCGCCGAGGCGTCGACGGTCACGCCGATCAGGGCTTCTGTGCGTCGCACGAGCGCCAGCGCCGCCTTCGGGTTCGGGGCGGCTGCAACGTAATGCGGCACGCTCGCCCACAGCGAGACCGCGGGCACGCCACCGCGCGCGAAGGTCGAATGCAGCACCCCGACGATGCCGGTCGGGCCCTCATAGCTGGAGCTGCGCAGCCCGAAGCGCTCGATCAGCGCCGGATCGGAGGCAAGCGCGGTCAAGGGAACCGGCCGCGTGTGGGCGACCTCGGCCAGCAGCGCCCCCACGCTCACCACCAGCTGGACGCCGAGCGCCTCGGCGACCTCGAAGAGCTGGTCGGCCAGCGAGCGCCAGCGCAGGGACGGCTCAGGCCCCTGCAGCAGCAGCACATCGCGCGGCGCCCGCGGCACCTTTGCCGCCAGCAGCTCCAGCTGTGGCCACTCGACGCTCCTGGCGCCGCTCTTGCGCAGGCGCACCGTCGGCCGGGTCGCCTGATAGTCGAAGAGCTCCTCTGAGTCCGCCCACGCGAAGCGCTCCGCGCCAAGCGCAGTCGCCAGGAAGCGCAGCGCCGCAGAGGCGGCCTCACCGGCGTCGTTCCAGCCGCTGAAGGCGCAGATCAGCGCCGGCGCGCGCAGCTTTGAGGGGCGGTGGTCCCAGTGAAGGAGTTGCACCTGATCCACGGTACCGGATCGGCTCCGGTTCCCCCGCCTGCCCAGACGCGCTCAGCCGGGCACGGGCAGCAGCAGGCCGACGCCGTAGAGGACGCCGCCGACGAGGACGCCCGCGAGCGTCATTTCCAACCCCGCCGCCCACCAGGAGCGCAGCGTCACCAGCGACTTGGCCGCGCCGACGAGAAAGTGGGCAACAAGCGAGATCGCGGCGGCGACGATGAACGCTGCGGTGCCGGTGATGAAGATGAACGGCACCACCGGCACGATCGCGCCTGCCGCCGTTGAGAGCCCGCCGGCGAGCGCTGCCTGCACCGCGTGGCCGTCGGTCTTCAGGCTCCCGAACTCTTCGCCCGCCAGGACCCGCAGCATCGCCTCCGGGTACTCCGCCAGCTTGGCCGCGATCGACTCGGCGGCGCCGCGCTCGATGCCCTTCAGCTGCAGAAAGAGCGCAAGCTCTTCGCGCTCCTCCTCGGGGTGCTGGGCGATCTCCTGGCGCTCCTGCTCGAGGTTCGCGACGCCCACCTCGACCTCTGAGCGCTCGGCCAGGAAGGCGCCGGTCGCCATCGAGAGCGCTGAGGCGATCGCCCCGGCCAGCCCGGCGGTCAGGACGAGCCTGCCGCCGTTGGTGGCGCCCGAGACGCCTGCGACGATGCCGAAGACCGCCGCCAGGCCGTCGTTGGCGCCATAGATGGCGCCTGCGATCCAGCCGCCGCCGGTGCTGTGCCAGCGCTCGCGCGAGAGAATCCGCTCCAGGCGCCCGCGCGCTCGCTCGCGCTCGGCCTGCTCGCCCGCGCTCGCCGGCGCCGCCTCGCCGGCTCCGGCATGATTGCCCGGCTGCGAGCCGTGCTCCCCGGCGATCAGCCCGCGCACGCTGAGCGAGTGCGCTCGCTCCTCCGCTGCGATCTCGCTCAGCAGGCGGTCTGTCTCAGGGTCTCCGGTCGCCGCCCCGTAGACGCCGCCTGCCTCCACCTCGCTGACCTCTGCGGCCTCGCGCGCTGCCAGCAGCCGCGGCAGCGGCGCGATGCGCGACTGCAGGCGCAGGATCCAGGGGATGCGAACGCTCTCGCGAGGGGGCACCTCGATGCCGAGCGCACGCATGCGTGCCTCCAGGCGTTCGCGGTGAGCGACCTCGCCGGCCGCCAGCTCACGCAGCAGCCGCGCGCGTCCGCCGTCGCGCTCGCGCTCGGCGAGGCGTGCGTACACGTACTGGGCCTGCACCTCGCCACGCCAGGCCCGCTCAAGCCGGGCACGAATCTGCGCAGGACTGACCGCGTCCGGCTTGCCGGTGCTGCTCACGATCGCGCGGCGCCTGCTGCCGCCTAGGCTCTCTGCCTCTGAAGATCCTCAGCGCTTGCCCCGGCGCTCTGCACAGGCTCCTGCGCAGGCGCCGGCGAAGCGCCGGCATCTGCGCGTGCCGTGGCGCTCGCGGGCGGCGCTGGAGGCAGTGCCTCGCCGCTCACAGAGTGCCGAAACTCGCGGATGCCGCTTCCCAGCGAGCGGCCGATTTCAGGCAGCCGCCTTGCGCCGAAGACCAGCAGGACGACCAGCAGCAGCAACAGAATATGGGTAGGGCTGTCTAGTCCGCCACCAAACATGATCCGCTCATGGTATCGGGCGCCGCAGTGCGCTGCGCGCCAGCTCGAAGGCGACGAAGATCATGAGCAGGGCGAAGGCATCGCGCAGCAGCGCTCCGGAGAGCGCGTTTGCGAGCACCACACCGAGCGCCGCTCCTGCCAGCGCGACGGCGCCGACCATCGCGCCGTCGCGCGCTCGCACGTTGCCGTGGCGGGCGTGGCTGATCGCGCCCACGAGCGCGACCGGCACGATCGCCAGCAGCGACGTCGCCTCTGCCTGCTGCTGCCCGAGGTGCAGCAGCAGCACCAGCCCGGGCACGAAGATGACGCCGCCGCCCAGCCCCAGCAGCCCCGCGATCACGCCGCCCACAAGGCCGATCAGGAGCGCGCCGATCATTCCAGGATCAGCTCCACGGAGGCAGCAAGCAGGACGGCGGAGAAGACCAGCGCGAGCGTGCGGTGGGGAACCACGCGCGCGACGCGCGCGCCGATCAGCACCCCGACGATCGCCGGGACGCCGATCAGCACGCCGTCCAGCACGTGGACGTTGCCGTAGCCCGCCTGCAGGGCGGCAGCAAAGGCGGCGATCATCGTGATCGCCAGCAGCGAGGTGCCGGCGGCCTCGCGCTGGTTGTAGCCGAGGGAGAGCACCAGCGCCGGAACGATCACCGAGCCGCCGCCCACCCCGAAGATGCCTGAGAAGAGTCCCGCCGCGCTGCCGATCAGGGCCAGCTTCAGCGTCCGGCGCTCAGCCATGGCGTGCGCGCCCGCGCGCAATCTCGAGGTGTCGTGCCGGGTGGGGACGTGCGCGCAATACTAGTGGCCGTGTCGTCCGCCGCCTCGATCGCGCACGCGCTCGCTCCACTGCGGTCAAGCCCGGAGTCCGCGGCAATCCTCCTGGACGTCGACGGCACGCTCGCACCGATCGTCGAGCGCGCCGAGGAGGCGCGCGTCAGCGAGGCGATGCGCTCGCTGCTGATCGAGCTGACCCATCGCTACGCGCTGATCGCCTGCGTGAGCGGGCGCCGCGCCCAGGAGGCGCGCCAGATGGTCGGGATCGGCAGCATCGCCTACGTCGGCAACCACGGCGCGGAGCTGCTTGCGCCGGCCTCCACGCAGGTGCGGATCCTCGACCCCGCGCTCGCGGCTGCCCGCTCCCAGGTTGATCGGTTTGCAAGCTCGCTGCCGGCGGCGGCGCTGCGCCGGGCGCGCGTGCGCGTCGAGGAGAAGGGGCCAGTGCTGGCGCTGCACTGGCGCGGCGCGCGCGACGAGGCGGCCGCCGTAGCCCTGGTCGAGGAGCTTGCCAAGCGCGCCGGCGCGGCGGGCCTCTTCATCCATCGCGGGCGCAAGGTGCTCGAGGTCCGACCGCCGGTCGCCTTCGACAAGGGGCGTGGAGTGCGCGAGCTGCTCGCCGGCGCGCTCCCGGGCGGCGAGGAGGGCGAGCGCATTGCGGTTGCGATGTATGTCGGCGACGATCGCACCGATCTTGATGCCTTCGGCGCGCTGCGCGAGCTCGTGCGCGAGGGCCGGCTCGAAGCGGCCTGTTGCGTGGCGGTCGCCTCCGAGGAGGCCCCTGAGGAGCTGATCGAGCATGCTGACCTTGTGATCACTTCGGTTGAGGAGGTGCGCGCGCTGCTTGCCGGGCTCCTCTGAGCACGCTCGCAATCGACGCACCACCACCAGGCTCCGCGTTGCGCTTCGTAGAGTTCCTCAGAGCAACGGTCGTCCTCACCGCCGCGGCCGCCAGCGCGCTCGGCGTGCTGGCGGTGCTGGTCGCCGCTCCGACGGGTCGCTCCACGCTTCTGCTGGCCACGCTCGGGTGGTGGGTGCTCGCGGTGGCGCTCGGGCTGTGGCTCGGACGCCGGCAGCAGGCCAGCCCCGCGATCGCGCGCCTGCTGGCGCGCGCGAAGGCGAGCCCGGCGCTGCCCTCGGAGCAGCCGGGGACGATCCTGCTCAACCGCCTCTGGCCGCTGCTGGCGGTGACGATCCTCGCCGGTGCGCTGGCGCTGGTCGCGCCCCAGGTGCCGGGCATCGGCGCGGGCTTTGCGATCGCAGGCGCGCTGGCCTGGCGCCGGCAGCACGCCGCGGTCGCCGCGATCGAGAAGCGCGACGGGGTCTGCTTCTACGTCCTTCGCACCTCGCCGCTGCAGCCGATCGCCCTGCAGCGAACGCCCGGCTTCAAGTCGCCGGCGCCGGATGCGCGCGGGCGCGCGCTGCCCTGATGCGCGGCGTGAGCGCCCCCGACGTGCTGCTCGTCTCGCTGGCCTCCACAGCGGGCTGGCGGACCGCAGACGAGGAGCTGCTGCGCGCGCTGCAGCGCGTGGGCGCCGACGCGGAGATGATCCGCGCGCCCGCACCCCCCGCGGTGCGCACATTCATGGCGACGGACCTGTGCTGGGCGCGCAGCGCGCGCGCGGCGGCTGCCGCGGGGATCGCAAAGCGCCGCCCGCGCGCGGTGATCTACTGCTCGATCACCGCCGCGCTGCTGTGGCCCCGGCGCGGCGCGATCCGCTTTGACACGCTTGCGTGTGAGAATCGCCCGGGTCGCCACGGCATCTGGCAACGCGCCGCGGAGCGCCGCCGCATCGCCGCCGCGCCGCTGCTGCTGCCGATGAGCGAGCGCTCGCTGCGCGGGCCCGCGCGGCGGCGCGATCGGGATGCGGTGATCCTGCCGGTTCCAGTGGAGCCTCCCGGCGGCGCGACGCCCGAGCGCGACATCGCCGCTGTCACCTACGCCGCCAACCCGCGCAAGAAGGGCGCAGCGCGCGTCGTGCAGGCCTTCCTTGAAGCGCGCAGAGAGGGGGAGCAGCTGCTGGTGGCGGGCGCCGAGCGGGATGAGCTTGCGGCCGCGGGGGTGCAGCTGCCCGCGGATGGCTCGGTGCAGGCTCTCGGGCGGCTCCCGCGCGAGCGCTATCGCGAGCTGCTCGCGCGTGCGCAGGCCTTCGTCTGCGCGCCGCTGCGGGAGGACTACGGGATCGTCCAGCTGGAGGCGCTTGCGGCCGGATGCAGGCTTGTCACGACGCCCGCATCCGGCCCTTACGTCGCGCTGCCGATCGCACGTGCGCTCGATCCCCGCCTGGTGAGCGAGGAGCTCAGCCGAGCGCTGCGCATCGCGCTCGATCAGCCCGCGCCCGACTACGCCGAGCGCGCCAGGGAGCTGCTCGCTCCCTACTCGCGCGCTGCTGTCGATCGCATCCTCGCCGAGCAGGTGCTGCCAAGGCTGCTCGGCGGTGGCAAGGCGGGATAGCAGGCCGCGAGCGCCGGCGCTTCTGCGCCCTCAGCTCGCCGGTGGCATCCGGCGCCCGCGCTTGCCCATGCGCTGCAGCTCCTCCCAGCTGCGCGTGTTCGCCACATCGGCGGCGCGCAGCCAGCCGCGCCGCGCCGTCGCGATGCCGTAGCGCAGCAGCGCGAGCATCTCCGTCGAGTGGGCGTCGGAGTTGACCACCAGCAGCACGCCCGCCTGCGCGGCCGCACGGGCATCCTGCTCGGAGAGGTCGCGGCGCAGTGGGTTGGCGTTAATCTCCAGGAAGGTTCCGGTTTGCGCGGCCACCTCGAAGAGCGTCTCGCGGTCGAGCGCATAGGAGGGGCGCTGCTCGATCAGCCGCCCCGTCGGGTGGGCGATCGCATCGACTGCAGGGTGGCGCATCGCGCTTACCAGGCGCTCGGTCATCCGCTGCTCTGAGAGCCGGAAGGAGGTGTGGATGCTCGCGATCACCCAATCGAGCTCGCCAAGCAGGTCATCGTCGTAGTCGAGGGAGCCGTCGGGAAGGATGTTGACCTCGCTGCCGGCAAGCAGCCGAATGCCGAGGCCGCTTGAGTTGAGGCGGTGGATGCGCTCGATCTGATCACGCAGCTGAGCGGGAGAGACCGCCTTGCCGAAGCCGTGCGAGGCGGAGTGATCGGTGATCGCGAGGTATTCATAGCCGCGCGCAGCGGCTGCAAGCGCCATCTCCTCGATCTGGGCGCGCCCGTCTGAGGCGACCGTGTGGCAGTGCAGGTCGCCGCGGACGTCGCGCTCGCGCACCAGCTCCGGCAGACCTGGCCCATGCTCGCGCGCGGCCTGCAGCTCGCCGCGATTCTCGCGCAGCTCCGGCGGGATCGGGCGGTAGCCGAGGAGGCTGTAGACGCCCTGCTCCTCCGCAAAGGTGTGCAGCCGGCCGCTTGCCTCCTCGCTGACGCCGTGCTCGGAGACGTGGTAGCCGCGCGCGCGCGCGTCGGCTCGCAGCGCCTCGTTGTGCTGGGCCGATCCGGTGAAGTGCTGCAGCAGATTGCCATGCTCGGCAGGGCGCGCCAGCCGCAGGTCGACATCCAGGCCCATGTGCGTCCGGGCGCGCACGGCGGCCGGCCCGGACTGCAGCACGACCTCGATCTGGGGCAGCGCGGCAAAGGCATCTGCCAGCGCCGCGGGGTCATCGGCGGTTGCGACCAGGTCGAGATCCCCGACCGCCTCGACCATCCGCCGCGCCGAACCGGCGATCTGAGCGTTTGCGGCAGGAGGCCCGCTGTCAAGCAGCCCCGCAACAAGCTCCTCGCCCAGCTCGAGCGCGCGCGGCAGCAGCACGCGGGAGGGGCCGCCCGTGAGCTCCTGCGCCGTTGCGGCCAGGACATTGGCCTCGAACTTCGGACCGAAGCCGCGCTCTGTGCGCAGCCTCCCGGCGGCCGCTGCGGCGCGCAGCGCCGCCGGCGAGTCGATGCCGAGATCGGTGAAGAGCGCCCGGGCGCGCTTGGGGCCGATGCCGGGCAGGCGCGTGAGCGCGATCACGCCCGCGGGGTAGCGCTGCTTGAGCGCGACTGCGGCGGGTATCTCGCCGTACGCGAGCAGGTCGCCGATCTTTGCTTCAAGCGTCTGCCCGATGCCGGGCAGCTCGCGCGCGCGGCCCTCTCCGACCAGCGCCGCCACCGAGGCAGAGCTCTCGCGGATCGCTCGTGCCGCGCGCCGGTAGGCGAGGACGCGATGGCGATCGGCGCCGTCGAGCTCGTAGAGGTCGCCAAGCTCCTCGAGCGAGTCGGCGATCTGGGCGTTGGTCAGGGGGTGGGCCATCTCAGTCGAGCCGCAAGCCGGCTGCTGCCGCAGCGCCGGGCACCATGTAAGGTAGGGACGCTATGGACGGAGAGGCTTGGCTTGTACTGCCAACCTACAACGAGGCGGAGAACATCGAGCGGATCGTAGGCGCGGCGGGAGCCGTGCTGAGCGATTGCCCGCTCTCCGGCTACCGCGTGCTGATCGTCGACGACGACTCGCCGGACGGCACCGGCGAGATCGCAGAGCGGCTGGCCGCGCAGCGGGACTGGGTGCATGTTCTTCACCGCAAGAGCAAGGAAGGCATCGGCCCGGCCTACCTAGCGGGGTTCGCGCACGCCCTCGAGCACGGCGCCTCCTACGTCATGGAGATGGACTCCGACTTCTCGCACGATCCGGCCGACCTCGCGCGCCTGCTGGGCGCGATCGAAGACGGCGCCGATCTGGCACTGGGCTCCCGCTATGTGCCGGGCGGCGGCGTCACGGACTGGACGCTGCTGCGCCGCGCCATCAGCCGCGGAGGCTCGCTCTATGCGCAGGTGATCCTCTCGCTTCACATCCGCGACCTGACCGGAGGCTTCAAGTGCTTTCGGCGCGAGGTGCTCGAGGCGATCGACTTTCAGAGCGTTCGCTCGCACGGCTATGCCTTCCAGATCGAGCTCACCTATCGCGCCGTGCAGAGCGGCTTTCGCGTCGTGGAGGTGCCGATCGTCTTCCGCGATCGCACGGAGGGCAAGAGCAAGATGTCCTGGCGCATCACCGCCGAGGCGTTCTGGCTGGTGCCTGCCCTGCGCCTCGCCAGGCGACCGCCGCCGGGCGCGCCGGCGGCGCACGTCGCCGCCGAGCGCGCCTCGAGCTGAGCGTCGGCACACGCTACACTTTGTATAGTGACTTTGAAGGCGGAGGCAGGAGCGCATGGACCCCCGAACGAAAGGCAGGAGCAATGGCAGGCAACATCAATGAAGTGAGCGACAGCAACTTTCAAGCGGAGGTGCTCGAGTCCGAGAAGCCGGTGCTTGTGGACTTCTGGGCGCCCTGGTGCGGCCCCTGCCGGATGGTTGCGCCGGTGCTCGAGGAGATCGCGGGCGAACGGGCGGATCTGAAGATCGTCAAGCTGAACGTGGACGAGAACCAGCAGACCGCTGCCAGCTTCCAGATCCTCTCGATCCCGACGATGATCCTCTTCAAGGCCGGCAAGCCGGTCAAGAGCATCATCGGCGCCTACCCCAAGCAGCGGCTGCAGGCCGAGCTCGAGCCGGTGCTCGCGGGCGCATAGGGGCGCCGACTCAAGGAGCGGGCCCCGCCGCGCAGCTCAGGAGCGTGCGGCCTCGGCGCGGCGCAGCGCGATCGAGAGCTCCAGGCCCTCGATGCGCACCTGCTCCTGGTGCTCGAAGCGCTCCACAGCGTCACCGTCGAGCTGCAGCGCAAGCGCGAGCGTCTCGCCGCTGAGGTACTCGGAGCAGGCGTCAGCGGCCGCAAGCAGCTCGCTTGCGCCCGCGAGCCGCAGCTCTATGCGCTCCTCGACCGCCAGGCCGGCGTTGCGACGTGCGTTCTGCACGGCGCGGACGATCTCGCGGCAGCGGCCCTCGGCACGCAGCGTCTCGTCGATATGCAGGTCGAGCGCAACGGCGCGGGCGCCCTCGCGCTCGACGGCAAAGCCCTCCGGCGCCTGCAGCGTGAGCAGGATGTCCTCGGCGCCGAGCTCGTGAGCCTCGCCCGCGACGCTGATCGCAAGTCGCTCGCCCGCCCGCAGCGCCGCGGCAACCTGCTCTGGGTCAAGCTTCGCAAGCGCCTGCGCGACCGCGGGCATCGAGCGGCCAAAGCGCGGCCCGAGCGTGCGGTAGTTTGGCTTGACGACGTAGCCGCCAAGCTCCTGCGCGCCCGTGAGAAAGCGCAGGCGCTTGACGTTGAGCTCCTCACACAAGAGCTCGCCGTGCGGCTCGATCGCACCACGCTCCTGCGGGTCGGCGACGATCAGCGCCTCGGCCAGCGGCTGGCGGATCTTGACCTTCGCGCCAGCACGCGCCGCAAGGCCCAGACGCACCGCGCTGCGCACCAGCTCCATCGCCCGCTCGAGCTCACGATCGCGCTCGGGCAGCGCATCGCCGGCGGGGAAGTCGCAGAGGTGAACGGACTCCAGCTCGCCGCCCAGGCGCTCGTAGAGCTCATCGGCGATGAACGGACAGAAGGGCGCCAGGCACTGCGCGAAGATCACAAGCACGCTGCGCAGGGTGGCGAAGGCCGCGGGCTCGCCGTCCCAGAAGCGCCGCCGCGAGCGACGGATGTACCAGTTGGAGATGTCGTCGAGCAGCTGTGCGAGCGCGCGCCCGGCGCTCGTCGCATCGTAGGACTCAAGGCGCGCGCAGACCTCCTCGGCGACCGCGGCGCTGCGCGAGAGGATCCAGCGGTCCAGGTCGCTGCGCTCGCCGATCGCGCTTGCGCTCGAGAGCCGCGCCGCATTCGCGCGCGCGTAGAGGGCGTAGAAGGAGAGCGTGTTCCAGAGCGGGCGCAGGAACAGCCGCACCTGCTCGCCGATCGCCTCGATCGAGAAGCGATACCCCTCCCAGGGCGCCTTGGCGGTGAAGAGGTACCAGCGGAAGGCGTCGGCGCCGTAGCGCTCGATCACCTCCCAGGGCTCGACCGTGTTGCCGCGCGACTTGGACATCTTCTGGCCCTCCTGGTCGAGGATCAGCCCCAGGCAGAGCACGTTGCGGTAGGGCGCGCGCTCGAACAGCAGCGTCGAGATCGCAAGCAGCGAGTAGAACCAGCCGCGCGTCTGATCGAGCGCCTCGCAGATGAAGTCGGCGGGGAAGCGCTCAGCAAAGGCGGGGTCCTTGGCCGAGCGCGCGTGGTGCTGGGCGAAGGGCATCGCGCCGGAGTCAAACCAGACGTCGATCACGTCGGGGACGCGGCGCATCGTCGCGCCGCAGGGGACCGGGCAGCCCACCTCCGCACCGGGGGCGAGCGCCAGCGGCGCGCGCCCTGACTCATCGTCGCAGGGGAAGGTGACCTCGTCGACGTAGGGGCGGTGGTGGTCCTCGAGCGCTGTGCCGCTGAGCGCCTCCAGCTCGGCAAAGGAGCCGATCACCTTCACGTGGCCGCGCTCGCAGCGCCAGATCGGCAGCGGCGTGCCCCAGTAGCGCTCGCGCGAGAGCGCCCAGTCGACGTTGCCGCGCAGCCATTCGCCGAAGCGCCCCTCCTTGACGTGCTCCGGGTGCCAGGCGACCGTCTCGTTGGCGGCCAGCAGCTCCTGGCGCTTGGCGCTGGTGCGGACGTACCAGCTGACCTTTGCAAGGTAGATGAGCGGCGTGTCGCAGCGCCAGCAGTGGGGGTAGGAGTGGGCGTAGGGGAGCTCGTAGAGCAGGCGATCGTGGGCGGCAAGGTCATCGATGAGCGCCTGCGTCGTGGCTTCGTCCCTGACCTTCATGCCCTCGTAGCGGCGGCTGCCGTCGATGCTTGACACGCGCTTATCGAAGGTGCCATCGAGGCGCACCGGACAGAGCACGTCGTGCCGCCCGGAGGCGCCTGAGCCAGGCAGGTCCGCAGCCCTCGCCGCCTCGAAGTCCTCGGCGCCGAAGGCCGGGGCGATGTGCACCAGGCCGGTGCCGTCGGCGGTGGAGACAAAGTCGCCGGCGATCACCGGCGCTCCGCCCGCGCGCGTGCCGTTGGGAAAGATCGGGCCGCGGTAGAAGACGCCGCCGCCCCGCACGCCACCTTCGCCGGCTGAGATCAGCACGCTGCCGGGGAAGCTTGCGCCGAGCACCTCCGCCCCCTCGCCGAGCACCGCCGCCACGCGCTCGGCGGCGAGGATCACGACCCTGCCGGCCGCTGAGCCCAAGCGCGGCTTGTCGGGCACGCGCGCGCGCACGTACTCGATCTGCGGGCCGACCGCCACCGCGAGGTTGCCCGGCAGCGTCCAGGGCGTCGTCGTCCAGATCAGCAGCTCATCGCCTTCCTCGAAGGTCACCTCCACCTTGCTGCCGTCGGGGCGGGTGCCGCTGAGCGTCCGCTCGCCCTTCAGGTTCAGCGGCAGGCGCACGTAGATCGAGCGGTCGGTGATCTCGCGGTAGCCGAGCGCGACCTCGTGCGAGGAGAGCGCGGTCTGGCAGCGGTAGCAGTAGGGGACGACCTTGTGGTCCTCGAAGAGCAGGCCCTTCCTGTAGAGCTCTGAGAGCGCCCACCAGACCGACTCGATGTAGCCCTCGTCCATCGTGCGGTAGGCGTGATCGAGGTCGATCCAGAAGCCGATCCGCTCGGTCAGGCGGTTCCACTCCTCCACGTAGGCGAAGACCGACTCGCGACACTCGCGGTTGAAGCGCTCGATCCCCACCTCGCTCTCGATCTGGCCCTTGCTCGTGATCCCGAGCTTCTGTTCGACGGAGATCTCGACCGGCAGCCCGTGGCAGTCCCAGCCGCCCTTGCGCTCGACGTAGTGGCCGCGCATCGTCTGGAAGCGCGGGTAGATGTCCTTGAAGACGCGCGAGAGCACGTGGTGGGCGCCCGGCGGCCCGTTAGCCGTCGGCGGCCCCTCGTAGAAGACCCAGCGCGGGGCTCCCTCGCGGCGCTTGAGCGACTTGGCGAACACATCACGCTGCCGCCAGCGCGCCAGCACCTCGCGCTCGAGCTCGGGCAGCGCGCGGTCGGGCGCGAGCTGCTGCTCGGGGATCAGCGGATGCGAAGGGTCGGCCATTGCGCGGGAATTCTATTTGCAGCACGCCCCGGCGAGGCTGCGCGGGGCTGAGCGCCGCTGACCGCAGCGCCCCTTGCCGCCGTCAGCGCGCGATGCGAGCGCGCTCGCGCCCGCGGCGCGCAGAGAGCGCCATCGCATTCGGCGCGCCCGCCGCAGGCTCTGCCGGCGCCTGCGAGCGCACGAAGCGCCTCCTGCGCTCGGCGGGAAGCTGCGTCGGCGGGTCGGCGAGCTGCGCGCAGATCGCCCCGGCTGCGGCGCCCGGCGTCGAGGGCAGCCGCCCGACGGTGCTCGCACCGGTGTCCGGCAGCGCTCCCTGGAAGTCGAGCACGAGCGCATCGCCTGCGACCCGGCGTGCCGCATGCACCAGGCGCGCGATCTCGTCAAGGTCCGCCCCCGCTCCGGCAAGCACGATCGCACGTGGCTGAAGCGCTCGCAGGGCACTGCCAAGGCGCTCGGGCGCGATCGCTGTCGGCAGGGCGAGGACGCGCAGCCCCGCACGGCGCAGGAACAGCTCGAGCGCCTGATTGCGCAGGGCAGCGCGCTCCAGCGGCTGTGCGGCGTCGAAGATCAGCACGCCCTCGCTGCGGGTCGCAGGCGCCGTGATGCGCTGGATCGCGCAGAGCCAGGATGTCGCATAGCGCCATGCGAAGCAGTACTCCGAGGAGAGCTCCCCGTCGGGTACGATCGTCTCGAGCGCACCCAGCAGCACCATCTCCACCGTGCGCTCGAGCGTTCGCATCGCAAGGCTCTGCTCGAGGATCAGGTCCGCGCGCTGGGCGTCGTACTCAAGCAGCGCCGCGCGCAGCCGTTGCTCGGTCGGTGGTCCCAGTCCGCGCCCGCGCGCGAGCGCGATCGCCGCGGAGATCTCACCCGTCTCCTGCAGCGCCGCCCGCAGCAGCTCGATCTCCTCAAGCTCGTAGAGGCGGTGGCCGCCCTCGCTGCGCGTGGGGCTCGGGAAGGAAAAGCGCCGCTCCCAGCCGCGCAGGGTGCTTGGGCTCACCCCCAGCATCAGCGCAGCGGCATTGGTTCGGATTGCTCCCATACGCACCCACTCTGGCGCTCTTGCACGATCTCGCCAGGCTTCGCAAGCGGCTCTGCAAACCGCCACATTTCATGCAAATCACGATCATTGCAGGGCATTGCGCAGACCCGGCGACGGGCGCGGCGGAGATCCTCGCGCCGCACGCGGCGCTGAGCCGCAGCGGACAGGCGATAGATAGAGTCGGGTACCACCGCAGAACCGACGCAAAGGAGCGATGAGGATGGCCGCCAAGACCCTCTACGGCGCAGAGACCGCAAAGGCAATCGAGAACTTTCCGATCTCCGGCGAGCGGATGCCGCTCGCGGTGATCCACTGGCTTGCCCGCATCAAGGGCGCGGCAGCCGCTGTCAACTGCGAGCTCGGCCTCCTCGACAAGCGGCGTGCGCGGGCGATCGAAGCGGCCGCGCAGGCGGTTGCCGCAGGCAAGCACGACGACCAGTTCCCGATCGACGTCTTCCAGACCGGCTCAGGCACCTCCACGAACATGAACGTCAACGAGGTCATCGCGACGCTCGCAGGGAGCGACGTGCACCCCAACGATCACGTCAACATGGGCCAGTCATCCAACGACACCTTCCCCTCCGCCGTTCACCTGGCGGCGCTTGAGTCCGCCCAGCGCCAGCTGCTGCCGGCGCTGCGCGCGCTCGAGCGCTCACTGGCGCGCAAGGCGCGCGCCTTCGCAGCGATCGTCAAGGCCGGGCGCACGCACCTGATGGATGCGGTCCCGGTCACGCTCGGCCAGGAGCTCTCCGGATACGCCGCCCAGATCGCGCTCGCTCAGGAGCGCATTCGCGCGACGCTCCCCCACGTCGGCGAACTGCCGCTCGGCGGCACGGCGACGGGCACGGGCCTGAACACGCACCCGCGCTTCGCTGCGCTCGTGCGCGCAAGGCTCGCCCGCGAGCACTCGCTGCGCGGTCTTGCTGCGCCGCGCGATCGCTTCGAGGCACAGGCCAACCGCGATGCGCTGGTCGAGCTCTCCGGGGCGCTCAAGGTGCTTGCGGTCTCGCTGACGAAGATCGCCAACGACATCGCGCTGATGGGCTCTGGGCCGCGCGCGGGCATCGGCGAGCTGATCCTGCCGGAGCTGCAGAAGGGCTCCTCGATCATGCCCGGGAAGGTCAACCCCGTGATCCCCGAGGTCGTCCTGCAGGTATCAGCGCAGGTGATCGGCAATGACGCGGCGATCACGATCGGCGGCATGCAGGGGCAGTTCGAGCTCAACGTCCGCATCCCGCTGATCGCGCGCAACCTGCTGGGCTCGCTGCACCTGCTCGCCTCCGCGGCAGAGGTCTTCGCCCACAAGTGCATCGACGGGCTGAAGGCAAACCGGGCGGCGTGCGCGGCCTCAGCCGGCTCCACGCTTGCGGTCGCCACCGCGCTGAACGCCGCGATCGGCTACGACAAGGCGACCGTGATCGTGAAGAAGGCGACGGAGTCGGGCAGGCCGCTGCGCGAGGTGGCCCTCGCTGAGGGCGTCGACGCCGCGCTCTATGACCGCACGATCGATCTTGCGCGGATCGCGCTCGGCAACCAGGCCAAGTGAGCCCTCCGCCATGGGCGGCGGCAAAGAGAAGCGCGTCACGCGCCGCACGCTGATCAAGCGCGGCCTGATCGCGGGCGGTGCGATCGCCGCCGGCGGCGGCATTGCCGGCGGCCTGCTCGCCGGCGAGAGCGAGCGCGTCAAGCGGAGCGCGCCAAAGAGGATCTCGATACCGCCGCCGCCGCAGCGGCCGCCGAACATCCTCGTCGTGATCGTCGATCAGCTGCGCGCGCCGCAGTGGTTCCAGAACGAGGCCGCCGCAGCCGGCCTGATGCCGAATCTCGCGCGGCTGCGCCGCGGGGGCGTCTACTTCTCCAGCCATTACACCGCCGCCAACGACTGCACCCCCGCGCGCTCGGTGCTGCTCACCGGGCTATACAGCCAGCAGACCGGCTGCCTGATCACCAGCGGCAGCACGCTCTCCCCGCGCTTCCAGACCTGGGGCTCGATGCTCCGCGATCAGGGCTATGAGACCTGGTATTACGGCAAATGGCATCTCACCCAGGGCGACAACCTCTGGACTGAGGCCGACCGCGGGGCGCTTGAGCCCTACGGCTTCTCCGGCGGCACCTACCCCTCGCCGGACGGCAGCCCCGGCCAGGGCTGGCGGGTGGACCCCCAGATCGCTGAGCAGTTCCGCCGCTGGTACGCCAGAGCCCCCCAGCGGCGCCCCTGGTGCACGACGGTCTCCTTCGTCAACCCCCACGACATCGAGTGGTGGTATCGCTGGAGCGACCAGGTCCCTGCGGAGCGCAGCGCGCCGCGGATCGTCAGCGCGCTGCCGCCGAACTTCGAGACGCCGGCGTCGCTCGAAGCGCAGCGCAAGCCGCGCCTGCAGCTCTCCTTCCAGGGAACCTCGCAGGTCTCATTCGGGCGCGTCCCCTACTCCGGCCCGCGCATGGCCCGCGCCTGGCTCCCGTTCATGGACCTCTACCTGAAGCTGTGCCGCCGCGTCGACCAGCAGATCGGAGCGGTGCTTGACACGCTGCTCTCCCGGCCGCAGATCGCGGCCAACACGGTGATCGTCTTCACCTCCGACCACGGCGAGTACGGCGCCTCGCACGGCATGCGCGGCAAGGGCGCCGCCGCCTACGACGAGGCGCTGCGCGTGCCGCTTATCGTCAAGGACATGCGCGGCCTCCTCGCCGCTGCGCCCGCGCAGCCGCGCACCGGGCTCACCTCAAGCGCCGACTTTGCGCCGATGCTGCTGAGCATCGCCACGGGCTCTGGCGCCTGGCGGCAGGAGCCGCGCTACGCGCACATCGCCTCTCGCCACGACCTGGCGGCGATGCTCGGCGACCCGACAGCTCCCGGGCGTCCCTACATCCTCCACAGCACCGACGAGATCGTGACGGAGTTTGCGATCGAGCTCTACGCCGCAGAGGCGCCGCTGCACGTCACCGCGATCCGCACGCCGCATGCCAAGTACGCGCTCTATTCCAACTGGGCGCCGCACACCGACCGCATCGAGGCCTCCGGCCAGGAAAGCGAGCTCTACGACTACCGCACGCTGGGCGGCCGGC
The DNA here is from genome assembly GCA_021323635.1 of bacterium. Taxonomy (GTDB): domain Bacteria; phylum Actinomycetota; class Thermoleophilia; order Solirubrobacterales; family Solirubrobacteraceae; genus Palsa-744. The sequence goes on along the minus strand of JAJPKQ010000007.1, from coordinate 25,170 downwards.
TGGAGATCGAGAATGTTGCCGGCGCCAGCGACCTGGAGCCGATGCTGCGTGAGCAGCTTGAAGCGGCGATTCGCAATGAGCTGCGCGAGTCCCTGCCCTCCTACCTGCAGAGCGCCCAGCAGGCCGGCTACGCCAACTACTACGACAAAGCACGGCAGGCCGCCGTTGAAGCGACCGTGCTGCGGCGCAAGATCGAGCGGCGCGAGGGCCGACCGAGGGTGGCGGACAAGCTCGGCGCGCAGTGAGCGTGCCGGGCGGTGGCGCTCAGCTCGATCCAGTGCCGGTCAGCTCAAGCGCGCGCAGCAGCGCGAGCGCGCCGCGCTTGGAGAGCGCTTCGTTGAGGTTCCCGCACTGCGGCGACTGCACGCAGGAGGGGCAGCCGTCGGCGCACGAGCAGCCCTCAAGCAGCTGTGCTGTGCGCTCGCAGAGCTCCTCGAAGCGCTCGAAGGCGGCCTTCGTCAGCCCCACGCCACCGGGGTGGCCGTCGTAGAGGAAGATCGTCGCACCGCCGGTCTGCGGGTGGGCGTTGGTGGAGAGCCCGCCGATGTCGCGACGGTCGCAGAGCGCAAGCAGCGGCATGATCGCGATCTGTGCGTGCTCGAGCGCGTGCAGCGCCGCCAGCACGTCCCCCTCCGGCGCGATCACCGCTGTGGGGTGGGCAGCGTCGAGCGTGAAGATCTCACCCATCACGGTGAGCCACAGGCCCTGCGTGCGGTAGGAGATCGCCGGCAGCTCGAGCGCGCTGAAGCCCAGGTGAGCGTGGTCGCGCGTCCGTCGGCGGCGATAGCCGACGACCCGTTCGCGCACCTCGAGCTCGCCGAAGCAGAGGCGCAGCCCGGGCAGCTGCCGCTGCGCCAGCGTGCGCTCGATCGCGGTCTCGATCTCGCGCCGCGGCTGGGAGTACCAGTCGCCGGAGAACGGCTCGACATAGGCGCGGGCGCCGTCTAAGTCCAGCTCGCGGACGACGTAGGGCTCGCCCATGTGCAGGTAGGCGGCGCCGTCGTGCAGCGTCGCCAGCGCGCGCTCCTTCTCGCTGGTGCCAAGCAGCTCGCCTGTGCGCAGGTCGACGATCTGCACCGACGAGGCGCTTGCGGAGCGCAACGAGAGCCTTTGCGCGGGCCGCTCATGGGGACGCCGCAGCACGTAGCTGATGCTGCCGGGCGAGTGCGCGCGCAGCTGTGGGCGCCTGACCAGCAGCCCCTCGGCGACCAGCCGCTCGGCCTGCTCGTGCAGCGCGGGTCCGAAGAAGGCACTGTCGCCCTGGCTCAGGGGGAGCTCTGCCGCCGCGCAGAGCAGATGCTCTGAGCGGATGCGAACGTTCGCCGGGTCGAGGATCGCAGCCTCGACGGGGCGACCGAGCAGCGACTCCGGATGGCTGCAGAAGTACTGGTCGAGCGCATCTTCGCCGGCCACAAGCAGCGCCAGGCCGACACCGCTGCGTCCAGCCCGCCCCCACATCTGGCGCAGCGAGGCCACCGAGCCCGGAAAGGTCACGACAATGGCCGCATCGAGCGCTCCGATGTCGATGCCAAGCTCGAGCGCGTTGGTCGTTGTGACAGCGCGCAGCTCGCCTGCGCGCAGGCGCTGCTCGAGCGCTCGGCGCTGGGCGGGGGTGTAGCCGGCGCGGTAGGCGGCGACCGTTGCCGCAAGCTCGCCCGCGCCGGCGCGCTGCAGCGCTGAGCGGATCATTCCCGTCAGCAGCTCCGCGCGCCGTCGCGACCCCAGGAAGCAGATCAGACGCGCCCCGCCGCGCAGGAGCTCGGCGGCAAGCTCAGCGGACTCCGAGAGCACGGCGCGGCGGTTCTCTGCGCCGTCCTCGCCAAGCGCCGCTCCACCGGCCCACTGCTCGTCGGGAAGCTCTCTGACGGCGGGATTCCAGAGCGCGATCTCGCGTCCGCCCCTGGGCGCCCCGTCGCCGTCGATCACAGCCACCTCCTCGCTGCCCAGCAGCGTCGTTGCAAGCTCGCTGGGGTTTGCGATCGTCGCGGAGGCAAGCAGCATTCGTGGCGTGGTGCCGTATGCCCAGGCGATCCGCCGCAGGCGGCGCAGCACGTTGCCGACGTGCGATCCGAAGACGCCGCGGTAGACGTGCGCCTCGTCGATCACGACGCACGCCAGGTTTGCAAAGAGCTCGCGCCAGAGATTGTGGTTGGGGAGAATGCCAACGTGCAGCATGTCCGGCGTCGTCAGGATCAGGTTGGCATTGCGGCGAATCTCCGCCCGCGCCTCCCGCGGGGTGTCGCTGTTGTAGATCGCAGGTCGCAGGCGGCGGCCTAAGTCCAGGCGTCGCAGACCCTCCAGCTGGTCCTGCGCCAGCGCCTTCGTCGGATAGATGTAGAGCGCGCGCGCGCTCAGGTCGGCGCAGAGCATCTGCAGCGTCGGCAGGTTGAAGGCAAGCGACTTGCCTGAGGCTGTGCCCGTGGTGATGATCACATCCTGATCAAGCGCCGCCAGCAGGGCGTCGCGTTGGTGGCTGTAGAGGCGCTCGATCCCGGCCTCGGCCAGCGCGGTGGCCAGCAGCGCGTGCAGCCCATCCGGGAGCGCCACCGTGCGAGAGCGCCGCGCGCGCTCGCGCCGACGAGCCCGTATCCGCCCCGTCTCCTCCCCGCGGCGCAGAAGCGCCGCAAAGCGATCGGGCGTGCGCTGCCGCCGGGAGCTGCGCAGGCGCTCGCTCATCCCCTGCGAAGCAGCGCCTGCCAGATGCGCGCCAGCAGCGCGCCCAGCCCACCGGAGGCGCGCCGGCGGCGGGCGCGGCGTGCGCCGAAGCGCGCCGGCGGCGGCACCGTGGCGCGCACCAGCGCGACCCACTCCTGCAGCGGCAGCTCGCCGCCGATCAGCCGGCCCAGCGCGCTCAGCACCGGCGCCTGGACGCCCGCGGACTCGATCGCGCTCGCCAGCAGGCCGACCGACTCCAGCGCCTCCACCGCCTGCCCGATGCGCCCCGGTATTTCGCCGGCCGAGACCCCTTGCGCAAGCAGCTCGCCCGCACGGCGATTGCGGCTCTGCGCCGCAAGCGCGGTCGCGACCAGATCGCCGGTGCCGGCCAGGCCGATGAAGGACTCCGGGCGGGCGCCGAGGCGCGCGGCGTAGCGGTAGACCTCGCCGAAGATGTGCCCTGCGGCCGCGCCTGCGGCATTCGGCCCCTGCGACTGCGTCGCCCCTGCGGCAAGCGCGGCCGCGTTCTTGGCGGCGCCCGCAAGCTCCACGCCGAGCGGGTCGTCTGAGATCTCGCAGACCAGCCCTGCGCGCCCCAAGAGCTGCGCGATCGAGCCCGCCAGCTGCTCTCTGCGCGCTGCAGCGACAAGCGCTGCGCCGGCACGCACCATCTCCTGCGCATGCGCGGGGCCACCGATGCAGGCGACCCGATCAGCGCCGAAGCGATCCGCGAGGAGCGTCGTCGGCGGCGCGCCGGCTGCGCTCGTGAGGCCTTTGGTCAGCGAGATCAGCGCCGCATCGGGGCGCAGGTCAGTCGCGGCCAGGCTCTCGACAAGCCCCTGAAAGGCACGCGCCGGCACCGCCAGGAAGATGAGCTCCGATCGCCCCAGCGAGTCGCCGAGCGCCTCGATGCGCAGCGCTCCGGGCAGGTCGATCCCGGGGAGGTAGCGCCGGTTCTCGCCAGCGCTGCGCAGCTCGTGCGCCTGCTCGGCCGTGTGCGCCTGCAGGCTGGCGCGGATCCCCGCCCGCGCAAAGACGACCGCCAGCGCGGTGCCGAAGGAGCCTGCGCCGATGATCGTGACGCGCCTGGATCCGAGCATCGGGCGCCCCAGCGCGCGGTGGGCGCCGGGAGGCTGTGGGTCGGAATCGCTCATGGGGTCGCGAGCGTAGCTCACCCCGCACGCCTAGCGGAACTGCTCGATCAGGATCCTCCCCAATCTCCGACCGGCGCGTGTGAGCGCCGGTCGGGTTGCGGCAGGGATGATCAACTGCAGATCGAGCATGCGCGCGTAGAAGCGGTCCGGCTCGCGCAGCGCGCTGACGCCATAGGCAGGTATGCCCCCCTGGCGGGCGGTGCTCGCCAGCAGAAAGGCCGGCTCGGTGGGCTGCGGCCGGCCGCCCAGCCCGGGCGCCGCCAGCACGAGGGCGCGGATGGCCGCCGGCTCGCACAGGATCGCGCCTGGCTCCTCGCCCGGCTCCTCCAGCGCGTGCGGCTGCACGTCAAGCTCCGGGGCAGCCGCTGCGATGCCGGCTGCCAACGCACGCGCGCAGGCGCTCGCGGCAAGCGTCTCGCTGAAGCTTGCCGCAGCGCAGATCACGACCCTTGGGGCCATCGGCCGATTCTGCCAGCCTGCGCAGGCTGCGGCTCTCAGCCGCGCGCACGCGCTGTGCGGTCTCCTCTAGCATCAGTGCAGAATGCCAGCCGATCACTTCACGCTCGCCGAGGAGGAGTACCTGCAGATCCTCTTCTGGCTGAAGGAGGCGGGGCTCGCGATGACCGCCGCAAACGTCGCGCGCGCGATGCAGCTCTCCGCGCCGACCGTCCATGAAATGGTCGGCCGGCTGGAACGCGACGGCTACATCACGCGCGGACAGGACAAGCTGATCTCCTTCACGCGCGCCGGCGCCAAGCAGGCGGAGACGATCGTCTCCCGCCATCGCCTGATCGAGCGCTTCCTCACCGATGTGCTCGAGGTGCCCTGGGACGAGGTCCACGAGCAGGCCGAGAGCCTCGAGCACGGCATGTCCCCGATGCTTGAAGAGCGCATCCGGGCGAAGGTCGGCGAGGCCAAGAACTGCCCGCACGGGCATCCGATCCGCCTGGGCGAGCGCGAGCCGGGCGTGCCGCTGGCCGACGTGGAGGTGGGCGCGGAGGTGCGCATCCTGCGCTTTGAGAACGAGGCGCAGGACCTGCTGCGCTACCTCAAGGCCGCGGGCCTCTACCCCGGCCTCTCCGGGGTGCTGCGCTCCAAGGACGACCACGAGGTCGTGATCGAGACAAGCAAGGGCAAGCTCTGCACGGTCACCACGAGCGTCGCCGAAACGGTCTCCGTCGTCGCCGATCCCTCGCCGCCGCCGCGCACCGCCCTGCCGGAGTACCTGATGCTCGGCGAGCGCCGCTACGGGCGCTGAGGCCTGCGAGCGCGCAGCGAACCGAGCGCGCTAGCGCAGCGAGCGCCAGGCCTCGGCCAGACGTCCGACGCCCGCGCGGATCTGCTCGATGCCGACGCCCGAGTAGGCGAGGCGCAGGTGGCGCTCGCCGCCCTCGAGCATGAAGTCGGTGCCCTTCACGAAGATGACCCCGCGCTCGATCGCCGCGCGGTGCAGATCCTCGACGTCGAGGCCCTCCGGCAGCCGCGCCCACAGGAAGTAGCCCCCCTCCGGGCGGTTGAAGTCAAGCTCCGGCAGCGCCTCGCAGAGCGCCTCTGAGAGCGCTTTGGCACGCTCGGCGAGCGCGGCGCGAACCCGCTCGATCGAGCGCTCGAGCGCCCCGCCGGCGCAGAAGCGGTAGACGATTGCCTGCGCGAGCATGTTGGGCGAGATGTAGGTGCCCGTCGCAAGGCGCGTGATCTCGCCGATCAGCTCCTCGCTGCCCACCAGGTAGCCGACGCGCACGCCCGGGCAGACGGTCTTGGAGAAGGAGGAGGCATAGGTGACGCGCTCCGGCGCCATCGAGAGCATCGTCGGGGGCACCTCGCCGCTGAAGCTGAGCGCCGCGTAGGGGTCGTCCTCGAAGACCATGAAGTCGTGGCGCTCGGCAAGCGCAAGCAGGGCTTCGCGCTTCTCGCGCGAGAGCGTGCACCCGGCCGGGTTCTGGAAGTTTGGGATCACATGTGCCAGCGCCGGGCGCGCGCCGCCCGCGAGCAGCTGCTCCAGGGCTCCGATCTCCAGCCCGTCCGCTGCGAGGTCGATCGCTTGCAGGCGCGCGCCGCGCTGGCTGAGCGCAAGCAGCGTGCGGTCGTAGGTCGGGCGCTCCACGATCACCTCGGACGCCTCGCCCACCAGCCGCTCGAAGAGCAGGGCGTCAGCCTGCATCGATCCATTGGTCACGATCACCTGCTCAGGTGCGACGTTGTGGCGCTCGGCGATCCAGCTTCGAAGCGGCAGGTATCCGACGGCGGTGCCGTAGGCGGTCGCGCCGCCCGGGTCCTCGGCGAGCGCCTGCGCCGCGGCCCGCTGCAGCCCCTCGACGTCGATGATGTCAAGCGAGGGAGCGCCGCGTGCGAAGGAGATCTCGCCGCTCATCTGAGCCTCAGCTGCTGGTGCGCTGCGCGAGCGCCTCGACGGCGAGCGTCGCCACCTGCGAGGGGGTGCGGGCGACGGGCACGCCGTGGGCCTCGAGCGCCTGCGCCTTCGCCTGCGCGGTGCCTGCGGAGCCGGAGACGATCGCGCCGGCGTGGCCCATCGTCTTGCCTTCCGGAGCCGTGAAGCCGGCGATGTAGGCGATCACGGGCTTGCTGACCGTCTCGGCGATGTACTCCGCGGCCTCCTCCTCCGCCGAGCCTCCGATCTCGCCCGCCAGCACGATCAGCTCCGTCTCGGGGTCGCCCGCGAACAGCTCGATGATCTCAACGAAGGATGAGCCGGGGACCGGGTCGCCGCCGATGCCGACGATCGTCGAGCAGCCCAGGCCGGCCTGCGCGATCTCCTTGCCGATCTGGTAGGTGAGCGTGCCCGATCGCGACACGACACCGACTGAGCCCTGCGCGAAGACCGCGGCGGGGATGATCCCCACATTTGCCTGCTCGGGCGAGAGGATGCCCGGGCAGTTTGGCCCGATCAGCCGCGTCTGCGGGTGGTCGCGACGCAGGGTGTTGTAGACGCGCAGCTCGTCATGGGCAGGGATGCCCTCCGTGATCGCGACGATCAGCTCGATGCCCGCGGCGGCCGCCTCGAGGATCGAGTCGGCGGCGAAGCGCGGCGGCACGAAGATCATCGCCGTGTTCGGCTGCGTCTGCGCGACCGCATCGGCGAAGCGATCGAAGACCGGGATGCCCTCCATGCTCTGCCCGCCCTTGCCGGGGGTTACGCCGGAGACGACGTTGGTCCCATAGTCGCGGTTTGCGCGCGTGTGGAAGGAGCCCTCGCGCCCGGTGATGCCCGCTACGCACAGGCGCGTGGAGCGCTCAACGAGGATCGCCATCAGCGCGCGCTCCCGACATTCTCGGCGCTCCTCGCCAGCTCAACCACGAGCGCTGCGGCCTCATCCATCGTCTGCGCGCTGTGCACGCCGGGCAGCTGCGCCTCAGCGAGCAGCTCGCGACCCTGCTCAGCGTTGGTGCCGTCCAGCCGCACCACAAAGGGCAGCGTCGGCTTGAGGCTTTCGAAGGCGGCGATCAGCCCCTTGGCCACCTCGTCGCAGCGGGTGATGCCACCGAAGATGTTGAACAGGACCGCCTTGACGGCAGGGTTCGAGAGGATCAGGCTCGCGGCCTGCTCGATCTTTGCCGCATCGGCGCCGCCGCCCGCATCGAGGAAGTTGGCCGGGCGGCCGCCCGCCTGCGCGACGACGTCGAGCGTCGACATCACCAGCCCCGCGCCGTTGCCGAGGATGCCGATGTCGCCATCGAGGCCGACGTACTGAACCCCCTCCTCGCGCGCGCGGCGCTCGAGCGGGTCGAGGCTCTCGAGGTCCGAGTAGCCCTGGTTCTCGGGATGGCGGAAGAGCGCGTTGTCATCGAGCGTCACCTTTGCATCAAGGGCGCGAACCTCGCGCTCTGGCGTGATGATCAGCGGGTTGATCTCGGTGAGCGTCGCCTCCTCCTGGCAGAAGACCTCGTAGAGGCAGCAGAGCGCATCGGCGATCGCCTCGCGCAGATCCTCCGGCGCGCCGCCCGCCGCGGCGATCTCCAGCGCCTGCTCTCGCTGCAGGCCGCCGAGGTAGTCGACGTGCTCGCGCGCCAGCTTGTCGGGGTGCTCGCGCGCGACCTGCTCGATCTCGATGCCCCCTTCGCTTGAGAACATCACAAGCGGCGCCTTCGCGGAGCGGTCGAGCAGCACCGAGGCGTAGAGCTCGCTTGCGATCTCAGAGGCGCGCTCGATCCACAGGGTGTGCACGACATGGCCGCGAATCGACATGCCGAGGATCGCGCCGGCGTGCTCGCGCAGCTCCTCCTCGCTGCCCGCGAGCTTCACGCCGCCCGCCTTGCCGCGTCCGCCGATCAGCACCTGGGCCTTCACGACCACCGGAAAGCCAAGGCCGGCCGCCGCCGCGACCGCATCCTCGACGCTGCGCGCGGTCATCCCGCGACTGACCGCAAGCCCGTGGCGTGCGAAAAGCTCCTTGCCTTGATACTCCAAGAGATCCATCCGCGCCGCGAGACTCTATTGCAAAGCCTGGTTGCGCGCGGCGACCCGCGCGGGTAATAATGCCGCGGATGCCGCTTCCCAAGAACATCACCTGGGTCACCTTCGACGTCTACGGGACGATCATCGACTGGGAGACCGGCATCTACGAGGCATTTGCGCGCGAGGCGGCCAAGGACGGCGTGGAGATCGAGCGCGAGCAGCTGATCGAGCTCTTCCACGAGGTCTCGCGCGAGATCGAAGCGGGCTCATACGAGCTCTACGCCGAGGTCCTGCGGCGCACCGCGATCGCGATCGCCAAGCGGATCGGATGGGACATGGAACCGGCCCGCTCGCGCTTCCTGCCGGAGTCGATCCCGCGCTGGCTGCCCTACCGCGAAGCCAACGCCCAGCTCGTGCGCTTTGCAAAGAAGTACCGGCTCGGCCTGATCGCGAACATCGACGACAAGCTGCTCGGGCAGACCAGACGCCACCTCAAGACCGACTTCGACCTTGTCGTGACAGCGCAGCAGGTCCGCGCCTACAAGCCCGACACGGCGCACTTCACGGAGTTTGCGCGGCGCATCGGCGGCAAGCGCGGCTGGGTGCACATCGCCGCCAGCCACCACCACGACGTGGCGCCCTGTGCGAAGCAGCGCGTCCCGGTGATCTGGGTCAACCGCCGCAAGGTCAAGCTGGCATCGGGCCAGGCGAAGCCGACCGCGGAGGTGCCGAACCTGCGCGAGGCTGCGCGCCTGCTGGGCGCGCTGTAGGAGGGCAGGAGGAGCTTCGAGCGGGCCTAGCCGCCGTCGGCGCCCTCGGCCGCCGTGATCGTCGCGATCGGGTCCCCGGCAGCGATCGGAGCGCCCTCGCTGATCGGCAGCTGCGCGATCACTCCGGACTTGTGCGCGGTGATCTCGTTCTCCATCTTCATCGCCTCGATGATGCAGAGCAGCTGACCCTCCTGGACGGCGTCTCCCTGCTTGACAAGCACCTTCCACATGTTGCCCTGTAGCGGCGAGGTGATCGTGTCAGGCCCGCCTGCGCCGCCGCCGTTGCTCTGCGCGCGCTGCGCCCGTCGCGGCCGTGGCGTGCGCGCCAGCGCCGGGCCCGTCGCTGCGGCCAGCGGCTGCTCTGAGGCCTCGCCCAGCACGCGCACGTCATAGCGCCGCCCGGAGACCTCGACCGTGTAGCTGCGCTCGATCAGCTCTCGGCCCGGGTCGCTCTGCGCCCCCGCTGCAGGTGCCTGCTCGGGGGCGGTCGAGCGCAGCCAGTCGCGGTCTTCAAGCAGGTCGCGGCAGGTTTCACCCTTTGCCCACTGCTCGGTTGCCAGCAGCGCGCGGTGGAAGGGGACGAGCGTGGTCAGGCCGCCGATCTCATATTCGCGCAGGGCACGCAGCATGCGTGCGGTCGCCTGTGCGCGGTCGGCGTCCCAGACGATCAGCTTCGCGACCATCGGGTCGTAGTTGGGCGATATCTCGTCGCCCGCGCCGACCCCCGAGTCCACCCGCACGCCCGGACCGGTCGGCTCGCGGTAGCTTGAGATCCGACCCGGCGCGGGCGTGAAGCCCTTGGCGGCGTCCTCGGCGTTGATGCGGCACTCGATCGCATGGCCGCGCAGCACGACGTCCTCCTGGCTGTAGGAGAGCGGCTCGCCTGCAGCGGCGCGGATCCCCTCCTTGACGATGTCGATGCCGGTCGTCATCTCGGTCACGCAGTGCTCCACCTGCACCCTCGTGTTCATCTCAAGGAAGAAGTACTCCTCGCCCTGCAGCAGCCCCTCGACCGTGCCCGCGCCCACATAGTCGACCGCACGCGCAGCCTCGACCCCGATCGCGCCGATGCGCTCGCGCAGCTGCGGCGTGACGATCCACTCCGGGGCGGGGGACTCCTCGATCAGCTTCTGATGGCGACGCTGGATCGAGCAGTCGCGCTCGCCCAGGTGGATGACGTTGCCGTGGCGATCCGCAAGCACCTGAATCTCGACGTGGCGCGGGTCGGGCAGGTAGCGCTCGAGGTAGACGGTCGGGTCGGAGAAGAACTTCTCGCCCTCGCGCGAGGCGCCCGCGAAGGCGTCGGGCAGCTCCTGCTCGCTGAGCGCGACACGGAAGCCCTTGCCGCCGCCGCCGCCTGCGGCCTTCACGGCGATCGGGAAGCCCAGCTGCTCGCTTGCGATCGCCAGCGCCTCCTCAGGGGTGGCGACCGGCTCGGTCGTCCCGGGCACGATCGGCACGCCCGCCGCCTTCATCAGCTCGCGTGCGCGCGTCTTGGAGCCCATCGCCTCGATCGCCGCCGGGGGCGGGCCGATGAAGACGATGCCCGCCTCCTCGCAGGCCGCGGAGAAGGCTGCGTTCTCGGCGAGGAAGCCATAGCCGGGGTGGATCGCCTCGGCGCCTGAGCGCTTTGCCACCGCGATGATCTTCTCGATGTTCAGGTAGTTGTCGGCGGGCGGGCCGCCGCCGAGGTTGTAGGCCTCATCTGCGCGGCGCACGAAGATCGCGTCGCGATCGACCTCGGCGTAGACTGCGACAGTCGCGCAGGAGAGCTCTTCGGCGGCGCGGATGACGCGCAGCGCGATCTCTCCGCGGTTGGCGATCAGGATCTTCTTGAACATCGGGTCAGCGGAAGCTTAAGCGGTTGTGCACGCTGGCGCGCTCATGTCGCTGGCAGCTCGCGCACCATGCCCGCCCCGACCGTGCCGTTTGTGGCCTCATCGATGAGGATGAAGCAGCCCGTGCGCCGATCGGCGCGGTAGGAGTCAAGCGCCAGCGGGGCGCTCGTGCGCAGCCTGAGGCGACCGATGTCGTTGAGCTGGAGCGCGTCGGGGCCCGGCTCGCGCGCTAGCGTGTGGACGTCCACGCGATCGACGATCTCGTCGATGATCGCGCTCACCTGGCGGCTGGTGTGCTTGAGCAGATAGCGCGAGCCGCCTCGCAGAGGCGCCTCGCTCATCCAGCAGATGTCCGCCGCAAGCTCGCGGCAGATCACCGGCGCCTGCGCCGGTCGGCAGATCAGATCGCCGCGCGAGACATCGAGGTCGTCGGCGAGGCGCAGGGCGATCGACATCGGCGCCAGCGCCTCCTTGAGCGGAGCGTCAAAAGTATCTATTGCCGCGATGCGCGAGCGCGTGCCTGCCGGCAGCACGAGCACCTCCTCGCCGAGACGCAGCGCGCCGCTGGCCAGCTGGCCGGCGTAGGCGCGGTAGTCGGGGTCGGCGAGGTGCGCAGGGATGGGGGGGTGCGAGCCGTTGGAGTGCGTGCGCTGGGGGCCCTGCGCAGGGCGGATCACCCACTGCACGGGGAAGCGAGCAGGTGTCTCGTAGGGGTGGTCGTAGTCGACCTCCACCGTCTCCAGCAGCTCGAGCAGAGGCTCGCCCTCATACCACGCCATGCGGGCGGAGCGCTCGACCACATTGTCGCCGTGCAGCGCGGAGATCGGGATGTAATGGATCTCCGGGGAGCCCTCAAGCCCGGCGGCGAACTCCGCGAACTGCGCCCTGATCTCCGCAAAGCGCTCGTTGCTGTGGTCGACCAGGTCCATCTTGTTCACCGCCACCACGAGCTGGGGTATGCGCAGCAGCGAGGCTATGAACGCATGGCGGCGGGACTGCTCGACGACGCCGGCGCGGGCGTCGATCAGGATCACCGCCAGGTCGGCCGTGCTTGCGCCGGTGACCATGTTGCGCGTGTACTGCACGTGCCCGGGCGTGTCGGCGATGATGAAGCGCCGCCTGGCGGTCGCGAAGTAGCGGTAGGCGACATCGATCGTGATGCCCTGCTCGCGCTCGGCGCGCAGCCCGTCCGTCAGCAGGGCGAGGTCGAACGCCCCCTCGCCGCCGCGGCGTGCGCTCGCCTGGCGGACGTGCTCGAGCTGGTCCTCGAAGACCTGCTTTGAGTCGTAAAGCAGACGGCCGATCAGGGTGCTCTTGCCGTCGTCGACCGAGCCGGCGGTCGAGAAGCGCAGGAGGTCGAGGGTCATCTAGAAGTACCCGACCTTCTTGCGATCCTCCATCGCCGCCTCCGAGACGCGGTCATCGGCGCGCGTCTCGCCGCGCTCGGTCACGCGGGTGGTGGCGATCTCGCGCACGACCTCGGCGATCGTGCGAGCGTGCGAGCGCACGCCCCCGGTGCAGGTCATGTCGCCGACCGTGCGGTAGCGGACCGACTCGCGGGTCACCCGCTCGCCCTCGAGCAGCTGCGCACCCTCCCAGAAGGCATAGAGCATCCCGTCGCGCTCGAAGACCTCGCGCTCGTGCGCGAAGTAGATCGAGGGCAGCTCGAGCGCCTCGCGCTCGATGTACTCCCAGACGTCGAGCTCGGTCCAGTTGGAGAGCGGGAAGACGCGCACGTGCTCGCCGCGGGCGATGCGGCCGTTGTAGAGGCTCCAGAGCTCCGGGCGCTGGCTCTTGGGGTCCCAGTGACCGAAGTCGTCGCGAAAGGAGAAGACGCGCTCCTTGGCTCGCGCGCGCTCCTCGTCGCGCCGCGCGCCGCCGAGCACCGCGTCGAAGCGGTGCTCGTTGATCGCATCAAGCAGGGTCGTCGTCTGTAGGCGATTGCGTGATGCGCGCGGCCCGGTCTCCTCGACGACGCGCCCGCGGTCGATCGACTCCTGGACGCTGGCGACGATCAGGCGCTCGCCGAGCTCCGCGACGCGCCGGTCGCGCAGCTCGATCACCTCGGGGAAGTTGTGGCCGGTGTCGACGTGCATCAGCGGGAAGGGGAAGGGCGCGGGCCGGAAGGCCTTCTCAGCAAGGCGCAGCAGCACCAGCGAGTCCTTGCCGCCGGAGAAGAGCACCACCGGCCGCTCGAACTCGGCCGCCACCTCGCGCATGACGTGTATCGCCTCGGACTCGAGCGCCGCCAGGTGGCTGAGCGTCGGGCGCCGACCGGCGGCGATGCTCATCTGCGCTCCCCCTGGCGCTCGCGCTCGGCCGCAGCGAGGCCCCCGAGCGGCACGCCTGCAGCGATTGCCGCGGTGCTCGCGCCGCCAGCGGCCACCGCCTCAGGGAGCTTGGTCCGACGCAGCAGCCCGAGCAGGCCGATCGCAAGCGGGGCGCCGAAGATCACCGCGGCCGGCATCCGGCCACCGGCGCTGTTGACGAGCGCAAGCGCCGAGCCCAGCAGCACCGCCGCGAGCACCACGCGCAGCGCCCGCTCCGGAACGCGGTCGACGAAGTGCGCGCCGAGCAGCACGCCCGGCACCGAGCCGATCAGGATGTTTGCCATCAGCACCCAGTTGACGTTGCCCGAGGCGATGTGGGCGATAGCGCCGACCGCAAGCAGCAGCGCGGCGAGGAAGATGCTCGAGCCCGCTACCCGCCGCGGGGTCAGCCGGAAGACAAGCATCATCGCGACGCCGATCAGCGCGCCCGAGCCGACCGAGGTCAATCCCAGGATCACCCCCATCGCAAGCCCCAGGATGACCGCCAGGGCGCGCGAGCGCGGCGTGAAGTCAAAGCTGTGGCTCTCGCGGAGGGCTAGCTTGGGCACGATGAAGGTGCGCACGATCACCGCGCCTGCGACCAGCAGCAGCGCTCCCGCCAGGCAGCCCATGAGCACGTGGTCGAAGGAGTGCCCGTAGCTTGAGTGCAGCCGATCGAGCAGGGCGACGCCGATCCCCACGCCCGGGACGCCGCCGTAGGCAAGCCACTTGGCGACGCCCAGATCGACGGTCCCCTTGCGCAGATGGCGATACCCGCCGACCGACTTCGTGATCGCTCCGTATGTCAGGTCCGTGCCGACCGCGACGATCGGTGCCACTCCGAGCACGGTCACCAGCAGCGGCGTCATCAGCGACCCGCCGCCGATGCCGGTCAGCCCGATCAGGACGCCCACACCCACACCAAAGAGGATGACCTCGGCGGAGATCCCGCTCATGGCCTGCGATCCTCCCTGGTGCCCGCGCGCCTGCCGCTCGCCTGCTCAGCGACGCCCTGTGTGCGCTGCTCGACCGGAATCCATCTACGGTTGTGCATTGGTATCACCCTAACAAAGCCTTAACGCTCGGCTGCGCCTCCGGAGCCCTCTGCCGGGCGCCGCGTGCGCGCCCGCAGCTGCTCCTCGCCGGCAGGCGCGCCGCGCGCGGGCAGGTGCAGACCGCACTCGGTCTTCTCCAGTCCCGCCCAGCGACCCTCCCGGCCGCTGCCGGGACGCGTGCAGGGCGCGCAGCCGATCGAGGCGTAGCCGCGGTCGTGGAGCGGGTGGTAGGGGAGCCTGTGCTCGTGGATCCGACGCCAGACGTCGCGCTCGGACCAGTGGGCGAGCGGGTTGTACTTGAAGATCTGCCGTGCGCTGTCGCGTTCGATCGGGATTACGTCGGCGCGGGTCGGGCTCTGCTCGCGCCGCAGGCCTGTGATCCAGCCCTGCGCGCCCGCAAGCGCGCGATCGAGCGCTGCGACCTTTGCCACCGAGCAGCAGTTCTCAGGCCCGCTCCAGGCGCCTTCCAGGCCGATCGAGGGTGCGCTTGCGTCCTCCACGTCGATGCGCACCCGGAAGTGCTCTTCAAAGCGCCGCCACGTTGACAGCGTCTCCTCGAACAGGACACCAGTATCGATTGTGACGATTCGGCAGAGCGCCTCGATCGGCTGACCGGGAAAGCGCTCGCCGCCGACCCGGATCAGCTCGTCGAGCAGCACCGACTCCTCCTTCTGGAAGGAGCAGAGCATGACCAGAGCGCCGCGGTGGTGCTCGAGCGCCTCTGCAAGCGTCTCGCGCAGGCTGCGGGCATGGTCATGCGCGAGCGTGTCGGCGTGAGCCGCCGCGGCCGCTGAACGTGCCGCGCCGCCGCCGCTCTCGGCGCTCGGCTTGGCTATACCGCGCACTCGCCTTCGCCTCTGATCACCTGGAAGGGGGCGGAGCGACTCCAGTCGATGAATTCGCTCATGGTCTCAATCCCGAAATCGACCGGCATCGCCAGCTCCTTGATCTGCGCTTCGATCGCCTCCGTGCCGACGCGCTCGACATAGGGGCCGAAGTGCTCGCCCTCGCGGTGCTCCTGCTCGTAGTGACGGATGATGCGCTCGAGCGCGTCCGGGACGCGCTTGGCCGGCAGACGCAGCTTCAGCCGCTGGCCGAATGACACCGGCGCGCCTTCAAAGGTCCCGCCGACGTGGGGGATGTAGGCGGGGATGGTGTGCTCGCCGACCTTGATCGAGGCGCCGTAGAAGCCGATCGTCCCGAGGTGGTGCTGACCGCAGCCGTTCGGGCAGCCGGAGATCTTGACGTTGACGGCGCGCGCAAGCGGATCCTCGATCGCCATCGCCGCAAGGCGCTGGCGCAGCGCCGCGTTCAGGCCCATCGAGCTGGTGATGCCGAGCTTGCAGGAGTCGGTGCCCGGGCAGGAGACGACATCCTCGATCTGGCGCGCGCCCGGCGCGCCGAGCTCGATCGCGCACAGCTCGCGCCAGAGGTCATAGAGGCTCTCGCGTCGCACGTAGCGCAGCAGCAGGTTCTGCTGGACGGTGGTCCGGGCCAGCGGGCTGCAGTGGCGACGGAGGATCGCCGCCAGGCCGCGGAGCTGCTCAGGTGTCAGGTCGCCGCGCGGAACATGGACCTCGACGGCGACGTAGCCGTCCTGGCGCTGCTCGGTGACGCTCGTCGAGCAGAAGCGCTCGAACTCGGAGAGGTCGCCGTTGGGCGTCCCGTAGCGCTCGGGTGGCGCCGGCGCGTCGGCCTGCTCGTCGTAGTGGGAGATCAGCCGATCGAGGCTGAAGTCGCGCTCGGCCACCCAGTCGCCCTGCAGCTCCTCCTCCACCTGCCGGCGCAGCTCGTCGATCCCGTACTTGTCGACGAAAACCTTGATCCGCGCGCGCGCGCGGTTGGGTCGCAGCCAGTCCTGGCGGTCGAAGATGCGCAGAACCGCCTCGGCGACCTTGAGGTACTCGCCGTTGTCGAGCTCTACGAAGTCGTAGAGGACGGCCGCCTTGCGCGGCATGATCGAGGTGCCACCGCCCACCAGCATCTGGGCGCCGCGCAGCGTGTGGCCGCCATCTTCGCGCACTCGCGCGCAGAAGGCAATGTCGTGGATCTCGGCGATCGCGCGCCCGGCCGCGGAGCCGTCGAAGGCGGTCTTCACCTTGCGCGGCATCGCCTGCGTGGTCGGATGACGTACGAAATAGCGCACGTAGGCGGTCGCATAGGGGGTCATGTCGAAGAGCTCGTCCTTGGCGATGCCCGCAAAGGGGTCGCCGGTGACGTTGCGGATCGTGTTGCCGCAGCCCTCGCGCGAGGAGAGCCCGGCGTCTCCCAGCTCGCGGATCGCTCGCTCGGCGTCGAGCAGCGGCACGTGGTGAATCTGGATGTTCTGCCGCGTCGTGATGTGTCCCTTGCGCAGCGGCGCATACTTCTCGATCACGCTCGCGAAGGCCTCGAGCTGCTCGGCTGTGATCGCGCCGAAGGGAAGCTTGGTGCGCACCATCTGGACGTCCGACTGGCGCTGACCGTAGACGCCCTGCTTGAGGCGGAATTTGATGAACTCCTCTTCGTCGATCTCGCCGGCAAGGAAGCGCGTGGCCTCGGTCTTGAAGTCATCGAACTCGCGCTGCAGGATCGGGATCACGTGGCCGGGCACGTCCCGCAGCACCTCAGGGTCCGCGAGCGTCCCGCGACCGTCCGCCGCCCGCTCGGCGATCGCTGCTGTGTCGCTCTTCATCAGGGGTCAACCTCCTATCTGCGCTTGAGTCCTCAGCGGCCGTCATCGGCCGACGCTCGGCGCGAGTATAACACCAAAAATCCGAGTGCTTTTTAGATATTTAGCCAGGGCTCCCGCAGCAGCGCGGTGGGCGACCGCCCTACGCCGGCCAGCAGCGCCTCCTCCAGCCAGCGGTCGGGATTCGCTGCAGGCGCGGGCAGGGTTGCCGCAGCTCTCTCGCTCCGAAAGCGCTCCAGCGCGGCTGCGATCGCGGCCGCCTCCGCCGGGCCCGGTGCGGGCCGGGTGCCGGTCAGCATCCGCGGGCTGCTTCTGTCGGTGCTCATTGGCTTATCGTTGCAGCTCTCAGCCGAGCGCGGGCTGCCGGTTGGCTCCTGGTCCGCCGATCCTGCTCGCGCGGGTGGCGGAGAGCAGCGCCGCCAGCGCCATCAGGCCCATCGAGGCGTAGAAGGCTGCATGCAGGCCGCTGGTGAAGGCGGTCGCGAGGCGTCCATGCAGCGATGCCGAGCCGACGAAGATCGCAAAGGCAAGATGGCGGGAGATCGCCGCTGAGGCGATCAGGATCGCAAGCGCGTAGGAGAAGACCATCCCCACGTTTGAGAAGGTGCGCAGCATCCCTGATGCGACGCCGAAGAGCGCCGGCGGCGAGGCCTTCATCACCGCGGAGGAGTTGGCGGGAAAGAAGCACGAGGCGCCGACGCCGTTGACCATCGAGGCGGCTACCACCAGCCAGAGACCGCTGCGGAGCCCGAGCTGCGCGTAGAGCGCCAGCGCGATCACCTGCACGGCAAGGCCGAGCGTCGCCGGGATGAAGGGGGCGGTGCGGTCGGCGAGGCGCCCGGCGAAGGGGCCGATGAGGCCGCCGAGGAGATAGCCGGGGACCAGCAGCAGCGAGGCGTGGATCGGCGAGAGCGCCCGCGCTCCCTGCAGGTACATGATGACGAGGAAGAGCACGGCGAAGTTCGCCAGCCCCTGGAAGAGCGCGGCCAGCAGCGATGGGGTCATCATCGGCACGCGGAAGATCGACAGCTTCACCATCGGCTCCTGGCTGCGGCGCTCGATCACGGCGAAGAGGGCGACCATCGCGACGCCGCCGACCAAGTGGCCGACGATCGCGCCGTCGAGGCTGCTGGTCGCAAGGCGGGTGATCGCCCAGAGGATCCCGAACAGGCCCAGGCCGAGCGTCAGCATGCCCGCGGGGTCCAGGACGTGGCTGCGGCGGGCGGCTCGCTCGTGCAGGATGCGCAGGGCGAGCACGAGCGCGCCCAGCCCGATCGGCACATTGATCCAGAAGATCCAGCGCCATGAGATGTAGGTGACGATCGCGCCGCCCAGGACGATCCCAAGCACCGCGCCCAGCGACCAGCCGACGCTGTTGAAGCCATACGCCCTGCCACGCTCCTGCGCCGGGAAGAGCTCAGCGATGATCGCCCCCGAGTTCGCCGTCAGGAAGGCGCCGCCGATCCCCTGGATGACGCGGAAGGCGATGATCGAGGCCTCGTCGAAGGCAAGCGCGCAGAGCGCTGAGCCGACGATGAAGAGCAGGAAACCCGCCTCATACATCCGCACACGCCCGAACATGTCGCCGAGGCGACCGACCTGGGTGGCCAGGAGGGTGATAACGAGCAGGTAGCCGATGATCACCCAGACGACCGAGGCGAGAGCGATGTGCAGGTCGCGCTCGATCGAAGGCAGCGCCAGCACGACGATCGTGGTGTCCACCGCCGCGATCAGCACGCCGGTCATCACGACGGCCATCGCCAGCCCCTGATGCTCAGAGATGGGCTCTGCGACGCCATCCCGGCGCGCCGCTGCCTGCGCGTGGCGCGCCTGGCTGCACTTGCGCGCGGGCTGCGCGGCGGCCTGTGGAGTTGCTCGCAGACGCACGCCCATAGGCCTCGATTATGGCCGCAGCGACAGCCGCCTCGGGCGGCCTGCTCCCCGGCGGGCCGGTGCACGCGGGCGATCTCCACGCGCGGCGATCGCGCCATCGGGAAGTCACGCGGGCTTCCTGTCGCGAGAGTCGCCCCGAGCAAGCGTGCGGCAGCGGCGATCCGGCAGTCCGCCTGGGCGAGGGTGTGGCCGCGCGCGGCCTGTTCGCGTCGCCGGCGTCCCGCCGTCCGCCCCTCGGCCTTGCCAAAGGGGGCGGCCCGCAGACCGGCGAGGAGCGACTCTGCCGCCGCCTGCTCGTCGGCGTGCAGGCAGCGCCAGAGCTCCTCGACGCTGATCGCGCAGACCTAGAGCCGCTCACCCGCGCCGTGCAGGCGCGCCGGTCGCGCAGCGGTGCGCGTGCGCCCGCGCAGGTAGTCGACCAGGTCCGTCGTGTCAAGCAGCGCGGGCAACGCACGCGGCTGCTCAGCCGAGGCGCCTCGCGATCGGCGCGGCGGGTGCGGTGCACCCAAGCCGCCGGGCTCTCGTCCAACTTGAGGCCTGCATCGCCGATGCGTCCTCGCGACTTCTCGATCAGCTCCCAGCGCCTAGGCTCCTCGAGCGCCTCGCGAAGCGCCTGCGCGAGGAAGCCGCTGCGCCCACGCGGGCCGACGCGTCGGTCCAGCTCAGAGACAAGCGAGTCCTCGAGCGTGATGTGCAGACGCATGGCCGCAGGACAGCCCACAGTGAGGCTGGGCCGGCGGTGCGCTCAGAGCGGGATGTTGCCGTGTTTGCGGGCGGGGCCGGGCTCGCGCTTGGTGAGCAGCGTCTGCAGCGCTGCGACCAGCCGCGGGCGCGTTTCGTGCGGGACGATCACATCGTCGATGTAGCCGCGCTCGGCGGCGGCGTAGGGGTTGGCGAAGTGTGCCTTGTAGTCGGCGATCAGCCGCGCCCGTCGCTCCTCGGGGGTCGGGCTCTTGGCGATGTCGCGCCGGTAGATGATATTGACCGCTCCCTCCGGCCCCATCACCGCGACCTCCGCGGTTGGCCAGGCGAAGTTGAAGTCCGCGCCGAGGTGCTTGGAGGCCATGACGTCGTAGGCGCCGCCATAGGCCTTGCGTGTGATGACCGTCAGCTTCGGCACCGAGGCCTCGGCGTAGGCGTAGAGGAGCTTTGCGCCATGGCGGATGATGCCGCCCCACTCCTGCGCCGTGCCGGGAAGAAAGCCGGGGACGTCGCAGAAGGTGAGCAGGGGGATGTTGAAGGCGTCGCAGGTGCGCACGAAGCGCGCGGCCTTTGCCGAGGCGTCGATGTCGAGCACGCCCGCGAGCTGGTTTGGCTGGTTGCCGACGATCCCGACCGCATGCCCGTCCAGGCGCGCGAAGCCGCAGACGATGTTGCGTGCGTAGGCGGCGTGGACCTCGAAGAACTCGCCCTCATCGACAATCAGACGCACGACCTCGCGCATGTCGTATGGCTTGTTGGGATTGTCGGGGACGACGTGGTCGAGCTCCGGCGCTTCGCGATCGGGCGTGTCGTCGACTGCGATGCGCGGCGGCAGCGAGAGGTTGTTCTGGGGCAGAAAGGAGAGCAGATAGCGACAGTCCTGCAGGCAGGCCTCCTCGCTCTCGCAGGCGAACTGGGCGACGCCCGACCTGCTGTTGTGGGCGTCGGCCCCGCCGAGCTCCTCAAAGCCAACCTCCTCGCCGGTGACGGTCTTGATCACGTCCGGCCCGGTTATGAACATGTGCGAGGTCTCGCGCACCATGAAGATGAAGTCTGTGATCGCCGGCGAGTAGACGGCGCCGCCGGCGCAGGGCCCCATGATCAGGCTGATCTGCGGGATCACGCCCGAGCAGCGGACGTTGCGCAGGAAGACGTCGCCGTAGGCGCCGAGCGAGACCACGCCCTCCTGGATGCGCGCCCCGCCGGAGTCGTTGATGCCGATCACCGGGCAGCCGATCTTCGCGGCGAGGTCCATGACCTTGCACATCTTCTCCCCCATCACCTCTCCGAGGGAGCCTCCGAAGACCGTGAAGTCCTGGGAGAAGACGCAGACCGGCCGCCCTTCGATCGTCCCGTGGCCGGTCACGACCGCATCGGCGAGAGGGCGGTTCTTGTCCATCCCGAATGCGCTGGTGCGATGACGCACAAAGGCGTCGAGCTCGCGGAAGGAGCCCTCGTCGAGCAGCAGGTCGATGCGCTCGCGCGCCGTGAGCTTGCCGCGCTCGTGCTGCTTGTCCACCGCGGGCCCCTCGGGATGGCGCGCTTCGCCGCGCAGCTCTTCAAGCTGGTCGAGCTTCTCCTCGTATGTCTCGGGCGCCTTCTCGCGCATGCGGGGAGCGATCTTATCCGGCGGCGAGCCTCGGGTTGACGCCGGCCTGTCCCGGCCCGTCGTTTTCATGCTCCTTGCTTGCTGGAGGCTGCCATTGTGAGGTAGCGCTGCAACCGTGAGATGGAGAGTGCCGGCATCCTGATTGCCGACCGTCGCTCCGAGTTGCGCGGTTGCGCTCGCGAGCTGTCGGGCGGCCGTCTGAGGCCGGCGCGATCAGCGCGCGTGAGCGGAGCCGCGCACCCAGGATGCGCAGCCGAGCGCCAGCGGCTGGCGGGGAGAGTAGGGGTGCTTGACGCGGCTGTGGTGGCCGCCGATGCTTTCCCGATCGGGCTGCACGACATCGACGAGGTAGTCGACCTCGGCGCGCTTGCCGCCATGCAGGAAATGGCCATAGATCGAGACGTAGACGCGGCCGTAGACGTGGCCGTTGGCGGCGCGGTCAGGGACATTGAAGTCGTAGCGGAAGGTGCCCTGTCTGGAGATGGTGATGTAGCGCGCCTTGACATAGGAGGAGCCACCGCCGCAGTAGTAGGTGTAGGTGCCGTAGAAGTCGATGATCCGGCGCCGGTCTGGCGAGATTCCGAAGCTGATCGCCGCGCCTTGCGCGCGTACCCAGTGTGGAGAATTGTTGTAATAGATGCTGCCGCTGCCGGCGAAGGCGGCGTGGCCGGGCGGCAGCGCGGCTTGGGCCGAGCCGCCGGCGGTCGCAAGCAGTGCTGTGACCAGCCCCGCTGCGAGCGTGCACCGCCGCGCCGGCCCTGCTCCTCTCAAGCCGCTGCTCCCACGAGCGGTGACATTAGCAGCAGGCCCGCCTCAGGCTCGGGAGAACGGGCGGTGGTGCGCTTCGCCCAAGCGGTCAAGGAGTGCGCTCAGCAGCTCCTGGGCGCTGCGGAGAGGCTCATCCTGCGCATCGCCGATCCCTGCTGATGTGGGCCGGCCGCTGCTCACCCCGGCCTTGACGCGACCATCGGGCGCGACGGCGGCGGGCTCCTCAGGCGCTTGCGGCGAGGCGCCATGCGGCCGAGCGGGGGCAAGCACCGCCGCGCTGAGGCGCTCAAACTCCGCTTCGAGCCCGTCAGCTCCAGGCACATCGTGACCGCCGCCAGGCGGCAGCTCCTCTCCAGGCGCCTCGCTGCCAGGTCGCTCGCTCTGTTGGCTGCGCCGGCGGCGGCGCTCGGGCGAGGCGATCCGCAGCAGCGCGCCGATGCGCGCGCGTAGCGATCTTCGCCGCAGGGCGGGCCACGGCGGCTCGCTGCCCGCAAGCGTCTCCGGCGCAGAGCTCGCGCCGGGGCCAGGAGGGGCGGGGTCGGTCGCGGTCCGCCCAGGAGGTTCGACCGCCGCGCTCGACGTCGATCGCCCGGCCGCCGGCCCTTCCCGCATCGGCTCCGGCTGTCGCTCCGCAAGTGCCTCCGCCGGTGAGGGGGGCGTCCCCGTGGGAGAGCTCTGTGTGCTTCCGTGATCGTCTTGCTCGAGCGAGAGCATGACCTTGGTGCCCCATCCGGAGGGCTGGATCTCGATGCTGCCGCGGGCGCCGCTTGCCTGCCACTCGATGCGTCGCTCCTCCACGCGGCTGGTGATCCTGACGTCGCTCAGGTCGGCGAGGTGAGCGCGCAGGGTCTGCTCGTCGCTCAGCTCGCTCCAGAGCTCGGGAGGCGACTTCACGAGCGTGCGCTGCGCGTTGGCTCGAACCATCGCCCCGAGGTTCGCCGCAGCGGCGCGCATTCCTGCCCGCCGCCGTGCGGAGCCACGCTCGCTGCGGTGCCGGCGCCCAACGGCAGCGCTGCGCGGCTCACAGCAGGAAGGGAACGAGCAGCTTTGTGCGCTCGCAGTAGCGCTCATACTGAGCGGGAAAGGCTGAGCGCATCAGCTCTTCCTCAACCCGCGCACAGTGGAGCAAGTAGCCGCCCATCAGCGCCACTGCAATCAGAGCCAGCGGGTTGGTGGCAAGCGCGGTGCCGAGCATGCCGCCCAGCAGACCTGCGTAGATCGGGTGTCGCACCAAGCGGTAGGGCCCGGTCATGACAAGCTCGGGCTCGCGCTTTGCGGTCATCGGCATCCCCCAGTTGCGGCCAAGGTAGACCCGCGCCCAGACCGCAAAGGCGAGGCTCGCGACGAGGATCGCCAGACCGAGGGCGCAGAGCGCCGGGGAGCGCACGCTCAGGGCGGAGGCGCCAAGCGCGCGCAGCAGCAGCAGCGCGAGCGCGATGATCGCCGCGCTTGCCGGACGAGCACGTCTGGCGCGCGACCCTCGCTTGACGTCGCGCGCGGCGATCAGCCAGTAGAGCCAGAAGGCGATCCACAGCGCAATGACCGCAGTGTGCAGCGCGGACATGTGACGATGATGTCAGAGCGAGCTGCGAACGCTATCCGGCGGCGGCGAGCGGGCGTCCGCCTTGGATCAGCCCGCGCTCGTGCGCCAGCTCTGCGATCTGCACTGCGTTCGTCGCGGCGCCCTTGCGCAGGTTGTCGGCGACGATCCACATGTCAAGCGCGCGCTCGTGGCTGGGGTCGCGGCGCAGACGACCTACGAGCACCTCATCGCGCCCGGCCGCTGCGCTCGCGAGCGGGTATTCGGCGCGCCCCGGGTCATCCAGGACGCGCACGCCCGGCGCCGCTGCGAGCAGCTCGCGGGCGTCCTGCGGCGAGATCGCCTCGCGCGTCTGGACGTTGACCGCCTCCGAGTGGCCGATGAAGACCGGCACGCGCGCGCAGGTGGCGGAGACGCGGATCGACTCGTCGCCCAGGATCTTGCGCGTCTCGCCCATCAGCTTGCGCTCCTCGTCGGTGTGGTCGTCGCCCTCCGGGAAGGAGCCTGCCTGCGGCAGCACATTGAAGGCGATCTGGTGCGGGTAGACCTCTGGGGCGATCTGCGCCTGGCGCCCGGCGCTGCGAGCCTCAAGGACCGCCCGCGCCTGAGCCTCAAGCTCGGCGACTGCGCGCTTGCCGGTGCCGGAGACCGCCTGGTAGGTGGCGATCACGAGGCGCTCGATCCCGGCGGCGGCGTGGATCGGGGCGAGCGCCACGACCATCTGCATCGTCGAGCAGTTCGGGTTGGCGATGATCGCACCGCCCGCCGGCGAGCGGCGCAGGGTCGCGAGCGCAGCGGCATTGACCTCGGCGACGATCAGGGGGATCGCCGGGTCCATGCGCCAGCGCGAGGAGTTGTCGATCACGATCGCGCCTGCATCCGCAAAGCGCGGCGCCCACTGACCGGAGACCGAGCCGCCAGCCGAGAAGAGCGCGACGTCAAAGCCCTCGAGCGCCTGCTCGCTGAGCGCCTGCACGCGGCCAAAGCCCGCAAGCTCGCTGCCGGCGGAGCGCTCGGAGGCAAAGGGGACGATCTCGCGCGCCGGGAAGGAGCGCTCGCGCAGCAGCGTCAGCATCAGCCGTCCGACCTGGCCGGTTGCGCCGATGACCGCAACCCGGTAGCCCTCCGTCGTCCGCCGATCGCTCATTGCATGCTCAGCGTACCGTGGACGAGCAGCGGCCGAGACTTGCCCCGCTGCGCAATCTCAAGCTGACCCGGCTTGGTCTGCCGCTGTCAACGGATGGTGCATGACCTGCGCTGCAGGCGGCAGAGCCGGGGAAAGGGCGCCGTTGCGTATCATCCAGCACAATATTTCATGTTTGCATCGCTTGGCCCCCACGGCTATAGTGCTCGTGGAGCAGGCGTCGACACGTACGGTCCATGGCCTGCTCCAAAGCTTGATGGGCGCAGCGGCGGACACCGCTTCCGGCGGAGCAGTAGCCGTCGACATATTAGGTCCGTCTTCTGCGCCGCTCTCAGCCGTGATAGCCCGCGACGTTGATGCGGTCGTCACGGTGCCCGTGGAAGGTTGCGACGCCCGCCTGTCCTTGAAATATGCGCGCGGTTTGACCTTGGGCTTGTAGGTTCCCAACTTGGCGATGTTGAGGGCCATTTTGCGCTCATAGACCACGGCGCCCAGCGGCAGGTCTATGAGCTGCAGCAGGTCGACGCCTTGAGCGCGCATACTCGGTGCGGTCGCTTGCACTGGCCCCAGCACGGACGCCTGAAGTGGCCCCACTTCTCGTCGGCTGATTGGTCTGTGGTGATGATGGCATAGAGGCGCCGGTCGCGT
>JAJPKQ010000014.1 GCA_021323635.1 bacterium | reverse complement strand
TTGGGCGTGCAGGCTGCGCCTCAGGCGCCAAGCGCGGCAAACGCGCGGCGCGCCGCCTCGATCGTGCGCTCGATGTGGGCGTCGCTGTGCGCCAAGGAGAGGAACCAGGCCTCGAACTGCGAGGGCGGCGGGTAGATGCCCTCGGCCAGCATCGCACGGGCAAAGCGGGCGTGCGCGGCCAGGTCGCAGGCGCTCACCTCGGAGAGACGGGTGGGGGGCGCTGGCGCGAAGAAGAGGCACAGCAGTCCGGGAACGCTGACCACCGAGACCGGATGGTCGCCGGCGGCTGCGCGCAGCCCCTCCGCCAGCAGCGCGGTCGCCCGCGCCAGGCGCCCGTAGGCTGCATCGTCGAGCAGCGCAAGCGTTGCGAGCCCCGCCGCGACCGCCAGCGGGCTGCCGGAGAGCGTCCCCGCCTGATAGACGTCCCCACAAGGGGCAAGACGCTCCATCAGCTCGCCTGCTCCGGCCAGCGCTCCCGCGGGCAGTCCGCCGCCGATGATCTTTCCAAGCGTTGTCAGGTCCGGCCGCAGGCCAAGCAGCTCCTGGGCGCCCCCGCGGGCGACGCGGAAGCCGGAGATGACCTCGTCTGCGATCAGCAGCGCGCCGTTTGCGCGCGCCTGCTCGGAGATCAGCTCGAGGAACCCCGGGGCGGCCGGCACGAGGCCCATGTTGGCGGGGATCGGCTCGCAGATGATCGCCGCCAGCTCGCTGCCCGAGCACGCTGAGCGCAGTGCCTGCGCATCGTTCCAGGGCACGACGATGGTGGCGGCGGTCACCGCGGGCGGCACGCCGGCGGAGTCGGGCAGCGCGCCGGTGGCGACCCCTGAGCCCGCTGCGGCCAGGAGGGCGTCCACATGTCCGTGGTAGGCGCCTGCGAACTTGAGGATCCGCTCCCTGCCCGTCACCGCCCTCGCCAGACGCACCGCGGTCATCGTCGCCTCCGTCCCTGAGCAGGTCATGCGCACCATCTCAGCGGAGGGGATGCGCGCGCGCACCTCTTCGGCAAGGATCACCTCGCCTTCGGTCGGCGCGCCGAAGCTCGTGCCCGCGCGCGCTGCCTGCTCGATTGCGCCCACCACCGTTGGGTGGCTGTGGCCGGCGATCAGCGGACCCCAGGAGCAGACGTAGTCGACGTAGCGGTTGCCGTCGACATCGATCAGCTCCGCGCCCTCGCCGGCGGCGATGAAGAGCGGCTCGCGGCCGATCGCCCGCATCGCCCGCACGGGCGAGTTCACGCCGCCGACCAGAACGCGGCGGGCGCTCTCGAAGAGCGCCTGCGAGCGCTCCTCGCTCACCGCGCGCGGGGCGCAGCGCCCGTGCGGGGGACGCCGCTGCGGCGCTCAGACGCCGCCATGCTCGCGCTCCCAGGCGGCATATTCGTCGGTGAAGTAAAGCAGTCGGATCTTCTTGAACTCGGTCGAGGAGTAGAGCACCGCGCGCTCGTGGATCCCGGTCTGCTCGGCGATCGCAGCGAGCACCTGCTCGCACTCCTCAGGCGAGCGTCCGTGCGACATCGTGAAGATCGAGTATGGCCAGTCGGGGTAGGTCGGGCGCTCGTAGCAGTGCGAGATGCCGCGGAAGGAGGCCATCTTCGGCCCAAGCTCAAGCCTCCGCTCGGGCGGCACCTTCCAGACGCCCATGCCGTTGGCCGAGAAGCCGGCGCGGCGATGGAAGAGGATCGCCGCGACCCTGCGCAGTATGCCACGCTCGCGCATCCCCGCGAGGTGCTCGAGCAGCGCCTCTTGGCGCATGCGAAGGCGCGCTGCAGCCGGGGCGAAGGGCTCCGTGCTGACCGGCAGGTCGCCCTGGGTGGCGCGGATCACCGCGATGTCCTGCTCGTCATAGGGGACGGGCTCGGGGTCGCGCAGCTCCTCGATTGCGCCCGCGCGCGCAAGGTCCTCCGTGCCGCCCACCATCTCAAGGTCCATCCTGATCTTGAACAGGCGCAGCGTCGGGAGCTTGCGCAGCGAGCTTGCGCCCGCCTCCTCCGCCAGGACCGCAAGCGTCTGGTCGAGCCCGAGGCGCGAGTCGGGCGGCGTCGCGATCGTGAACCAGATGTTGAACTCGTGGTTGCGCAGGTAGTTGTGCGAGACGCCGGGGTGGGCGTTGATCGCGCGCGCCGCCCGCCAGGGGTGCTCGGGATCGACCTTCGCCGCGACCAGCATCGAGGAGTAGCCGAGCGCGCGGGTGTCGTAGATCGGGGTGAGCTGGCGGATGATGCGCTCGCGAAGCAGGCGCTCGCTGCGCGCGATCGCCTCCTGCTCGGTGATGCCCGCCTGCTCGGCGATCGCTGCGAACGGCCGCACCGCAAGCGGAAAGGCGCCCTGCAGCAGGTTCAGGAGCTCGCGATCGGTGCGATCGAGCTCCGCCGCCGCGCCGCGACGCCGCGCGCGCGCCTTGCCGCGATCGATCACTCGCTCAGCCATCGTGCTGCATCGAGTGCATGGTAGGTGATCAGCGTGCTGGCGCCGGCACGGCGCAGCGAGGTGAGCAGCTCGAGCACCGCCGCGCGCTCTTGGAGCGCGCCCGCCGCGGCGGCCGCCTTGACCATCGCATACTCGCCGCTGACGTTGTAGGCGGCGACCGGCAGGCTCGTGTGCTCGTGAAGGAGGCGTATCAGGTCGCCGTATGCAAGGGCGGGCTTGACCATCAGGATGTCCGCGCCCTCCTCCACGTCCAGCAGCGCCTCGCGCAGCGCCTCGCGGCCGTTGGCGGGGTCCATCTGGTAGGCGCGCCGGTCGCCGAAGGCGGGCGCCGAGCCGGCGGCGTCGCGGAAGGGCCCGTAGAAGGCGGAGGCGAACTTCACCGAGTAGGCCAGGATCGCCGTCTGGGTGTGCCCCGTCTGCTCGAGCGCGGAGCGGATCGCGCCGACCCGTCCGTCCATCATGTCGGAGGGCGCAACGATGTCAGCGCCCGCCTGCGCATGGCTGACGGCAACCTGCGCAAGCAGCTCGATCGTCGCGTCGTTGTCCACTGCGCCTGAGCGGTCGAGCAGGCCGCAGTGACCGTGGTCGGTGTACTCGCAGAGGCAGACATCGGTGATCAGGGCCAGCTCCGGGTGCGCTGAGCGGATCGCCTCAAGCGCGCGCTGCACGATCCCGTCGGCTGCCCAGGCGCCGCTGCCGCGGACGTCCTTGCGAGCGGGGATGCCAAAGAGGATCACGCCGCCGACGCCCGCTTCTCTCGCCTGGCCGGCGACGGCGACCGCATCGCGCAGCGGCAGGCGGGCGATGCCATCCATCCCGGCGATCGGCTCCGGCGCGCTGGCGCTCTCGGAGACAAACAGCGGCAGCACCAGCTGCTCGGGGACGAGGTGGCTCTCGCGCACGAGCGCCCTGAGCGCAGCGCTCGCCCGCAGTCGCCTCGGGCGCGCCTTTGGGAAAGCCATCGCGAGAGAGGATAGATCGCTCACCCCGGAGCGCCGGCGACGCTCCGCTCAAGCCAGCGCCAGAAGGAGCGCGCTGGCTCGGAGAGCGCAGGGCGCCGCCGGGCGATCGCCAACAGCTGCCGCCGCAGGTCGAGGTCCGCGACCGGCAGCGCCACCAGCGCCCCCCGCGCGTGCTCCTCGCGGACGGCGAGGTTGGAGATCAGGGTGAAGCCACCGCCCGCAAGCGCGCGCTTGAGGCTCTGCAGGCTTGCGATCTCAGCGGCGGGCTCGAGCGTCATCCCGCGCTCGGCGAGCGCGCGGCTCACGACCGCGCGCGTCCCCGACGCCGCCTCGCGGGTGAGATAGCGCTCACGGGGCAGCTCCGCGGCGCGGATCGATCGCCGCTGCGCCCAGCGATGCCCGGGCGCCACGACCGCGACGATCTCATCCTGCGCGACCGTGAGCGTGCGCAGGCCCTCGAGCGAGCCGGGCCCCTCGAAGAAGCCGATCTCCGCCCCTCCGGCGCGCAGGCCCGCGAGGACCGCCTGCGAGTTGATCACGATCAAGCGCGGGCGCACATCCGGGCGGCTCTCGCGGAAGCGTCCGAGCCAGCCTGGAAGCAGCAGCTCGCCGATCGTCAGGCTGGCGATCAGCGAGAGCTCCATCACCGCGCTGCGGCGCTGCTGCGCGGCGCTGCTTGCAACCTCGCCGAGCGCGCCGAGCGCGCGCTTGGCCGGTGCGTAGATCGCGCCGCCGAGGGGCGTCGGGCGCGCGCCCAGCCGCCCGCGCTCCAGCACGCGCCCGCCCAGCCGGCGCTCGAGCGACTGGATGCGCTTGGTCACCGCCGACTGCGTCAGGTTGAGCGCATCGGCTGCGCCGCGTAGCGTGCCGGCCTCGACCGCGCAGACGAAGGCGGCAAGGTCGCCACCGGCAAGCGGGTCGGCAAAAACGCCGTCTTCGGGATCTGCGGCGGCTCTTGGTGGGGTCATGTCAGGTGCGAGGAAGTATTCCAGATCGGAATCCAAAGATTCCACATCCGACTTGGCATCGGCGCCCGGCTGGGCAATGCTCACTGCGATGAGCACGACAGCAGAGACCCCGCCGCGCCGGCTGCGCCTCGCGCAGCGCCGCTCTCCATCGGGCGGTCGGGGGCGCGCGGGCGGTCGTCTGGCGGGCTTCGGCCCCAACTGGTTTGCCGCTGTCATGGGAACCGGGATCGTCGCCAACGCGGCGATGCTGCTGCCCGTCCACAGCAGCATCCTGCGTGCGCTGGCCATCCTCTTCTGGGGCCTTGCGGCAGTGCTGCTTGCGCTCTGCATCATCGCCACCGCCATCCACTGGCTGCGCCACGGCGCGCACGCTCGCAATCACGCACGCGACCCCCTGATGGCGCAGTTCTACGGCGCGCCGCCGATGGCCTTCCTGACGGTCGGCTCCGGGACGATGCTTGCGGGCAAGCTTGTGATCGGCGCCCACCTCGCGCTGATCGGCTACGCGGCGCTGTGGTCGATCGGCACCGTGACAGGGCTCACCAGCACCTTCGCCGTGCCCTACCTGATGTTCACCGCCCATGAGGTCAGCGAAGAGATGACGCTTGCAAGCTGGCTGATCCCGATCGTCCCGCCGATGGTCTCCGCTGCGACCGGAGCGGCGTTGATCGCCCGCCTTCCCGCCGGCCAGGATCGCTTGGCGCTGCTGCTCGGCTGCTACGCGTTGTTCGGGATGAGCCTGCTCATCGCGCTGCTCGTCTTTGCCGCGCTCTGGGCGCGTCTGGTCTACAGAGGCGTCGGATCGGCGCAGACCGTGCCGACGCTGTGGATCGGCCTCGGCCCGCTCGGGCAGTCGGTGACGGCCGTCAGCCTGCTCGGCGCTGCCGCGCCGCATGCGATCGCAGCGCGCGACGCCACGGCGATGCACACCCTGGCGCTGCTCTACGGCGTGCCGACCTGGGGCTTTGCGATGCTGTGGCTGGCGCTCGCGGCGGCGATCACGCTGCGCACCGCAGCGCGCGGGCTTCCCTTCACGCTTGGCTGGTGGAGCTTCACCTTTCCGGTCGGCACGGTCGTGACCGGCACGGCGGAGCTTGCGCTCTACACCCATCTGCACGCGCTCGTCTGGATCGCCTGCGCGCTCTACGGGCTGCTCCTGCTGGGCTGGCTTGCGGCGGGGGCGCGCACCCTGCACGGGGTGCTCTCGGGCCAGCTGCTCGCCCCGCCATCGGCGCCGGCGGCGGCCGCGCTCGAGCTCTGACCGGGAGCGCGTCGATAGCGGACATTCGGCCGCTGCGGAGCGCATGCTCTAAATCAGAGAGCTCAGGCGCTCGATAGGATGGCCATGAGCCTTGCAAGGGCGATGAAGCAGGTGCGGACGTTTGTCGGAGCCCCGGCGGCCTCGGCGCGCACGTGCGTGCTGGCCAGCGCCGGCGCGCTTGCGCTGCTGGCGCTCGCTGCGCCGCCGGCGCCCGCGCGCGGCAGCGGGCTCTACGGCTACGAACCCTTCACCTGGTGGCACCAGCCGCCGGTGGCGCTCCCGGACCCGCGCCCGATCGACTACTCCGGGCTGGCCGCAGCGGGGATCAGGCAGGCGCATCGCTTTGCGCGTGGCGGCTGGTACTGCGAATACCTCGGCTGCACCGGCGGGCCCTACCCGCTTGCCACGATCTGGGGCAGCGTCGGTGTCATGGAGACCGCGGACGCGCTGCAGATCGCCTCGCCCTCCGGCGCGCATCGTGCGCTCGTCGAGCGCCTCGGGCGCGAAGCGGAGCGCTTCTGGGACCGGCGCCTGGGCGGGTTTGCCCCCTACCCGGGCGACCGCGAACCCAACGTCGAGGCCTGGTTTGACGACAACGGCTGGCTTGGCATCGCCTTCGTGAACGCATACCGAGCCACGCAGGACCCGCGCTGGCTGCGCGACGCCCAGCGGGCGTTTCACTTCATCGCCGCCAACGGCTGGGATGCGACGGGCGGCGGCATGTGGTGGAACACCGATCACCCCTACCACTCCGGGCCCGCGCTTGCCTCCGACGCGCTGCTGGGGATGCTCCTCTATGAAGAAGACCACGAAGCCGCTCAGCTCGAAGACGTCCAGACCTGGGTGGGCTGGGCGAACGCCAACGACAACCACGACGAACGCAAGCTCTACCTGGAGAAGCCCAACGAACCACTGTCGGTGAACGACTACGTCCAGGCTCCGCTCGTCTATGCCCAGTACCTGCTCTGCAAGGACGGCAAGGGCCAGGGCTACTGCACGCAGGCGGGACGGATAGCCGCGACGATGGCCGAGCAGCGGGTCAACAAGAACGGCTACCGCTACAACTACGGCCCCGAGTACGACGCGATCTACCTGCAGTGGATGATGGCCTATGGCCAGGCCACCGGCGAGAGCTACTGGCTGCGGCTGGCCGAGGTGAACGCTGCGGCGGCGGCGCGCCATGCGCGTGGCGAAGATGGCCTCTGGCTCTCCTCCTGGTGGGGCGGACCGATCCCGGACCCCGAAACCCACCCGCGGATGCTGCGAACGGTTGGTGCCACGGCAAGCCTCTTTGCCTGGACTGACGTCTACACCTCAGCGCATGCCGCAAGCGCGGTCGCTCCGGTCCGCTAGCGACCTGACAGCGGCATCTCAGGTGAGCGTCAGAGCTCAAGCAGGATCGTGACCGGCCCGTCGTTGACCAGCGCCACCTCCATGTGCTCGCCGAAGCGACCGCGCTTGGCGTGTAGCGCATCGCAGAAGCGCTCATAGAGCGCCGCTGCAAGCTGCGGCTCCGCGGCGCCGCTGAAGCTTGGGCGGTTGCCGTGCCGGGTGTCGGCGTAGAGCGTGAACTGGCTGACGCAGAGGACCTCGCGGTCGCCCAGCGGCTCGTTCATGCGGCCCGCGCTGTCGGCGAAGATGCGCAGCGTGCGCACCTTGCCGGCGAGGCGCTCGGCACTCTGCGCGCTGTCGCCCGCTCCCACGCCGAGCAGGATCAGGAGCCCGGGGCCGATCGCTGCGACCTGCTCGCCCGAGCAGCGGACTGAGGCCGCTGAGACGCGCTGCAGGAGGGCGCGCATCGAGCTAGAGGGCGCGCAGCGAGCTTGCGGCGCGCTCAGGCGAGACGATGTTCAGGTAGATGTCCGTGGCGAGCTCCAGGCCGGCGATATGCGTCAGCCGCGGCATGATGTCGATCCGCCAGCAGAAATGCTCAGCCCCCGCCGGGGCGGTACGGACATAGAGGTTCAGGGGCGGGCTTGCGCCGAGCAGCGCGCGCAGCCGTGCAAGCGCCTCTCCCAGGAGCGCTGCGCCGCAGTCGCCCTCCTGATCCTCGAAGCGGGGTGCGGGCAGGCGCGGGACGAGCATCAGCTGATAAGGAAGGCGCGAGGCGAATGGCGCGATCAGCGCTGCCTGCGCATCGAGCGCGACCACGCGCTCCTTATGGCGGATCTCCTCAGCGAGCAGATCCGCAAGCAGGTTGGAGCCTCCTGTGCGGTCAGCCCAGGCGCCGAACCGCTCGCGCTCGCGCGCGACCTGCGCCGGGACAAAGGGCAGCGCATAGAGCTGTGCGTGGGTGTGCGGCAGCGAGGCGCCGGCCTCGAGCCGCTCGTTGACGATCAGCTGCACGCACGCTGCGCCGGAGTGGCTGCGCATGCGCTCCCGCCACACAGACAGAGCACGACTGAGCTGTGCAGGCGAGAGATCCCCCAGCGACGCGACCGATGCGGGAGAGTTGACGATCACCTCGTGGCCGCCGCGGGCGGGGGTGCTCGTGAAGAGCCCCAGGTGGGCGTTGTGTGCGGCAAGCGGCCCCGCTTCGCGTCGGGCCTGGCCCTGATCGGCCTCCGGCGGCCGGTGCCCCCGCTCCTCCGCGCTGAGAGGAGCGAGCGCCGGGTAGAGGTTGGGCACCACGCGCACCTGCCAGCCAGGGCCATCGGCGGGCAGCTGCGGATCGCGCAGCGCGAAGAGCTCCGGCGGGGTCATGTGCTCGTTGCCCTCTGCGAACGGGTCGCTTGCGGGGTCGATCGGGGCTGCCGGCGCGCAGCTCGGGGCGCCGCCCGGTCGCTGTGCGCGGTCGGCGGCGATGATCGCCTGCGCGCCGCTCAAGGGATCTGTGCGAACCTCGGGCAAGGCACGAATTATGCGCTCCTCGGCGCCATCCACGGCTTCCGTCCGGCGGTGTTGTATCCTCTACTCACGAAGCCGGACTCAGCGCAAGCGATCTGACCGGCGGAAGTCGCCGGTGGGAGGTGCCGGTCGGAATCAGTCGCGTGGAGCAGAAGATGCCGCGACTGCTGGATCTCGGAAGCTAACCGCCTCTAATGGCTGATACATCCTCAGCGGCCACAACGGCCGCGCCGACAATCGAGCCCGAGCAGCTCGCCAGGGCGGAGAGCTTTGCGCGCGAGCGCTTCCTCCATGAGGGCGAGGACGCCGCCAGCGTGCTCGCCCCGGGCACGCCGCGCCGCCGCGCTTTAGACCAGGCGCTGCGCGAGCTGGAGGAGGGCGCGCGTGAGCCCTCCACCGACTGGCGACGAAGCTTCTCGCTGCTGCTCGGCCTCGAACGCCTGCTCTCAGAGGAGGAGCCCAAGCTGGCAGACGGCACCGTGCTCTCGGCGCACCAGGTCGATGCGCTCTCGGGCACCCTTGCGGCGCTGCTGATGGAGTCCGGGCGCGAGCTCGCCGGCAACGGCCAGCATGGCGCCGACCCGGGCGAGGCCGCCAACGGCCTCTCCGGATCGACGCCGGCCGGCGCGCGGGCGCCGGAGGGCATTCGGCCCGCTCAGGCGGCCGCAAACGGGCACCTGCCCAACGGCTCGCCTGCGGCGGCGCCCGCCTCCGCGGCAGGGGGCGCGCGGCGGCGTGCGCGCGCAGCGCCCGCAGCGGAGGCCCGCCCCAGCGAGGGCGAGCCTGAAGAGGCGGTGCTCGCGGAGGACATCGAGCTGATCGCAGCCGAGGAGGAGAGCGAGCAGGAGCTTGAGGCCTCCGCGGCAGCGCTCGAGGAGGAGGATGCCGAAGGCGAGGAGGAGGAGCCGCGCGATTGGTCTGAAGAGGAGGAAGCCGAGTATGTCGATCGTCCGGAGGACCCCAACGCCGGCAAGCGCTTCTGGTTCGAGCATGCCACGGGCGCGGGCAAGACCGTTGCCGCGCTCGGCTTCGTCGAGGCCTCGCGCACCGGCGGCGTCCTGATCCTGACCCACCGGCGCAACCTCGTCGACCAGTTCCTCGGGGAGCTGCGCACGCGCGGCTATGCCAAGCGCATCAGCCGTCCGCTGCTCAAGGGCGAGGACTCGGCGCGCGGGCCGGTGACGGTTGAGACCTACCAGTGGTTCGTGCGCAACGCCGGCTCGATCTCAAGCGCCTACACGATCGTCATCTGCGATGAGGCGCACACCGCGCTGGGCGAGAAGACGAGCGCCGCGATCCGCACCTGGACGGGCCCCGTCTTCATCGGCATGACCGCGACGGGCGCGCTGATCGCGCGCCATGTCACCGACCTGTTCCCGACGCAGACCTCCCGCTTCGACCTCGCCCAGGCGGCGCGGCGCGGCGTGATCGCGCCGCTGCGATGTGTCCGCATCCCGCCCGGGCCAGGGGTGCGCACGATCGCCAAGGTGCCGCTGCGCCGGGGGGAGGTAGACACCGAGTTCGACCAGGAGATGCTTGCCGAGCTGCTCGACCAGCACCCCTTCAACAAGGCTGTCGCGGACCTGTACAAGACCCGCTTCAACACCCTGCCCGGCGTCGTCTACGCGGCGGGCGTCCGCCACGCCTACAACCTCGAGCAGGCGTTTCGCGAGGCCGGGCTGAAGGCGAAGGCGGTCTCCGGCGAGACACCCAAGCGTGAGCTTGCGCAGACGCTCGCGCGCTACGAGCGCGGCGAGATCGACGTGCTGATCAACGCGCAGCTGCTCGCGGAGGGCTGGAACTCCCCCCGCGCGACCGTCTGCATGCACCTGGCGCCGACGGCCTCCAAGCGTGTCTACCAGCAGCGCGTCGGACGCGTCACGCGCCGGCATCCCGGCAAGGAGGCGGGGATCGTGGTCGACTTCGTACATCCCGCCACGAAGAACGACGACCCGGTCGTCACCCTGCATTCGCTCCTCGATCGCGATGTCTACCGTGGCGGAGCGATCGTGGTCGGGCCGGTGCGGCGTGGGCGCGGCCGCCGCGTGCGCGTGGAGCGACGGGTGGTGCCTGTCGCCGCAGATGAGGAGCGGCGCTTTGAAGTGTTCAAGCGCGAGCTGTGGCGCATCGCGGTCGAGCACCTCGACCGCGCCGAGCAGCACCTCTGGGCGGCGCTGGCGGGCGATCGCGTCACGCCCGCAAACTGGCGGCGGGCGCGCACGATGCTGCACTTCGACCGCTCCGGCGAGCTCAAGCGGGTCTTCCTGCTCACCGCGATGCAGCGCAACCGCAATCTGCAGGTGCGCGTCCGCGCGCTCGCCGACATCGCCGCGCTCCGCGACCCTGACTCCTTCGACGAGGCTGTCGAGATCATCGGCTCCTGGCCGCGCGAGGAGCGCCGCGAGGCGGCAAAGATCCTCCTGCGCGCGCTTGCCGAGCGGCAGATCGGCCGCCGCGATCAGGCCAATGCCTGGATCTGGCGCCTGGCGGAGTACACGCGCGAGGTCCATGAGCAGTACGCCGTAGCGCGCTGGCCGGAGACCAAGCGCCTGCTGGGGCTGCTTGTCAACTCCTCGGGGCCCGCGCACGGGCGCAACGCGCGCCGGCTGGTGCATGCCACGCGCAAGCAGGACAAGCGCGTCGCCGCAGCGCTGCTGGCGGCGGCGCTTGCGCACACGC
Organism: bacterium; assembly: GCA_021323635.1. Taxonomy (GTDB): domain Bacteria; phylum Actinomycetota; class Thermoleophilia; order Solirubrobacterales; family Solirubrobacteraceae; genus Palsa-744. The sequence continues at coordinate 34,650 of JAJPKQ010000014.1, read as the reverse complement.
CCGAGGCCGAGGAGGCGCTGCGGGCTGCGCGCACCAGGATGGCCCGCAAGCCCTCGGCGCTGGCGCGCGAGCTGCTGCGCAACTTCCCCAAGCGCGCTGGCAAGGGCGCTCGTCGCCGGCACAGGCAGGCGGGCGCCGGGAGCGCAAAGGAGCCTGCGACAGTGACCGAGCAGGGCGCAGAGGCCGAGCAGCAGGCGAATCTAGTTGACTAGTGCCACGGCGTCAGGCCGCACAGCAGGCCAACGAGCGGCTGGGACGGCCAAGACGATGATTGAGCGCAACCGCCGTGGCAAGCGCAGCGAAGCGGGCACGGAGACGGACGCGCAGGTTCCTGAGTGTGCGAGCGCCGTGACGCTCGAGCGCGAGGATCTCCTTGGCGCTCCAGAAGATCGACTCGATGCGCTGAGGGATCGGAGCCAGGTGCGGGCCGCGCCCAGGCTCGTCCTTGCGCCGGGGGCGCATCGCCTGTGACCCAAGCGCTCTCATCTGCCCCTCGAAGTCCTTGCCGCGGAAGCTCTTGCCACCGATCACGACCAGCAGCTGAGCGTAGAAGCCGGGCTCTGGCGGGCGAAATGTGCGATCAGGGCCTCGATCTGATCAGCAAGATGCAGCCGGTGCTTGTGAGCAGCGGCTCGCTCCGCCAGGAGCTGGAAGAGATGGCAGAGGCGTCTGGCAGCGACCGCCAGGAAGAGTGGATCGGATCGGATCCCCATGATCGCTTGGGCCACGCGCAGCGTTGCGATCTCAGCGTCGGTGATCTTCCGGCGTGCATTGGGACGTGCTTTGGGCAGGAAATCGTCGGCGATGCAGTGCACAGCAGCTCGAGGTCGGCGTTCATGGTGGCCCCTGGGTCGGCGGCGCTTCGCTACACCGCTGACTTCGGGCTGCTTGCTGCCGGTCCCTTCTGCCGCCACGGCCGAGCAGGTCGTGGCACTGCTCATCCAGTGCTATTCAAATGCGCTTTCGTGTGGGGTCCTCGGGCCGACCTTTATTTACGCATTGGCGAATCTGCGCAAATAATGGGCCTCGCTCCACTTCTTATGCACGCCGCCGAAAGCAGCCGTTCCCGTTGCTAGTCTTATTTCGGATTATGGCCTTCTGCGCAAATAACGTTCCAAACGTGGCTTGAGGAGCCATGGCTTCGTCGCCGCCTAGAGACCGCTCGGGGCGCTTCGTCCCGCAGTCGAGTGGCTACACAGCCTTCGTCCCGGCGCCACTTCCTCCCGATCCGCCGTTGGTGCTGGAGGACGACCTCCTGGCGCTTCTATCGAAGGCCGACCTCTCGCTCGGTCGTCTCGACGGCGTCATCAAGGTCATCCCCGACCCTCAGTTTTTCGTCGCGATGTACGTGCGACGCGAGGCCGTCCTCAGCTCGCAGATCGAGGGTACGCAGAGCACGCTCGAGGATCTTCTCGAAGTCGAGCTCGAGCCAGAGGCACCGGGGCGCCTCGGCGACGTCGGCGACATAGTCAACTACGTCGCCGCCATGAACCACGGCCTACGACGGCTCGATGAGCTGCCGCTGTCGCTGCGGCTCATCCGCGAGATCCATGCTCAACTCTTGAAGGACGGCCGAGGCGGACACGCGACACCCGGCGAGTTTCGACGGACACAGAACTGGATAGGCCCGGCCGGTGCCTCCCTTCAGAAAGCCACATTCGTGCCGCCCCCTGTTCCTGAGATGACGGAGGCTCTTGACAACTTCGAGCGCTTCCTGCACGCTGAAGAGCCATTGCCGCTCCTGATCACCGCCGGTTTGGCCCACGCTCAGTTTGAGAGCATCCACCCGTTTCTTGATGGCAACGGACGGGTCGGACGCTTGCTGATCACGTTCCTGCTCGTTCATGGCGGAGCCCTCCGAGAGCCGCTCCTCTACCTCAGCCACTACCTAAAGCTCCATCGCTCGGAGTACTACGACCGACTCACCGCGATACGAACAAAGGGCGACTGGGAGGGCTGGCTGCGCTTCTTCCTCCAAGGCGTGGCCGAGACCGCCGAAGAAGCAGCCGAGACGGCTGAGCGGATCTTCGAGCTTCGCGAAGGACACCGCACGCTGGTCATGGAGAACGCGGGAGCAAACGGCCTCAAGCTGCTTTCGAATCTCTTTCAGCGGCCACTCGTAAATGTCAAGTTCGTGAGTCAGGCGCTCGACGTCACTTTCCCTACCGCCAATCGACTCGTTGCGAAGTTCGAGGAGCTCGGCCTGCTGCGAGAGGTGACTGGACAGCGCCGCTCGAGATTGTTCCGCTACGAGCAATATCTCCAGCTTTTCGATGAGCCGAGTCAGGCAAACGAGGACCCCTCGCCCACGCAGACGACCGAGGCGGCGTAACTCGATCGTCCACGGGATTCGTGATGCGGCCCAGGCGGATCGGCTACGCAGTCAACACCGGCTGCGAGCTCGTCCCCCTCGGCGCGTAACGCGTCAGGCAACGTGATCGTCAGGTGGCCGTCGCGCTCCAGCCTCCGCCGAGCGTCGATGATCGTTGAGCCGATCACGTCGCCATCCGCGACAAATGCGAACGCCGAGCGCCAGCCCCACTCGGCATCGATACTGACTAGATGCGGATCTGAGCGAGAGCGCGCCGCAGCTTAGCGCCGCTGCCCCTGATCCGGAGCCCGATCCTGAGCCAGCCCGAGCCCTGCGCCGCGCGCGAGCACGGGCTGCCCGCCCGCCGGTCGCCCATCCCCGCACAGATGCACCTCGCCGGAGGAGAGGGCTAGCATCCCCTCAGCGCTGCGCACGAGCAGCCGGCCGCGGCCGTCTATCCCCTGCGCAAGCCCACGCGTGGCGGGCGCCGAGGCGCCCGCGGTCGTGCGCCAGGCGATCTCCCTGCCGTAGAGCGCGTCGCGGGCGCGGAAGTCCGCCAGCGCCCGCTCGGGCGCTGCCAGGAGCTGCGCCTCAAGCGCGGTCAGCAGCGCTTGCAGCAACGGCTCGATCGCGGCCTGATCGCGAGCGAGCGTCGCGATCTCTCCACGCAGCTCAAGCGGCGCCTGCTCGATCGACGCGCAGACGTTCACGCCGATGCCGAGAACCGCGAAGCGATCGGGCGACCGGCGCTCGATCAGGATGCCTGCAACCTTCCCCAGGCGTCCGTCCGATCGCGGGTAGAGGACGTCGTTGGGCCACTTGATCTGCGCCTGGGGGCCAAGCACCTGGGCGAGCGCGGTGGCGGCGAGGATCGGCAGCAGCTCGAGCCCCTGCTCGTCGCGCAGCGCCGCCAGCGGCGAGGCGGCCTCTGTGCGCAGGATCAGCGAGCACAGCAGTGATGATCCCGGCGGCGCCCACCAGGAGCGCCCCTGGCGCCCGCGCCCGGCGCTCTGGTGATCGGCGCTGATCAGCGTGCCGCCCGGGGCGCCGGCAAGCGCAAGCTCCTTCGCGCGCGCGTTCGTGGAGTCGGTGGCGCGCAGATGGACGCGGGGATGACCCAGGAGCGGCGCGCGCTCCTCGCGCTGGCGATCGGCGCTCATCGGGCGCGTCGAGACCGCTCGTGGCCGTCGTCGGCCAGCCTGATCAGAAGCCTGGCTCTATGGCCCACCCCGAGCGCCTGCGCCGCCGAGCCGCAGTTGATCGCAAGCGCAAGCAGGTTGCGGCTGTCTGTGTGCAGGACCGCTGCGCCTGGCGGCACATCTGAGAAGGTGCTGCCCAGCCGGGCGCGCAGCGGCGGCCTCTGCGCGCGCTCGCCGGGCGCCGGCAGCGGCTCGATCTGGAGCTCCGCGCCGGGCTTGCAGCCCGCTGCGAGGAGCGCCTGCGGGGCGAGGTCGAGGGTGAGGTTTCCGAACGCGTCCACGTGCACGACGGTTGCGGGCAGCGCATCCTTGCGTGCCGGCGCACCCGCGGCGCTCGGCAGCTCAACGAGCGACCTTGCCGCCAGCGGCTCCCCGAGGGCGCGCAGCGGCGTGCCAGCCGCAAGCGCCCCTGCCACCGGCGCGAAGATGTCGCGCCCATGAAAGGTCGCGCTGGTCGGCTGCAGCCGGACCGGCGAGTCGCTGATCTCGACCACCTCGGTGATCTCGCCAAGGCGCCGTGCGGCCGCGGGCAGCAGCCCGTTGTCTGGCCCCACCAGGTGATGCGTCTCGCCACCCTGTCGGGGGCGGCAGGCGATCGCAACCGCCCTGCGCGCGCTGGCGCCGACGCCGGGGTCGACCACCGCCAGGTGCACCGCTGCAGGCGTGTAGGGCAGCGCCGCGGCCAGCAGCAGCGCCCCCGCTGCTATCTCGTGGCGGGGGATGGAGTGCGTGATGTCGATGATCTGCGCCTGCGGCGCGCGGCGCAGGATCACGCCGTGGCAGACGCCGACATACTCATCCTGCAGGCCGTAGTCGGAGAGGAAGGTCACGAAGCTCATGGCCGCTTTATGCCTGCGGCGCCGCCGTGCGCTTGGACATCTGCAAGCAGGGCGTCGATCAGGCCCTCGATGTCGTGGCGCTCAGCCTCAACGTCGACGCTCACGCCGCGCTCCGCAAGCTGCGCGCTTGTGACCGGGCCGATCGAGACAACCCGCGCGCGCAGGCGCTCAGGGTCCCCGCCCTCCGCCGCGCCCAGCGCGTCGAGGAAGTTGCGCACCGTGGAGGAGGAGGTGAAGGTGATGTAGTCGCATCCGGCAGCCGCGCCGATCAGCGCCCGTGGCGGGCTGACTGCGACCGTCTCATAGAGCGCCACGACGTCGGTCTCGATCCCCAGCGCGCGCAGCCCCTGCGGAAGCTCCTCGCGCGCCTCGCGTGCGCGCGCCACCAGGGCGCGGCTGATGTGCGCCAGATCGCCCTCACGCCGCTCGGCGATCATCTCCAGCAGTCCCTCCGCCACATAGCGCGTCGGTATCAGGTCCGCGCGGATGCCGCGCGCAAAGAGCGCGCGTGCGGTGCCCGGCCCGATCGCAGCCACCCGCGCGTGGGCGAGCGAGCGAGCGTCGCAGCCGGCGCTCGCCAGGCGGTCGAAGAAGGGTGCGACACCGTTGGCTGATGTCAGGCAGATGAGGTCGTAGGGAGCGGGATCGAGCGGCTGCAGCGCAAGCTCGCGAATCGCGATCGCAGGCGCCTCGATCACCTCTGCGCCCAGCGCCCGCAGGCGCTTGGCAAGCGCGCTCGCCTGGGCGCGGGCGCGCGTGACCGCGATCGAGAGGCCGGCCAGCGGCAGCTCACCGGGCGCACGCCACTGCAGCTGATCGGCAAGCTCTGCGACAGCGCCGATGATGGTCAGCGCCGGCGCGCGCACCGACGCCTTGCGCGCAAGCTCCGGCAGCTGCGCGAGGGCGCAGCGCAGCGTGCGCTGATGGGGCAGCGTCGCCGCTTCCACGATCGCCGCCGGCTCATCCCCCGAGCGACCGCCGGCGATCAGCGCGCCGACCGCAGCATCGAGTCGGCGCACGCCCATGTAGAGGACGAGCGTGCCCGGAAACCGCGCAAGCGCCTCCCAGTCGATGTCGCTGCCCTCCTTGCTCGGGTCCTCGTGGGCGGTGACGAGCGCGACTGCGCTTGCCAGGTGCCGTTGGGTGAGCGGGATGCCCGCATAGGCGCCTGCGCCGAGCGCTGCCGTGATGCCTGGAACGATCTCAAAGCCGATCTTCGCGGCCGCAAGCGCCTGCGCCTCCTCGCCGCCACGGCCGAACAGCAGCGGGTCGCCTCCCTTCAGGCGCACCACCGACCTGCCCGCGCGCGCGCGCTCGAGCATCAGCGCGATCGTCTGCTCCTGCGCCACCGAGAGGTCCTTGCCGGCCGCGCCATCCTTGCCGACATAGAGCAGCTCCGCATCCGGCCGCGCGTGGTCGAGCGCCTCCGGGGCGATCAGGCGGTCGTAGAGGATCACATCGGCGCCTTCGATCAGCTCGCGTGCACGCAGCGTCAGGAGCCCTGACGCGCCCGGGCCCGCGCCGACCAGGTAGACGCGCCCGGGCGCGCGCTGCTCAGACATCGCCGCCCACCTCCGCCAACGCGCGCCGCAGGATCTGCTCGCAGCCCGCGCTGCGCATGCGCTCTGCAAGCAACATGCCGAGCGCCTCCGGCTCGGTGGGATCTCCGCTTGCCTGATCGGCGATCCATTGCGAGCCGTCAGGGAGGCCGACCCACCCGCGCAGTCGCATCTGTGCGCCGCCCGGCGCGCTGGCGGCCTGAATCTGAGCGTGGGCGCCGAGCGGGAGATCGCATGATGCGCCAAGCGCGCGCGCAAGCGCCCGCTCGGCGCGCAGACAGGCGAAGGCATCGCGGTCGCAGTGAGGAGCGATCGCCGCCGCCAGCGCGCGATCCTTGCAGCGCGCCTGCAGCGTGATCGTCCCCTGCCCGGGGGCCGGCACGAAGCAGGGCCCGCGCAGGGGCATCGATCGATCAGGCTCGATCCCCAGCCGCTGCAGGCCGGCCGCGGCAAGCACGAGCGCATCGACCTCCGCCGCGCCCGCGGTGAGCGCCGCCAGGCGGGTGTCCACGTTGCCGGCCACCGTGACCACCTCGATGTCGGGGCGCCAGGCGCGCAGCTGGGCGCTCCGGCGCAGGCTGCCGGTTCCGACCCGCGCTTGCCGCGGAAGCTGCTCGCAGGCGCCGGGCCGGAGCACGAGCAGGTCGATCGCGGGCGCGCGCGCGAGCGCGCCGATCAGCTCCAGGCCCTCGGCCAGATCGCCGGGGACATCCTTGGCGGAGTGCACGGCGAGATCGATCTTCCCCGCCAGCAGCGCGCGCTCGAGATCTGCGACCCAGCGCGACTTGTCCTGAGGCGCATCGTGTCGCTCGCGATCCGCTCCGGCCAGCTGCGCGGTGGTCAGCACCTCCACATCCGGTTCGCCGATCAGCGCCAGCAGCGCCCGCGTCTGGGCCATGGCAAGCGCGCTGCCGCGTGTGCCTACGCGCATCAGCGCCCGCGGCGCTCGCGCAGCGAGTAGACCGGCGCGAGCGCTCCCGACTGCTGCGTGCCCTCCGGCTGCTTTGTGTGCGCCCGTGGCGCCAGAGCGCCCACGCGCGCGGATGGCTCCTCGCCCTCCAGCCCGAAGAGCTCGCGGACGAGCGCCAGCGTCGCGTGTCGACGCGCTCCGGAGAGCGAGCGCAGCGTCTTCGTCGGAGCATGCAGCAGCCTGCCCGCGATCGCCTCTGCCATCGCCTGCACGCGCCGCAGGTCCTGCTCGGAGGCGCTCTCAAAGCGGCCCGCGTTCTCGGCTACCACCGCCGCCACGATCTCTGCCGCCTGTGCCCGCAGCGCGGCGACGGTCGGGAGGATGTCCGCTTCGCCAAGCCAACGCGCGAAGCGACGCAGCTCCGCCTCGATGATCGCCTCCGCCTTGGGCAGCTCTGCCGCGCGCGCCGCGCGGCTCTCGTCGACGGCGCCTTTGAGGTCGTCGATGTCGTAGAGGCTGACGCCCGGCAGCTCCCCGCAGCCAGGCTCGATGTCGCGCGGCACGGCGATGTCGATCATCAGCAACGGGCGCTCGCGTCGGCGCTCCATCACCAGCGCCAGCTCCTCTGCGCCGACGATGCAGTGCGGCGAGGCGGTGGAGGAGAGCACGATGTCAGCCTCCACAAGCTGCTCGGGCAGGCGCTCGAGATTCACCACGCTTCCGCCGAAGCGCTCCGCTATCGCCCGCGCCCGCCGCGCATGGCGGTTGGCGACGAAGACGGTCCCGGCACCCTGGCGCGCCAGCGCCTGTGCGGTGAGCTCGCTCATCTCGCCGGCACCCAGGATCACGACCGAGCGGTCCTCGAGGTCGCCGAGCAGCTGGGAGGCCAGCTCGACCGCGATCGCGGGCACGCTCAGATGGCTGGCGCCGATCTCCGTGCGCGCGCGCACCAGCCTCCCGGCGGCGATCGCCGCGGTGAAGAGCCTGTCGGTGAGCGGCCCCGTGTGCTCTGCGGCATGCGCGCGCTCGTAGGCGCGGCGCACCTGTCCCTGGATCTCCGCCTCGCCCAGGACCATCGACTCCAGGCCCGCGGTGACGCGGAAGAGATGGCGTGCCGCATCGCAGTTGCGCGGCGAATAGGTGGCCTCCGCCAGCTCCGTCGGCCGTATCTGGCTGGCCTCCGCAAGCAGCGAGAGCGCCCTGGCCTCCGCTCGCACCGGGTCTGCGCAGACGAGGTAAAGCTCACTGCGGTTGCAGGTGCAGAGGATCACCGCCTCCTCGATCGCGGCCTCCGCCTCGCCCTCGAGCCTCTCGCGGAGCCGGGCTGCGAGCTGCAGCGCGCGCTCGTCCGTGAAGGCGAGGCGCTCGCGGAGCGCGAGCGGCGCTGTCTTGTAGGAGATGCCCAGCGCGAGCAGCTCGTTCATCGGCTCACCCCTCCAAGCGCTCGCCCGTGAGGGCCGAGATGGAGTCCTCGCCGTCGTGGCGCGCGTGGGCGTCGGCGGCGAGCTCTCCCAGCGCATGCTCGATGCGGCGCAGGCGCAGCGCCATGATCGCCACATATGCCGCGACGATCACGAAGGCGACGATATAGGCCGCAGCGACGTACCTTCCAGCCGTTCCCAGCGGCAGCGCGGGGCTGCCGATCAGCCCCAGCAGGTGGCTCACGGCACGATCACCTCGCCTCGCTCCGCTAGCTGACGCCGGCGCCCGGATGAGCGATCGGCACTTGCGGTCGATGGGACCAGCAGCGGTGCGCCGGGGCTCGCAAGAGGGGCGCGCAGCGGCGCCTGGGCGCGCTCCAGCGCCAGGCGCTGGAGCGCCCGCAGCCGGAAGCGGGCGAGCTTCACGCGCACCTCCAAGCGCCAGAGCGTCGCATAGAGGAGGCTGAACGCAAGCAGGGCGACCACGAACGTCGCCCCCATCGGCGCCGGCAGGTTGTTGGCGCTCGAGAGCACCCGCGGATGGACGTACTGCGGGGCGAGCCGCACGACGATCATCGCCATCGGCACGAACGCGCCGGCGGTGATCGCAAACACCGATGCGTAGCGCGCCTGACGCTCGCGGTCCTCGATCGCGAAGCGCAGCGGCTGGTAGGTGCAGTAGAGGAGCATGATGATCAGGAAGGAGTCGAGGGTCGGTTCGTTCCACACCCACCAGTGGCCCCAGGAGCCCTTCGCCCAGATCGAGCCCGTGATCAGCACGCAGACGCCGAAGATCAAGCTCATGTGGATTGCAACATACGAGCGCACGTCGTAGCGCACCTCGCGCGTGCGCAGGTGCGCGATCGCGAGCAGCCCGCCGTAGACGAAGCCGCAGAGCGTGACGATCGCTAACGGCACGTGCAGGTAGAAGATCTTCTGCAGGAAGCCTTCCTGCGCTTCAAGCGGGGCGTAGAAGAACGTCAGCGCCAGCGCAGCGGCGATCATCAGCGCCGTCGTCACCGGCAGCCATGCCGTGCGCAGCAGGCGCGCCGGTGGCTTCTGAGTGGAATCCACGAACCTAATCCTCCAAGAGGAACTCGAATAGGGCGTAGGCAATCAGCCCGAATAAGAGATCATAGAGGCCGAGCACGGCAAGCCAGCGCAGCCCGGTGGCAGACAGCCAGCTTGAGAGGTCCGGAGCATGCGGCGCAAGCAGCGGTGAGAGCGCGCTGGTGGCGCCGATCACAACCGGGATCAAGAGCGGCAGCATCAGCAGCGGGCCGAGCAGGTCCCGCGCGCGCGAGCGGATCACAAGCGCGCTCACCAGCGTCCCGATGACCGCGATCGCGATGTCACCCAAGAGCAGCGTGGCCAGCACGCCAAAAGCTGCCGCCGCCAGCGGCTGCGCAAGCAGCAGCAGCGCGAACGCCGGCAGCGCTAAGAGCTCGAGAACGAGCAGGTAGATGAGCAGCGCAGCCGCCTTCGCGGCCAGGATCGCCCCCGGCGGCACGGGCGCGAGCGCGAGCGCCTCAAACCCGCCCTGCTGGGCGTCGGCGACAAAAAGGCGGTTGATCGCAAGCAGCGCCGCCAGCAGGATCGTCACCCACAGCACCCCCGCGGCGAGGTCGCCCTGCAGCGCGGCACGGTTGAGCGCAAAGTGGAAGATCACGAAGGCTGAGAGCGCAAAGAGCGCCATGCCTGGCACCGACTCCAGCGTGCGCAGCTCCAGTCGCAGCTCCTTGCCCAGCAGGATCAGCGCAACCCGCGCCGCCCCGGGCGGCCGCCCGCTGGCGGGCTGGTGCACGGATGCCCGTGGGGGCGCGCTCAACGCGTTCTCAGGCAGCGTGCTCATGGCGAGTAGAGAGCGCTCAGGCGGTCGCGGTCGATGCTTGCCGGCGGCTCCAGCAGCAGCGGCGCTCCGTCGCGCAGGCCGAGCACGAGGTCGGCCTCCTCTAGCGCCGCCTGCGGGTCGTGGGAGGTGAGCACGCGCGTGCAGCGGCTGTCGCGTCCGATCAGCGGCTCAAGCGCCTCGCGCGCTCCCGGGTCGAGGTTTGCCTCCGGCTCGTCCAGCAGCAGCAGCTGCGGTGAGCCGATCAGGGCGCGCGCGACCGCTACCCGCTGGAGCATCCCCCGGGAGAGCTCGCGGACGGGCGTCTTCGCACGCGCGCTCATCCCGACCGCCTCGAGCAGCTCCGCGACGCGCCGCCGCCCCTGCCCGTGGAGGCGCGCGTGGAAGCTCAGGTTCTCTGAGACCGTGAGCGCGCGATAGAGCAGCGGCTCATGACCGATCCAGCCGATGCGCCCCCGCAGCAGCTCACGCTCGCGCGGCAGCTCCGCGCCAAGCACGCGCGCCCGCCCGCTGTGCGGAGCCAGCAGCCCCGCCAGCACGCGCAGCAGCGTGGTCTTGCCGGCGCCGTTTGAGCCAAGCACCGCAAGCGTCTGACCATGCTCGAGCGTGAGCGTCAGCGATCGCAGGACCGCGCGTTCGCCAAAGCGCCTGCCGAGCGCGCGCAGCTCAAGCGCTGGCGAGGAGCTCTCCAAGTGCCTGCTCCCGGGCGTCCGCGATCAGCGCGCGCAGTCGGTCATCTTCGCCGGCGGCAAGCAGCGCGATCGGGTCCGGGTCGCCGGCAACGATCGCCTCGAAGAAGCGCTTGCGGTGCTGGTAGGTCGGGAGCGTCGCCTTCGCCCAGCCGCGCGACTCGGCGAGGATCTCCGCAAGGCGTGCGTAGGGGGCGCCGAAGCGCTCAGCCACCTCCGCCGCGATGCGCTTGGCCAGCGCAGGAGAGCTGCCTGCCGTGGAGATCGCGATCGCAAGCGGGCCGCTGCGGACGATCGCGGGCAGGATGAAGTTGCACAGCGGCGGCACGTCAACCACGTTCACGAGCATCGCCCGCCGCTCGGCATCGGCGAAGATGCGCATGTTCAGATCCGCCTGCTCGGTGGCGGCGATCACCAGAAAGGCGTTTGCAAGGTCGCCCTCCCCGGCGTATGGCCGCCGCTCCCAGGCGATCGTCCCCTGCTCGGCGTAGTCGGCGAGCTCTGCAGTCGCCCGCGGCGCGATCAGCGTCACCTGGGCGTCGCAGGCAAGCAGCCCCTCGACCTTCTGGCGACCGACCGCGCCGCCGCCGACCACCACGCAGCGGCGCCCGGCAAGGCGCAGGCAGGCGATGTAGAGCGGCGTCTCGCGCAGCTCCCGCACGCAGGACTCATCGCAGCTCTCCCGGCGCAGAGCGCAGACGCAACGCCTTCCAGCGTAGGCCTCGGCTGACATATGCAGAAAGGGTAGCCCCTAGCTGCGGGGGCGCAGCCGCGCGATCTCTGCAAGGCGCTCGCGCAGCGCCGCTTCGCTGGAGCGCGGCTCGTAGAAGGAGATGCCCGCGAGCGCCTTCGGCAGCAGCTCCTGTGCGCTCAGCTGGTGGGGGTGCTCGTGGGGGTAGTCATAGCGCTCGCCACGCTCAAGGCCCGGACGCGGGCCGGAGACCAGGTGCGCGGGGACGGGCGCTGGGCCATGCTCGCGCACGTGCTCGCGAGCGCGCGCGAGCGCGGCGCCCGCGGCGTTGGACTTGGGCGCGAGCGCCAGGTAGATCGCGGCCTGCGCAAGCGCGTAGGCTGCCTCCGGCATGCCCACCAGCTCGAGCGCGTGCGCAGCGTGCACCGCGACCGCAAGGGCCTGCGGATCGGCATTGCCGATGTCCTCGGAGGCGAGGATCACCATCCGTCGGGCGATGAAGCGCGGCTCCTCGCCGCCCTCGAGCATCACCGCGAGGTAGTACAGCGCGGCGTCGGCGTCTGACCCGCGCGTCGCCTTGATCCAGGCTGAGATGTAGTCGTAGTGGCGATCGCCCGCGCGGTCGTAGCGGCTCGTGCGACGCGCAAGCGCTGCAGCGGCCTGCGCGCGGGCGACCTCTGAGCCCTGCGCTCGCGCCAGCTCGAGCGCCAGCTCGAGCGTTTGCAGCGCCACCCGGCAGTCGCCCTCCGCCGCGCCGGCGATGATCGCGATCGCCTCATCGCTCACGTGCGTGCCGGCGCCAATCTGCCCGCTTTCGGCGTCCTGCTCGCGCAGCCGCGCGCAGGCGCCCACAAGGACCTCTTCGAGCTCCGGCTCCGAGAGCGCGCGCAGCGTATAGACGCGCGCGCGTGAGAGCAGGGCGTTGTTGATCGCAAATGCCGGGTTCTCGGTGGTTGCGCCGATCAGCGTAATCAGCCCCTCCTCGACGGCGTGAAGCAGCGCATCCTGCTGGGCGCGGTTGAAGCGGTGGATCTCATCGAGGAAGTAGAGCGTGCGCTGGCCGGCGCCCGCCGATCGAGCGCGGCGGGCGCGCTCGATCACCGCGCGCACCTGCGCCAGCCCGACGCCCACGGCGCTGTGCTCCTGAAAGAGGTAGCCCGGCGTGCGCCCGAGCACGCGCGCCAGCGTCGTCTTGCCGCTGCCGGGCGGGCCGTAGAGGATCATCGAGTGCAGCTGCCCGCGCTCCAGCGCGCTGCGCAGGGGCGCGCCCGGTCCGATCAGATGACCCTGGCCGACGATCGCATCGAGCTCGCATGGGCGCAGGCGTGCGGCAAGCGGCAGCTCGCCGGCTGCGGTCGGAGCGGGCTCCTGGGCGGGGAAGAGCGTCTGCACTGCCCTTCGAGTATTGCTCGATCGCGGCGCGTCGCCCCCGAAGCGTTGAGCGCCGGCAGGACGCGGCGCCCGGGCGTCGAACCTGCAACAGAGCGGCAGCCGCCGCGCAATGATGGTGGCGGCTCTGCGAAGGAGGCGCTGCAGAGCAATGGAATACCGGCGCACAGGGCGACAACACGCGGAGGACGACGATGGCTGGCAGTGCGCCACGCGCGAGCTTTTGGCGGCGCTTTGCGGCTCGGCGCTCAACGCTCCTGGGCCTTGCCTTCATCCTGCTGCTGGTGGCGGTTGCCGCGGCGGCTCCAATCGTCGTCAGCGTGGTTGGCGCACCCGGGCCCGATCGCCCCGACTATGCGGCGCTGAGCAGCTTCGGCACGCCGACTGGCCCGAGCCTCGCCGGCGGGCACATCTTCGGCGTCGACCCGCTCGGTCGGGACGTCTTCAGCAGGGTGATCTATGGCGCGCGCGCCTCGCTGGAGGTGGCGCTCCTTGCGACCGCGCTGGCGCTCCTGATCGGCGTGCTGCTCGGCGCGGCAGCCGGCTACTTCGGCGGCGTGCTCGACACCGTGATCTCGCGGCTGACCGACCTGTTCTTAGCCTTTCCGGCCTTCCTGCTGGCGATCGGCCTCGCCAGCGCCTGCGAGCTTGGCAAGGGCTGCGTGGGCGGCCTGGTGCATCCGGGAACCGGCGCGGTCGTCTTCGTGATCGTGCTGGTCACCTGGACCTACGTCGCGCGGCTGGTGCGCGGCCAGGTGCTGGCGCTGCGCGAGCTGGAGTTCATCGAGGCTGCGCGCGCGATCGGCTGCTCGCATCTGCGCATCATCGTCCGCGAGCTGCTGCCCAACCTCGCTGCGCCGGTGGCGGTCTACGCGACCTATGCGATCCCGCAGAACATCCTGCTGGAGGCCGCGCTCTCCTATCTCGGCCTCGGCGTGCAGCCGCCGACGCCAAGCTGGGGTCAGATGCTCGCCGAAGCGACGCCGATCTTCAACAGCGCCTGGTGGTACATGGCCTTTCCGGGAGCTGCGCTGCTGCTGACCGTGCTCGCGTTCAACCTCCTCGGCGAAGGCGTGCAGGCGGCGCTTGCGCGCCCGGTTGCGCAGCGGGTGCGGATTGCCTAGCGATCGCCATCGCAGCGGAGATGCTCGCGTGAGCGCCCACGTGCGGGTGCCGGCAGCGGCCCTCCTCACGCGCGGATGCGCGCTGGCGCTGATCAGCGCTCTCCTGGTCGCCGGCTGTGGCACCTCGACGGGCAAGATTGCCGGGCGCAGCGGCGGCACGGTCACCGTGCTGGAGGTCAACGGCGGCGTCGACTCGCTGGACCCAGGGTTCTGGTACTACCAGACCGACTACACAGACCTTGCACAGACCACCCAGCGCTGGCTCTACGGCTGGCGCGCGCGCTCGCTGACCCCCGTGCCCGATCTGGCCACCGCGATGCCGGCGCTCTCGGACGGGGGCAGGACGCTTACGATCCACATCAGGAGCGGCATTCACTACAGCCCTCCGCTTGCAGCCCGCACGGTCAGCTCCGCAGACATCAAGTACGCGATCGAGCGCTGCTTTTTGGCATCGGTGGGCAACGGCTACGCCTTCGACTACTACGGGGAGATCGAAGGCGCGCCGCATGAACCGGTCTCGCACCTGGTCAACATCCCCGGGATCAGAGCGCCGAACGCGACGACGCTCGTCATACACACGAGCGTTCCGGTCGGCGTGCTTGACGATGCCGACGCGCTCGCGCTGCCCTGCACGGCGCCTGTGCCGCAGAGCTATGCCGAAAGGTTCGACCGCGGCGCACAGTCAACCTACGGCGAACACCAGCTCTTCACCGGCCCCTACATGATCGCGGGCGCGGGCAGCGGCACCGTGCCCCACTCCTCCTACGCGCCCGGCCGCTTGCTGGCGCTTGAACGAAACCGCTCGTGGCGGCGGGAAAGCGACCCGATCCGCTCGGCGTACTTCAACGCGATCATCTTCCGCGGCGGCTACTCCAAGACGGTCGCAAGCCGCGAGGTCCTTGAAGGGACTTCGCTGATGAGCGGCGACTTCACCGCTCCACCGCCGGCGATCCTCGCCGAAGCCCTCAGCAGCCGCCGCTCTCAGCTCTACATAACCCCGGCCCAGGCGACGCGCTACATCTCGCTCAACACGCGCGTCAAGCCCCTCGACAACGTCGATGTGCGTCGCGCGATCGGCGCGGTGATCGACCGCTCCGCGCTCTTGCGGCTGATCGGCGGGCCGACGCTCGGAGCCATCGCGACCCACTTCTTGGCGCCGGAAATGCCCGGCTTCAACGTCGCCGGCGGCTATCGGGGGCCCGGCTACGACTTTCTCTCCCACCCCGAAGGGGACCTGGCGCTGGCGCAGCACTACATGCGCCTGGCGGGCTATAGGCGCGGGCGCTACGAAGGGCCGCCGCTGAGCGCGGTCGCCGCCGACGAAGCGCCGCAGAAGAACGTCGCCGAAGCGATTCAGAGCCAGCTGGCCCAGATCGGCATCAATCTGGAACTGCACGAGGTCCCGCATACGACGATGCTGACCAAGTACTGCACGGTCCCGAAGGCGCACATAGCGATCTGTCCGAATCTTTCCTGGGGCAAGGACTTCTTCGACTCCCAGAGCATGATCGCGCCGATCTTCGACGGCAATCTGATCCAGGAACAGGCAAACACCGACACCTCGCTTGCGGACAACCCGGCCTACAACGCACAGATAGAGGCGGCGAAGGAGGTCATCGGCGAACGGGCGCGCGCGCAGGCGTGGGGCAGGCTCGACCGCGAGCTTACGGCCGAAGCCTATGTGATCCCGTGGCTGTGGGAAAACCAGGTCTCCTTCGCCTCCGCGAACGTCAAGGGAGTGCCGTGGGCGTTCAACGGCGGCGCCTGGGACCTGACCGCAAGCTCGCTCAAGTGAGCCTGCGCCCTCCAGGCGGACCATGCCCGCTTACATCGCCCGCAGATTGCTCTGGATGGTCGCGGTTCTAGTCGCGGTCACCTTCATCACCTTCATCATCTTCTACCTCCTGCCCGCCGTGGAACCGGCGGCGCTGCGGGCGGGCAAGACGCCGAGCCCCGCGCTGCTCGCCCACATCCGCCAGACGCTCGGGCTGCAGCGGCCGTGGTATGACCAGTATCTGCATTTCCTCGACCGGCTCCTCTTCCACCTTGATCTCGGCTACTCCTATCAATACGACATCTCCGTGCGCTCCGCGCTCGCCGAAAGGCTGCCGGCGACGATCTCGCTGACGCTCGGCGCGGCGCTGCTGTGGCTGGCGGGCGCGCTTGCGCTCGGCACGCTTGCGGCGCTGCGGCGCCATTCGCTGCTCGATCGGCTGGTGGGCGCCCTCACGCTGCTTGGGATCTCAGCGCCGGTCTACTGGCTCGCCCTGCTCGCGCTGTTCCTCTTCGCGGACGTCACGGGCAAGCTTCATCTGCTTCCCGGCGCGGGCTCCTACGTTCCGATCAGCGAAGAACCGCTGCAGTGGCTGGAGTCGCTCGTGCTGCCCTGGCTCGTGCTTGCGATATCGCTCGGCGCCTTCTACGCCCGCCTGCTGCGCGCGAACCTGACCGAGGTCCTTGCCGAGCCCTACATCCGCACGGCGCGTGCCAAGGGCATCTCGCAGGCGCAGGTGCTGCTGCGCCACGCGCTGCGCCCGGCGCTGACCCCCTTCCTGACCGCGGCTGGCATGGACATCGCGCTGCTGCTGGGTGGCGCGATCCTGACCGAAACGGCCTTCAACATCCCCGGCATCGGGCGCCTGCTCTATGAAGCGGTGCTCAACGGAGATCTGCCGATGATCCAGGGGACGGTGCTCGTCGGCGCGATCTTCATCGTGGTGATGAACGCGATCGTCGATCTCCTCTACGTCTGGCTGGACCCGCGGGTGCGCCTTGCCTAGCGGGACCAGAGGACCGGCGCAGGTGCCCGCCGAGGGCGCGCCACAGGGCGAGGATGCGCTGCTGCGGGTGCGGGAGCTGATCGTCGAGTACGGTCAGCCGCCCGCCCTCCTGCGCGCGGTCGATCGCGTCTCGCTAGAGCTGCGCGCGGGCCGGGCGCTCGGCCTGGTGGGCGAGTCGGGCGCAGGCAAGAGCACCCTTGCGCTTGCCCTCCCCGCGCTGCTTGACCCAGGCCAGGCTCGCGTGCGCGGGCGGATCGAGCTTGAAGGCCGCGATCTTCTGCAGGCGCGCGAGCGAGAGCTGCAGCAGCTGCGCGGAGCGCGGATCGGCGTGGTCTTTCAGGAGGCGCTCTCCGCCCTTCATCCGCTCAAGCGCATCGGCGCTCAGGTCGCCGAGGCACTGCGCGCGCATCGCCCGCTCTCGCGCCGGCAGGCGCGCGAGCGGGCCCAGGCGCTGCTTGCCGAAGTCGGCCTCGATGAGGCTGATGCCCTCTACGCGCGCTACCCCCATGAGCTCTCAGGCGGCATGCGCCAGCGTGTCCTGATCGCAATCGCCCTCGCGGGCGAGCCGCGGCTGCTGATCGCCGATGAGCCCACCAGCTCGCTCGATCTGACCGTCCAGATGGAGATTCTGAGGCTGCTCGGGGGCCTGCGCGCGCAGCGGCGCATGGCGCTGCTGCTGATCAGCCACGATCTGCGCGTGGTCGCCGCGCTCTGTGACGAGGTCGCGGTGATGTACGCGGGCAGGGTCATCGAGCGCGCAAGCGCGCGCGAGCTGCTGCGCGCTCCCGAGCACCCCTACACGGCGGCGCTGCTGGCTGCAATGCCCACGCCGATCCGCGACCGCGCCGGTGCGCGCAGCTGGGTGAGCGCGCTGCAGGCGATCCCGGGCGAGGGGCCTGACATGCGCTCGCCGCCTCCCGGCTGTCGCTTTCATCCGCGCTGCCCTTACGCCTTTGCGCCCTGCTCTGAGCGCGAGCCGCCGCTGGCGGCGCTGCCCGGACGCAGCGGTCATCTTGCCGCCTGCCACCTCGAGCCCGCTCGCCGCGCCGAGCTCTTCCATGGCCCCGCCGCTGCTTGAGGCGCGTGAGCTCTGCAAGCGCTTTGGCGCGCGCAGGCGGCTGCTGGCGCTGCCAGCTCGCGCGCGCGGGGCGGGTGTGCTGGCGGTGGACCACCTCTCGCTTGCGCTCTCGCCGGGCGAGTCGCTTGCGCTCGTCGGCGAGAGCGGCTGCGGCAAGAGCACGACCGCACGGCTGCTGCTCGGCCTGCTTGCGCCAAGCGCGGGAGCCGTGCGCTTCGACGGGCGCCCGCTCAGCGCGCTCGATCGCGCCGAGCGGCTTGCCTTTCGTCGCAGCGTCCAGATCGTCTTCCAGGACCCCTACGCCTCGCTCAACCCGCGGCGCTCGATCGGCTCGGCGATCGCCGAGCCGCTCGCGCTTCACGGGATCTGCCCCACGCGGGCGCAGCGGCGCGCGCGCGTGGAGGAGCTGCTCTCCTCCGTCGGCCTGGCGGCTGACCTCTACGACCGTCTTCCCGATGAGCTCTCCGGCGGCCAGCGCCGGCGTGTGGGGATCGCCCGTGCGCTGGCGCTCTCTCCGCAGCTGCTGATCGCTGACGAGCCGACCGTCGGGCTCGACCTCTCGGTGCAGGCACAGGTGCTGAGCCTGCTTGCGCAGCAAAGCGCCCAGCGCGGCCTCGGGCTGCTGGTGATCTCCCACGATCTGGCGGCCGTCAGCCACCTCTGCGAGCGCGTCGCCGTGATGGAGCACGGGCGCATAGTCGAGGAGGGGCCGCTCGCGCAGGTCTTTGCCGCGCCAAGGCATCCGTGCACCGCCGCCCTGCTCGCGGCCGACCCGGCGCAGCTCTCAGCGACGCTGCCGGAGGCCGCAAGCTGAGCGCGCGGCTTCCCTCCGGACGCCCAGCGCGTAGGATCGGCCGATGAGCGTCGACCCCTCCGCTGCCGCCCAGCGGCTGCTGGCAGAGCTGCTGCGCTTCAAAACGGTCAACCCGCCCGGCGCGGAGCGCCCCGCCCAGGAGCACCTCGCTGCGTACCTGCGCGACGCAGGCTTTGAGTGCTCGCTGCTGGCCGCCGAGCCTGAGCGCCCCAATCTCGTCGCGCGCCTGCGCGGCGAGCTTCCCGGTCCGACCCTCTGTTACCTCGGGCACGTCGACACGGTGCTGGCAGACCCGCGCGAGTGGCGCCACGACCCCTTCGGCGGCGAGCTCATCGACGGGTTCCTGTGGGGGCGCGGGGCGATCGACATGAAGTCGCAGGTTGCCGCCGAGGCCGCCGCTGCGGCCGAGCTGGCACGAGCGGGCTGGCGCCCGCGGCGCGGAGAGCTCTTGATCGTGAGCGTCGTGGACGAGGAGACCGGCGGGGAGCTCGGCGCGCAGTGGATCACCCGCGAGCACGCCGAGGAGGTTCGCTGCGACATGCTGATCAACGAGGGGGCCGGCGAGCTCTTCGAGGTTGAGGGCGCCCGCTGCTACGGCCTCTGCTGCGCCGAGAAGGGCGTCTTCCGCTTCACATTGACGACGAGCGGCGTCGCCGCGCACGCCTCGCTGCCTGCGCTCGGCGAGAACGCTCTGCTGAAGATGGCGCCGCTGCTTGCGCGCTTTGCCGAGCGCTCGATCTCCTACCTGCCCTCACCGCAGTCTGAGGCGCTGCTTGCCGCCCTCGGCGAGAAGGCCGGCGATCCCGCGCCGCTGCTTGCCAGGCTGCGCGCGGCCGACGAGCGGCTGGCTGCGATCTTCGAGCCGCTCTTTGGGATCACCTTCGCGCCGACGCGGATCACCGCATCGGAGAAGATCAACGTGATCCCCAGCCGCGCGGAGCTGAAGGTCGACTGCCGCGTCCCCCCGGGTGGGGGCGCGAGCGATGTCGAAGCTGCGGTTGCGCAGATCCTCGGCCCCGCGCAGGGGCCGGAGGGCGAGCGCTATCGGCTGCAGTTCACCGAGCAGATGCCCGCGAACGCCTCGCCGGTGCAGAGCGAGCTTGCCGATGCGATCGCCGGCTGGCTGGCGCGAGCCGACCCGGGAGCGCGGCTGGTCCCGGTGATGCTCGCGGGCTTCTCGGACTCGCGCCACTTCCGCGCCGCCTTTCCGGATTGCGTCGCCTACGGGTTCTTTCCTCAGCGCCACCAGACGCTGCTTGAGGCCGCCCCGCTCGTGCACGGCGCTGACGAGCGCATCGACGTGCGCGACCTCGCCTTTGCGGCGGAGCTCTACCGCGACCTTGCGCTTGCCGTGCTCGGGAGCGCCTCCCGCTAGACTCCGCTGCCGGTGTTCAAGCGCATCGATCACATCGGCATCGCAGTGGAGGATCTGGAGGCGGGCATCGCGCTTTGGTCCGAGCGCCTCGGCCTTGCGCTCGCTCATCGCGAGCGCGTCGAGTCCCAGGGGGTGGAGGCAGCGCTGCTCGATGTCGGCGAGAACCACGTCGAGCTGCTCGCGCCGCTGCACGAGGACACGCCGGTGGGAAAGTTCCTCGCCAGGCGCGGCCCCGGGCTGCACCACATCGCCTACCAGGTCGATGACATCGATGCGACGCTTGCTCAGCTCTCAGAGGAGGGCGTGACGCTGCTCGACCAGCGCCCGCGCGTGGGCATTCGCGGCTCGCGCGTCGCCTTCCTGGACCCGCGCGGACTGGAGCGCGTGCTCGTCGAGGTCGTCCAGCCGGCGGAGCACTGATCGGGTGGCGGCGCAGGCGATATCGATCGGCTTCCGCGGCGGCCAGGCGGTCAGCGCGCGCGTGAGCGCAGAGGAGCTCGAGCGCCTGCGCGGGGCGCTCCGCGGCGGCGAGGCGAGCGCGCGCTGGCACGAGCTGTGCGATGAGGATGGCACGCTTGCGCTGGATCTCTCGAGCGTCCTCTACGTGCGCATCGAGAGCGAGGAGCACCACGTCGGCTTCCGTGCCTAGGCGACGCGGCCGAGCGCCGCGCCGGCAGGCAGGGATCCTTGCGACGGCCAGCAGCTGCGACCGCGCGCTGCTGCTCTTTGCGCGCACCGCCGGCCACAGCCCTGGCGCCGAGCGCGCGGTGGCGCGCTTCTCGCGGCTTGGCGAGCACGCGGCGCTCTGGCTTGCGCTGGGCACCGCCGGCTCGATGCAGCGCGGCGGCAGCGCCCGCGCCTGGCGGCTTGCGACGGCGGCGGTCGGCGGAGGATACGTCCTGAACACCGCGATCAAATTCACAGTCCGCCGCAGGCGCCCATCGCTGCCAGGGCTCCCCCCGCTGACGAGCACGCCCTCGGGGTTGAGCTTTCCAAGCGCCCACACCACCACCTCTGTGCTTGCGGCCGCGCTCTACTCGGAGCTCTCGCTGCCCGCTGCGCCGCTCTATGCGCTCGCGGGCGCATTCGCATACTCGCGCATCTACCTGGGGGTTCACTACCCGAGCGACCTCATCGGTGGCGCGCTGCTAGGCAGCGCGATCGCTCACCTCCTGCGGCCGCGTGTGGCCAGGGCCAGGGCGGCCGGCACCGCCGGAGTGCGCACGTGAGCACGCGGATCGGCATCGTCGGGCTGCCGAACGCGGGCAAGTCGACGCTCTTCAACGCGCTCACGAAGGCGGGCGCGCAGACGGCCGGCTATCCCTTCACGACGATCGAGCCCAATGTCGCGGTGGTGCCGGTGAGCGACGAGCGCCTCGAGCAGGTCGCCGCAACGGTCGGCGCCTCGGAGGTGATCTTCGACACGATCGCCTTCCATGACATCGCTGGGCTGATCGCGGGCGCGCACAAGGGCGAGGGGCTCGGCAACCGCTTCCTCTCCCACATTCGCGAGACCCACGCGATCGTGCACGTCGTCCGCGCCCACGAGGTGCAGAGCGTCGTCCATCCGGTGGGCAGCGTCGACCCCGTGCGCGACATCGAGGTGATCGAGACCGAGCTTGCGCTTGCCGATCTCGAGCAGGCGCAGCGGCGCGCCGAGCGGGTGGCGCGCCAGGCGCGCAGCGGGGCAAAGGAGGCGATCGCCGAGCAGGCATGGCTGGCACAGGTGATCGCAGCGCTTGACGGCGGACAGCCGGCGCGCGCGGTCGCGGTTCCTGAGGACGCGCAGGGGGCGGCGCGTGCGCTGGGGCTGATCACGGGCAAGCCGGTGCTCTTTGTCGCCAACGTCGCCGAGGGCGAGAGCGAGGCCCCTGCGGCGCTGCGCCAGGCGGCCGCCGAGCGCAACGCCCCCGTGGTCGCAATCTCTGCGCGTGCCGAGGCCGAGCTGGCGGAGCTGCCCGACGAGGAAGCCGCGGTGATGCGCTCCGAGCTTGGCCTCGGCGAGGAGGGCTCGCTCGCGCGGCTTGTGCGCGCTGCCTTCGAGCTGCTGGGGCTGATCGCCTTCTTCACCGCGGGCGAGGGCAAGCCTGCGCAGTCCTGGCATCTGCGTGCGGGCGCAAGCGTCTACGAGGCGGCCGGGCAGATCCACTCCGACATTCAGCGGGGCTTCGTGCGCGCGGAGGTGGTGCCCTGGTATGCGCTTGTCGAGGCGGGCGGCTGGGCCGGGGCGCGCGAGCGCGGCACCCTGCGCCTGGAGGGGCGCGAGTACCTGGTCCACGACGGCGATGTGATCACGGTGCGCTTCACTCCCTAGCACACGGGCGTTCGGGCGCGCTGCGGCGAGCATTGCGTTAGGCTGACCTAAGCATCGTCAAGAGGAGCGTGGGGCAGGCGCTCCTGGCAAGCCGACAGAGCGATGGAGGATCGCGAGCGAGAACCCGGCGGAGAGAGAGCGGCGCAAGCGCCGCCGCGCCTGCTGCTCTGCGGCGGCCCGATCATCACGATGGATGCCGCGCGGCCGCGGGTGGATGCGCTCGGCGTAAGTGGCGGGCTGATCAGCGCCTGGGGGAGCGAGCAAGCGGTCGCGGCCGCCCTCGGGGAGCCATTCGAGCGCGTCGAGCTTGACGGCGCGGCTCTGCTGCCCGGCTTCATCGACGCCCATCATCACTACTGCCTGGCGGCGCTCGATCGCCGCGCGCCCGATCTGCATTGCCTGCCGGGCCAGCCGCTGGCGGCTCTGATCGCGCGCCTGAAGCCGTTCGTGGAGAGGTGCGAGACCCCCTGGGTGCGCGCGCAGGGCTACGATCCTCACAAGCTTGCCGAGAGGCGTGCCCCGCGCCGGGAGGAGCTTGACGAGATCTGCCCGCAGCGGCCGTTGCTGCTGATGGCCTACTCCTGCCACGAGGGCGTGCTCAACTCCGCTGGGCTGGAGCTGATGGGCTTCACCGCCGCCAGCCCCGACCCGCCCGGTGGTCGGCTCGGGCGCCGGCGTGGCCGGCTCACCGGCGAGGTCATCGAGGCGCCGTTCTTCGCCGCCGAGGCGCGCTCGCGCGACGCGCTTCTGGCGCACGCCGGGGATGCCTGGCTTGCCGAGTGCCAGGCGCACGGGCGCGCGCTCCTGCGCGCGGGGATCGTCCGCGTGGGCGACGCGGCGGTGCCGCCGGCGATCGACGCCCTCTACGAGCGCGCAGTCGCTGCGGGAATGCTTCCGGTCAAGGTCCACCGGATGCCGGTCGGCGCTGACTCGCTGATCGTCGAGCGCTTTGCCGCGCCGAGCGGCAGCGGGCCAAGGCGCGCGCCGATCGGCCCGGCGAAGCTTTTCCTCGACGGCGCCGACCAGTGCGCGATCTGCGCCTCGCCTCTGCACCTGATCGGATCGCTCACGGCGGTGCTGCGCCGCGCGCTTGGCGGCGGCGGGCTTGCAGCGCTGCGTGCGTCTGCGCGCCTTGGCAGTGGCTGGCGCCCCGACCGAGGCGGGCATCTGCATCACGGGATGCTGTTTCACTCACACCAACAGATCGCAACTACGATCACCGAGGCTGCTGCCGTGGGGGCGCAGGTGGCTCAGCACGCGCTCGGCAACGAGGCGATCACGGTTGCGGTCGCAGCGCTTGAGGCCGCCGGCGCAGCGCTCTCCGATCTGCCCGGCGCGCCCCGACTCGAGCATGCGATGATCCTCGACTCCGAGCTTGCGGCGCGCATCGCGGCGGTCGGCGCGATCGCAGTTGTGAACCCCCACTTCGTCTTCGACATCGGCGACGAGCTGGCCGCGATGCCGCTGCCGGGGGGTCTGCGCGCGCTGGCGCTGCGCACGCTTCAAAGCGCGGGGGTGGAGCTGGCGGGGGGCTCGGACTACCCGGTCTCCTCATATGACGTGCTGGCGGCGCTGCGCGCCGGCAGCACCCGCATGACCTGCTCAGGCGACTGCTTCGAAGCACAGGAGGCCGTCGATGTGGCGAGCCTGCTGCGCGCATACACCGCTGGTGGCGCTCATGCGCTTGGCGTCTTTGAGCGGGCCGGCAGCCTCGCGCCGGGCAAGGAGGCCGATCTGGTGGTGCTCTCGGGCGATCCCCTCGCCTGCGGCCCGGAGGCGCTGACATCGCTGCGCATACTGCGCACGTATGTAGATGGGCATCTCGCCTACGCGGCGCGCGACGCAGCTCAGCCGGGTGGTGCGTAGGCGAGCGCCGATCGCGCAGTTAGGTGCTCCTAACCGGACGTGGGCTAGTATGCGCCCATGCCCGCAGAGCCGGCGATCGCAGACGGGGTGCGGCGCGAGCCGCGCGTCCTTGCGATCGATGCCGGGGGCACGATGACGGACACCTTCATCGTCGACCGCGATGGCAGCTTCGTGGTCGGCAAGGCGCAGTCGACCCCCGCCGATGAGGCGGTCGGGTTCATGGCGTCTGCCACCGATGCGCTTGCGCAATGGCAGCTGGATCCCGCTCAGGCGTTCCCGCGCCTTGTCGCGGGCATCTACTCGGGCACGGCGATGCTCAACCGCCTGCTCGAGCGCAAGGGGCGGCGCATCGGCCTGATCGTGACCGGCGGGATGGAGGACATGCTGCGCTTGGAGCGAGGGATCCAGACCTACCTCGGCTACCCCTACTCCGACCGCCTGCACGTCGCCACCCACCACCACAACGAGCCGCTGGTCCCGCGCGAGCGAGTCTACGGCGTGCGCGAGCGCATCGACCTCTTCGGCACTCCGGCGGTGCCCCTCTACGAGGAGGAGGCGCGCAGCGCGCTGCAGGCGCTGGTGGCCGCCGGCGTCGAAGGGGTCGTCGTCTGCTTTCTCTTCAGCTACCGCAATCCCGTCCACGAGCAGCGTGTGCGCGAGCTTGCGCGCGAGCATCATCCCGAGCTTGCGATCTTCCTCTCCAGCGAGCTGTATCCGATGCGGCGCGATCTGCCCCGCCTGAACTCGACGCTGATCGAGGCCTACGCGGCCGAGCCCTCGCGGGAGCAGCTCCAGCGCGTGCGCGCGGCCACCCGTGAGGCGGGCGCGGGCTTCGACCTGCGCATCATGGCGGCGCACGGCGGGTCGATCTCGATCGATGCCCGCGAGCTCGGCCGGACGCTGATCTCCGGGCCGATCGGCGGCGTCGTCGGAGCGCTGCATCTGGCCGAGAGCCTCTATGCCGATCGCGCGGAGCGCAACATCGTCTGCAGCGACATCGGTGGCACGAGCTTCGACGTCTCGCTGATCACCGACGGCGAGCTGACGATCCGGCAGACCCCGGACATCGCGCGCTTCGTCCTCAACCTGCCGCTGGTGCAGGTCGACTCGATCGGTGCCGGCACCGGCTCCTTCGTGCGCATCAACCCCAGCTCCGGCAGGCCGGAGCTGGGGCCTGACTCCGCGGGTGCGGCGATCGGCGTCTGCTGGCCTGACGGCGGTCTGGAGACGCCCACCATCACCGACCTCAACCTCGTGCTCGGCCGCATCAACCCCGACTACTTCCTGGGCGGGGAGATCCGCCTCGACGCCGAGCGCGCTCGCGCGGCGGTAGCCGAGCAGATCGCCCGCCCGCTGGGGATGGTGGTCGAGGAGGCCGCGGCCGGGATCATCGAGCTCTTCGACGAGACCCTGCGCTACGAGGCGGTCGCGCAGGTGCTCGGCAAGGGCTACTCGCCGGTCGACTACACGCTGCTGTGCTATGGCGGCGGCGGGCCGCTGCACGTCGCCGGCTACACCGAGGGCGTGGGCTACCGCGAGGTGCTGGTGCCGGCGTGGGCGGCGGGCTTCTCGGCGTTCGGCTGTGCCTGCGGCGACTTCGCCTATCGCGGCGACCTCACGGTCGACATGCCGATCCTGCCTGCAGCCGACGCCCAGGCCAAGGCGGGGGTCGGCGCGTTCATCAGCGCCGGCTGGCGGACCCTGCGCGAGCGCCTTGCCGCCGAGCTCGCCAAGTCTGGCTTTGCGGAGGACGCGATCACCTACCGTCACTTCGCCCGCATGCAGTACCTCGGGCAGCTCAACGACCTCGAGATCGCCTCTGCGCACGGGGAGCTCGTCGACGGCGAGCAGGTTGACGAGCTGATCGCCTCCTTCGAGCAGGCCTACGCCAAGCTCTACGCGCGCAGCTCCCGCTCGCCGGAGCTGGGCTATCTGGTCACCAACGTGATCGTCACTGCGGCCGTGCCGGTGGAGAAGCCGGCGCTGCCCGCAGAGAGCCGCCAGGCGAGCGGCGTGGCTGCGACCCCCAAGGCGACCAGGCCGGTCTGGTGGCGCGGCGGCTGGAGCGAGACCGCGATCTTCGAGCAGTCGCAGCTTTGCGCGGGCAGCGCGATCAGCGGCCCGGCGATCATCGAGTCGCCCGCCGACACCTTCGCGCTTGCGCCCGGCCGCCGCGCGCAGCTTGACGAGCGGCGGATCTGGCACCTGGAGGAGCTGTGAGCGCGCGCGGCGCGATCGGCTGGGAGGGCCAGAGCCTGCTTGCCATGCTCGAGCGCTCTGAGCAGCTGCTTGCGGCCACCGGCCGCTACCAGGGATTGGAGGAGCTGACGCTCAAGCGCAGCGACCCGATCCGCTACGAGAAGCTCTTCTCACGGCTGCGCGGCGGGCTGGTGAGCGCGCGTGAGACCGCTCTGAACATCTCCGCTTCGCCGATCGTCAAGGAGATCGGCGAGCTCTGCTTTGCGCTCTACACCCCCGAGGGCGACTCGGTCGCGCTCTCCACCGGGATCATCGTCCACGTGCACACGATGTCGGACGCGATCAAGTACATGATCCGGCAGCGCTACGAGGAGAACCCGGGCATCGCGCCCGGAGACATCTTCACCAACAACGACGCGATGATCGGCGACGTGCACAACGCCGACGTGCAGACGTTCGTCCCGATCTTCTGGGAGTCGGAGCTGGTGGGGTGGGCGGCGGGCGTGACGCACGAGATCGACATCGGCGCCAAGACGCCGGGGTCGGTCCCGATCGGGCCGATCTCGCGCTTTGAGGACGGGATCGACCTGCCCGCGCGCAAGATCGGCTCGCATGACGAGCTCTGGCGCGACCACGTTCTGGCCGGCCTGCGCGGCACGCGGACACCGATGTACTGGACCCTCGATGAGAAGACGCGCCTCGCCGGCGCGCACATGATCCGTGATGCGGTCGAGCGCGTCATCGCCCAGGAGGGGGTCGACGTCTACAAGCGCTTCATCCGCGAGGTCATCGAGGATGGGCGCCGCTCCTTCCAGGCCCGACTGCGCGAGATGACCGTGCCCGGCCGCTACCGCGCGCCGGCCTTCAGCGAGGTTCCCTTCGCCAAGGAGGCACAGCTGCCCTCCTACGCGCGCCGCGACACGCTGATGCACGCTCCGCTTGAGCTGAGGATCACGCGCGAGGGGATGCTCGAGCTCGACTACGACGGCGCCTCCGCGTGGGGACACCACTCCTGCAACTGCACCCCCTCGGCGATGCAGGGGGCGATCTGGGTGCAGCTGACACAGCTGCTGATCTGCAATGACAAGGTCAACGACGGCGCCTATCTGGCGCTGCGCTCCAACTTCCCGCCCGGCACCTGGTCCAACCACTCCAACCCGCAGTGCTCGACCGGGATCGCCTGGAGCTTCCTGATCCCCTCCTTCACCGGCTTTGTCAAGTCGATCTCGCGCGCGTTGCAGGCGCGCGGCTTCGTCGAGGAGGTGCTGGCGCCATACGGGCTCACCGCGAACGCGTTTCAGGGCGGCGGCATCGACCAGTACGGCCGCCAGTCGGCGACAACCAACTTCGGGCTCTCGTGCGTCGGCGGCGGCGCGAAGATGATCCTCGACGGCTTGGACTACGCCGCGGCGATGTGGAACCCCGAGGGCGACATGGGCGACATGGAGATGTGGGAGATGATCGAGCCCTTTCTCTACCTCTCCCAGCGCGTGAAGCCCAACACGGCCGGGCCGGGGCGCCACCGCGGCGGATCCGGCTACGAGTGCCTGCGTCTGGCTTGGAGCACCCCCTTCTACGAGATGCAGAACATCGGCAACGGCTACTGCTTCATCCAGGCGGGGCTGTGGGGCGGCTACCCGGCGGCGACCGGCTACCGCCACAACATCCGCGGCAGCGACTTCCTCGACCTGATCCAGGCGCGTGCGCCCTATCCGCAGAGCGAGCCCGACCCGGGCGCCTCCGAGCTTGCCGCAGGCATCGCCGGTCGCCACGACTTCGACATCGAGGCCACGACCCTTCCGGAAGTGATGGCCCACGGCGACCTCTACCTCTCCATCTACCGCGGCGGCGCCGGCCTCGGCGACCCGCTCGAGCGGCCATATGAGTCGGTCATGGCGGACATCGCCGGCGGCTTCCTGCTCGAGCGCTACGCGGACTCGATCTACGGCGTCGTGCCAGGGGATCCACAGGCCACCGAGCGCCGCCGCGGCGAGCTGCGCGAGCACCGCCGCGCAAAGGCCGTGCCGGTGCGCGAGTGGATGAAGAGCGAGCGCGAGCGGATCCTCGAGCTCGACATGATCGAGCCGGTGCAGCGGATGTACGCCGAGTCGATGCGGCTCTCCGAGCGCTTCGCGCGTGAGCTGCGCGCCTTCTGGGAGCTGCCCGAGGAGTTCGAATTCCCGGTTGCCACCCCCGAGGTCGAGCTATCCAAGGCGATGCTCGCGGGCAACGCTGCAGAGGGCACGCGGGAGGCATCGCCTTGAAGGTCGACCCGGCCATGCTTCGCGACCTGCTCGATGAGCGGCTCCCGCGCGCTCAGGTGCGCGCGATCCAGTCCGCCTACAAGGATGCCGATCGCTTCGATAAGTACGTCGCGATCCTCCAGCAGCGCGTGCCCTGGCCCGAGCCGATCGTGCTGCCCTTCGGCGAGCACCTCTACATCGTCGCCAAGGGCGCCGGCC
This sequence comes from bacterium, assembly GCA_021323635.1. GTDB lineage: Bacteria > Actinomycetota > Thermoleophilia > Solirubrobacterales > Solirubrobacteraceae > Palsa-744. The sequence goes on along the minus strand of JAJPKQ010000014.1, from coordinate 5,781 downwards.
GCTACGTCATCAAGTGCGATTGTGGGCAGGAGCTCGGCGACTACCGCAGCAACTGGAAGCTCGAGGCGCTCATCAATGTCCGCGCAACCCCTGCCGAGCTCGCCGAGATCTACCCGGAGAAGATGCACGGCCATCCCGACTACAACTCGCTGCGCGAGTACTTCTGCCCCGGCTGTCTGACGCTGCTCGAGGTCGAGGCCGTGCCGCCGGGCTACCCGGTGATACATGACTTCCTGCCCGATCTGGAGGGCTTCTACCGCGACTGGCTGGGCCGCGAGCTGCCCGGCGGCCCCGCCTGAGCAGCCAGAGCGGTCGATCGGCGCAGGCGGCTCCCCGACCGCTAGCGCGCCTGCGCGCCGCCGCTCGCGCTCACCGATGCCTGCCCGCCCGCGGCAGCAGGCGCTCCACCGCTCGCCTCCCCGCCGCCCTCGGCTTCGCCGCCGCCTGCGGTGGGGGCCTGCCAGCCGGAGGCATCGGGCTCGGCAGCGCTCCTATGAGCGCTGCGCACGTAGAAGTAGGCCCAGGTGCTGTAGAGGCCGAGGCGTTCGGCAAGCTGCGCGCCGCTGACCTCGCTGCGGCCGCGCGAGCCCACCAGGGTTGCGGCCAAGATGCGCGGCGAGTAGCCGCGCTTGGTCACTTCGATTGCGCGCAGCCTGCCGCGAAGAAGGCCTGAGAGACGTCGTTCTGCGGCGGGGAAGGAGAGCGTGAGGGTCCAGCTGTGCAGCGGGCCGCCGTCATAGGGATCCGGCACGCCCACCAGCCAGGGCTCGGGCGAAGCGCCCGGGAAGGCGTTCTGCACATCTTCTGTCATCCCCCCCGAGGAGGAGAAGTAGTAGGCGATCGCGGGCTTGCCTTCGTAGGTGAGGATCTGGCCTGCGGTCGCCGCGACCGCGGCGTTCGTGCTTGCCGTTTCGGCGCGGCTCCCGGCGTAGACCTGCGAGCGGGCGTCGGCGTAGACATCAAAGCGCGCGCCGCCCGCGTGGACGCTCAGCGCATAGGTCCGGGCTGCGACCGCCTGAGCCTCAAGCGCAGCCAGCGGCCAGGAGGAGGGCATCTCCGCGCCGACCACGCCCCGGACGTAGCGTTCCAGCGGGATCCGCACGACGCGGCTGCCCAGCAGGACGCGCACATCCCGGCCTGCCCCGACGTGCCCGATCGCGGTGCCGGTGTAGTAGTGGGCGAGGATCTGCGTGTAGGTGGCCCCGTGCTGCGCGTAGCCGAGCGCGCCATACTGGCTCATTCCCACGCCGTGGCCATCGCCTGCCCCGCGGATCACGAGCAGCGGTGGCGGCGAGCGTCGATCGGCTAGGTTCTCTCTGTGCGCGCGCGATCGCTGTCCAGCCAAGCTGCCGGCGAGCGCTGCAGCGGGCTGCAGCTGCAGCGCGAGCAACCCCGTGCAGAGCGCGATCGCCATCGTGCGTGCGCGAAGTGCCATCACGTCTGCGATCGGAAGGGTGCGGCGGCGGGATGAGCGCTGCAAGCGGCCCCGCAGAGGAGCAGAGCGCGCTGGCGAGCGTCAGGAAGCAGCTGCTGATCGGCGGCACCTGGCGCCCCGGGGAGGGCGGCAGAAGCATCGCGGTTGAGGACCCCGCGAGCGGTGAGACGATCGCTGAGGTCGCCGACGCAACGCTCGCTGAGGCGCGCGCGGCGCTTGGCGCTGCGGCAGACGCGCAGGCGGGATTTGCCGCGATGGCGCCGCGCGAGCGCGGTGAGATCCTGCGCCGCGCCTACGAGCGCATGATCGCCGAGCGCGAGCGGATCGCGCTGCTGATGAGCCTTGAGATGGGCAAGACCCTCGCCGAATCAGACGCGGAGGTGCTCTACGCGGCGGAGTTCTTTCGCTGGTTTGCCGAGGAGGCTGTGCGCATCCACGGCACCTACATGCGCAACCCGACGGGGGCGGGCCGCATCCTGACGATGCGTGCGCCGGTCGGGCCATGTCTGCTGATCACGCCCTGGAACTTCCCCGCGGCGATGGCGGCGCGCAAGATCGCGCCGGCGGTGGCGGCCGGCTGCACGATGGTGGTCAAGCCCGCCAAGCAGACCCCCCTCTGCACTCTGGCGATCGCCGAGATCTTGCGCGAAGAGGGCCTGCCGCCCGGAGCGCTGAATGTGGTCACCACCAGCGACTCCGCCGCGGTGGTCGAGCCGCTGCTTGACGACCCGCGCCTGCGCAAGCTCTCATTCACCGGCTCGACCGCGGTCGGGCGCGCACTGATGGGGCGCGCCGCAGGCGGCCTCCTGCGCCTTTCGTTGGAGCTCGGCGGCAACGCGCCCTTCCTCGTCTTCGCCGACGCGGACATCGAGCAGGCTATCGGCGGCGCGCTCGCGGCCAAGCTGCGCAACATCGGCGAGGCCTGCACCGCCGCCAACCGCTTCCTCGTCGAGGCTTCGATCGCAGAGCGCTTTGCCGCTGAGCTTGCCGAGCGGATGCGCACGCTTCGCAGCGGGCGCTTCAGCGACCCGCACAGCGACCTCGGCCCGCTGATCGACGGGGCGCAGCGCGCGAAGGTCGCACGGCTGGTGGAGGAGGCGCGTGGGCGCGGCGCGCGCGTGCTCTGCGGCGGCCAGGTGCCGGAGGGCCCTGGCTACTTCTACCCGCCCACCGTGCTCAGCGACGTTCCCGCCGAGGCTGAGATCGCGCGCGAGGAGATCTTCGGCCCGGTCGCGGCGATCTACGCCTTCGACTCCGAGGCGCAGGCGCTCGCGCTTGCAAACGGCACCGAGTACGGTCTCGTCGCCTACCTTTACACACAGAGCCTGGAGCGCGCGCTGCGTGTCTCCGAGGCGCTCGAGTTCGGCATGGTCGGCGTCAACCAGGGCGTGGTCTCAAACCCGGCTGCCCCGTTCGGCGGCGTGAAGCAGTCTGGCCTCGGGCGCGAGGGCGGCTTCGAGGGCATCGGCGAGTACCTCTCGACGCGCTACCTCGCGCTCTCGCTGTAGCGGCGCGCAGGGTCGACCGAGCAGGAGGCGCGCAGCAGTCGTCCGCCGCTGCCGCTAGGCTGTCGCGCCACATGCGAAGAGCACGGAGGAGAGCTGCGCTTGCCGGCGCGTCACTGTCTGCGGTGCTTGCGATCGCCGGCTGCGGCGGCTCGGGCAACGGCGAAAACGGCATCGCCAAGGAGAGCCCCTCGGCGGCGGTTCGTGCTGCCCAGGCGGCGGTTGCAAAGGCAAGCTCGGTGCATGTCGCAGGGATCGCGCACAGCGCGGGGTCAACGGTCTCGCTGGATCTGCATATCGCCTCGGGCAGGGGCGCGACCGGCACCGTCTCCGAGCAGGGGCTCTCCTTCAAGCTGATCGAGGTGGGCGGGAAGGTCTACATCTACGGCTCACCCGCCTTCTACAGCCATTTCGGCGGCTCGGCGGCGGCAAAGCTGTTCGCGGGCAAGTGGCTGCAGGCCTCTGCCAGCGCTCCCGAATTCTCGTCCCTCACGTCGCTGACCAACCTTCAGGCGCTGACCGGCAAGCTCTTCGAACACGCGTCGGCGCTGCGCTACGGCGGCCTCACAAGCTTCGAAGGACAACGTGCGCTGAGGCTCCAGGAAACCGCGCATGGTGGCGAAATCCTGCTTGCGACCCATGGCAGCCCCTACCCCCTGCTGGTGGCAAAGAGCGGCTCTGAAGGCGGGCGCATCACCTTCACCGAATGGGGCCGCCCGGTGGCGCTGAAGGCGCCCGCCGGCGCGATCAACGTCAGCGAACTGCAGCATTCCTGACCAGCACCGGGCGGCGCGAGCGCCTCGCGGAGCGACCGCGTCGCTCCGAGCGTCCGGGAGCGGGGCGCCTGCCCGCGACGCGGCGGCGGCTTTCGACCCGAAAAGGGCTGACTAAGCGACGTCGGTCGCGATCTTCGATACCGGTCGCTACGCTATCTGCTGAGCAGTGAAAGAGCTGCAAAAGTGGCTGTGCGAGGAGGTCGAATGACGGGCGTCAAGGGCCGTTATCGGGAAGGCAACGACAATGGCAAGTGCAGCTTGGGACAGCAACGCGAGCGCTGAGGCCTACCTGACCTCCGGTGAGGTGGACCTGCCGCGGGCGCATGCTCGCCCGGGCCTGCTGCCCGGCCGCTTGGAGCGTTATGCAAGGCATCTTGCGATCGCGCCGCCGCGCCGCCTGGTGCTGCCGCTCGCGTGCATTGGCGGCGCGGTGGCGCTCGTCGCGCTTGCGGGCGCCTCGGCAGCGCCGTTGGCTGTAGGCGCGCTGCTGCTGTTGGCGGGCGGGGTGGCGATCGGCCGCTCCGCAGGCTCCGACCTGCGCTTGGAGCTTGAGCGCGACATCGAAGACCGCTCACACGAGCTCTGGCACGCACTCGCCGAGCTGGAGGTCGCGCAGGCGGAGACCGTGCGCAAGCTCTCGATGGCTGTCGAGTTCCGCGACGAGGACACGGGTGCCCACATCGAAAGGATCGGCCGCCTCTCGGCGCTGCTTGCCGAACAGGTCGGGATGGACGAGCGCTTCTGCAGCCGCATCCTTCATGCTGCGCCGCTGCACGACGTCGGCAAGGTGGCGATCCCGGATGCGGTGCTGCTCAAGCCCGGTCCCCTCAGCGAGGAGGAGCGGGCGATCGTCGAGGCCCATGCGGAGGAGGGCTACCGCCTGCTTTCGCGCTCCTCATCCTCGATTCTCGAGCTGGCGGCATCGATCGCCCTGAGCCACCATGAGCGCTGGGACGGCGGCGGCTACCCGCGCGGGCTCGCGCGCGAAGAGATCCCGCTCGAGGGACGGATCGTGGCGGTGACGGACGTCTTCGACGCGCTCACAAGCGACCGCGTCTACCGCAAGGCCTATCCGCTCGAGCAGGCGATCGCGCTGATGCGCGAACAGCGCGGCCGCCACTTCGACCCCTACCTGCTCGATGCCTTCTTCGAAGTGATCGGCACCCGCACCGACAGTCGCGCTCAGATCCGCGCCAACCCGCGTGCGTTGATCGGCGGGCTGCTAGAGGTCTTCAGCAAGGCGCTCGAGCAGGGCGATCCCGAGCCGGCCGAGGGCGCGATCGCCCAGGCGATCGATGACGGCCTCGAGGCGGCCTCGCTGCACGCGGAGCTGATCGGCCCCGCGATCAGGCGCATCTATGCTCTTCGCGCCGCAGGCGACATCGACGGCGAGAGCGAGCAGCGTGCCCTTGCGATCGCACGGCGGGTGCTGGCAACGCTGTTTCGGCTGATGATCTCGGGGGTGGAGCAGGATCGCGAGCGCGTGCTTGTTGCGGGCGTGGAAGGAGAGCGCCAGACGCTTGAGCTGCAGATGGCCCACGACCAGCTTGCCGCGGCGGGCTTTCGGGCGGTGCTGGTGACCGATCTCTCCCCGGAGCGCCTCTCCGCGACGCTTGCCAGCCAGGCACCGGCGGCGGTGCTGCTTGCCGGCAGCAGCGAGGCGCTGGCTCCGACCTTGACGCGGCTGATCAGGGCGATCGCCGAGGAGCGCCCGGAGCTTCCGGTGCTGGTTGGCGGCGCGGCCGCCCGTAGGCTCGGGCCAGAGGCCTCAGGCGTGACCACGGTCGAGCCGCTCGAGCGCTGCCTGCCGGCGGTGCAGTCGCTGCTCTGCGCGCGCATGCCGGCCGGCGCCGCAAGCCGCTAGCATCGGTTGCTGCCGTCGGCGAGATAGCTCAGTTGGTAGAGCACACGACTGAAAATCGTGGTGTCCCCGGTTCGATTCCGGGTCTCGCCATCGCAGAGGTCTTCACGTTTCAACACGGGACCTCTTCACGTTTGGGCCGCCGGTGCTCGCGCCGGCGGCCTGCTCGTCCGAGCTTGGGTCTCGATCGGCAACCTCTGCTGA
>JAJPKQ010000045.1 GCA_021323635.1 bacterium | reverse complement strand
TCACCGGAGACGTAAGTCTCCGGCTCCGTTGAAGCGTCCACACGTGAAAGCTGCAGGATCCACGCCTGGTGTCACCGGAGACGTAAGTCTCCGGCTCCGTTGAAGCGCGAGCCTGTCGCGCTCGATGCGGCTAATCGACCTCGTCACCGGAGACGTAAGTCTCCGGCTCCGTTGAAGCCCGGAACCAGTGGAGCTGACGATTAGGACCCGATGTCACCGGAGACGTAAGTCTCCGGCTCCGTTGAAGCCTCGATGCGCACGAGCATGTTGAAAGTACGGGGCACCCGTCACCGGAGACGTAAGTCTCCGGCTCCGTTGAAGCACGGTTGCGCGATCGCACACTTCCGCTTCATCCTTGTCACCGGAGACGTAAGTCTCCGGCTCCGTTGAAGCGCTACCTCCGCGATGACCTGAACCTGCTTTGCGGTGTCACCGGAGACGTAAGTCTCCGGCTCCGTTGAAGCATCACAGCAAGCGCCCTCGCCAGCACCCCCGCAGCTGGTCACCTGAGACGTAAGTCTCCGGCTCCGTTGAAGCTCAGGCGTCTCGTCCATCATTCACCTGTGATCCCCGGTCACCGGAGACGTAAGTCTCCGGCTCCGTTGAAGCCATTTCGTCGATGTGCAGCTTGACCGGGACGTGCTCGTCACCGGAGACGTAAGTCTCCGGCTCCGTTGAAGCTTGACTAAAGCCCACCGCCAGCCGGTGAACTCCTGGTCACCGGAGACGTAAGTCTCCGGCTCCGTTGAAGCACGGCGACACCATCTCGGCTACCGCCAGCCCGGAAACGTCACCGGAGACGTAAGTCTCCGGCTCCGTTGAAGCGTTTCGGCGCGCAAGCTCATTGACTTCCCGCACTAGTCACCGGAGACGTAAGTCTCCGGCTCCGTTGAAGCTGCGAAGGGAGGAGAGACTGGGTTCCCAGTATAGCAGTCACCGGAGACGTAAGTCTCCGGCTCCGTTGAAGCCGTCTCACTACTCACAACTGCTCCCTTCGGTCTAAGTCACCGGAGACGTAAGTCTCCGGCTCCGTTGAAGCGCCTGAGCGATGACGTTCCAATCGTGCCGCCAAGCCTGTCACCGGAGACGTAAGTCTCCGGCTCCGTTGAAGCCGGAAGATCCGCTGGCGGCGCGCCCGCAGGACGGTCCGTCACCGGAGACGTAAGTCTCCGGCTCCGTTGAAGCCGAACCTCCGAGGGAGCAGGCGAGCTGCGCAGATCGTCACCGGAGACGTAAGTCTCCGGCTCCGTTGAAGCCCGTCTGTGAATTGGCGACCTACGAGCCGCAGCGGGTCACCGGAGACGTAAGTCTCCGGCTCCGTTGAAGCGCCTCCATACTCTGTGGGCGCAGCAGTTCGTCGGCCGTCACCGGAGACGTAAGTCTCCGGCTCCGTTGAAGCACGCCGCCCCATCCGCCCCTGATCCACGCCGCCAGCGTCACCGGAGACGTAAGTCTCCGGCTCCGTTGAAGGCGCGGCGCCCGCAGGTGGTCGGGCGCCAAAGGGATAGCTCAGCGGCGGCTGGTGGCGCGCTCTAAAGCGCGTGCCCGCCGAGCAGAGCTTCAAGCTCTGAGAGCTGCTTGCGCACCCCACCGCAGACCTGCTCGCAGAGCGCAAAGACGCTGGCGTCGGCGATCGCGTAGTAGGCATGGTTGCCGCGCTTGCTGCGGCTGACCATGCCCGCCTCCAGCAGGATCCCGAGGTGCTTGGAGACGTTCTGCTGCGAGGCCGAGAGCGCCTCCTGCAGCTCGCCTACCGTCGCCTCGCCCTCGCGCAGCCGATCGAGCAGGCGGATCCGCATCGGCTCGGCAAGCACGCGGAAGCGCTTGGCGATCAGCTCCAGCAGGGGCTCAGGTATCGGATGGGGGATCGGCTCGGTCGTCGCCATGGGCCCATTCTAGATGCCAGCTGCAACTTGACAACCCCACCGCCGTAGAGTGGTTTCTTGCCGAGGCATGCTAAAGTGCCCCAACTGCACCACGATTGAGTTGTGACCTAGAAAGGAGCACTCCAATGGAAGGCAAGCCTCTCACGCAGCAGCTGGGCCCGATCGGGCGCCTGGGCCTGTTCACCGCCAGCCACTTCCGTGCGGTGGCGGCGGTCTGGGTGCTGATCGCGATCGGCCTCGGCTTCTTTGCCCCGCGCGTGGAGAGAGCCCTCTCCGGAGCCGGCTGGGAAGCCAGCGGATCGGCCTCCTCGCAGGCGCGGCAGATCGTCAACCGCGACTTCGGCGGCAGCTCCAGCTACGCGCTCGAGGTGGTCGTGCACTCGCGCAGCCTGAACGCCTCCTCGCCTGCGTTCGCGCGCGTGCTTGCGAGCGTCGAGCACACGCTTGCGGCGAGCAAGGATGTGCGCGGAGTCTATGCGCCCCTCGCGGGCCGGACGATATCTGCGGATGGCCACACTGCGATCGTGACCGCCGGGGCGGGCAGCAACCCGAACGCGATGGTTGCGGCGGCCGGCACACTCAAGAGCAGGCTGAGCGCAGATGCGCGCGCGGGCGTCGAAGTGCACCTGACCGGCGCCGCGGGGATGTGGTCTGACTTCAACGAAGCCAACCGCTCCGCGATGCTGCGCTCTGAGGTCTTCTCCTGGCCGGTCACGCTCGCGATCCTGCTGCTTGCCTTCGGGTCGCTGGTTGCGGCCGGCCTGCCGCTGATGCTGACCTTGCTCGGCCTCCTTGCCGCCGCAGGCTCCCTCTACCTCGGCACGCTGATCGCGCCGATCTCGATCTGGGCGATGAACTTCGCGCTGATGTTCGCGCTGGCGCTGGGGATCGACTACGCGCTGTTCATCGTCAACCGCTTCCGCGGCGCCCGCTTCGGCTCCCACCTCTCGCCAAGCGAGGCCGCGGGGATCACGATGGACACCGCCGGCAAGGCGGTGCTCTTCAGCGGCCTGACCGTCCTCGTCTCGCTGAGCGCGGTGATGCTCGTCGAAAGCCCGGCCTTCCGCTCGATGAGCCTCGGGATCATGCTGGCGGTGATCTTCGTGCTCGCCGCGACGCTGACGCTGCTGCCGGCGGTGCTCGCGCGACTGGGCGACCGCGTCGATCGCTACGCCCTGCCCTGGGTTCACTCCGGCGAGCACCGCTCGGTGCGCTTCGCAGCCTGGGGGCAGCGCCTGTGGAAGACGCCGCTGCGCTTCGGGCTGCCCGCGCTGGCGGCGCTGATCGTGCTCGCGAGCGGCGTCCTGACGCTGCGCACCGCGATGCCATCGATCAAGGTCGTGCCAAGCAGCGCGGGATCGCGCATCGGCTACGAGCAGGTCCAGGCCGCATTCGGCCCGGGAGCGACCGGGCCGCTGCAGGTGGTCGCGCCGAGCGCGGAGTCAAGCGCCGTTGCAGCCACCCTCAAGGCTCAGCCCGGCATCGCTGCGGTCTCCGCGCCGCAGCTGGCGGGCGGCCATGTCCTCTACAGCGCGATACCCGCGGCCGACCCCTCCTCACCGAGGGTCGGAGCGCTGATCGATCAGCTGAGCAGGAGCCTGCCGCGCGGCTCGCTGATCGGCGGCGCGGTCGCCGAAGACCACGCGCTGCAGAGCGCGCTCTCGGCGCGCACGCCGCTCGTGATCGGGGTGGTGCTCGCGCTCGGCTTCATCCTGCTCTTGATCGCGCTGCAGACCCCCGCGCTGGCGGCGGTCGGCGTCCTGACAAACCTGCTTGCGAGCGGCGCCGCCTTCGGCGTTGCAAAGTGGGTCTTCCAGGATGGCGTGCTGCACTCGCTGCTTGGCTTCACGCCCCAGGGCTTCCTCGATGCCTGGGGGCCGGTTTTCTTCTTCGCGATGATCTTTGCGATCTCGATGGACTACACCGTCTTCCTGCTCTCAAGCGCCAAGGAGCACTGGGAGACCGAGGGCGACGCGCGCGCGGCGATGGTCGGCGGCGTCGCGCACTCTGGCCGGGTGATCTTTGCCGCTGCGGCGGTGATGGTGGCGGTCTTCTTCACCTTCGCGCTCTCCGGGCCGCTGCCGCCCAAGGAGATGGGGATCATCCTGGGCGTCGCGGTGCTGCTGGACGCGGCGCTCGTGCGGCTGCTGCTGCTGCCTGTCGCCCTGCGCCTGCTGGGATCCTCCGCTTGGTATCTGCCGAGCTTCATGCGCAGGCTGCTGCCGGCGGTGCACTTCGGCCACGGGCAGGCTGCGGCGGCGCCCAGCGCCGCAGCGCCGGCCTATCCCGTGCGCCCCCAGGCCGAGCCGGTGGAGGTCGCCTGAGCAGCCGGCGCCCGCGCGGGGCAGAGAGGGCTCGCTCAGGGCAGCTGCCCGGAGAGCGCCTGCGCCTCCTCCCCGCGCGGGAGCCCCGCGCCTGACTCCCGCAGGCCCAGGCGCGCATGGAGGCGCCGCAGCGGCTCCGGCGCCCACCAGTTCCAGTCCCCCAGCAGGGCCATCAGCGAGGGCACGAGCAGCGCGCGGACGATCGTCGCATCGATCGCGACCGCAAAGGCCGCGCCGAAGCCAAGCTCCTTGATGGAGAGGATCGAGGAGGTGCACAGCGCGGCGACCGCGACGCAGAAGAGTGCAGCTGCGGCTGTGATCAGGTGGCCTGTGCGCTGCATCCCGAGCGCCACAGCCTCGCGGTTTGAGAGCCCGGAGTCATGCGCCTCGCGGATGCGCGCGAGCAGGAAGACGCCGTAGTCGCTAGCGAGCGCGAAGGCGACGGTGTAGAGGAGGATCAGGTTCGCTGGCTCAAGGCCGCCGTTGCCCCTGAAGTGCAGGGGCGCCGCCAGCAGGCCGCTCTGAAAGCAGAGCACGAGGGCGCCCGTCGCGACCGAGAGCGTGAGCAGGTTCATCAGCAGCGTCTTGAGCGGCAGCAGCAGCGAGCCGGTCAGCGCAAAGACCATCAGGAACATCGTCAGGGCGACGATCAGGATCGCGTAGGGGAGGTTGCCGGCGACGCTTTCAAGCTCGTCGTGGAACCACGCGGTGATCCCGCCCACCGCCGTCGGATGAGCGGAGCGCACCGCGCGCATGCGCGCGACAGCCGCTTCGTTGGCGGCGCCGAAGGGATCTCCACGCGGGGTGATCGCGACCAGCCAGGTCGACCCCTTCAGGTTGAGCAGGTGAGCGTGCCTGGGATCGCCGCTGGCGCGCGCGACCGCCTGCGCGTATTCGTAGACGGACTGGAATTCGGTCGGCTTGGCCTCGACCACCGCCGCGATCGGCAGCGCGGGGTTGGTTTCGAAGTTGCGTTCGATGCGTTCCTCGACCTGGCGCGATTCGGTGCCGGGCGGCAGCAGCGCGGCGGAGGCGGGGGTGAGGCCCATCTGGAAGACAGGGCTGCCCGCCGCAAGCAGCACTCCTCCGGAGAGCAGCGCGACGGTGCCCGGCCGGCGCATCACAGCGCTCGCCAGGCGCGCCCAGAGGTCCCTGCCCCCCGCTGCCTCGCGGCCGCGAGTCGCCGAGCGCCGCAGCGAGAGCGCGTTGACGCGGTCGCCGAGCAGGTAGAGCGCCGCGGGCAGCACGAGCAGCGCGACGGTGCCGGCGACAAGCGCGGTGAAGATGCCCGCGACCCCCATCGAGTAGAGGAAGGGCAGCGGGAAGACGCACAGCGAGGCAAGCGCGCAGGCGACGGTGAGGCAGCTGAAGAGCACCGTGCGCCCGGCGCTCGCAAGCGTGCGCTCGATCGCGATCCTGCGCACCGCGGGGGAGGGACGCCCGAGCGCGCCACCGCTGCCCTCAGGCGCCTGCGTCAAGCGCGCGCAGTCGGCCGTTGCGGATGCGAGCTCTTCACGGAAGCGGGCGAGGACGAAGAGGCTGTAGTCGACCGCCAGCCCGAGGCCAACCGCGATCACGAGGTCGAGCGCAAAGACCGAGAGGCCGAGCGCCTGCTGCACGACGCGCAGGCACAGGAAGGTGAAGAGCACGGCAAGCACGCCGACCAGGAGCGGAAGCAGCGCTGCGACCAGGCCGCCGAAGAGCAGCAGCGAGAGCGCCACGAGGATCGGCGCCGCGTAGAGCTCCGCGTGGACGAGATCGCTGCGCGAGCGGCGCGTGAGCTCTTCAAAGACGATGTCCAGGCCGCTGATCCGCCCGCCGCGCGCGCGGATCGCCCGCCGCAGGCGCTGGGCGGCTTCGTAGGAGCGCGAGCGCGTGGAGAAGGTGGCCAGGATGAGCGCTTCGCGGCCGTTCCTGGAGAGCAGTTCGGGGTCGAAGGTGCGCGGGTAGTCAAGCGCGGAGCGAATGCCCGGCTGCTTGGCAAGCAGTCGCGTGATTTCGGCGAGTACGTCAAAGGCCTGCCTGCTCTTGCGCACCGGCTCGGCGCTCTTGACAAGCACGACAAAGCCGACGTCGTCCTGAGCGCCGGTCGCCCGTTCGATCAGCCGCGCCGCGTGATATGTCTGCGTGGAGGAGCTTTCAAAGTCCGAGAGGGCGGTGCTCAGAATCGAGATCAGCGGTGCCCCGAAGATCGCAGCGAGCACGAGCAGCGCTGCGGCGCCGCCAAGGATGCGCCGGGGGTGCGCGCAGACGAGCGCGCTGATGCGCCTCATCGCCGCCACCGACCGACGCTGCGCCCGCCGGCCAGCCGGCCTACGCGCACGGGCATCGGCAGACGCGCGACCCGCTGGAGGACCCGATCGACATCGTCACATTTTTAGAGCAAGCGCTGCGCAGATGCGTCCGATGGGCGGACACAGGCAGTAGTTCTCCGCAGCGGCGGCCGGGCGCCGCACGGAAGGGCGCAGAGCCCGCCGACCGTAGATTGATGCGATGAGCGATGGGCGCGCGCGATCATGAGAGGCCGAGAAGCGCAGCCGGGCGCGATCTGCTCGCCCGGCGCTTCGAGGCGATCATCTTCGACTGGGACGGCACCGCCGTCCCCGATCGCAGGGCGGATGCGAAGACGCTGTGCGAGCTGGTCGCGCAGGCGAGCGCAATCGGCATTCATCTGGCGGTTGTCACCGGCACGCACGTCGCCAACGTCACCGCGCAGCTGCAGGTGCGCCCGTCCGGGCCGGGAGAGCTGATGCTGGCTGTAAACCGCGGCTCTGAGCTCTTCCGGATGACGCCCACGGGCCCTGAGCTGGTGGCGCGACGAGTGGCGAGCGCGGCGGAGGATGCCGCGCTCACGCACGCCGCGCAGGAGACGGTGCGGCGCCTGGGCGCGCGCGGGCTCGGCGCGCAGGTCGTCGCCGAGCGCCTCAATCGCCGCAAGATCGACCTGATCCCGCTGCCCGAGTGGTCAGACCCGCCGAAGGCGCGTATCGCGCAGCTGCTGGAGGCGGTTGAGCGCCGCCTGGCGGCCGCCGGCATCGATGGCCTGCAGGAGGCGGCGGCGATCGCGCTGGAGGCGGCTGCGGCGGCTGGTCTCAGCGATGCCCGCGTCACCAGCGACGCAAAGCACGTCGAGATCGGCCTGACCGACAAGAGCGACTCCGCGCGGGCGCTGATGCGCTGGCTGTGGCAGGAGGGGGTTGCGCCCGGCCAGGTGCTGGTTGCAGGCGATGAGTGGGGGAAGCTGGGCGGGCTGCCGGGGAGCGACTCGCTGCTGTTGGCAAGCGAGCGCTCGGTCGCGGTGTCGGTCGGCGCGGAGCCAGCGGGGGTGCCTGCGGGCGTGCTGCACCTGGGCGGCGGGCCTGCGCGCTTTGAAGCGCTGCTTGCTGAGCAGATCGAGCTCCGCCGCCAGGGTGAGCCGCCGCTGGTCGATCCCGATCCGCAGTGGACGCTCACGCTGGAAGATGCGCGCACGCTGCTGGCGCGCGTGACGGAGTCGCTGCTGTGCATATCCGACGGTTGCCTGGGCACCCGCGGCAGCACGATCGTGCCGCGCTCCCAGGAGCGTCCGGGCGTCCGCTGCTCGGGCGTGTACCGCGGCAAGGGCCCCAAGACGCACCTGCTCTCGGCACCGCTCTGGAACACGCTTGCGATCGCGCAGCAGGAGGACGGCGCAGATGTGGTGCGAACGCTAGATCTGCACAGCGGCCTGCTCGCCCAGGAGCTGCGCACCGCGCACGGGCAGCTGCGCGCGGTGCTGATGAGCCTGCGCGATCGCCCCGGCAGCACGCTGCTGCGGGTACGCGCGCGCGGCCTTGAGCGGGTGGGCGGGGCGGCGGCGCTGCAGGCGCCCGCCGACCACGAGCAGGAGGGTCAGATCGCCGCCGGAGCCCTGCGCGATTGCGAGTGGATGCGCAGCGGCGATGCCAATGGCTCGGTGATCGCGCTCGCGGCGGAGCGGGTGTATGGCTGCTCCGAGCGCGAGTGGGGGCTGGATCGCAATGCGGCGTATGTCGGCAGGCAGGGTGAGCTGCTCACGCCGAGGCACGCGCGGCGAGCCCTCACGCGGGCGCGCTCGCTCGGCTTCGAGGCCCTGCTCGACGGCCACCGGCGCGCCTGGGCGGCGCTCTGGGAGGACGCTGATGTGCGGGTGATCGGCGATCCCGAGCTCCAGCTCGCGGTGCGCTTCGCGCTCTTCCACCTGCTTGCCGTGGCGAGCGCAGAGCGCGAGAGCGCGATCGGCGCGCGGGGTCTCTCCGGCGCCGCCTACAGCGGCCACGTCTTCTGGGACACGGATGTCTTCGTATTGCCCTTTCTCGCTGCCGCCTGGCCGCGCGCCGCGCGCGCGGTGCTGGGCTACCGTGTGGCGCGCCTGCCCGCAGCGCTGCGCGCAGCGCGCGCGCTTCACCGCGCCGGTGCGCGCTTCCCCTGGGAGTCTGCCGCCGGCGGCGAGGACGTCACGCCGACCTCCGCGCGCGCGGCCGACGGCCGGGAGGTGGCGATCCGCACCGGCGCGCAGGAGGAGCACATCGTCGCGGACGTCGCCTGGGCGGCTGCGCACTACATCGATTGGAGCGCCGATTGGCGCTTTGCGACCGGCGCGGGCAGGGAGCTGATCGTCGCCTGCGCGCGCTGGTGGGCCTCGCGCATCGAGCGCGACGCCGACGGGCGCGGCCACATCTCCGGCGTGATCGGCCCGGACGAGTATCACGAGACCGTCGCCGACAACGCCTATACAAACGTGATGGCGCGCTGGAACCTGCGGCGCGGGGCGCAGCTGGCCGCCGGGGAGGTCGACCGGGAGGAGGCGCGCAGCTGGCTTGAGTCCGCCGAGGCGCTCGTCGACGGCTATGACGCCGAGAGCGGCCTCTACGAGCAGTTTGCGGGCTTTTTCGCGCTTGAGGGGCTGGTGATCGCGGAGCTTGCCGCCAGCCGCCCGATCGCGGCGGACGTGATGCTGGGGGCTGAGCGCACGCGGGGCGCTCAGGTGCTCAAGCAGGCGGACGTCCTGATGCTCCACTACCTCGTCCCCGATCAGACGGTCCCCGGCTCGCTGCAGCCAAACCTTGCCTTCTATGAGCCGCGCACCGCGCACGGCAGCACGCTCTCGCCGGGCGTGCATGCGGCGCTGTTTGCGCGTGCGCGGGAGAGCGAGGCCGCGCTTGAGCTGCTGCGGCTGACGGCGCACATCGATCTTCAGGACATCGGCCAGATGACGGCGGGCGGGCTGCACCTGGCGGCGATGGGCGCGGTGTGGCGCACCATCTCATACGGCTTTGCCGGTCTGCAGGCGGTGCGCCGCGGCGGCGCCCGCCGCTCGGCAGCGGGCGACCGCAGCGCGGGCACGCTGCTCTCGCTGGACCCCGTGGCGCCCGGCGAGCTTGAGGCGATCGAGCTCGGCGTTCGCTTTCGCGGCGCACGGGTGCATGTGCGCGTGGGCCAGGAGCGCACCAGCGTGCGCTGCGATCCACCGCGGCGGATGCTGCTTGGCGAGCGCGGAGAGGTGCTTGTGGGCACGCGCGCGGTGGAGCTCCCGACGGCTCCTGCGGCTCAGCGCCGACCGGCCGGCCCCGGAGGCGGCCGATGAGCGTCCTGCTGGCCGCGATCGACGCAAGCCCGTGCGCGCAGGCGGTCCTCGCTGCAGCGCGGCCGCTTGCCGACCTCTTCGGCGCCGACCCTGTGGCCCTGCATGTGCGCGAGGGCGCCGAGGAGCGCGCTCAGCAGCTGGCCGATGCGGCTGGCGTGAAGCTGCGCCTGGCGAGCGGCTCGCCGGTGGAGACGATCATCCGCGAGGGCGCCAGAGAGGAGGTTGTGGCGCTCGCGCTCGGAGCGCGCGGGGTCAGCGGCGGGCCGCTTCCGGCCGGCCGCACAGCGCTCTCGGTGATCGCGGCGGTCGACAAGCCGCTGGCTGTGATACCTCCCGGGTGGCGCCCGATCGCGCGCATCGCATGCGTGCTGGTGCCGTTGGAGGGGACGCTCGCCGGCTCGCAGGCGGCCGGTGCGATCGTGGAGCTTGCGCGCCACCATGGCGCATGCGTGGAGGTGCTGCACGTCCACGGGCGCGAGCAGGCGCCGCCATTTGTGGATCAAGCTCACCACGCCCACAGCGCCTGGGAGCAGGAGTTCCTGGCGCGCTTCCTGGACCTGCCAGGAAGCGCCGCGGCGGTGCGGCGGAGGGTGGGCGAAGTCGGCGAGAGCATCTCTGCGGTCGCCGGCGAGGTCGGCGCGGACCTCGTCGTGCTGGCCTGGTCACAGGTGCTTGCCGGCGGTCACGCACCGGTGGTCAGAGAGGTGCTTGCCGCAAGCGCGGTGCCGGTGCTGCTGGTCCCGGTCGCCCCCAGGAGGGCTCCTGAGCCCCTTTAGCCGCCGGCCGCCGCGCCGCCGGAAGAGCTCAGCTGCCGCTCGGGGTTGCCGTGGGCGCTCACGACGACCTTCAGCGCACGGGTGCTTGAGGCGTCCGCAAAGGTGTCATAGGCGCTGGCGATCTCCTCCAGCTGAAAGTGGTGCGTGGCGAGGACGAGCGGGTCGATCCTGCCGCCGGCCACAAGGCGCAGCAGCGCTGGGATGCTGTAGGTGTCGACGAGGCCGGTGGTGATCGTCACGTCGCGGATCCAGAGGCGCTCGAGGTGCAGGGTCGCGGGGTGGCCGTGCACGCCGACGTTTGCCACGCGCCCGCCCGGCCGCACGAGCTCTGCGGCGAGCTCGAAGGTCTCAGGAGCGCCGACAGCCTCGATGGCGACGTCGACGCCCAGCTCCTCTGTCAGCTCCATGATGCGCGCGACCGCGTCTTCTCGGCCGTTGTTGATCGTGATGTCAGCGCCGAAGCGTCGGGCGCTCTCCAGCCGCGCGTCAGCCAGGTCGATCGCGATCACGCTGGCCGGCGTGAAGAGCCTTGCGCCGAGGATCGCGGCCAGGCCGATCGGCCCGGCGCCCACGATCGCGACCATCTCACCCGGGCGCACGCCGCCGTTGAGCACGCCGACCTCGTAGGCGGTCGGCAGCACGTCGGCGAGGAACAGCACATGCACATCGCTGAGGTCCGGCGGCACGCGGTAGAGCGTGCCGTCGGCAAGCGGCACGCGCGCGTACTGCGCCTGCAGCCCGTCGATCAGGTGGCCGAAGATCCAGCCGCCGCCGCCGACGCACTGGCCGTAGCGCCCTTCCCTGCAGAAGCGGCAGCTGCCGCACGCGCACACGCAGGAGACAAGGACGCGGTCACCGGGCGCGACGGTGCGCACGGAGGCGCCGACGGCCTCGACCGTGCCGACCGCCTCGTGGCCGAGGATCGTTCCGGGCGTCGTCTCCGGGACGTCGCCCCTGAGTATGTGCAGGTCGGTGCCGCAGATCGTGGTCGTATCGATACGCACGATTGCATCGGTGGGCTCCGCGATCTGCGGGTCGGGCACCTCATCGAGGCTGCGCTGCCCGGCGCCGTGATAGACAAGTGCCTTCATCTTCCTTGCGCTCCTGTGATTGGGAAACCGTTCCGCAAGCCTCAAGCTAGGGCTCCCGCAGCGCCTGGCATCCGTGACCTGCCACGTCGGGGCGGTGGAGGTATGCGGAGGCCTGGAGCGCCAGCTCCTGCGAAAGCAGCGGTAGAGTCGCGGCGAGAGCGATGAGCGCCCCGGAGCAGTTCACGGTCGCCCTCACGCTGCAGGAGGGCTACCGATTTGACCTTGACTTCGATCCCGGCTCGGCGGCTGGGCTGGATGTGCACACGCTTGTGATGGACGAGCCCGAGCCGCTCGGTCAAGGGGCGGGCCCGAACGCTGCGCGCCTGCTTGCGGCGGCGGTCGGCAACTGCCTTGCGGCGAGCGCGCTGTACTGCCTGCGTCGGGCGCACATCGAGGTGCTCGGCATGAGCGGCGTCGTGAGCGGGACGCTTGAGCGCAACGCCGCCGGACGTCTGCGCGTCGCCTCGCTGCAGGTGCAGCTGACGCCGGTCGTGCCGGCAGAGCAGCAGGAGCGGATGGGTCGCTGCCTGGAGATCTTCGAGGATTTCTGCGTGGTCACCCAGAGCGTGCGCCAGGGCCTCGACGTCGATGTGCGCGTGCGGGCGCAGGAGCCCGGCAGCGCCTAGGAGCGCGGCGGCGGTTGGGGCGCGCGCAGCCTGCGGCTCTGCGGCCGGGCGCTGCAGCGAGATTGCAGTGAACTACCGAGCGCGCCCGCATGCCTTCCCCGACTGCGGGCGGGTCACTTCCACGATGGCGCAGGCAGCCGGCGGGCATAGGGTGGCTGGCAGTAGGCCAGAGAACGCCACAAGCTGGAAAGGAAGATTTGCGATGTCGATTGCTCAGCGCATCATCGGACCGGTCCACACCGCCCCGCGCGCCGCCACGGCGCCTCCGTCGGGCAGGGGCGGGCAATACCTCACAGATGGGGTCAACCTCTTTTACACCCTGGGCGCGATCGGCGAGTCCGAGGGGCTGGTCAGCCTAGAGGACTGCCGAACGCTCGCGGTGATGATCATGCGCTGGGAGGACGTCGCGGCGCTGACGCCGGTCACCCCTGCGCCAGGCGAGCTCGCGCTCGCCTGAGGTGTGGCCCACTCCGTAGTTTGCGCGGGTCTTGAGCGGCGTAACGCCGATGGGGAGTGAGCGTACGGTGGATAGCTTGGAGTGCAGGCAGCACTCAGGGGTGGGGCAGGCAACCACGATCACGAGAGGAGCACGAGCAGCGATGCACAGGATCGACCCCCATCGTCAGGCGGCGCGCACGCGAGCAGCGCAGCAGCGGCGTGGCTCGCTGCGGATCGCGCTGATCGCGCCACCCTGGATCCCGGTCCCGCCCCCCGCATACGGCGGGATCGAGGCGGTTGTCGCGCTGCTTGCCGATGAGCTGGTGGCGGCGGGAAACGATGTGACGCTCTTTGCCGCCCCGGGGTCAAGATCGCGCGCGCGGGTGATCACGCCGCTCGCGGAGGCCCACCCCAAGCGGATCGGCACCGCCCTCTACGAGGCCGACTACATCGCGCAGGTCTTCACGATCATCGAGCGCGCGGCCGCGCATGGCGAGCCCTTTGACATCGTCCACGACCACAGCGGGTTCACGGCGGTCGCAATGGCGGACAGGCTCCAGACGCCGATGGTGCACACGCTGCACGCGCCCTTCAACGCGGAGACGCGCCCGTTCTATGAGCGGCACGGCCACAAGGTTGACCTGATCGCGATCAGCAGCTATCAGCGCGCTCAGGCGCCGCCGGGCGTGCACGTTCATGCGGTGGTGCCCAACCCGATGCGTGTGGCGGACTGGCCGCTGCAAGAGAGCAAGCAGGACTACGTCCTCTGGATGGGTCGCATGGACCCCTCCAAGGGCGCGCACCGCGCGATCGCAGCCGCGCGCAGGGCGGGCGTGCCGCTGGTGCTGGCCGGCCCCATCCAGCCCGGTCAGGAGGAGTACTTTGCCAGGTGCGTGGCACCGCACCTCGATGAGCGCCACACGCGCTATGTCGGTGAGGTCGGCGGTCGGCTGCGGGCGGACCTCTTCGCGCGCGCACGCGCCTTCCTGATGCCGATCCGCTGGCCTGAGCCCTTTGGGATGGTGATGGTGGAGGCGCTTGCCACCGGCACGCCCGTGATCGCCTTTCCGGAGGGCGCGGCTGCTGAGATCGTGATCGACGGCGTCAACGGCTATCTGGTCGAGAGCGAGGCGGAGATGGCAACTGCGATCGACGCAGCGGGCGCGATCGATCCGCGCCGGGCGCGCGCCAGTGTCGCCGAGCGCTATGACGCGCGTCTGGTGGCCGGCTCCTACGAGTCCGTCTACCGCAGCGTTCTCCACGACATCACAGCGCGCGCAGACGCTCTGGGCGCACGGTCGCCGCGGCGCTCGGCACAGCACGCCGGCGTGTCCAGGGGCGCGCAGGTCGAGGGCCTGAGCGCCGTGTTAACTACGTAGCGTCCTACGTGGTTGAGGGCGATCTTGCTGCCGAGCGGCGCGGGTAGCCTGCAAGCATCTGTTCAGCAGCTCGACAAAGGAGGTAGAAATGCCTGGTGCACTCACTCGCTGGGAGCCGTTTGCGGAGCTCGGGGAGCTGCGCACGCGCTTTGACCGCATGGTTGACGAGCTCTGGGGTGGCGGCGAGCGGACCTGGGCCCCCGCGATCGATGTGGTGCGGGAGGGCTCACAGCTGATCGTGCGCGCGGACATTCCCGGGATCAAGCCCGAGGACGTGAAGATCGAGGTCGAGGATGACATCCTCACGATCTCGGGCAGGCGCGAGGAGAGCAGCGAAGAGAAGGGCCGCGAGTACCTGCGCCGCGAGCGGCGCTTCGGCAGCTTCGTGCGCTCGATGGCGCTGCCCGCGGGCGTCGACGCAAGCCAGATCAAGGCGCAGACGAAGGCGGGCGTGATCGAGGTGCAGATACCGCTGCCCGCGGAGCCCGAGAAGCAGAAGGTGACGATCACGCCCCAGGCGGAGTCCTCCTGAGCGAGGCGGGCTGGCTGCTCGCAGCGCTCTCGCGCCCGTCGAGCTACGCTCCGCGCCCTCGATCGGTGCAGGTGCGCGAGACACACGGCTCGTGGGTGTTCCTCGCCGGCGAGCGCGCCTACAAGCTCAAGAAGCCGCTCACGCTGCCGTTTCTCGATTACTCGACCCGCGAGCGCCGCCACGCGGCATGCGCCGAGGAGGTGCGGGTCAATCGAGAGCTGGCGGGCGACATCTACCTCGGCGTCGGGTCGGTCCTGGCGCGCGGGCGGCGAGGAGTGCGCATCGGCGCCGAGGCGGATCCGGAAGCGCTCGACTACGTCGTGGTGATGCGTCGCTACGACGAGCGCCACACGCTGGCGTCTCTGCTCTCGGCTGGCGCGCCTCTCGAAGAGGGGCTCCAGGCGCTGGCGGAGGCGCTTGTCGACTTCCATCAGCGCGCGGCGCGGGTTTCCGGCATTAGAGCACCGAGGGAGCAGTGCGCTGTGCGCGTGCTTCGCAATGTCGGCGAGCTGCTGGCGCTCTGCGAGCGCCCGCAGCTCGCCGCGCGCGTGGCGGCGCTCGCCCGCTTCAGCGCCGCCTTCCTGCGAGCGCGCGCCGCGCTGATCGGCGCCCGCGCCCGGGCAGGGGCGATTCGCGAGCTCCACGGCGACCTGCGTGCCGACCACGTGCTGTTCGATCCAGCCGGGCTGCGAATCGTCGACCGGATCGAGTTTGACAGATCGCTGCGCGAGCTCGATGTCGCCGATGAGCTGGCGTTTCTCCTGGTCGATCTGAAGTCGCGCGGCGCGCACGCTCTTGCGCACCGGTTGCTTGAGGCATACAAGCGCGCGGGCGGCGATGCGGGGCCAGCTGAGCTGATCGCATTCTATGAGTGCTTTCGCGCCCTCGTCTCGGCCAAGGTTGCGCTGCTGCGCGCCTCTCAGCTCACGGGGGCGGCCGCTGGCGATCGCCGCCGCGTCGCGGAGCGGTGGATCGCCCGCGCGGAGCGCTCTGCCTGGCGTGCCCGTGCGCCGCTCGTGATCGTGGTCTGCGGCCTGCCGGCCGCCGGCAAGTCGAGCCTGGTTGCGCGGCTGCGGCGGGCGTCGGGGCTGCCGGTGCTCGCAAGCGATCTCCTGCGCAAGCGCATGGCCGGGCTCCCGCCCCAGGCTCGCGCTCCGCTCGAGCTCTACTCCCCGCAGCGGAGCCTTAGCGTCTACAGCAAGCTTGGTGAGGAGGCACGGCGAGCGCTGGAGGCCGATGGTGGAGCGCTGGTCGACGCCACCTGCCGCCGAGCCGCTGAGCGAGCCGCCTTCCTGGAGGCGCTGGGCAGCGACGCGCCGATGCTCTTTGTCGAGTGTCGCGCGCCGGCCGCGGTGCTGCTGGCGCGCGCACGCCGCCGCGAGCGCGACCCCGAGCGCCTCTCGGACGCAGGCGCCGCGGTCGTCGCCCAGGAGCTTGCAAGCTTTGAGCCGATGGACGAGATTGCCGCGGCCGCTCATCTGTCGATTCGCTCTGACCGCCCCCTCTCGGCCCAGCTGGCGGCGGTGCAATGCGCGATCGACCTGCGCCTGGAGGCGCTGCGGCGCGGGCCGGCGATCGACGCGCCGGCCAGATCGCGGCGGCGGTGAGCGCTAAGATGGATGTGTCGAAGCGTGAGCGCTGCCCCTCAGGGAACGACCGCCAAACTGGTCAGCGGCCGAGAGCCGCAGAGGATGACTGGGCTCGCGCTTTCGGCGTGGCCGGCGCCTTGCGCCCCGGCGGCGCGGACGACCCCGGCCTGCTGAGCCCCGCCCAGACTGCGCTGCTGATCGACAGCTATGAGCTGTCGATGGCGGCAAGCTACTTCCGCCGGGGGATGAATGAGCCGGTTGCCTTCGAGCTGTTCGTGCGCTCGCTGCCGGCCGGCCGCCAGTGGCTGCTTGCGGCAGGCCTCGGCCCGGCGCTTGCGCTTGTGCGTGCCATGCGCTTCGGCCCGGCCGAGCGCGCATACCTGCAGGAGCAGGGCTTTGAGGGTGACTTTCTTGCCTATCTGGGATCGCTTCGCTTCAGCGGCCAGGTGCACGCGGTCCCGGAGGGCACCGTCGTCTTTGCGGGGGAGCCGCTGCTGCGGGTGATCGCTCCGCGCATCGAGGCTCAGCTGATCGAGACGATCCTGCTCAACCAGATCAACTTCCAGACCGCGATCGCCACCAAGGCGGCGCGAATCGTCCTGGCTGCGGGCGGCGGTCGCCCTGGCGGCGGGGCGCGGGTGATGGACTTCTCCCCGCGCCGCGATCATGGGGTGGACGCTGCGATGAAGGCTGCGCGGGCCTCGGCGATCGCGGGCGTGGCGGCCACCTCGAACCTCGCCGCTGCGCTTCGCTACGGCCTGCGCCCATCCGGCACCATGGCGCACTCCTATGTCCTCTCCTTCCCCACCGAGGAGGAGGCCTTTGTCGCCTTCATGCGCGACTTCCCGGCCAACGCGATCATGCTTGTCGATACCTACGATACGCTGCAGGGCGTTGCAAGCGCGATCGCGGCCTCGCGTGCGACCGGGATCGCGCTCGGGGGTATTCGGCTCGACTCCGGCGATCTGCTCGAGCTCTCGCGCGCGTCACGAGCGATGCTCGATCAGGCGGGCATGCAGGCGGCGATCATCATCGCCAGCGGCGACCTTGAGGAGCAGCAGATCGCGCGCCTGGTCGCCGCGGGCGCGCCGATCGACCTCTATGGGGTTGGGACGGAGCTGGGCGTGAGCAGGGATGCGCCGACCGTGGGCGGCGTCTACAAGCTCGTTGCCGAGCGGGTGGATGGCAGCTGGCGCGGCGTGCGCAAGCGCTCGGTCGCCAAGGAGACGCTGCCGGGCGTCAAGCAGGTGCTGCGTCGCCTGCGCGAGGGCACGATGCAGGAGGACCTGATCGTGGCGCTGGAGGACGTCGAGGCGGCCGCGGCCGAGCTTCGCGGCGAGCGCGACGATGAGGTGCGACCGCTGCTCGTCCCCTACGTAGAGGCCGGCAGGCAGCTGCGCCATGAGCAGCTCGAGGCGATGCGAGAGCGCGCCTGCTCGAGCCTCGGCGAGCTGCCTCCTGAGCTGCGCCGCATCGAGCCCCCCGGCGTGCGTCGCCGCCCCTACCCGGTGGCGCTCGGCGGCTGCCTTGCGCACGCGCCCGGCCCGGCGCAGCGCGAGCGGTAGCGAAGGGCTGGTCTAGCGCTCGGTGCTGCGTGCAGCTGCCCCTCACCGAGGCGGGGGAGAGCGTCGGTGGCCCGTGGGTCCAGGCGGCGCAGGGAGCCTCCCCGCGCCTCAGGTCGGGTCAGCAATCGCCTCTTTTTAGGCCGCATCGTGGCTGGCGGCCGCCAGCCGGGCGCGCCACCGGCTCGCATTCCACTCCGCCGGCTTGGTCGCGGCCAGAAACTGCTCCAGCACCGCGACGAACCGCGCCGGCGCCTCTAGCTGTGGCAGATGACCGACGCAGTCGAAGATCTCAAGGCGGCTGCCCGGAATGGCGCGGTGGGCCGCCTCACCATGGAGCGCGGGAATTATGGGATCTCGCTCCCCCCACATGATCAGCACCGGCAGGTCTTCAGCGAGGTAGAGGCGGTCCCCGGCGTTGACGTGCTGGCCGCCGGTGTCAACGACGGCGCGCAGCGTCGCCAGGAAGGCTGCGCGGCGAGCAGGGTCGGCGAGGGAGGCATATCCGCGCGCGATCTCGCTGAGGTCCGCGCTCGGTCGCAGCCCGATCGCGGCAAGTCCACGCGCCGCCGCGGAACCCGCCTTGCGCCCCGCTCCGGCTGTCGCGGCGATGAAGAGATTCGCGCCTGGGAGCGCGGCGGCGCGCAGGATGCGGCTGACCTCCCAGCCGAGGCCGCCGCTTGAGACGAGCACCAGGCGCTCGGTGATCTCCGGGAACTGATAGGCGAGCTGCATTGCGACTCCGCCGCCCAGAGAATGCCCTACAAGCGTTGCGCGATCGTGGCCAAGCGCGATCAGCAGGTCGCGCAGGCCGGCGGCGAGCGCGCCGAGGGAGTAGTCGCCGCCGGCCGGCTCCGAGCTGCCGTGGCCGGGCAGGTCGGGCGCGATCACCGTGTGCCTCTGCGCGAGCGGCCCGATCACCTCCCGCCAGCTCTCGTAGGTGCTTGCGATCCCGTGGATCAGGAGCAGCAACGGCCCGCTGCCCGCCTGCGCATAGGTGACCGCGTGGCCATGGAGCACAGCCGTCTTTGACTCGATCGCGTCTATGGCGAAGCCCTTCGCCCGTCGCTGTCTGTGAAGCTCACGCCGAGGTCCCCTGCACTGTCTCGTCGAGACCTCCCTGGGCGCCGTAGGTGACGCCCGCGGCTCCACCGCTGCGCATCAGCGCATCACCGCCGCTTGCGCGGGCTCTCCAGCGTCGGCCATGGGCGCAGAATGACGTTGTGAGGACCGCGGCACTTCCGGAGATACCCCGTAGGCGGGGCGTGGTTGCATGCGCTCGAGAGCGATGGCCGCCTGTGCGCTCGCAGGCCTGCCACGTGCGCCGGCTGGGACGAGTCGGCTGTGGGGTTGCGCTCTCGCGTAGGTCAGCGATCCTCGCCCTGGGCGCCATCAGGCACATTCTCGGCCAGCTCGGCAAGCCATACCGCCGCGTGCGCGTCGCTTGGGGCGCGCCAGTCCCCCCGCGGCGAGAGCGAGCCCCCGGAGCCGACCTTCGGTGCATTGGGGATCGCGGAGCGCTTGAACTGGCTGGCCTGGAAGAAGCGCTCCAGAAAGACCGCCAGCCAGTGCTTTATCTCCGTGAGGGTGAACTGCCGGCGGCGGTCGGCGGGAACGAGGTCCGGCCAGTGGCCGCGGTCGCGATCGCCCCAGGCCTGGTAGGCGAGGTAGGCGACCTTGCTGGGGCGGAAGCCGAAGCGCAGGATGTGGTAGAGGAAGAAGTCGACCAGCTCGTAGGGGCCGACAACGCGCTCTGAGTCCGCCCGAGGCTCTTGCTGCCCGGCTGCTGAGGGGACCAGCTCCGGGGAGATCTCCGTCGCGAGGATGCCCTGCAGCGCCTCGGCCGCCGCGCCGGCGCGACCGCTCTCGATGATCCACGCGATCAGGAACTGGATCAGCGTCTTGGGCACTGAGGCGTTGATCGCGTAATGGGACATCTGGTCGCCCACACCGTAGGTGCACCAGCCCAGCGCCAGCTCGCTGAGGTCGCTTGTGCCGAGCACCAGCCCGTGATGGTGGTTGGCGAGCCGGAAGAGGTGGGCGGTGCGCTCGCCGGCCTGGACGTTCTCGTAGGTGGTGTCGTACGCCGGCGCGCCCTCGCCGGCAGGGTGGCCGATCGCCTCGAGCATCCGCTCGGAGGGCGCGCTGATGTCGATCTCCGCCGCGCTCACCTCGAGCGCCGCCATCAGCGCGCGTGCGCTCGCCAGGGTTCGCGCGCTCGTCGCGGGCCCGGGCATGGTGTAGGCGAGCACGTTTGAGCGCGGCAGCGAGAGCTCCTCGATCGCGCGCACCGCGACCATCAGCGCGTGGGCCGAGTCGAGGCCACCCGAGACGCCGATCACGATCCGCTCGATCCCGGTCGCCTGCAGCCTGCTCACCAGACCGCGCACCTGGATCGCGTAGACCTCTTCGCAGCGCTCCTCGCGCCGGGCGCGCTGATGGGGAACGTACGGGAAGCGCTCGAGCTCGCGCAACAGCGTGCTCGGCTGAGCGCCGGCGCCGCGCTGCTCGCTCTGCGGGCGCTCCGGCGCCCCGCCCGTGCGCGTCGGCCACGGCAGCAGGCGCAGGCGCGAGAGCTGCGTGCGATGATCGGCGGCGCTCTCGCCGAAGGAGGTCATGCGCATGCGGTCGGCTTCCAGGTGGCCGATGTCGACGTCGGCGATCGTCAGCTGCTCGGCTGCTGCAAAGCGCTCGGACTCCGCCAGCTGGAGCCCGTTCTCGCAGATCAGCGCATGGCCGTCGAAGGCCAGGTCCGTGGTCGACTCGCCCAGGCCCGCGGAGACGTAGAGGAGGGCGGCGATGTTGCGCGCAGAGTGGGAGGTGGCAAGCAGGCGCCGGTAGTCGGCCTTGGCGACCGTGACGTTGCTGGCCGAGATGTTCACGAGTATGTTTGCGCCCCCCAGCGCCGCGTGTGTGCTTGGCGGGATCGGAACCCAGAGGTCCTCGCAGATCTCCACATGCACCGCCGCCGCTCCTCCCTGGCGCTGCTGCACGAATATCAGGGAGCTGCCGAAGGGCACGCGCTGGCCGCAGATCTCGACCTCCTCGGCGAGCGCCTGGCGCGCTGAGCGAAAGTGGCGCTGCTCGTAGAACTCACGGTAGTTGGGCAGATAGCTCTTCGGCGCGGCGCCCACGATCCTGCCCTGCGCGAGCACGAGCGCGACGTTGAAGAGGCCCTCGCGCAGCTGCAGGGGCGCGCCCACGATCAGCAGCGGCGCAAGCTCAGCGCTGCGCGAGCAGAGATCGGCGATGGCAGGCTCGAGCGCCGCGAGCAGACCCTGCTGATGGAAGAGGTCCTCGCAGGTATAGCCGGTCAGGCACAGCTCCGGAAAGGCAACGAGATCGGCTCCTGCGCTCTCGGCGCGCGCGGCGAGCGCGCCGATGCGCTCGACGTTGCGCGCGGGCTCTGCCAGCTGCACGTGCGGGATGGCTGCGGCCAGGCGGACGAAGCCGTGGGTCGCGGGCAGGGAGAAGGCCTGCCGCCGGGTCAGCCCGGCAGGGGCAGCTGCGGGTTGTCGCGCGGATCGGTCCGTGCGCCAGAGATAACAGATCGGGCCGGCGCGGCGCGCTCAGGGGCAGAGCATGCGTAGGCGGCCCCGCCGGGAGGCTGGGTCATCGCGCTGATGTGGCGCGCGAGCCAGTCGGTGACGATCGGCGCGAGCGACTCTCGCGCACGCCTGTCGAGAGCGAGCGGCGAGCGGCCCGGAAGCAGGGCGATGCGGCTCTCGCACTGCATCGCTTCGCGCGCTGCATGACAGATCGCAAGCAGCTCGCGGTCCTGCTCGGGGACGACCAGCAGCGTGGGCGCCTCAAGCAGCGCGATCGCGCCGCCGGTCAGCTCCAGCCGCGGGGCAAGCGCGACAAGCGCCCCGAGGGCGCTGCGCAGCTGCGCCGCCGCCACCAGCGCGCCCGCCGCGCCGGCGCCGCCGCCGACGTAGCCGATCGGCAGGCGCGCGCTCTCGGGCTGGCTGCGCAGCCAGTCTGTGGCGGCGCGCATCAGCTGCGCGGTGATCTGCACATCCTCGCTGCGCTCGCCCCGGGATGGCGAGTCGATCTGCGGCCAGTCGAGGCTGAGCGTGCCAAAGCCTGAGCGCTCGAGCACGCCGGCCAGCTCTGCGGTCAGCTGCGCTTCGGCGTGTGAGGGGCCTGATGGCGCGAACACGATCACCCCGTGGCCGGGTGCGCTCCAGGGGACGATGAGATCGCCGTGCGCCGAGATCCCCGGCTCTGAGCTGATCAGGGCGCTGCGGGCGGCGGCTCCGCTGTGCCCGGCAAGCAGCGCGAGCATTTCCTCGTCGCTGGTGGCGCGAAAGTCCGCGTACCAGTCGCCGATCGCGCGCAGGTGCTGGGGGGTCGCCGCGCAGAGGGCCTCATCGACGCTGTCGGCGAGCGCCTGGACTGACTCGGGGGCGCCGACGGGCAGGGCAAGGGTGATGTGCAGGGCGCCGCGCTCGCGCAGCGCGCGGATCGCAGCCTGCGCTATGCGCCCGGTCGCCAGCCCGTCATCGACGAGGATCACGGAGCGTCCGCGGACACCGATCCGCGGCCTGCCCTCGCGCAGGCGATCGATCGTGCGGGCGAGCTCCTCGAGCGCCCTCGCGACGGCCTCATCGACCTCCTGCGCGCAGAGACCGAGCTCCGCGACCGCGCGCTCGTCGACCATCACCAGGTCGCCCTCGGCAACGGCGCCGATCGCAAGATCGCGGTTCCAGGGCGCGCCGATCTTGCGCACGATGACGATGTCGAGGGGTGCCCCCAGCGCATGAGCGACCTCTGCGGCGACGGGCATGCCGCCGCGCGCGATCCCGACCACGAGCGGATCTTCAAAGCGCCGATCGGCGAGCAGGGCCCCCAGACGCCGGCCGGCGTCATGGCGGTCGGCGTAGAGGGCGGTGCTCCAGCGCTTGGGCAGCGGACCGCCGAGCAGCGACTCGCCGAGATCGCCTCGGCGCTCCTGCGGGCTCTGCGTGGGCGTGGTCATCCTCTGCCTTCCGGTCGCGTCGATCGCCTTTCAGCATCAGCGTAAACCCCTGGCCTGGCAGCGCAAGGTGGGAAACCCGCACCGCTGCTGCGGTCCGGAGGCAGGCCTGACGGTGCCCTCGAGGGGTTCTGCGCGCGCGCCTGAGAAGTCACAATGTGGCCACCTTGGCGGCCGGCTTTCAGCAGAGCGCAGCGGAGCCCCCGGGGCTGAGCGAGAGCGAGGCCCGCAGTCGCCTAGTCGAGCACGGCCGCAACGAGGTCGCCCCGGAACGCGAATCGCGATGGCGCCAGGCGCTTGGACGGCTATGGGCGCCGGTGCCCTGGATGCTTGAGGCGACCGTGGCCCTCGAGCTGGTGCTCGGCCACCTCCTGGAAGCGGGGATCGTCGCGGCGGTGCTGGTCGTGAACGTCGCGATCGGGCTGTTTCAGGAGTCGCGCGCAAGCGCCGCTGTGGCGCTGCTGCGAACCCGTCTGCAGGTGCAGGCGCGCGTGCGGCGCCAGGGACGCTGGCGACTGGTCGCCGCCGCGGAGGTGGTTCCGGGCGACTTCGTGCACGTGCGCGCTGGCGATGTGGTTCCGGCCGACATAAAGCTGAGCGAGGGGGAGGTCTCGGTCGACAACTCGGCGCTGACCGGTGAGTCGCTGCTTGCCGAAGTCGCGCCGGGCGCGACCCTCTACAGCGGCTCGATCGTCGCAGCGGGCGAGGCGAGCGGCACCGTTCTTGCCACCGGTGCAGATACATACTTCGGGCGCACTGCCGAGCTTGTGCGCACCGCGCGCACCGCCTCCCATCTGGAAGCGGTCGTCATCGGCCTCGTGCGCTGGTTCATCGCGTTCGACGGCCTGGTGGCGCTTGCGGTGGTCGGCCTGGCGCTCGCCCAGGGCAGGCCCGCGCGGGACGTCGTGAGCTTCGCGCTTGTGCTGCTGCTTGCTTCAGTGCCGGTGGCGCTGCCGGCGGCCTTCACGCTGGCAAGCGCGCTGGGCGCCGTCGAGCTGGCCCGTGCGGGCATCCTGGTGACGCGCATGTCCGCGGTGCAGGAGGCTGCGGCGATGGATGTGCTGTGTGTCGACAAGACCGGCACGATCACCACCAATCACCTTCACCTGGACCGCATCGAAGCGCTCCACGCAATCGCGCCGCAGCGCGTGCTTGCGCTCGCGGCGGCAGCGAGCGACCCGGCGACTCAGGATCCGCTCGACCTCGCGGTGCTCGCCGCTGCGCAGCAGGAGGGCGGCGGCGGGCTCGTGCGCACCGCGTTCGTTCCCTTCGATCCCGCCAGCAAGCGCTCGGAAGCGACCGTTGAAGAGGATGGCGCGTTGCTGAGGGTGATGAAGGGCGCGCCGCAGGTGATCGCCTCCCTTGCGGGCGGCTACGACGCCAGGCTCTCCGCGCGCGTGCAGCGGCTTGCCGCAAACGGCTCGCGCGTGCTGGCGGTGGCGGCGGGCGTCGGTGAGGGCACGCCGAGCCTGCTCGGCCTGCTGGCGCTGCGCGACATGCCTCGAGCAGATGCTCGTGAGCTGATCGAGCAGCTGCACGCGCTTGGCGTGCGCGTGGTGATGCTGACCGGGGACACCCTGCCCACAGCGCAGGCGATCGCGGCGGAGGTCGGGATCAGCGGCGCGAGCGTGCGCGTCGGGGACCTGCACGCCGGGCCGCCTCCCGCAGAGCCGCCTGCAGTTGTCGCCGAGGTCCTTCCTGAAGACAAGCTTGAGCTTGTCAAGCTGCTGCAGGCGCAGGGTCATGTTGTCGGCATGACCGGCGATGGCGTCAATGATGCGCCCGCGCTGCGTCAGGCCGAGGTCGGGGTGGCTGTGGCCAGCGCCACCGACGTCGCCAAGCAGGCCGCAAGCGTGGTTCTGACAAGCGAGGGCATCGCCGATCTGGTGGCGATGGTGCAGAGCGGCCGGCGGATCCATCAGCGCTCTGTCACCTATGCGCTGAACGTGGCATCGAAGAAGATCGAGGTCCCGCTGCTGCTGGCGTTCGGCGTCTTTGCCTGGGGCAGCTTCCTGTTCACGCCGCTGCTGATGGCGCTGCTGCTGCTCGGCAACGACTTTGTGAGCCTTGCGATCGTGACCGATCGGGCGGCGCAGTCGCGCGGCCCGGAACGGTGGCGCAACCGCGAGCTGCTGGCGGGCTCGCTCGTTGTGGCGCTGCCGCTGCTGGCGGCGGCGATCGCGATCGTTGTGCTCGCCCGCGATCTGTGGCCGGCGCTTCATGGCGCCAGCCTGCAGACCTTTGCCTTCCTGACGCTCCTCTTCCAGAGCCAGGCGACCGTCTACCTCGTGCGCGTCGCAGGTCGGTTCTGGAGCGCGGCGCCCGGTCGCTGGCTGCTGGCGGCCACGCTCCTGGACCTGGTCGCCTTCAGCGCGCTTGCGCTCGCCGGCGCGCTGCTTTCGCCCATCGCCCCGGCCCCGCTGGCGGCGCTGCTCGGCACCGCGGTGCTCGGCATGCTGATCGTCGACGCGATCAAGGCGCCGCTCTTTGCGCGCCTCGGGATCCACCGCCGCTGAGCGAACGGCCGCAGGCGGGCGACCGCGGGCGCAGCCGCTACGTCTGCTCAGGCACCATCGCGATCGCGCCGCAGGGGCACTCCGCGGCGCACATCCCGCAGCCCTTGCAGTAGTCGAGGTCGATCGCGTATGGCGAGCCGTCGGGGCCGGGCTTCAGCACGGCGTCATCCGGGCAGACGCCATAGCAGTTGTCGCAGGAGAAGCAGCTGCCGCAGGAGAAGCAGCGCCTGGCCTCATAGAGCGCGGAGTCCTCCGCCAGGGTGAGCACGACCTCCTCGAAGGTGCTCTGGCGGCGGATGCGCGCGAGCTTGGGGGCGACCTGGCGCGGCGCATCGGTGAAGTACCAGGGGTTGAGATCGGCAAAGGCGACCGGCTCTGGCGCCTCCTCGCCCGGCATCGCAAAGCCACGCAGGTAGGCATCGATCGAGCGCGCAGCGCGGCGCCCGTGCCCGACCGCGACCGCGACGTTGCGCTCCTGCGCGATCAGGTCCCCGCCCGCGAAGAGCCCCGGCCTGGCGGTCATCATCGCCTCGTTCACCGCCACGCGGCCATCCTCACCGATGACGCCGTCGAGCCCTTGCAGCGGCGTGAGGTCCGGCTCCTCGCCGAGCGCCAGGATGACGCAGTCAGCGGGCAGCTCCTCCAGCTCGCCCGTCGGCTGCGGCATGCCCTGCTCGTCCAGGCGCATGCGCTCGAGCACCAGGCGCTCTCCGCGCGCGGCTGCGATCGTCGAGAGCCAGCGGAAGGAGATCCCCTCCTCCCTGGCTTCCGCGAGCTCCTGCGGGTGCGCCGGCATGCGCTCGGCGGTGCGGCGGTATACGACCACGGGCTCCTGCGGCGCCGGAGGCGCCTCGCCGCCCGGGTCTTCCTGAGCGCCGGGAGCGCCCGCGAGCGGCTGAGGCGCCGGCAGCGATCCCGCCCCGTGGCCGAGACGCGCTGCGGTGCGCGCGGCATCGAGCGCCGTGTCGCCGCCGCCGTAGACGACCACACGCCGGCCGAGCACGGGCGCTTGGCCCTCTGCGGTCGCGTGCAGGAAGGCGACGGCGTCGATCACCCGCGCGGCGGTCGCGCCAGGTATGTCGATGTGGTGGGCGACATCAGCGCCGAGGGCCAGGAAGGCCGCATCGAATGCGCCCTCCTGCAGGGCGTAAGCGAGGCTTCCGACCCGCTGGCCGCACTCGATCTGGACGCCGAGCGCGGTGATGCGCTCGATCTCGGCGTCCAAGGTCCTGCGCGGCAGGCGGTAGGCGGGGATGCCGTAGCGCATCATGCCGCCAGGCTGCTTTGAGCGCTCGCGCAGCGTGACGTGGTGGCCGCGCAGCGCAAGCTGCCAGGCGGCGGAGAGTCCCGCCGGGCCCGAGCCCACCACGAGCACGCGCCGCCCGCTGGGCTGGGCCGGGGAGGGCGGCTCCCAGCCGCGCCTGATCGCCTCCTCGCCCAGAAAGCGCTCCACGGCGTTGATGCCCACCGCCTCATCGAGCGCGAGGCGGTTGCACGCCTCCTCGCAGGGGTGGAAGCAGACATGGCCCATCACGGCCGGGAGCGGATTGACCGCCACCAGCGCCCGCCAGGCGGAGTGGTAGCCGCCGCCGCCGGCCTCGGCCTCATAGAGCCAGCCCTGGATGTCCTCGCCCGCCGGGCAGGCGGCATTGCAGGGGGGCATCCGGCGCACGTATTCGGGGCGCTCGCTGCGCCAGGAGCCGGTGTGGTTGGCGCGACTGGAGCCGACCTCAAGGGTGATCGCGAACGGGCGCTCGCTCATGGCGCCTGCGCTCCGCTCAGGTCGTCCAGCTCGCCCGGCGCAGGCGCCCCGAGCAGGTCGCCCGCGAGCGGCGCTGAGCCCTCGAGCAGGCCGAAGCGGACGATGTTGCGATCGGCTGCCGCCTGCAAGCGGTCGATCACGTCCTCTCTGCCGCCGTCGGCAAAGAGATGCGCATAGCGACGTTGGCGGCGCAGGTACTCGCGCACCGGAACCTGCCGGCGGATCTTGGCGACCGCGTGGATGGCACCGTCGATCGCCTCAAAGACCGGGAAGAGGCCGCTCTCCTTGGCGAGGCGCGCAATCAGGATCGTCTCCGAGGGCTCAGAGCCCCAGCCGAGCGGGCAGGGGACCAGCAGGTGCAGGTAGCGGGGGCCGCGGATCTCCATCGCGCGCGCCACCTTTGCCTCCAGGTCGTGCAGCTCGGCGACGGTCGCGGTAGCGACATAGGGGATCTCGTGCGCGAGGGCGATCAGCGGCGCGCTCTTGCCCTGGCCGAAGTCGTTGCCCGGATGGCCGCCGAGCGGCTCCGTGGTGGCGGTGCGCGCTCCCGGCGGGGTTGCCGCGGAGCGCTGCACGCCGGTGTTCATGTAGGCCTGGTTGTCGTAGCAGATGTAGAGCACGTCGTCGTGGCGCTCGAACATCCCCGAGAGGCACGCCAGCCCGATGTCGACGGTGCCGCCGTCCCCGCCCTGACCGACCACGCGCACATCCTCGCGCCCCTTCGCCCTCAGCGCGGCTGCGATGCCGCTGGCCACCGCGGGCGCGTTGGCGAAGAGCGAGTGGATCCAGGGCAGCTGCCAGGAGCTCTCCGGGTAGGGGCTTGAGAAGACCTCCAGGCAACCGGTGGCGTTGGCTGCGATCAGCCTTCCGCCGGCTGCGCGAAGGGCCGCATCGAGCGCATAGCGGGCGCCCAGCGCCTCGCCGCAGCCCTGGCAGGCACGGTGGCCCTTTGTCAATGAGCTGGGCCGGCGCGGCTGCGACTGGACGGTGCGCTGATGCTCGGCAAGCAGGCGTCCGCCGACCGCGAAGGTCCCGGTCTGATAGAAGCGCAGCCCCTCGTCGCGGCGCTCAGCCTGGGGGGATCGGTCCGCTGCTGCGCTCATACCGGACCTGCCCCGACGATGCCGATCTCCCGCAGGATCGCCTCTGCGTGCGGCCCTGGACGCGCGCTCGATCGGCAGCGGGCAAGCTCGCGATCGACCAGGTCCTGGCGCAGGTCGAGGAAGTGCAGCTCGCCAAGGCCGCCGGTTGCGGCAGCCTCAAGCACCGGGCGCAGCGAGCGGCGTGTGATCGGGCGCCCGCCCAGCCCGGCGATGACCGTGTGCAGAGGGGTCTGGCGAGCGCCGAGCGCCCAGCGCACGGAGTCCGTGAGCACCCCGCCCGCGCCGATCGCGATCGCCCGCTCGAGCACCAGGATGCGCGCTGCTCCGCCGAGCGCCGCGGCGACCTCGGCGCGTGGGAAGGGACGGAAGGTCTTGATCGCAAGCGCCCCGACGCTGAGGCCTTCGCCGCGCATCTCGTCGATCAGCACCTCGAGCGTGCCCAGCACCGAGCCCATCGCGACGACGACGAGCGCCGCGTCGCTTGTCCGGTAGCCGGAGAGCAGCCCGCCGCAGGCGCGGCCCGTGCGCTCGCTCAGCTCCTGCGCGAGCGCCGGTATCGCGTCAAGCGCTTCCTGCTGGCGGAGATGGGCGAGGTATCTGACCTCGGTGAAGGCTTCCGGCCCGACCATTGCGCCGATCGTCATCGGCTCGTCCGGATCGAGGATCTGGCGGGGTGCGAACGGCGGCAGGAAGGAGTCGACCTGCTCCTGGCTGGGCAGCTCGAGCGGCTCGATCGCGTGGGTGAGGACGTAGCCGTCCATGCAGACCATGACCGGCAGCGAGAGCTGCTCGGCGATGCGGAAGGCGAGGATGTGCATGTCGATGGCCTCCTGGTTGTCGGCTGCGTAGAGCTGGATGAAGCCGCAGTCGCGCACCGCAAGCGCGTCGGAGTGGTCGTTCCAGATGTTGATCGGGGCCCCCAGCGCACGATTGGCGACGGTCATCACGATCGGCAGGCCCAGGCCCGCGGCGTTGAACAGCGCCTCGGCCATGTACAGCAGGCCCTGGCTTGCCGTCGCGGTGTACGCTCGCGCTCCGGCGGCGCTCGCGCCGATCGCGACCGAGCAGGCCGAGTACTCCGACTCGACGTTGACCATCTCGCACGGGGCCAGATCGCCGGCCCGGACCATCCGCGAGAGCGCCTCGACGATGTGCGTCTGCGGCGTGATCGGATAGGCGCAGAGCACCTCCGGCCGGCAGCGCGCCACTGCGGTGGCGATCGCGACAGAGGCCTCGATCTGCTCTGCCATCGCGCTCTACCGTCCCTCCCGGCCGGCGCTCGCAAGTGGGGGTGCGCCGCCGACGCTGTGCTCGAGCAGCCAGGAGTATGCGGCCGCTGCGGCCGCCCTGTTTCCTTCAGCGGCTGCGCCCGCGAAGCGGCCGTCGATCGCCCGCTCCAGCGCAGGCAGGTCGATCACGCCGGTCTGCGCGGCGAAGGCGCCGAGCAGGGCGACGTTTGGGATCGGGCGTCCCAGGTGTCTGAGCGCGAGCTCCCGGGCGGGGACGCACTGCAGCACTCGCCCGCCCCCCGCGCCGAGCTCTGCGATGCCCAGCTCCTGCGGGGTGCGCGCCGAGGCGATCAGCAGGAGGCCATGCTCGCGCAGGCCCTCGAAGAGCGCCACCTGGTGCACGAGCGTTGCGTCGGCCACGATCACCGCGTCAGGCTCCTCGATGGGCTCGCGCAGGCGTATCGGCTCCTGATCGATGCGGCAGAAGGCGGCCACGGGCGCACCCATGCGCTCGGATCCGAAGGACGGGAACGCCTGCGCAAAGGAGCCGCCCCCGAATGCCGCCAGCGAGAGCAGCTCTGCGGCTGTGACGACGCCCTGCCCGCCGCGTCCGTGGATGCGGACCGAGAACACCTACGGCCCCTCCGGGCGCCGATGGCGCCCGTGCCCCTCGCAGCGAGCGGCGCGCCCTCCGCAGGCCCTGATCTGCTCGCGGCCTGCCTGCAGGAGCACGCGGCGCTCCGCCGCGGCGATCAGCGAGCGGGTGCGCTCGACCACGTCCATGTTCACGGAGATCGCGTCGATTCCCGCGCGCACCAGCAGCTCCGCGTAGTCGGGGTGGACCGATGGCGCCTGCCCGCAGATCGAGGTGCGCAGGCCCAGCTCATGTGCGCGCTCGATCAGCGCATCCAGGTAGGCGACGACGGCGGGATCGCGCTCGTCGAAGGTCTCCGCGAGGCGCTCGTTGTCACGATCGGCGCCGAGCAGCAGCTGGGTCAGGTCGTTGGAGCCGATCGAGATGCCGGCGATCCCGATAGCGGCGTAGTCGGCGAGGTTGAAGAGGACGGAGGGCACCTCGGCCATCACCCACAGCTGAAAGTCACGCTCGGCAAGCAGGCCGCCGGCGCCGATCAGCTCGCGGCAGCGGGCAAGCTCAGCGCTTGTGCGGACAAAAGGCAGCATCAGGTGCAGGTTGTGGTGCCCTTCTTTCCAGACGCGGCCGATTGCCGCAAGCTCGAGCGCGAAGACCTCGGGCTCGCGGATGTAGCGCAGCGCCCCGCGGTAGCCGATCATCGGGTTTGCCTCCTGGGGCTCAAACTGCTCGCCGCCGCGCAGCGAGCGGAACTCGTTGGTGCGGAAGTCCGTGCTGCGATAGGTGACCGGACGCGGTGCGAAGGCGGTGGCAAAGTCGCGGAGCGCCGAGGCCATCGCAGCGACGAAGCGCTCCCCGGCTCCTGCCGCAAGCAGGGCGCGGGGGTGCTCGCCGCCGAGCGCCTCAAGGATCATCATCTCGGCGCGCAGGAGGCCGACGCCGTCGACCGGCAGTGCGGCGGCGCGCTCAAGCTGGGAGGGCTCGGAGAGGTTGACCAGCAGCGCGGTCGCGGTCACCGGCTGATGGGCTGCCGCGAGCAGGGTGGCGGCGGCCCCCGCGCCGGGTGCGAGGAGCTCTCCGGCGGGCGATGTGCTCAGGCGGCCATCGCCCTGCGCCCGCTGTGCCTCCGCGCCCTCGAGGACGATCCCGTGCGTCGCATCGACGGTCACCTGCTCCCCGTCGTGGAGCTTGCGCGTCGCTTCGCCGGTGCCGACGATGCAGGGGATCGAGAGCTCGCGCGAGACGATCGCCGCATGGCAGGTCATGCCGCCGGAGTCGGTCACGATCGCAGCAGCGCGGCGCATCAGCGGGACCCAGTCGGGGGCGGTCATGTGTGTGACCAGCACATCTCCGGAGCGCAGCCGCTCGGCCTCCTGGAGCGAGCGCAGGATGCGCGCCGCACCGGCGGCGCGCCCGGGAGCAGCGCCGAGGCCGCGCAGCAGCACGGTGCCGGCGGGCTCAGACTCGGCGAGGGTGGTGACCGGGCGGCTCTGGAGAATCCAGAGCGCCCCTGCCTGGTCGAATGCCCACTCGGTGTCCTGAGGGGCGCCGTAATGCTCCTCGATCGCACGGCCGACGCGCGCGAGCGCAAGCACCTCCTCGTCTGTCAGCACCGCGTGCATCCCCTCCTCCTCGGAGAGCGCACGCCGCTGCGTGCCCCCGTCGGGGAGCGCTTCGATTGCGATCTCCTTGCGGTGGACTTCGCGGGTGCTGATCGCCAGGCTGCCCTTCTCGACTACGTAGCGATCGGGAGAGACCGAGCCGGAGACGACCGCCTCGCCGAGCCCGAACGCTCCCTCGATCACAAGCTCCTCACGGCTGCCTGACGCCGGGTTGACGGTGAACATCACCCCCGCACGGGTGGACTCGATCTGGCGCTGGATCACGACCGCGATGTCCATCGTCGACTGCCCGAGGCCCTGCTTGCCACGGTAGTAGACGGTGCGGGCGCCAAAGAGAGACCGCCAGCAGCCCCTGACGGCCTCGACCACCGCCTCCGCTCCGCTCACGTTCAGAAAGGTCTCGTTCATGCCCGCGAAGGAGGCCGATGCGGTGTCCTCGGCGGTCGCTGAAGAGCGCACCGCGACCGCCTCCTGCGCCGGTGCCAGCGCGCTGTATGCGGCGCGAATGCGCTCCGCTATCCACTCTGGCACCGCGGTTGTGCCGACGAGCTCCTGTGCTCTCGCTGTGGCGTGCTCGAGCGCCTCCGTGTCCTCCACGTCAAGCTCGTCGAGCAGCTCGGCGAGGCGGCCGCGCAGCCCGGTCTGCTCGCAGAAGGCCGCAAAGGTCGGGGCGCCGACGACGAAGGCCGGCGGCACGGGCACGCCCGCTGCGCGCAGCTCGCCGAGGTTTGCGCCCTTGCCGCCGGCGTAGGGGACATCGGTGACGCGCAGCTCCTCGATCGAGCGAACCGCTGCAAAGCCCGTGCCCGATCC